>NZ_JAGFNO010000003.1:0-603532 GCF_017592595.1 Streptomyces sp. NEAU-YJ-81 | reverse complement strand
GCCCGCTGCGCCGCTTCATCTCCCATGAGGTGGAGACCCTCATCGGCCGCGCCCTGCTGCGCGGCGATGTCGAAGAGGGCGCCACCGTCAAGGTCGACGCCCAGCACGGCGAACTCGTGGTCACCTACGAACGGCAGCCGGAGATCGCGGGACTCGGAAAGGCCGCGTGAGAACGCTGCCGAGCCGGACCGTGCCGCGACCGCCAGAAAGGATGAACGCCATGGCCATCGAGCCCGATCCGCACCTGTCGATGGTGCACGACGTCACCCCGAGCACCCCCGAGGGGTGCGAGGAGTGCCTGCGCCTGGGGTCCCCCTGGGTCCATCTGCGGCTCTGCCTGACCTGCGGACACGTCGGGTGCTGCGACTCCTCGCCGCTCAAGCACGCCCGCGCGCACGCGTACGCCGAACAACACCCGATCGTCGAGCCCCTGGAAGCGGGCGAGACATGGCGGTGGTGCTACGCCCACGAGGCCATGGCCTGATGTGATGACGGACGAGGACCGGTCCCGGGGCGCCGCACCGGAGGAAGCCGTACCGGACGACGTACCGGAGGAAGCCGTACCGGACGAGACCCCGGATGTGTCCGGCGCGTATCCGCGGCTGACGGACGAGCAGATCGCCTACCTCTCCGGGCATGGCACCCGCCGGTCCGTGGTGCCCGGTCAGGTGCTGATCCGCGACGGTGGCCCGCCCGCGGACTTCTTCGTCGTCCTCAGCGGCTCGGTCGCGATCACCGCGCACCGCGGCACCCCGGACGAGCAGCTCCTGAGGGTGCACGGCCCGGGGCGCTTCCTCGGCGAACTGAGCCTGCTCCAGGGGCAGGTGGCCTTCTACACCGCCCACGCCCAGGAGGCCGGGGAGGTGCTGGCCCTCCCGGTGGACCGGCTGCGGGCGTTGCTGGCCCGTGACCCCTGCCTCGGCAACCTCGTCCTCCGCGCCTATCTGGGCCGCCGCGCCCAGTTGGTCGGGGGCGGCGTCGGCTTCCGCATCCTCGGCTCGCGCTACTCGCCCGACACCCGGCGGCTGCGCGAGTTCGCGGCCCGCAACCGGCTGCCGCACCGCTGGATCGACCTGGAGGCGGACCAGGAGGCCGAGGCGCTGCTGCGCCGGGTCTCGGTCAGCCCGGAGGACACCCCGATCATCATCTGGCGCGAGCACCAGGTGCTGCGCAACCCCGGCAACGCCGAACTGGCCCAGCTCATCGGCCTCTCCCCACCGATCACCCCCCACAGCCACTGCGATCTGCTGGTCGTCGGCTCCGGCCCGGCCGGGATCGCCGCCGCCGTCTACGGCTCCTCCGACGGGCTGACCACCACGGTCGTGGACACGGTGGCCCCCGGCGGCCAGGCGGGCACCACGTCCCTGATCGAGAACTACTTCGGCTTCCCGGCCGGGATCCCCGGCTCGGAACTCGCCGAGCGGGGCATGCTCCAGGCGCGCAAGTTCGGGACGCAGGTGCGGATCCCGGCGGAGGTGACCTCCCTCGAACCGGGCCACGGCCACTACCGCGTCACCTTCGCCGACGGCAGCGAAACGCTGTGCCGTACCGTCGTCCTGGCCACCGGCGCCCATTACCGCCGGCTGGACGTCCCCGGGATGGAGCGGCTGGAGCGGACGAGCGTCTACTACGCGGCCACCGTCTACGAGGCGCGGCAGTGCGGCGCGGCCCCCGTCGCCGTGGTCGGCGGCGGCAACTCCGCGGGCCAGGCGTCGCTCTTCCTCGCCGAATGGGTGCCCCGGGTGCACCTGCTGATCAGGGGCCCATATCTGGGCGCCCGGATGTCCCGCTATCTGGTCGACCAGATCGAGCGCCATCCGCGGGTGAGCGTGCTGCTGGACAGCGAGCTCCGCGAGGTGCGCGGCGAGGACGCGCTGCGGACGATCGTGGTGGAGCACCGCCGCACCAGGGAGCGCCGCACCCTGGACGCCTGCGCCCTGTTCGTCTTCATCGGGGCCAAGCCGTGCACCGACTGGCTCACCGGCGTCCTTGCCCTGGACGACCGGGGTTTCGTGCTCACCGGCGACGAGGCCGACGCCCGGGCGGCCCACGGCGTCCGGGCGGGCCCCGGCCGCGGCTGTCTGAGCCTGGAGACCACGCTGCCGGGGGTCTTCGCCGCCGGTGATGTGCGCAGCGGCTCGGTCAAGCGGGTGGCCTCGGCGGCCGGCGAGGGGGCGATGGCCATCCACCACGTCCACGACCGCCTCGCCCGCACCGCCGCCGGGCCCACCCACCCGAGCGGCACCGTTCCAGCCCCGTCCGGCCGGTCCGCCGCGCCGGGCGGTGATCCGCACGTATCCGCTTCACTTGCGCATCCGCAACACCCGCGCAGCCGCTCCACCTGACCCCTGACCAGAGGACGAACACCATGGTTGCCACAGGCTTTGCCTCCTTCGACACGACGGTCGACAAGACCAACCGGCTCCTCAAGGAGATCGAGGACGCGTACGGCTGGCCCAAGGAGCGCCGCAAGCAGTCCTACGCCGCCCTGCGCACGGTCCTGCACCAGTTGCGGGACCGGCTGACGGTGGACGAGGCCGTCCAGTTCGGCGCACAGCTCCCGATGCTGGTGCGCGGCATCTACTACGAGGGATGGAGACCGGCGGAGACGCCGGTGAAGATGCACAGCGAGGAGTTCTACCAGCGGATCCGGCACGACTTCCCGTACTCGATCCAGGGCGATATCGAACAGCTCGTGCACACCGTCCTGGAGACCCTGCAGCGCCATATCAGCGAGGGCGAGTGGGACGATCTGCGGGCCCGGATGCCCGCCGATCTGGTCACCGTCATCCCGGCCTAGCGTGAACCACCTGGTGGTACTGTCGCACCGTTAGATGGTTTTACGCGTGGTGCGGCGAGGAGGACGGGCGATGGGGACGGCAGCCGGAGAGGGCGGCGAGGGAGTACGGAGTGTACTGCGCGCACTGGATCTGCTCGCCCTGTTCGACGAGTCCCACCGCTCCCGCAGCGTACGGGAGTTGACCGACGCCACCGGACTGGCCAAGTCCACCGTGGTCCGTCTGGTGGCCACGCTGGAACAGCGCGGGCTGCTGTGGAGCCGGGGGGACGGCCGGCTCACCCCCGGCGCGGGCCTGCTGCGCTGGGCGGCGCTCGCACAGGACGCCTGGCGGCTGCCCCCGGAGGCGGTGGAGTGCCTGCGCGTCCTCTCGGTACGGTCCGGCGGCGAGTCCTCGCGGATCTACATCCGCCAGGGGGCCTCCCGGGTGTGCGTGGCCCAGCACGAGGGCACCCAGCAACTGCGCCACGTGGTGCGCATCGGCGAGGAGATGCCCCTGTGGGCCGGCGCCTCCGGACATGTCCTGCTCATCGGCGGCTCGCCCCGGACCCTGAGCCGGGTGGCCTCGGCGGCCGGGCGCGACGCCGACTTCACCTCCGCCCTGGCCGAACGGGCGCGCCTCGCCGCGCAGCGGGGCTGGGCGGTCAGCCACGGTGAGCGCGAGGACGGGGTGTCCGCCGTGGCCGCCCCCGTCACCGACGCGGCCGGGCAGGTCGTCGCCGCGGTGGGCCTCGGCGGCCCCACCAGCCGCTTCACCGAGGAGCGCGTCGAGTCGTTCCGCCCGGCGCTGACCGAGGCCGCGAGGCGGCTGTCGGAGCTGCGGTTCCTCGGCGAGAGCGGCTGACGTTCACGCGCCGTCCGCGCGCCCTGCGCCTTCCTCGCTCTTCTCGCTCTTCTCGCTCTCCGGCCGGATGAGGTCCCGGAGGGCCGGACCCTCGTAGGAGGGCAACAGCCCCCGGGGAATAGGACCCTTGATCCTGGCCCCACCGGACTTCTCCTCCCAGGCGTGGGAGAGGATGCCCACGCTGCGGGAGAGCACGAACAGCCCGCGTCCGAGCTCGGGCGGAAAGCCGAGTTCGCTGTAGACGATGGCGGTGGCGCCGTCGATGTTCATCGGCACGGGACGGCTGCGGCCCTCCGCCAGCGCCCGCTCCAGGGCCGTCCCGGCGCGCAGCGCCCAGCCCGGCGCCCCGCCGTCCGCCACCGCCGCGCCCACCAGGTCGAGCAGGGGGGTGCGGCGCGGGTCGTACGGGTGGAACCGGTGGCCGAATCCGGGGACATGGGAGCCCGTGGCACGGTACTCCGCCACCAGGTCCTTCGCGGCGCCATCGACGTCCGCCCCCTCGGCCACGGCCCGCTCCAGCTCGGCCAGCACCCGCATGCACTGCTGACCGGCCCCGCCGTGGACGTCCCCCAGGAGGTTCACCCCGGTGGCCACCGCGTTGTTCAGGCCCACGCCGCAGGTGGCCGCCATCCGGGCGGCGGCGATCGACGGGGCCTGGGGTCCGTGGTCGACAGCGGCGACGAGCGCGGCCTCCAGCAACCGGCCCTGGGTCCGGGTGGGCAGCTCGCCGCGCAGCATCAGCCAGATGGTCTCGGCGAAGGACACCTGGCCGATCAACTGCTCGACCGGGTAGCCGCGCAGCAGGATCTCGCCCGGCCGGATGCGGCTGACGGCGGTGGACCACCAGTCGGTGACCTCCCGCGAATCCATGACGTCCTGGGGAGCCGTGACGTCCCGGGGAGCCGTGACGTCCTGTGTCGGCATGACGTCCTGTGTCGGCATGACGTCCTGCGTCGGCATGACGTCCTGCGTCGGCATGACGTCCTGCGGAGCCATCGCGGCCTCCTGGCCTGCGGACCGGCGGGTCATATCGCACCACGCTCCTTCATCGCGTCGATCTCCTGCGGGCTGTAGCCGAGTTCGGCCAGGACCTGCTCGGTGTGCTGGCCAAGCAGCGGTGGCGGGGCGGTGGCGGCCGCCGGTTCGCCGTCGACCCGGAACGGGCTGCCCAGGACGCGCAGCTCGCGCCCGCGCCCGTCCGGGAAGGGCAGCGTGCGGACGAAGTCCCGCTCCGCGAGCTGCTCCAGGCCCAGCGCGTCGGGCACGGACAGCACCCGCGCGGCCGGCACCCCGGCGTCGGCGAGGATCTCCTCCCACTCCCCGGCGGCCCGCTCGGCCAGCCCCTTCTCGATCTCGGCGCGCAGCTCGTCGCGGTGGGCCTTGCGGTCCGCGGGATGCGCGAAGCGCTCGTCCGCCAGCAGTTCCGCACGGCCGATGAGCCGGCACAGAGTGGCGAACTGCTGCTGGCGGTTGGCCGCGATGTTGAGGTATCCGTCCGCGGTGCGGAACGTCCCTGACGGCGCGGCGGTGAAGTTCTCGTTGCCCATGGGCCGCGGCGGGCGGCCGGTGATCAGATAGTTGGAGGTCACCCAGCCCATCGCGGTGAGCGCGGCCTCCAGCATGGAGACGTCCAGATACGCGCCGCTCCCGGTGCGCTCCCGGCGCACCAGAGCCGCCGCCACGGCGAAGGCGGCGGCCATGCCGCCCAGGGTGTCGGCGACCGGGAACCCGGCCCGCAGCGGGCTGACCTCGGGGGTGCCGGTCACGCTCATCATGCCGGAGAGGCCCTGCACGATCTGGTCGTACGCGGGCCGGGCGCGCAGCGGTCCGGTCTGGCCGAAGCCGGAGACGGCGCAGTAGACCAGCCGCGGGTTCTCCCGCATGAGGACCTCCCGGCCGACGCCCAGGCGGTCCATCACCCCCGGGCGGAAGTTCTCGAGGAGGACGTCGGACTCCCGCACCGCGCGCAGCAGAGCCTCGCGCCCCTTCTCCTCCTTGAGGTTCAGGGTCAGCGAACGCTTACCGGCGTTCTGGGCGAGGAACGACGCGCCCAGCAGATCCTCGCTCAGCTCCCGGTCGGCGCCCAGTTGGCGCGCCAGGTCCCCGGCCCCCGGCATCTCGACCTTGAGGACGTCGGCGCCGTGCAGGGCGAGCTGATATCCGGCGAAGGGCCCGGCGAGGACATTGGTCAGATCCAGGACCCGGATGCCGTCGAGCAGGGGTGGTGGGGCGGCGGGGGCGGGCGTGCTCAAGGGCTGACCTCCAGCGCGAATCAGGGCGTGACCCCTTGCCATGGGGTGTGTGCCTCCATAACATCACCGAACCACCAAGCGGCACAAGCGAACCACACAGTGGTACTCGTTTCACGGTGACAAGGGAGTCCCCCATGACGCAAACCGGCAGTTCCGCCACCAGAAGGCCGGTCTTCCAGCCCAAGGTCGCCCTCGCCGCCGTCTTCGGCACCACGGTGGAGTGGTACGACTTCGCCCTCTACGGAACCGCGGCCGCCCTGGTCTTCAACAAGGTCTACTTCCCGGACAGCGATCCGCTGGTCGGCACGGTCCTCGCGTACGGCACCTTCGCCATCGGCTTCCTCGCCCGGCCCCTGGGCGGCGCCTATTTCGGCGAGCGGGGCGACACCCGGGGCCGTAAGGGCGTACTGGTGGCCACCCTGCTGATGATGGGGCTCGCCACCACGGCCATCGGACTGCTGCCGACCCATGCACAGATCGGCGTCGCCGCGCCGGTGCTGCTGACCCTGCTCCGCTTCGTCCAGGGCTTCGCCGCGGGCGGCGAGAAGACCGGCGCGCTGATCATCCTCTTCGAGAACGCACCGCCCAAGTGGCGCGGTCTGCTCACCTCACTGCCCGCGATCGGCACCGGCACCGGCACCCTCCTGTCCACCGGCGCCTTCGCGCTCACCACCGGGCTGCTGTCCGAGGACGCCTTCCTCGACTGGGGCTGGCGGATTCCCTTCCTGCTCAGCGCGGGGTTGACCTTCTTCGGCCTCTGGGTGCGCCGCTCACTGCCGGAGACCGCCGAATTCCAGCAGGTTCAGCAGGTTCAGCAGGCGGGCCCCGCCGCCGCGACGGCGCCGCGCCCGCTGCGGCAGCGGATCGCCGAGAGCCGCTGCGTCGCCGCCTGGCGCCGCTACCCCAAGGAGATGCTCATCGTGATCGGCGCGGGCGCCGCCGAGAACGCGGGCTACTACGTCTTCGGCACCTTCTCGGTCACCTACGCCGAGGACCGCGGGCTGTCGACCAGCGCACTCCTCAGCGGCATCTCGCTGGTCGCGGCCGTGAAGCTGGTGACGGTGCCGGCCTTCGGCGCGCTCTCCGACCGCATCGGCCGGCGCCCGGTCTCAATCGGCGGAGCCCTGGTACTGCTGGCCGCCGCCTGGCCGTTCTTCGCGGTGATCGACGGCGGCCACACCTGGGGCATCTGGCTCGCGCTCTTCATCACCCTGGGCATCGGTCAGTCCGCCGTCCTCGGCTCCCAGCCCGCCTTCTTCGCCGAACTCTTCGACACCACGGTCCGGTTCAGCGCGGTCGGCATCGCCAACAACATCGGCACCGTCCTCACCGGCGGCCTCGCCCCGATGCTCGCGTCCGCCCTGCTGCTCTGGTTCGACCACAGCGTCACGGGCGTGGTCGTCTTCATCGCCCTGATGAGCACGCTCACCGTGGTCACGGTGGCACTGGCGCGGGAGACGCGCGGGGCCGCCGAACCGCCCGAGGAGACGGCCGCGCGAAAGCAGAACGTCCGGACGGCGCCGTGACGCCATGGCGCTCCGCCGGGTCAGGCGCTGCCGTAGTCCGCGAGGAACGTCCGCAACTGGCGCAGCGTCTCGTCCGGCGCCTCCTCGGGAAGGTAGTGGTCGCACGGCAGGGCCTGCCCGCGCACATCGTCCGCGTAGCCGCGCCAGACCTCCGGTACGTCGTAGTGGCGGCCGACGAAACCGTGCGCGCCCCACAGGGCCAGCAGCGGTGCGGTGACCCGGCGGCCCGCGGCGGCGTCCGCGTCGTCGTGGACCAGGTCGATGGAGGCGGCGGCGCGGTAGTCCTCGCAGCTTGCGTGGATGGCCGCGGGATCCGAGAAGCAGCGGATGTACTCGGCCTGGGCCGCCTCGTCGAACGGGGTTCCGCCACCGTGGCGGGCCCCCATCCGGGTACGGATCCAGAACGCGGGGTCCTGGCCGATGAGGTGTTCCGGGATGCCGTTCTCCGCCGCCAGGAAGAACCAGTGGTAGTACCCGAGCCCGAAGTCCTTGTCGGCGTGCTGGAAGACGTACCGCGTGGGCACGATGTCGAGCACCGCGAGCGCGGAGACCGCCTCCGGATGGTCGAGGGCCAGCCGGTGGCCGACCCGGCCGCCCCGGTCATGGCCGACGACCGCGAAGCGGTCGAAGCCCAGCTCCCGCATCACCAGCACCTGGTCGCGCGCCATGGCCCGCTTGGAATACGTGGTGTGCTCGGCGTCGGACCCGGGCTTGTGGCTGTCGCCGTAGCCGCGCAGATCGGTCAGGACCACGCGGTGGGTGGCCGCGAGCGCCGGGGCGATGTGGTGCCAGATCATATGGGTCTGCGGATAGCCGTGCAGGAGCAGGACGGGCGGCCCGTCCCCGGCGGTGCGCACGTTGATTCCCACACCCTCGACGTCAAGGGTGCGGCGGTCGAAGTCGCCCAGTAGCTGATCGCTCATGATCCGATCCCAGCAGCCGCCGCGGTGCGCGTCCAAGACCCGTTGACGACAATCCTTATAGGCGCCACCTATGGACCTGTGAGGGTGGCGAGCCTGTGAGGGCGGCGAGCGGCCCGATAAGTGCGGCGAGGCGCGGGGAGGCGGCGCGGTGGATGTGCGGCAGCTGGAGTACTTCCTGGCCGTGGTGGACCACGGCGGATTCAACCGGGCGGCCTCCGCGCTGTATCTCTCCCAGCCCTCCCTCTCCCAGGCCATCCGCGCCCTGGAGCGCGACCTGGGCAGCGACCTCTTCCACCGCATCGGCCGCCGGGCGGTCCTCACCGACGCGGGCACGGCGCTGATCGCACCGGCCCGGGAAGCGGTGCGCAGCCTGCAGCTCGCGCGGGCCAGTGTGGAGTCGGTGCACGGGCTGCGCGGCGGCCGGGTGGACATCGCGGCCCCGCCCTCACAGGCCGTCGAGCCGCTGACGGGGCTGATCGACCGCTTCACCCGGGCCCATCCCGCGGTGTCCGTGCGGGTGCAGGCCGCGTTCACCCCCCGCGATGTGACGGAGATGGTGCGCACCGGCGTATGCGAGCTGGGGCTGCTGGCCTCCCCCGACGCCACGCCCCAGGGCGATGTGCGCACCTACCCGCTGCTCGAGCAGCGCTTCGTGCTGCTGACACCCCCGGACGGGCCGTTCCGCCCCGGTGTGCCGGTGCGCCATGAGCAGTTGGCCGGACATCGGCTGATCGTGGGCCAGAAGGGCACCGGGATGCGCCGTTTCGTCGACGACCTCCGGGCCGAGGGCGTCACGCTGACCGTCGTGGTCGAGACCGAGCACCGGGTGGCGATCCTGCCGCTGGTCCTGCGGGGCGTCGGCCTGGCGGTGGTCGCCGACGCCTGGCGCGGCCTCGCCGAGCGGGCGGGGGCGCTGGTCCTGGACCTCGAACCGAGCACCAGCCTGCATATCGCCCTGGTCAGCCGACGGGCCGCGCTGACACCGGCGGCGGAGGCGTTCGTAAGAGCCGCCACGGCAGTCCCCTAAATCGAGCAGTCCCCGAAGCCGAGCAGTCCCCGAAGCCGAGCAGTCCTATAAGGCAGACCTATAAGGCACATGGAATCTGCGTCTTGGACGCGGTGGGCGCTCCCCTGCTGCAATCCCCTCCATGACGAACCGCCGCACGACCACCCACCGCATCGCCCTGATCCCCGGCGACGGCATCGGCAACGAGGTCATCCCGGCCGCCCGCCGCGTCCTGGACGCCGTCGCCACCCGGCACGGCCTCGGCTTCAGCTACGAGACGTTCGACTGGTCCTGCGAGCGTTACGTGAGCCAAGGCGCGATGATGCCCGACGACGGGCTGGAGCGACTGCGCGGCCATGACGCGATCCTGCTCGGCGCGGTCGGCTACCCCGGCGTCCCCGACCATGTCTCGCTGTGGGGTCTGCTGATCCCCATCCGCCGGGGCTTCCAGCAGTACGTCAATCTGCGCCCCATCCGCGTCTTCGAGGGCGTGCCCAGCCCGCTGCGCGAGGCGGGGCCAGGCGATGTGGACCTCGTTGTCGTCCGGGAGAACGTCGAGGGCGAGTACGGCGAGATCGGCGGCCGCCTCGGACGGGGACTTCCGGAGGAAATGGCCGTCCAGGAGGCGGTGTTCACCCGTAAGGGCGTCACCCGCGTCCTGGACTACGCCTTCTCGCTCGCCGAGCGGCGCGGCGGCCACCTCATCTCGGCCACCAAGTCCAACGGCATCATCCACACCATGCCGTTCTGGGACGAGCTGGTGGCCGAACGCGCCGCCGCGTACCCGGAGGTGGCCTGGGGCCAGGAGCACATCGACGCCCTCGCCGCCAAGTTCGTCCTCGACCCGCGGCGCTTCGACGTCGTCGTGGCCTCCAACCTCTTCGGCGACATCCTCAGCGATCTCGCCGCCGCGGTCGCCGGCAGCATCGGCATCGCCCCCGCGGCCAACCTCAACCCCGAACGCGACTTCCCGTCCATGTTCGAACCCGTCCACGGCTCCGCCCCCGACATCGCCGGACGCGGTATCGCCAATCCGCTCGGCGCGATCTGGTCCGCCGCCATGATGCTCGACCACCTCGGCCACCCCGAGGCGGCCACCCGCATCACCGACGCCATCGCGACCGTCCTGGCGAAGACCCCCGTCCGCACCCCGGACCTGGGCGGCACGGCCACCACGGAGGAATTCACCGACGCCCTGCTCGAACTGGTCTGACGCGCCCAGGGTGGGGCTGTCCCCAGGGCGGTCCGGGTGGCTGGCCGGATCGCTCCCGGGCCCGGCGGCCTCTAGCGTGGCCATTCGGTCGCGTGGGGGCTCGGAGGGGGACGTCGGATGAACGTGATCAAGGGCAGGCGGGTGCGGGGTGGACTACTCACGCTGGCGGTGGCGATGAGTGTCGCGGCGGTGACACCGGCCGATACGACGCGGCGGAACACGGCCGCCACGGCCACGGTGGCCGAATCCACCGCAGCCGAATCCACCGCAGCCGAATCCACCGCAGCCGAATCCACCGCAGCCGAATCCACTGCGGCCACATCCACCACTGCCCCGTCCACCAACGCCGCCGACCACACCCGGCTGCGCGCACTCCTACGGCGGCTGACCACGGTCGACGGCGCGCCTGGAGCGCTGGTGGAGGTGCGGAACCGCCACGGGGGCAGCTCCGTGCTGACCAGCGGCGTCGCGGACGTGAAGAGCCATGCGCCGATACACCGCGACAGCAGATTCCGGATCGGCAGCGTGACCAAGTCGTTTGTGGCGACGGTCGTGCTCCAGCTGGTGGGCGAGCATCGCGTCGCCCTCGACGCGCCCGTGGAGCGCTATCTGCCCGGTGTCGTCCGCGGACACGGGAACGACGGGCGGCGGATCACCGTCCGCCAGTTGCTCCAGCACACCAGCGGCGTACCCGACATCCTCGACTACCTCACCCCGCAGGAGATCCTCAAGGACCCGCTCGCCCACCACGACACCCGCGACCTCGTGAACATCGCGCTCGCCCACCCCCCGACCTTCATGCCCGGCACCGGCTGGCGTTACTCCAACACCGGCTATCTGCTCGCCGGCATGCTCATCGAGAAGGTGACCGGCCACACGTACGGCGAGGAGATCCGCCGGCGCATCATCGCGCCGCTCGGCCTGCGCGAGACGTACGTACCGGGCGACGCCCCGTCGATCCCCGGACCGCACCCGCGCGGGTATGTGCGGCCGGGCGAGGACGCCCCGCTCGTGGACATCACCGAGATCAACCCTTCGGTCGCGGGCCCGAGCGGCAGCATGATCTCCAGCGGCACCGACCTCAACCGGTTCCTGGACGCCCTCGTCCGCGGCAGGCTGCTGCGCCCGGCCCAACTGCGGCAGATGATGAACACCCGCCCGACCGGCAACCCGGACGGCCGGGCGTACGGCCTCGGCCTGGAGAGCAGGCCCCTGCCCTGCGGCGGCCTCTCCTGGGGGCACACCGGCGACGTACTCGGGTACGAGACGATCGGCGGCGCCACGGTCGAGGGCAGACAGGCGACGGCCATGGTGAACGTCGACCCGGGAGGCTCGGACGCACAGGACGACGACATGAAGGCCGCCGTCCAAACAGCCCTCTGCGAGAGCCGTTCCTAGACAACCACACACCCACTGACGGGGCTCCCCGTGCCCGGGCGCGATGGCGCCACGCGCTCGGGGAGCCCCGTCGGTGTCACTCGGCAGAAGCCCCAGGTCAGGACTGGGGACGGCTGCCGTGGTTGGCTCCGTTCTTACGACGGGCCTTCTTCTTGCGACGTCGCTTCGACGACATGTCGCCTCCTCTCCAACGATGCTTTCGCCCTATATGTACCGATCAGATCGGTATCTCAAGCGGTGATCACGCGGGCGCGTACCCAGCCCCGCCCCTCGCTACGTCACCCGCTTCCGTGAAGCACCTCACGTCACCGCCACCGCCTTGCCTTGCCATCCCGAGGTGGGCGGGGCCACTGTGGAAAAGCCTGCTCCTGAGAGTTACGGCACGATCCACCCGAGTATCGGGGTCGACTGCAGGTAGACGAGCAGACACAGCGCAGGCACGAGCACTGCCGACGCGGCGACGACCCGTCGGAGGATTTCGCCCTCGCGCCCTGCCAGACCGACGGCCGCCGCTCCGATGGCCAGGTTCTGCGGGCTGATCATCTTGCCCAGAACCCCGCCGGCGGTATTGGCGGCCGCGGCCAGGGTCGGCGACATCCCGGTCCCCTGAGCGGCGCTGACCTGCAGCGCACCGAACAACGAGTTCGACGACGTGTCCGAGCCGGTGACGGCGGTACCGAACCAACCGAGCAACGGCGAGAGGACGGCGAAGAAACCTCCCGTGGTGGCCAGGTACAGGCCGAGTGTCGTGGTCTGCCCGGACAGGTTCATCACGTAGGCCAACGCGAGCACCGCCATGACGGTGACTCCGGCCCCGCGCAGCTGCTTCAGCGTTTGACCGTATGCCCGCAGCGCCGAGCGGGCGCTGATCCTCAACAGCATCGCGGTAACCACGCCCGCGACGAGCAGCACAGTCCCGGGAGTGGCGAGCCAGTCGAACTTGTAGGTCGCGAGGGCCACCGGCTCGGCCTGTGGTGTCCGCACCGCGAGTCCGGGCCATCCGAAGGTCGACGTCGTAGCCGCCAGCACGCCCTTGATCCGTGGGACCACGGACAGCGTGAAGAACGCGATGATCACCAGGTAGGGCGCGAAGGCACGGAGGGTGTAGACGCGGGACGGAGCGGCGAGAGCGCCGGTCGCGCCGGTGCCGGATGACGCCAGGGCTCCACCATCGGGCGCATCGACGTCGGATCGGGCCGAGTGGTCCGAGCGGAGCGGTTGCCAGAACCGCATCAACAGCAGAACAGATCCGGCCGAGGCCAACGCGGCGACGATGTCCACGAGTTGGACCGGTCCGAAGGCCGCGACCGCATACTGCGGGACGGCGAACGACACCCCGGCGACGACCGCCGCGGGCCACACCTCGCGCACGCCCCGGGCGCCGTCGAGCACCACGAGCAGCAACATCGGGACGAACAGTGCGAGCACCGGAATCAGGTGGGCGGTGGCCCGGCTCAGCGTGTCCACCGGAATCCCGGTGACCTGACCGAGCGCAATCATCGGCAGTCCGACACCGCCCCATGCCACCGGCGCGGTGTTCGCGATCAGCGACACCGTCACCGCCCGCATCGCCGGCAACCCGAGGGCCATCAGCATCACCGAGCAGATCGCCGCCGGTGCCCCGAACCCGGCCAGCGCCTCCAGCAGCGCACCGAAGGAGAACGCGATGATCAGCCCCTGGACCCGGCGGTCGTCACTGACCCGGGAGAACGCCTCACGCAACCGGTCGAAGTCCCCACTGTCGTGGGTCATCCGGTAGACCCAGATCGCGTTGACCACGATCCACATCACAGGGAACAGCGCGAACGTGGCTCCCTCCGCCGCGCCGGACAGGGCGGTTCCCCACGGCATCTTGTACACACCGATCGCCACGACGCTCGCCGCGAGCAGCCCGACGACGGAGGCGATCCATGCCCGGACCCGAAACACGCCCAGGAGAAGGAACAGCAGCAAGAGAGGGACGGCGGCGACCAGGGCCGACCATCCCAGAGATCCCCCCAGAGGGGCGGTGGGCTGTTGATACATGACAAACCTCCGGCAGCGTTGGTGGAGGAGGAACTTGACTGATCGGTACGAAGATCGGGGCCCGAGCCGCACAACTGCCCACTCGCCACTGATCGGGCCTCGGCGAGGCCGAGCGCGACTAGCGCGATCGTCCCCGGGGTGACCAGAAACGGGGGCACCAGCACCCGAGCCGTGCACGCCTCGGCGGGCAGCCCGGACTCCGGGTCGTAGACGACTGGGTGCGGGCCGGGACCTTGGCGAGGGCCGAGGCACAGTCGGCGTGAGGGGCAAGGACCACGGCGGGACCACTCATGATCGGCGCCATGCTCATGGTTCCTGTCTTAAATATAAGTCGGCGTTGGAAATTTACGACAGGACCTCACCATGGGGTTCGCCCGGACGTCAATGGGTGGCGTTCAACTTGTCAGACAACGTCTGACCCACAAGACGGAGGCGACGGACGCAGCTCCGGTCGGACGGCTCCGGGACCCGCGACACGAAGACCCCGGGGTGGTGATCATCCGGGGCGGCCGAGTCGTGGACCTCACAGACGATCCCCGCAGTCGCGGGGAGCAGCGGGGGAGGTACCACAACTCCGGAACGGCGACGCGACTTGCAGCCGCCGTAGACCACCCGGCAGCCACTCGACCCAGCCGCTGCCCCTCACCGAAGGGGCATTTCGCCCTAGACTTGATCCTCAGCGTTCCACATATCCATCTGAGCGAATGGATCGAATACGCATGACTCAGGCAACTCAACGAGGCGGCAATGTCCCCCGCATCAAGAACCCCACAGCTCCTCACATCTCACCGACATTACGGCTCGCCGAAATGCCGACCGATGACCTCGATAACGATGCGATCATCAAGGGAGTCAAGTTTGAGAGCGCACACTTCGTTGGCCTTGACGTAGAGGCAGCCGAGGCAGAGGGCTGCGCCTTCGAGAACCTGCGCTTCACCGGCACAAGCCTGCGCAGGAGCCAATTCACCGACTGCGCCTTCGATACCTGCGACTTTGCACAAGTATCCGCTCACGACGTGTCGCTGATCCGCTGCACAGTTGGCGGGAGCCGTATGACCGGCTCGTCATGGAGCCATGGAACCTTCCGTGACGTGCGTTTCGAGGGATGTGTCAGCACACCCGCGATGTACCGGAATACCAAGCTCCATAGCGTCGCTTTCTCTGACTGTCGGATGCAAGGGGCAGATTTCCAGTCGTCGCAGTTGCACAACGTGTTGTTCGAAGGCTGCGACTTGACCGGGACCCAGTGGGCGAACTGCCAGCTCGGTTCCGTGCTGTTCAAAAACTGCACTCTCATCGACGTTGGTGGAGCGGCAAGCCTCAAGGGCGCCACCGTGTCAGGCCCAGGCTCGCTGGAATTGGCCCTGAGCCTGGCACAAGAAGCGGGTATTCAGTTCGAGTAGCCGAACTGGAGGAACAGGGACGGGCTGCGATACAGCCGACGCGCCTTTCCAGGGCAGGTGGGTGGTGGCGGACGAGTCGGCCTGTACGCCGGGTTCTGTCTCCCGTGGGTCTTGCGGCCCATGGGGAGGCGGCCATCCATCTAGGACCGGCGTTGCCGCCGGTCTCGTGCGGTCTACCCGCGGACTCGGGCGGGCAGCCCTCGATCGTCCGCGCAGAGCCGCCGTGAGGCGGCTCCTCTTGACCTTGCTCCAGGTGGGGTTTACCGAGCCGTCCGAGTCACCTCGGACGCTGGTGGTCTCTTACACCACCGTTTCACCCTTACCGGGGGCCGAAGCCCTCGGCGGTCTGTTTTCTGTGGCACTGTCCCGCGGGTCACCCCGGGTGGGCGTTACCCACCACCTTGCCGTGTGGAGCCCGGACGTTCCTCGGCGGGATCCGAAGGACCCCGACGCGACCGCCCGGCCGACTCGTCCGCCGTGATGACCATGATACCCGGCACCTCAGCCCGGTCGTCGACGGTCTGGCTGCGTTGGCGGGAGGTCGTAGGCTCGGGCGGGGCGGGCGTGGTTCTCCGGGTCCGTCCCGCGCCCTGCCGTCCAACGACCCGTTGCCCTGCCGCCAACGACCCGTTCGAGGAGATCCGCCGTGCTCGTCCTGCTGCCGCCGTCCGAGGGAAAGGCCACGGGAGGCTCCCGCTCCCCGCTGGACCTGGGAGCGCTGTCGCTGCCCGAACTGGGCGAGGCGCGGGCGGAGGTCCTGGACGAGCTGGTGTCGCTGTGCTCGGGCGACGAGACGAAGGCCGCCGAGGTGCTGGGGCTGAGTGAGGGGCTGCGCGGCGAGGTCGCGAAGAACGCGGCGCTGCGGGAAGCCGGGACCCGGCCCGCCGGGGAGATCTACACCGGGGTGCTGTACGACGCGCTCGGCCTGGCCACCCTGCCCACCGCCGCCCGGCGCCGGGCGGGCCGGTCGCTGCTGGTGTTCTCCGGGCTCTGGGGCGCGGTACGGATCGGTGACCGTATCCCCTCCTACCGCTGCTCGATGGGGGTGAAGCTGCCGGGGCTCGGCGCGCTGGGCACGTACTGGCGGAACCGGACCCCGATGGCCGAGGTGATTCCGCAGGCCGCCGGGCGCGGGCTGGTGCTGGACCTCAGGTCGGCGGCGTACGCGGCGGCGTGGAAGCCCAAGGGGGCGCTCGCCGAGCGTACGGCGACGGTGCGGGTGCTCCAGTCGAAGATCGTGAACGGGGTCGAGAAGCGGTCCGTCGTCAGCCACTTCAACAAGGCGACGAAGGGCCGGATGGTACGGGACCTGCTGACCGCCGGGGTCACGCCGAGCGGACCGGGCGAGCTGGTGGAGGCGCTGCGAGGGCTCGGGTACATGGTGGAGGCCGCGCCGCCGGAGCGGGCGGGGCAGGCGTGGGGGCTGGACGTGGTGGTGACCGAGCTGTAGGGCCCGGGAGCCGCCCCGGTGGCGTTGCGAGCCGTAGTGCCCGGGAACCACCTCGGTGGCGTTCGGAGCTGTAGTGCCCGGAAGCCACCCCAGGCGTCGTTGCGGCATGTGCAACCACCATTGCGCAGTGCGCCGCACCTGGGCAGGATGGGCGCCGTGACTAGCACCGCGCCCTCCCCCGGTTCCCCGGACTCCTCGCTGCTCGACCTCGCCCCCGTCATCCCCGTGGTCATCGTCCAGGACGCGGCCCAAGCGGTCCCGCTGGCCCGTTCGCTGGTGGCGGGCGGGCTGCCGGTGATCGAGGTGACCTTCCGGACGCCCGCCGCCGCGGACGCGATCCGGGCGATCGCCGAGGAGGTCCCGGACGCGATCGTCGGCGCCGGTACCGTCCTGAGCCCCGAACAGGTGGAGACGGCCGTCGCCGCCGGGTCGCGCTTCCTGGTCACGCCCGGCTGGACGGACCGGCTGCTGGGCGCGCTGGACGCGTCCGGCCTGCCGTATCTGCCGGGGGTCTCGACCACCTCGGAGGTCGTGGCGCTGCTGGAGCGCGGGGTCGAGGAGATGAAGTTCTTCCCGGCGCAGGCGGCCGGGGGCACGCCGTATCTGAAGGCGCTCGCCTCGCCACTTCCCCAGGCCCGCTTCTGCCCGACCGGCGGGGTCAACGCCTCGAACGCCCCCGAGTACCTGGCCCTCCCCAACGTCGGCTGCGTGGGCGGCACTTGGATGCTGCCCTCGGACGCGCTGGCGGCGGGCGACTGGGGGCGCGTCGAGTCCCTGGCCCGGGAGGCGGCGGCACTGCGGGGGTGACCTTCGAGCGTGACCTCCCGGGGTGCCCCCCGGGGGGTGACAGTCGCTGCGGTCGGCGCCCCTAGCACAGCTTCCCCGTGCCCCTACCGCAGGTGCGCCGTCTCGTTCAGCAGCCTCAACGACGCGTTCCCGTCCGCGTAGTACGCCACCGCCGACAGCGACGCCGCCGAGAGCTCCATGCGGAACAGGGTCTCCGGCGGGGCGCCCAGGGCCAGTCGGACCAGGGTCTTGATCGGTGTGACATGGGTGACCAGCAGCACCGTACGGCCCGTGTAGCGGGCGATCAGCTTGTCGCGGGAGAGCGCGACCCTGCGCGTGACCGTCGCGAAGCTCTCGCCGCCGGCGGTGGGGGCCACCTTGGTGGAGGCCAGCCATGCCTCCAGGTCCTTCGGGTGGCGCTCCTTGACCTCCGCGAAGGTCAGGCCCTCCCATGCGCCGAAGTCCGTCTCCCGCAGCCCCTCCTCGACGCGAACGTCCAGGCCCAGGCGCCGGGCCACCGCGTCGGCGGTCTCCCGGCAGCGCCGCAGCGGTGAGGTGACGATGGCCTGGATGGTGCCGCGGGCGGCGAGCGCCGCGGCCACCCGCTCGGCCTGGTGGCGGCCCACGTCGGAGAGTCCGGGGTCGGTGCCGCCGCTGCCGGAGAAGCGCTTCTCGGGGGTGAGCGGGGTCTCCCCGTGCCGGAGCAGGACGAACGTGGCGGGGGTGCCCAGATCCGCCGAGCCCCAGCCCACCGCCGGGGCGCCGGTGGCGGCGGGCTCGGCGAGGGCGTCGTCGGCCGGCGCGGCGGGGGCCGCGGCCTCCGGCGCGCCCGCCGCCAGTGTGCCGCCGGGCGGCACCTTCGGCTGCCACTGCTCGCCCCGCTTGCCCGCGTCCATCGCCTCGTTGGCGAGCCGGTCCGCGTGCTTGTTCTTCTCGCGCGGGATCCACTCGTACGTCAGCTGGCCGGGCGGCATGATCGCCTTGGCCTCGGCGGCGAGCGGCCGCATATCGGGGTGCTTGATCTTCCAGCGGCCCGACATCTGCTCGATGACCAGCTTGGAGTCCATCCGCACCCGGACCTCGGCCTCCGGGTCCAGGGCGTTCGCCGCCCGCAACCCGGCGATCAGGCCCTTGTACTCGGCGACGTTGTTGGTCGCCGTGCCGATGTACTCGGCCACCTCGGCGAGCGGCTCACCGGTCTCCGCGTCGAGCACGACCGCGCCGTAGCCAGCCGGCCCCGGGTTGCCCCGGGACCCGCCGTCCGCCTCGACGACGAAGCGCCGCGCCATCGCCCTACAGCCCCGACTCGGGCGTACGGATCAGGATCCGGCGGCAGTTCTCGCACCGCAGCACCGTGTCGGGGGCCGCCGAGCGCACCTCGTTGAGCTCGGTGATGGCGAGCTCCTGGCGGCAGCCGTCGCAGCTGCGCTGGTAGAGCCGGGCCGCGCCGACACCGCCCTGCTGCTCGCGCAGCTTGTCGTAGAGCTTCAGCAGATCGGCGGGGATGGTGCCGACGATCACCTCGCGCTCCTTGGTGGCGGTCGCGATCTCGGCGCCGATCCCCTCGGCCGCCGCGTCCCGGCGCGACTGGGCGTCGCCGATCTTGGACTGGAGGGACTCCACCCGCTCGGTCAGCTCGGCGATCCGCTCCTGGACGGACTCCCGGCGCTCCATGACCTCCAGGACGACGTCCTCCAGGTTGCCCTGGCGCTTGGCGAGGGAGGCGATCTCGTGCTGGAGGTTCTCCAGATCCTTCGGCGAGGTGACGGCACCGGAGTCCAGGCGCTTCTGGTCGCGGGCGGCGCGCTGGCGCACCTGGTCCACGTCCTGCTCCGCCTTGGTCTGCTCGCGGGCGGTGTCGCTCTCCTCGGTCTGCGCGGCGATGAGCAGGTCGCGGAGCTGGGTGTGATCGGCGTTCAGCGTCTCGATCTCGGTGTGCTCGGGCAGCGTCCTGCGCTTGTGCGCGAGTTGCGACAGCCGGACGTCGAGCGCCTGGACGTCGAGGAGGCGGATCTGATCGGCGGGCGCGGCATTCAGCGTGGGGCTCCAGGGGAGTCGGGTGGAACGGAAAACGAGGTCAGGGAAGTCACGGGGTCAGGGGCGGAAACTGCGAACGGGTGTTCAAGCGGTGCGGGGTCGAGCGGTGCGGGGTCAAGCGGAGAAGGACGGAGCGGCCGCGCGGACGGCGGGGGCCGTGGCGTGGGCCGTCCAGGGATCGGTGACGATACGGGAGACATACGTACGCAGGCCCCAGCCGTGCCGGTCGGAGATCTCGTCCAGTTGGGCCGCGGCCTGTTCGGTCCATGGCCATTCGGTGGCCCAGTGCGCGGCGTCCACCAGGGCGAGATCGCTGTGCTCCCGTGCCTCCGAGGACGGGTGGTGGCGCAGATCGGCGGTGAGGAACGCGTCGACCCCGGCCGCGCGCACCGCGTCGAAGAGGCTGTCGCCGGAGCCGCCGCTGACGGCGACCCGGTGGATCGTACGGTCCGGGTCGCCCGCGGCGCGGATGCCCTGCGCGGTGGCGGGCAGCCGGGCGGCGGCGCGCTCGGTGAACTCCCGCAGCGTCTCGGGGTGGTCGAGCTCGCAGACCCGGCCCAGACCGCGGCGGCCCTCGGGGTCGGTGGCGTCGGGCACCAGCGGGCCGACGATCCGCAGGTCGAGCGCGCCGGCGAGGGCGTCGGAGACGCCGGGGTCGGCGGTGTCGGCGTTGGTGTGCGCGACGTGCAGGGCGATGTCGTTCTTGATCAGCGTGTGCACCACCCGGCCCTTGAAGCTGGAGGCGGCGACCGTGGTCGTCCCCCGCAGATAGAGCGGATGGTGAGTGATCAGCAGATCGGCGCCGAGATCCACCGCCTCGTCGGCCACCTCCTGGACCGGGTCGACGGCGAACAGCACGCGGGTGACCTCGGCCTCGGGGTCACCGCACACCGTGCCGACGGCGTCCCACTGCTCCGCCCGCTCGGGCGGCCAGAGGGCGTCGAGTGCGGCGATGACGTCGTTGAGTGCGGGCACGGGGCAAGGCTACCTCCCGTATCACGGCTGAGCCCTGCCCCGGCCTTCACTCAGCGCGACGACGGTCGCCACGCGGGCTCCGCCCGGGACTACGGCCTGGCCGACGTGGCGCGGGCGCCGGCGGCGGGCCGCCCGCACCGGTCCTCCGCCGAGCCTGCCCGGGCATGTTTTGGACGTCATGCTCACCCTGCTCGACGCCGCCAGGGAGACGCCGCCAGGGAGCGAGGCTCGCTCCCTGTCGGCACCGCAAGTTCCCGAGCGGAAACGCTCATCCGTGGACGAGGTAGCCGCGGAGGTCGTCGAGGACCCGGTCGGCGGCGGTGACGCCGAGGCCCAGGTACCAGGTCTCCTCGTCGACATTCTTGGCCTGGCCCGCCTTGACCGCCTTCAGCTTCTTCCACAGCGGGTTGGACTGCGCCTGGTCGCGCTTGGTGGCCTTGGGGTCGCCGTAGACACCGGTGAAGATCCAGTCGGCGTCGGCGTCGTCGATCCGCTCCGGGCCGATCTCGGCGGCGAGGTCGTTGATCTGCTGGTTCTTCGGGCGCGGCAGGCCGACGTCCTGGAGGATGGTGCCGATGAAGGACGCCTTGGCGTAGAGCCGGGTGGCCTGCGGCATGAAGCGGAGCATGGTGATGGTCGGCTTGTCGGGGCCGATGTCCTCGCCGAGCTTCTTCGCCTTCTGCTCGTACGCGCCGAGTGCGCGCTCGGCGTCGGCGGTCCGGTCCAGCGCCGCGGCGTTGAGGAGGTAGTTCTCCTTCCAGGTGAAGCCGGGGCGGATGGCGAAGACGGTCGGGGCGATCTGCTTCAGCTCGTCGTAGAGCGGCTCGGCGCGCAGCTTGCTGCCGAGGATCAGATCGGGGTGGAGGGCGTTGATGGCCTCGAGGTTGAGGTTGTTGATGGTGCCGACGTTCTTCGGGTTCCCGGCGTCCTTCTTGAGGTAGTCGGGTATGGCCTGGTCGCCCTCGGAGGGGGCGTAGCCCACCGGCTTCAGCCCCAGCGAGACGACGTTGTCCAATTCGCCGACGTCGAGCACCACGACCCGCTTCGGCTTGCTCTTGAGCTCGGTCTTGCCCATCGCGTGGGTGATGGTGCGGGGGAACGCGCCGGGCTTGGCGTCCGTGCCCATCTTCGCGGTCTGCTCGGCCGCCGAGCCGAAGTCCTTGCCGCCCTGGGCGACGGACTTGCCGCCCCCGCCGTTGCGCTTGGCGCCGTCCCCGTCGTCCGACGATCCGCAGGCGGCGAGGGACAGCGCCCCGGCCAGGGCGAGGGCGAGGGCGGCACTGCCGCGGACGCTCAGGGACATGACGGAGCTCCTGGGGTAGCAGGGGCGCGCCATTCTCACGAGCGCGCCAGTCGCACTTAGGTGTGCCTTACTTTAATCACAAACCATCCTCCCGTCGCTTACAGCACATTCACCCCCGACCTCTCAGGCGAATCGGGCAAGAGCCACACTTACGGGTGGAGCGCACCCATTACGGCCTTCGGCAGGGAGTACGAAAACTACGTTCAGTGGCCGGAGGTGACTGACCGATGACTGCCTGTGCCTTCGACACCGCCCTCACCGGGGGCGTCGGCGACCGGCCACGAGGGGGTTTCACCATCGCCTCGGACCGCTCGTACGGCGCGCGGCTCGCGCTCAGCGAGGAGGCGTGCTGCTGGTACCCCGAGCGCTGGACGCTGGACGGCCCGGAGCCCTACGCCGTGCCGCTGCCCGCCGCCCAGCCCGAGGAGCCGGACTGCGAACTGCTGCCCCTGGCCGACGGGCAGGTGCTCATCCACCGCCGGGTGGCCGGACACCACGCCTTCTCGCTGCTCTACCCGGCCGGTCCCGGCACCGGCGAGCGCTCGCTCGGCGGCATCGACCGCGCCGAGGTCTCACTGCTGCCGCCCGCGCCCGGCGGCCTGTGCGCGTTCGCGCTGGGGCGCGGGCCGCGGTCCACCTCCGTCTGGCTGGTGGCCGGGGGTGGCGTCCTCGTCCCCCAGCATCTGGCCGAGGTGCCCGGCCGCTGTACGGGCGGCAGTTGGCTGGACCGTACGGGCCGGCTGCTGGCGCTCGACCGCGAACTCGACGGCCGGACGAAGACCGTGGTGGTCGATCTGCGGCGCGGCGGTGAGACCAGCCCGCTGCTGCAGATCACCGAGCGCAGCGACGACCGGCTGCTGCTCGCCGACCCCGACAGCGGTCTGCTGCTCGTACGGTCCGACGCGCCCGGGGAGGAGCGGCTGGGGTGGGGGGTGCTGGGCAGCACCCGGCCGGTGCGGTTCCCGGACTGCCTGCGGCCCGCGGGGTGGTCGGAGGCCACGCCGTTCGCGGTGCAGCCGGGGCAGGTGCTGACGCCGGAGGCGTGCGCGGTGGCCTTCCGCGTCGACGGACGGGGCGGGGCCGGACGGCCGTGGGTGGGCGTATGGCGCCCGGCCGAGCGGCGGCTACGCGAGTTCCCCGCACCGGAGGGCTGGCTTCCGGGCGCGGGCCTGTGGACCCGGGACGGCGAGCTGCGGCTGCCGTACGCGACCCCGCAGGTGTCTTGCGGGCTGGCCCGGGTGCGGCCGTCGGGGGTGCCGGGGGCGGCGGCGCCGAGACTGCCGGGGGGTTCTTGGGTACCGGCGGCGGCGGGTGGGGCGCGGGTGGCGGACGTTCCGGAGGGGTCGGGTGGCCCGAGTGGTGCCTCGGGTGGCACTTCGGGCGGTGCCTCGGGCGGGGCGGGCGCGGCAGGCGTCGCGGGCGGTACCTCGGGCGGTGCCTTGGGCACCCCGCGCGCGGCGGAACCGTCCGGGGCGCCGGAGACGCCGTGGCGATCGGACGACTCGACGGGGTCGTGGCAACGGGACGAGGCGGCGGGAGCGTGGCGCCCGGAAGAGGCGACCGGGTCGTGGCGACCGGACGACGCGACGGGAAAATGGCCTCGGGCCGAGGCGACGGGGTCGTGGCGACCAAACAGCGCGACGGGAGCGTGGCCACCGGACGACGCGACGGGATCGTGGCGGCCGGATGAGGCGACGGGAGCGCGGCGGATCGCGCGGGTGACACGGGTGTTGTCCGAGCCCTCCGGCCGGGTGGCCGGGGAGCCCCCGGGTCCGGGTCCGGCCGGGGCGCGGGACGTGCAGACACCCTGGACGACGTCCCCCGCGGCCGAGATCGCGACCCGGATCACACCGTGGGCCCGGGTCGGCGGCCCCGGCGGCTCGGACCCCGCGCGAACGCCTGGGCTGACGCCGCTGCGGCCACCTGGACCGGCACCGGAGCTGAGACCGTCGAGAACGGCCGGGCTGACGCCTGAGCTGAGACCCTCGCGAACGGCCGGACTGGCACCGTCGCGGACACCCGCACCCGAGCCGGTGCCGGTGCCGGTGCGGGAGCGGTCGCCGATGCCGGTGCGGGAAGCGATGCCGGTGCCGGTGCGGATGCCGGAGCCCGAGGGCGGATCGGGTGTCGAGCCGTGGGGCGGGACCGGTTCATGGGCCGGGGTCGAGCAGGAGATGGGGCCCGAGCCGGACCCCGATCCCGGCTCCGGTACGAGCCCCGCCCTGCGGCCCGTACCGCTGCAGCAGGCCCCGCTCGCCCGGCCCCCGCAGCCCCGGCCACCCCGCTGGGTCCGGGATCACCGCCGTGGTTAGACTCGAGCGGGGGCTGCGCGTCCCGGCGTACCGTCACGCGCGGGGCGCCCCGGGCGATGCGCATGGAAGGGCGTGCGACATCGTGGTCAGCCCCCTTCGCACAGTACAAAGCGATCTGACGGGGTGACGTACCCACCATGTCCGAAACCCACATCGACACGACCCAGGCGCGCCCGCGGGACGCCGCCGCCGCCCAGGCCGATGGCTCTCAGGGCAAGCACCGGGGGCAGGCCGCGTCCGAGGAGTCCCAGGCACCGGCCAACGGCCGCCACCGACGCCCGAATGAGAACGCCGCCTGAGATTCTCAGGATCTGGCCCTCCGGGGCGCGTTTCCGATCGCGGGACGGGCTGGATTTCCCGCGGAAGTCCAGCCCGTCCGGCGATCGTGGGACGCCCCCGACCCAGGCCCCAGTCCCCCGACCCAGGCCCCAGGACCCCGACCCGGGCCCCCGGCCTGCCCCCGCGGGCCGCCAGGCCCCCACCCCGGGCCCCCTCCCGTCATCCCCGCTTGAGGCCCAGCACCTCCACCGCCGCGAAGCTCTCCCCGCCCCGCTCCGCGAAGTACGGCGTCAGCACCGCGTCCAGCTCCTCGAAGCCGAAGGCGTCCTCCTTGGCGTCCAGCTTCGCCGCCACCTTCGGCCGCTCCAGGATCGCCAGCATGCCGCCGTGCACCACGAACACCTGGCCGTTCACCTTCGCCGCGCCCGGTGAGGCGAGATAGCCGACCAGCGGGGCCGCGTGTTCGGGGGCGAGGGCGTCGAGCCGGCCGTCCTGCGGAACCTCGAAGTCCGCGAAGACGTCCTCGGTCATCCGGGTGCGGGCGCGCGGGCAGATGACGTTGGCCGTCACCCCGTACTTGGCGAGCGCCACCGCAGTGGAGGTGGTCAGCCCGACGATGCCGCCCTTCGCCGCCGCGTAGTTCGGCTGGCCCGGCGAACCGGCGAGGAACGCCTCCGAGGAGGTGTTGATGATCCGGCCGTGGACCGGGCCGCCCTCCGCCGCCTTGGACCGCTCGCGCCAGTGCGCGGCGGCGAAGCGGATGGTGTTGAAGTGGCCCTTGAGATGGACCCGGATCACCGAGTCCCACTCGTTCTCACTCATCGAGAAGACCATCCGGTCGCGCAGGATGCCCGCGTTGTTGACCAGGATGTCCAGCGCGCCGTAGGTGTCGATCGCGAGCTGGACCAGCTCGCCCGCCTGCGCGAAGTCGGCCACATCGCCCGCGTGGGCCGTGGCCCGGCCGCCGGCCGCGCGGATCTCCTCGGCGACCTGCTCGGCGGGGCCGGCCGATGCCTCGCCCGAGCCGTCGCGTCCGCCCTGTCCGTAGTCGTTGACGACGACATTCGCGCCCAGCCGGGCCAGTTCCAGGGCCTCGGCGCGGCCGAGGCCGCGTCCGGCGCCGGTGACGATCGCGGTCTTCCCTGCCAGCGGGCTCCCGGCCGGCGGGCTCCCGGTCAGTGGACTCCCCTCCAGGGGGCCCGTCAGATCTCGATGCATGTGCGCAGTGCCTCCCCGGTCCGCATCTGGCCGATCGCGTCGTTGATCTCGCCGAGCCGCACCCGGTGGGTGATCAGCCCTTCGAGGTCGATCCGGCCCGCCCGCCACAGGTCGATGGTGCGCCGGTAGGAGCGGAGCACATCGCCGCCGCCGTAGAGCGAGGGCAGGATGCGCTTCTCGTCGAAGAACAGCTCGAACATGTTGAACTGCAGGAAGTCGTCGAGCGCCCCGGCCCCGACCACGCACAGCGTGCCGCCGCGCCGGGTGATCTCGTAGGCCCGGCGGGCGGTGGCGGAGCGGCCCACGACCTCGAAGACGTAGTCGAAGCCCTCGCCCGCCGTGACGCTGTTCTTGGCGGTGTCCAGACCGTCCGGCGCCACCGCCTCCGTGGCCCCGAAGCGCAGCGCGGCCTCGCGCCGCGACTCCACCGGGTCGACGGCGACGATCTGCGCGGCGCCCGACGCCCTGGCCCCCTGGATGACGCTGATGCCCACCCCGCCGCAGCCGATGACCGCGACCGACGAACCGGCCTCCACCCGGGCGGTGTTGAAGGCGGCCCCGAGGCCGGTGGTCACCCCGCAGCCGATGAGGGCCGCGATGTCGTACGGGACGTCGTCGGGGATCGGCACGGCACAGGCGGCGGGGAGGACGATCTCCTCGGCGAAGGTGCCGGTCCCGGACATGCCGAAGAGCTCCTGCGGACTGCCGCCGGAGCGCCGGAAGTTGGGGGTCCCGGCGTTCATGAACCCGGCCAGGCACAGCTCGGTCTGACCGCGCTGACAGGCCGGACAGTCGCCGCAGGCGGGCAGCCAGCACACCAGCACCCGGTCCCCGGCGCTCAGCCCGGTCACCCCGTCGCCCACGTCGAGGACCTCGCCCGCGCCCTCGTGGCCGGGGACGAACGGCGCGGGCTGCGGCAGCACCCCGGCCATCGCGGAGAGGTCGGAGTGGCACAGCCCGGTGGCCCTCAGCCGCAGCCGGACCTTCCCGGGGCCGAAGCCCACCGCCTCGATGTCGTCGAGGACTTCGAGCTTGTCCTGTCCCGTCTCATGCAGTACGGCCGCGCGCACGACGCCTCCTTGGGGATCACACTGGGATCACGCTGGCTCAAGCCGGATCGAGCCTGTTCACGCCGGAACGCCGCTCAAGCCGGATCGAGCCTGCTCGAGCCGGATCAAACGTGGTCGACGATGGTGTCGGTGAGGACCGGCGCGTCGTCCCGCTCGACGGCGGTCGCCGTCACCTGGACGCGCCCCTCGTCCCGCCACATCCGCACGCGCAGGGTCTCGCCCGGGTACACCACCCCGGCGAAGCGGGTGGTGTACGAGCGCACCCGGGCGACGTCCCCGCCCAGCGCCGTGTCCACGACCGCCTTGAGCACCATCCCGTACGAGCACAGCCCGTGCAGGATGGGCCTCTCGAACCCCGCCACCTCGGCGAACGCGGGATCGGCGTGGAGCGGGTTCCAGTCCCCGGAGAGCCGGTAGAGCAGCGCCTGGTCCTCGCGGATGGCCCGCTCCACGGTGTGGTCCGGCTCCCGGGCGGGTGGCTCCACGCGGTCGGAGGGGCCGCGCTCGCCGCCGAAGCCGCCCTCGCCCCGGGCGAAGATCTGGGTGTCGCAGGTCCACAGCGGGCCGTCCGCGTCGGCGACGTCGGAGCGCAGCACGATGACCGCCGCCTTGCCCTTGTCGTACACCGCGGCGACCTTCGAGGTCTGGGTGGCGTCCCCGCTGACCGGGATCGGCCGGTGGAGTTCGACGGTCTGGCCGCCGTGCAGCACGGCGGCGAGGTCGACGTCGATCCCGGGCGCGCTCATGCCCCCGGCGACCGCCATACCGCCGCCCGCGACGGTCGCGAAGCTGGGGAGCACATGGAGCCTGCTCTCCAGGGTGTAGCGGAGTTCTTCGGGGTCGGTGGCGGGGATACCGGCGCCGATGCCCAGGTGGTAGAGCTGGATGTCCTTGTGCCCCCAGGTGAGAGCGGTGCTGCGGGGTTCGGCCGAGATGGCCTTGGCGGCATCGATGGGCATAGGGCGACAGCACTCCTTGGTCCGCTCGCTCGGCCACGGTCCGAAGACCCCGGCCCGCCCGTCCGCACCGTCGGCCGTGCCGGGGTCGTCGCTGGTCGGCCGGGTCGCGTCGCTCGCATGGATATGTAGAACGCGTTCTAGCCGATGGCACCCTGTATAGCCCAATCGCTCCGAAGGGGGAAGAGTGCTGACGGCCCATCAGACAGACATTCAGACCGCCGTCGGATGACCTTCGGACGACCGCTGTCCGGGGTGACGAAGGGCCCGGGACAAATGTCACGGCCATCCCCCGACATCCGCATCTGCCCAGCTCATAAGGGCTTCCGTAAGGTCGGACGCATGTATGCCACCGCCGCGCGCATCGAGCGCATCAAGCCGCCGGGCCGCCGCGCCTTCCTGCCGTGGCTTTTCATGCTCTCGGGGGATGTGCAGGCGCTCTTCAAGGGGAAGACCCCCCTGCCCTGGCTCGGTGGCGCCGGGGCGGCGGCCTTCGTCGCGCTCTACGTGACCGCCGTCTACACCAGCCTGGACGAGCGCCGCCGCCACACCCGGGCCCCGTTGCTGGCGCTCGCCGGGCTGGCGACGGTCACCTACGCGCTGGGCATCGGCTATGCCGGGGACTGGCTGCTGTGCTTCCCACTGCTGTCACTGGCCTCCGGGATCGTGCTGCGCGGGGGAAGGCGGACGCTGGGACCGGTCATCATCGTCCTATCCAGCTCCGCCGGGATCATCGCCGGGTTGCGCGGCGGCGCCTCGGACTCGCTCACGGTCTCGTACGGGACCATGCTGTCCGGCCTGGTGACGGCGGCCATCCTGTCGCTCTTCGAGACCGTCGCCCAGCTCCGCGCCACCCGCCAGGAGCTGGCCCGTACGGCGGTGGAGAAGGAGCGGCTGCGGTTCTCCCGCGATCTGCACGATCTGCTGGGCCACACCATGTCGGTCGTCGTGGTCAAGGCGGAGGCGGTGCGCCGGCTCGCCCCGAAGAACCTGGAGGCCGCGCTGGGGCAGGCCGCGGACATCGAGGCGGTCGGGCGGCAGGCGCTCACCGAGATCCGCGAGGCCGTCACCGGCTATCGCGAGGGCAGCCTGGCCACCGAGCTGGACCGGGCCCGCTCGGCGCTGGACGCCGCCGGTATCGAGGCCGCCGTCCGCCGCTCCGGGCCGCCGCTGGCCCCGCAGACCGAGGCGCTGCTGGGGTGGGTGGTCCGCGAGGGCGTCACCAATGTGGTGCGGCACAGCGGGGCGGCCCGGTGCGAGATCGAGGTCCGCGGCGGCATGGACCGGATACGGCTGGAGATCACGGACGACGGGGGCGGCGTAGGCTCCCCGAGCACCGCGGGCCATGGGGGCGCGGGCGGCGGAACGGCAGAGGGCGCGATCGGCGGTACGGGCCTCAAGGGCCTGGCCGAACGGCTGTCCGCGGCGGGCGGCTCGCTGGAGTCCGGCCCCGGCGGGCGCCGTGGCTTCCGGCTCGTCGCCGAACTGCCGGTGGATACGGAGGATCCGATGGAGCCCGAGGTCAAGGAGGCCCGGACGGCGTGAACGACGCGGACGGTGTGAGCAAAACGCAGGGCACGCAGGGTGCGCAGGGCACGCAGGGCACGCAGGGTGCACACGGCGCAAACGACGCGAAAGGCGTGATCAAGCTCCTGCTCGCCGAGGACCAGGGGATGATGCGGGGCGCACTCGCCCTGCTGCTCGGACTGGAGGAGGACTTCGAGATCGTCGCGCAGCTCGGGAACGGCGACGAGATCGTGCCCCGGGCCCTGGAGACCCGGCCCGATGTGGCGCTGCTCGACATCGAACTCCCCGGCCGCAGCGGCCTGGACGCCGCCGCCGCGCTGCGCGAGGCGCTCCCGGAGTGCCAGGTGCTGATCCTCACCACCTTCGGCCGCCCCGGCTATCTGCGCCGGGCGATGGAGGCGGGCGCGGCCGGGTTCCTGGTCAAGGACGGCCCGGTCGAGGAGCTGGCGGTGGCGATCCGCCGGGTCCTGGCCGGTGAGCGCGTCATCGACCCGGGCCTGGCCGCCGCCGCCCTCAGCGCGGGCCCCAACCCGCTGACCCAGCGCGAGCGCGATGTGCTCTCGGCGGCGGTGGACGGGGCGACGGTCGCGGACATCGCGGCCAAGGTCCACCTGTCCCCCGCCACCGTGCGCAACTACCTCTCCTCGGCCATCGGCAAGACCCAGACCCGCAACCGCATGGAAGCCGTCCGCGCCGCCCGCCAGAACGGCTGGCTGTGAGCGCCGCGCACCGGCCGACCCCTCCCCTCCCGCCTGGGAGGTCGTACGGGAGGATGGACCGGTGACTCAGTCTGCTGCCGCCGCCGCGTCCGCGGTTCCCGATCGCACCGTGCTCGACGCCTTCGAGGGGGCGAAGGGCTTCATGCCGCTGGACGAGGGGCTGGCGCTGCACGCGGCCGCGGCCGACGCCGCCGGTCGGCTCGGGCTGCCGCTGCTCGAAGTCGGCACGTACTGCGGGCGCTCCACTCTTCTGCTGGCCGACGCCGCCCGCGCGGCGGGGACGGTCGTCGTGACCGTGGACCATCACCGAGGCTCGGAGGAGCAGCAGCCGGGGTGGGAGTACCACGATCCGGAGGTGGTCGACCCGGAGGTGGGGCGGATGGACACGCTGCCCACCTTCCGCCGCACCCTCCACCGGGCGGGGCTGGAGGACCATGTCATCGCCGTGGTCGGGCGGTCGCCGCGAGTCGCGGCGGTGTGGGGGCGGCCGGTGGGGCTGGTGTTCATCGACGGCGGGCACACCGACGAGCACGCGAGCGCCGACTACGAGGGCTGGGCGCCGCATCTCGCGCCGGGCGGGCTGCTGGTGATCCACGACGTCTTCCCGGACCCGGCCGACGGCGGCCAGGCGCCGTACCGGATCTACCGCCGCGCGCTCGCCTCCGGCGCGTTCACCGAGGTCTCCGCCACCCGCTCGCTGCGCGTACTGCGCCGCACCGCGACCGCGCACCCCGCCTGAGCCCCCGCTCACTGCGCGTACTGCGCCGCACCGCGACCGCGCACCCCGCCTGAGCCCCCGCTCGCTGCGCGTACTGCGCCGCACCGCGACCGCGCACCCCGCCTGAGCCCCCGCTCACTGCGCGTACTGCGCCGCACCGCCGCCGCGCACCGCGCCTGAGCCCCCACTCACGGCCCGCCCGCCTGTCGTCCGTCCCGGTCCGAGCACGCGGCAGGGCACCCGGTCGGCCCGGCCCCGGCGACTGGCCCGGCCCCGGCGACTGGCCCGCCTTGCCGAGCCGCGTCCCCGGCCCCCGCCGCCCACTTCGCGCGCGTCCAGGGCGCGGCTCCCCCGCAGACGACCGCCCCGGCGGCGGGCGGCGGACGATGCCTCCTCGCCGCCGCGCAGAAGGCCCTCCGGTTGCCGCACGGCAGGGCTTCCACGTCGTACGCCCGACGAAGGCGCCGGGTGGTCGGCCTCGGCCGGAACCAGCCCAGCGGCCGCCGGGCCGTCCGGTGACCGCGTGCGGCGCCGGCCTCGGCCGCGCCGGCGGGGGCCGCGGCCGTCCCGGCGGCCTTGGCGCATCGGTCGGGCCGCTACCATCGCCCGCGTGTCCAACGGCAGCTTTCCTCCTGAGCCCGGTCGCCGCGGCGGCACCCTCGCCATCGTTCTGGCGGCGCTGATACCTGCCTGTTTCGCCGGCTGGCTGATATGGAGTTCGCTGGGCGGTTCGAAGGACGACGGCGCGGACGGGGCGGGCGCGCCCACGACCTCCTCGACGTCCTCCCCCTCGCCCCCGTCGTCCGGCGCGCCCGCCGCGCCCTCGTCGCCGACGCCGTCCGGAAAGCAGTCAGGGGAACCGTCCGGAAAGCCCCTCGAGGGCAAGGTCGTGGTCATCGACCCCGGCCACAATCCGAACAACCGCGACCACACCTCGCAGATCGCCCGGCTCGTGGACATCGGCACAGAAGAGAAGGAGTGCGACACCACCGGCACGGCCACCAACTCCGGCTATGCCGAGGCGTCCTTCACCCTCGATGTGGCGCGCCGCGCCCGCACCCTGCTCGAAGCGCGCGGCGCCGCGGTGCGGTTCACCCAGGACGGCGACCGGCCTTACGGGCCGTGTGTGGACGAGCGTGCGGAGATCGGGAACAAGGCCCACGCCGACGCCGTGGTCTCCGTGCACGCGGACGGCGCGGCCGCCGGGGAGCGCGGCTTCCATGTGATCCTGCCCAAGTCCGTACGGGGCGGGGGCGCGGACACCTCCGCCATCACCGCCCCCTCCCGCCGGCTCGGCGAGCGGCTCCTCAGCCGGTTCGCGAAGGCCACCGGCAGCGAGCCCGCGCAGTACATCGGCAACGGCAGCGGGCTGGACGTCCGGGGCGATCTGGGCGGGCTCAACCTCTCCACCGTCCCCAAGGTGTTCATCGAGTGCGGCAATATGCGCGACTCCCAGGACGCCGCCGAACTGACCGACAAGGCTTGGCGCGAGCGCGCGGCGGACGGTGTCGCACAGGGCATTACGGACTTCTTGAGCGAGTAGCGCTTCCACAACCGAACGGGAGGTCACGAGCGGGATACCGATGGGACACCCTCGGTCTCCGCAGGCAGATTCACCCGTACGATGGGGCCCACCCCCGACGCCTTCGCGCCACGCGCCTGGCGGCAGCGCTACGTTAAGACGAAACCGACAAAGGACCTCACGTTGAACATCCGCTCGCTCACTCGAGGCGACGGCGTGGTGATCGGAGCAGCGGTGCTGCTGTTCATCGCCTCCTTCCTCGACTTCTACACCATCGACTGCGGCGGCAGCAGCTTCTGCAAGGACGCCGGTGAGAACGGATGGAAGTCCGACTTCTTCCCCGTACTGCCGTCGATCTTCCTTGCCGGCGTGATCGCCGCGGTGCTCATCGTCTCCGCTCGTTTCCAGCCCGCGGGCCGCAACCTCTTCGGGCTCTCGCTCGACCAGTGGGGCACGGCGCTCGCGGTCTTCGCGGCCTGGAGCTCGCTGTGGACGATCATCGGTGGCCCGGAGGGGGTCGACAAGGGCGTCGGACAGATCCTCGGCCTGATCGGCACGCTGGCGATGGCGGCGGTCGCGCTGCTCACCCAGCGCGTCCCGGCCCTGAAGGCCCCGCTGGTGAACGCCTCCGGCCCGGCCCCGGCCCCGTACGGCGCCCAGGGCCCGCAGCCGGGGTACGGCTACCCGGGTGGTGCCCAGCCCGGCGCCCCCGCGCCGTACGGCGCCCAGCCCGGTCAGCCGCAGCCGGGGCAGCCGCAGCCCGGCCAGCCCTTCGGCGGCCAGCCGGCCCCGGCCCCGGCTCCGGCGCCCTCGGGCGGCGGGGACTTCGCCCCGTTCTGGTTCGCGGTGCCGGTGGCCCGTCCGCTGTACGCCGAGGACGGTTCGTCGAGCACCATCGCCGAACTGGCCCCCGGCACCTGGTACCTCGCGGTGGAGCAGCGCGGTCAGGCGCTGGTCGCCCAGACGCAGGACGGCCGTCGCGGCGTGCTGCAGGACACCACGGGGATCCAGCGCGGCTGACACCCGCCGCACGCGTTCCGTAGACGCGCCCGCGCGCGTCGCCTACGCGGCCCACGGCCCCTCGCCCGTAACGCTCGGGCGAGGGGCCGTTGCCATGTGCGCCCCCGGCCCGTACAGTCCGGCCGGTGCGGCTGACCTGCCGTCAGCCGCCTCTCCACCCTGTCCGGCGGAACGAGGGGGCTTCCATGCGGCTCGGTCTGGCGCTCGGCTACTGGGGCCGCGGCCCCGACCCCCGCCATCTGGAACTCGCCCAGGAGGCGGAGCGGCTGGGCTACCACTCGGTGTGGACCGCCGAGTCCTGGGGCTCGGACGCCTTCACCCCGCTCACCTGGCTCGCCGCGCACACCACCCGGATCGCGCTCGGCACGGCGGTCGCGCAGATGGCCGCCCGCACCCCCACCGCCACCGCGATGCAGGCGCTCACTCTGGACCATCTCTCCGGCGGCCGGATGATGCTGGGGCTGGGGCTGTCCGGCCCGCAGGTTGTCGAGGGCTGGTACGGACGCCCGTTCCCCAAGAGCCCGCTGACGGCGACCCGTGAGTATGTCGAGGTCATCCGGCAGGTGCTGGGCCGTGCGGCGCCGGTGCGGCTCGACGGGCGCTACCACCCGCATCCGTACGCCGGTCCGGACGCCACCGGTCTCGGCAAACCGCTGAAGCCCATCGTCCATCCGCTCCGTGCCGATCTGCCGGTGCTGCTCGGGGCGGAGGGGCCGAAGAACATCGCGCAGACGGTGCGCATCGCGGACGGCTGGCTGCCGCTGTACTGGTCTCCGTCGCGGACGGAGCTCTATCAGGAGACGCTGACCGAGGCCCGGGACGGCTTCATGGTGGCGCCGATGACACAGGTACGGGTGTGCACCGATGTGGCGGAGGGGCTGAAGCCGGTAAAGGCGATGCTCGGCTTCTACATCGGCGGTATGGGTCACGCGGCGCGCAATTTCCACGCCGATCTGATGGCCCGCTTCGGCTACGAGGCCGAGGCGCACCGGGTGCAGGAGCTGTTCCTGGCGGGCCGGCGCGCGGAGGCGATCGACGCGGTGCCGGACGCGTTCGCCGATGAGATCTCGCTGGTCGGGCCGCGTGAACGGATCGCGGAGCGGCTGGAGTTGTGGCGCAAGGGCCCGATCACGGATCTGCTGGCGCTGGCGCCGGATCCGCGGACGCTGCGGGTGCTGGCGGAGCTGGCGGGCTGAGCGCGTCGTACGGGTGTGCGGCCACGCCGTAGTTTGGCTCCGCGGAGGCGGGCAACACGTGAGGCATGTCACGAAGTTATCGCCACGGAAGCAACCAGGCGGCGACCGTCGTGGCGGTCGTCGCGGACGTCGTGGCCGTCATCCTCGGCCTCTGGATTCTGTTCGCCCTTCTCGACGCCAACCGCGCCAACGACCTCGTCACGGTGGTCCATGACGCGGCGAGCTGGCTCGCGAGCTGGTCCCATGACCTGTTCACCATGGACACGGACTGGCTCCGGACCGTCCTCAACTACGGCCTGCCGGCCGTGGTGTACCTGTTCATCGGCCACGCCATCGCCGGGCGGCTCCGCCGGGGCTAGGGGTTCCGACGGACCGTGACGCCTGCGGCGGGCCGCTCCCCCTCCCCGCCCCTTCCCGACACCTATCGATATGCGGCTCCGCCGCGTGGGGGCTCCGCCCCAGACCCCCGAGGTCCACGGGCGAAGCCCCGCACGCGGCGGAGCCGCATATCGATGCGCCCCGAAGGGGAGCGGGGCTGTGTCGATGTGCGGCTCCGCCGCGTGGGGGCGACCGGCCACGACGGCGCCGCGGACGATCGACGGCAGGTCGGGGCACTTCCAGCGGAGCGGCTCCGCATATCGGTGGTGTGGGAAGGGGCGGGGAGGGGAGGGGAGCAGCCCGCCGCAGGCGTCACGCTCCGCCGGCCACCGCCTAACCGCAGCAGTCCGAGTCCAGCCCGCGCGGCAGGCCCTCGCCGCCGAAGACGGCGGTGGTCGCCTCGTCGCCGCCCAGTGCCGCGACGGCGAGCAGCAGCGACCCGGCCGTCCAGGTGGTGCGCTCCTCCGGCCAGACCGCGTCGTCCTCGAAGACGTAGCCCGTCCAGTACAGCCCGTCCTCGGCCCGCAGCGGCGACTGGATCCAGCGCAGGATGTCCACCGCGTGGTCGGACTCCCCCATCGCCCAGAGCGCGAGCGCCAGTTCACAGCTCTCGCCGCCGGTGACCCAGGGGTTGGGCGAGACACAGCGCACCCCGAGCCCCGGGACCACGAAGCGGTCCCAGCCCTCCTCGATGCGCTCCTTGGCGGCGGCGCCGGTCAGCGCGCCGCCGAGGACCGGGTAGTACCAGTCCATCGAGTAGCGGCGCTTGTCGAGGAACCGCTCGGGGTGGTGGCGGATGGCGTGGCCGAGCAGCCCCGCCGACAGCTCCCAGTCGGGCTGGGGCTCCTCGCGGTGCTCGGCGATGGCCAGGGCGCAGCGCAGCGCCTGGTAGACGGAGGAGGAGCCGGTCAGCAGGGCGTCGGGGTCGATGGTGCCGTCGGCGGCGCGCCGCCAGCCGATCTGGCCGCCGCTCTGCTGCATCCCGAGGACGAACTCGATGGCGGCGAAGACGGTGGGCCAGATCCCGTCGAGGAAGGCGTCGTCGCCGGTGGAGAGGTAGTGGTGCCAGGCGCCGACCGCGACGTAGGCGCAGAAGTTGGACTCGCGGCCGCGGTCGGTGGGGTCGGCGGCGGCCACGCCGTCCGGGGTGTCGGGGTAGGCCGCGTACCAGGAGCCGTCGGGGTTCTGGTGCCGGACCAGCCACCGGTAGGCGGCCGTGGCGTGCTCGTGCTCGCCCGCCGCGTCCAGCGCCATCGCGGCCTCGATGTGGTCCCAGGGGTCGAGGTGGTGGCCGCGGAACCACGGTATGGCGCCGTCCGCGTGCTGAACGGCGGCGATGCCCTCGACCGTGCGCAGCACCTGCTCGGGGCTGAGCACGCCGGGCAGCGCGAGCCGTTCGGTCCGGGGGCCGGGGCGCGGTCCGAGCGCCGTCACGCCTGGTCCTCACGCGGGGTGTGGGGCTTGGTCGCGTAGGCCACGAAGCTCTTGCCGACGATCGGGTTCAGCGCGCGCTCGGCGACGCGGGTGGCCAGCGGCTTCTTCATGATGTCCCACACCAGCAGCTTGTGGTACGCGCGCACCGGCAGCGCCTTGTCGTTGTCGACCCCGAACGCGCACTTGAGCCACCAGTACGGGCTGTGCAGCGCGTGTGCGTGATGGGTGCCGTACGGCCGCAGCCCGGCCTCGCGCATCTTCTCCAGCAGCTCATCGGCGCGGTAGATGCGGATATGACCGCCCTCGACCTCGTGGTAGGCGTCCGACAGCGCCCAGCAGACCTTCTCGGGGCCGTAGCGCGGCACGGTGACGGCGATCCGGCCGCCGGGCCTGAGCACCCGCACCATCTCGGCGAGCACGCCCTTGTCGTCGGGTATGTGCTCCATCACCTCGGAGATGATGACCACGTCGAAGCTGTCGTCGGGGAAGGGCAGCGCGAGGGCGTCGCCCTCCATGGCGGTGGCCGTGGCGCCCGCCGGGGCCTCACCGGCCTCCTTCATGGCGGCGAACCACTTGGCGACCTCGCGTATCTCCTCGCCGTTCTGGTCGAGCGCGACGACCTGGGCGCCGCGCCGGTAGCACTCGAAGGCGTGCCGGCCGGCGCCGCAGCCGAGGTCGAGGACGCGATCGCCGACGGCGAGGGGGAAGCGGGAGAAATCGACGGTCAGCACGGGGGTCTGCTTTCGTCCGGCGGGTTCGTGGGGCGGGAGGGGGCAGGGGGCGGGGCTCAGCGGCGGGCGGCCGGCGCGGATGCGCCGATGGCCCGGCGGTACTGCTCGACGGTGCCGCGCGCGGCCTGTTCCCAGGTGAAGCGGCGCAGCACCCGTTCACGGCCCGCGGCGCCCAGCCGTCGTCTGAGGTCGGCGTCGCCCAGCAGCCGGATCAGGGCCGCGGCGAGCGCGTCGGCGTCGCCGGGCGGTACGGCCAGGCAGGTCTCGCCGTCGGGTCCGGCGACCTCGGGGATCGCGCCGCCGGTGGTGGCGACCAGCGGGGTGCCGGTGGCCATGGCCTCGGCGGCGGGCAGCGAGAACCCCTCGTACAGCGAGGGCACACAGGCGATCTGGGCGCCGCGCACCAGGTCCACCAGTTCGGCGTCGCTGATGCCCTTGACGAACTCGACGGCGTCCTCGAGTCCGTGGCGCGCCATGGTGGTGGCCACCGGTCCCTCCTGCGGCCGCTTGCCGACGACGACCAGATGGGCCTCGGGGTTCTCGGCGCGGACCTTGGCGAGCGCCTCGATCAGATACACCAGGCCCTTGAGCGGCACATCCGCGCTCGATGTGGTGACGATGCGCCCGGGGGTCACGGGGACGGCGGGGTCGGGCGAGAACAGCCCGGTGTCCGCGCCGATGTGCACCACGTGGATCCGGTCCGGCCGCACTCCGAGGTCCTCGACGATCTCCCGGCGGGAGGAGCCGGATACGGTGAGCACCGAGGGCAGCCGCCGGGCCACCCGCTTCTGCATCCGGGTGAAGCCGTACCAGCGGCGCACGGAGAACCGGCGCTTCCAGCCGTCGGCGGCGTCCAGCTCGAGCTGCCGGTCGACGGTGATGGGGTGGTGGATGGTGGTGACCAGCGGGAAGCCGAGCCGCTCCAGGCCCAGCAGCCCGTATCCCAGGGTCTGGTTGTCGTGGACGACGTCGAACTGGCCGGGGCGCGCGGCGAGATGGCGGCGGGCGCGCAGGCTGAAGGTGAGCGGCTCGGGGAAGCCGCCGGTCCACATGGTGGAGACCTCCAGGGCGTCGACCCAGTCCCGGTACTCCTCGCGCCGGGGCGTACGGAACGGGTCGGGCTGGCGGTAGAGGTCGAGGCTGGGCAGCTCGGTGAGGGTGACGCCCTCCCCGGCGTCCAGCACCGGATACGGCTGGGCGCCGATGACCTCGACGGTGTGGCCGAGCCGGGCGAGCTCCCGGGAGAGATGGCGCACATAGACGCCCTGGCCCCCGCAGAATGGATTCCCCTTGTAGCTGAGCAGGGCGATGCGCAGCGGCCGTTCGTCGGTGGCGGTGGGGGGTGCTGCTCGAAGCGGGTCGGCCCCGGTCTCCTGCGCGGCCTCTGCGGTCACTCGCGCCCCCTCCTTGGTGCAGTTCAGCGGGAGCGTATCCGCTTCCGTTTATCTAGAACAAGTTCCACTAGCGCATCCCCTGAGGAGTCACGAAGATACCTGCCCCGCATGGCCGCTCCAGGGCCGGGGCAGGTGATCCCTACCACTCGGTAGCCAAGATGCCGGGGAGAAGTTGGCAATGGGCGTGTGCACCGGGCGGGCCACCGGCCGACCCGCCCGCGAGCGCTGCGCGGCGACAACCCGGCCCAACTGCCGCGACAGCAACCTGCCTCAACTGCGCGGACACGGGCGCTTCGGGGAGGACCCGCGCTAGCCTAGAACGAGTTCCAGTGACTCGCAGGCCCGGGCCGGTCCTGCGATCATGCACGGTGTCCGCTTGCCGTCGACCCGCACACGCAACACATTCGAAGTGGGACAAATGACCGCAGAAGTCAAGCCAGCCGCCCTGCAGCTGACCGAGCGACAGGAAGCGCGCCGCCGGCGCATCCTGCACGCCAGCGCCCGGTTGGCCAGCCGAGGCGGTTTCGACGCGGTCCAGATGCGCGAGGTCGCGGAGAACTCCGGGGTGGCGCTCGGCACCCTCTACCGCTACTTCCCCTCCAAGGTCCATCTGCTGGTCGCGACGATGCAGGACCAGCTGCAGCATATGCATGAGACGCTGCGCAAGCGCCCGCCGACCGAGGAGGAGCCGGCCGCCCGGGTCGCCCAGACCCTGATGCGCGCCTTCCGCGCCCTGCAGCGCGAACCCCATCTGGCCGACGCGATGGTGCGCGCCCTTACCTTCGCCGACCGGTCGGTCAGCCCGGAGGTGGACACGGTCTCCCGGCTCACCACCGCGATCATCCTGGACGCCATGGGCCTGGATGACTCCCCGACGCCCGAGCAGCTCTCCGCGGTCCGCGTCATCGAGCACACCTGGCATTCGGCGCTGATCACCTGGCTGTCGGGGCGCGCCTCGATCGCCCAGGTCAAGATCGACATCGAGACCGTCTGCCGTCTGATCGACCTCACGGCGCCCGCCCCGGCCGGGTAGCCGGGCGGCGTACCGGGCCGGGTCGTCCGATAGCCGGGCGGCGTACCGCACAACAGGGGCGCATGGGCCAGTTCTTGCGCCCCTTCGAGCTTCCGGACGTGGATTGTGCGCCCTCACGCCCCCTCTTGGCTCAAATTCCGCGTTCACGCTCTGCCCAATCCCGGTATTCATGAACGGCGCGCGACAGAGCGACAACGGCGCGCGACGAGAGAACGCATCGTGGGGGGTGGAGAAGTTCGTGATCAGGTTACTTCTGGTACACGAGTCAGGGCTGCTGAGATCGGCCCTGGCCTCGGTGATAGGGGCCGAACCAGACATCGAGGCAGCCGCGTGTGCCTGGCGTGACGCGCGTAGCAAGGCCCGTTCCTTGGTGCCGCAGGTGTGCGTGGTGGACACGGACTGCCCAGCGGCCGACAAGGCGGCACGCAAGGGCGAGTGGGGGAAGTTCGTCGCCTCCGCCTCTGGGCAGGGCGGGGACTGCGGGCTTCTGGTGCTGGTCAACTCGGAGCGGCCGGGCCCACTGCGCCGCGCCCATGAGGCCCGGGCACTGGGATACGTCGACAAGGACGCCCCACCGCAGCGGCTGATCGAGGCCATCCGGCGGGTGGCACGGAAGGAGCGCTATGTCGACGACGCGCTGGGCTACGGCTTCCTCCAGGCGGCCAAGATCCCACTGACCGAGCGTGAGCTGGGCGTGCTGTCCCTGGCCGCCGACGGCGCCTCCATCCCGGAGATCGCCCGTACGCTCCATCTGTCCACCGGGACGATCCGCAACTACCTGGCCGCGATCACCCGGAAGACCGGGGCGCGCAACCGCGTGGACGCCATACGGATATCCCAGTGCGAGGGCTGGGTCTGACCCCTGCCGACGGCGGCTGGGGGAGCCGCTACTCGTCAGGGGGAAAGACCTGTTCACCGGTGTCCGACAGGCGCAGGGCGATCGCCTCGACCGGGCAGCCCTCGGCCGCCGCGAGCACCGCCTCGGAAGCATCGGCCTCCGTCTCGACGGGATGCGACTGCCGCGCCCCGTCGAGCCGGAAGCCGCCCGGCGCGGTGCTCACGCACATCCCCGAGCCGATGCACACGGCCCGGTCCACCTCGATCCGCCAGCGGTCCCCCATCAGTCCGTCTCCCCGTCCCAGCCCTGGGGCAGGTGGATCATCTTGTGCTCCAGATACGCGGCGAACCCCTCCGGGCCGAACTCCCGGCCCAGACCGGAGTTCTTGTAGCCGCCGAACGGCCCGAGCATGTCGAGGCTGAAGGTGTTGACCGAGTAGGTGCCGGTGCGGATGCGCCGCGCGAAGTCGATGCCGTGCCCGACGTCCGCCGTCCACACGGAGCCGGAGAGCCCGTAGTCGGAGTCATTGGCGATCCGGGCCGCCTCCTCCTCGTCCCCGTACGGCAGCAGACAGATCACCGGGCCGAAGATCTCCTCACGGGCGATCCGCATGCCGTTGCCGACATCGCCGAAGAGCGTGGGCTCCACATACCAGCCGGTGGCCAGGGCCTCCGGACGGCCACCGCCGGTCAGCACCTTGGCGCCCTCCCGCTGCCCCAGTGCGATGTAGTCCAGCGACCGCTTCTGCTGCCGCCGCGCCACCAGTGGCCCGACCTGGGTGGCCGGATCCAGCGGGTCGCCGACGACCAGGGCGGAGGCGGCGGCGGCGAAGCGCTCGGCGATCTCGTCGTAGTGGCTGCGCGGGGCGAGGATCCGGGTCTGGGCCACACACGCCTGGCCGTTGTTCATCCAGGCGTTGGGCACGATCCCGGCGACGGCCGCCTCCAGATCCGCGTCCGGCAGGATCACCGCGGCCGACTTGCCGCCCAACTCCAGTGTGACCCGGGTCAGATGGCGCGAGGCGACCTCCATCACCCGCTTGCCGGCCGCGACCGACCCGGTGAACGACACCTTGTCCACGCCCGGGTGGCCGACCAGATACTCGCTGACCTCGCGGTCGGCCGGAAGGATCGACAGCACCCCCTCGGGCAGCCCCGCCTCGGCCGCGATCTCCGCCAGGATGTAGGAGTCCAGCGGCGTCTCGGGGGACGGTTTGAGGATCACCGAGCACCCGGCGAGCAGCGCGGGTGCCAGTTTCGCGGCGGCCACGAACTGCGGCACGTTCCACGGCACCACGGCCGCGACCACCCCGACCGGCTCCCGCCGCACCAGCAGCGGGCCGAGCACCCCGGCCCGCCGCTCCTCGTAGCCGAAGTCGCGGGCCACGGTGATGGCCGCGTCCCACACCATCATCGCGCCGAGCGCCTGGGCGAGGACACTCCAGGAGTACGGGGAGCCGTTCTGCGCGCTGATGACCCGGGCGATCTCCTCATGGCGTACGGCGATGGCGTCCTTGATCCGGGTGACCACCGCGATCCGCTCGGCCACGCTCATCCGGGGCCAGGGGCCCTCGTCGAACGCCGTCCGCGCCACCGCGACCGCCCGGTCCACATCGCCGCGCGCGGCGTGTGGCACCCGGCCGATGACCTCCTCGGTGTGGGGCGAGACGACCTCGATGGTGTCGTCGCCCGCCGGGTCGGTCAGCGTGCCGCCGATGAAGAGCTGCCCGTGCTCGATGAGATCGCCCATCGTTTGCCTCCGGCCGATGACTGAGGGGTACGTCCGGCTGGCCCGCGCCCGGGGCCGCCGACAGGCGGCCCGCACTCGGGACCGCCAGCGGCTCGCCCGATCGCGGGACCGCCACTGGCTCGCCCGATCCGGGGCCGACAGCTCGCCCGAACCCGGGGCCGCCAATATCTGACGCTGCATCAGAACTGATACCAGTTCCAGCTATAGTGGGCAATGCTTGTGTCGAGGAGAGGGGGAGCCGATGGCGCAGGTGACGCGGGTGACCGAGCACGGCGGCGGAGTGTGGAGCATCCCGGTCCCGATCCCCGACAATCCGCTCGGGCACACCCTGGTCCACCTTCTCGACACCGACCGCGGCCCGGTCCTGATCGACACCGGCTGGGACGACCCCACGGCCTGGGACACCCTCACCGCCGGGCTCGCCGCATGCGGCACCTCCGTCTCCGATGTCCACGGCGTCCTCGTCACCCATCACCACCCCGACCACCACGGGCTGTCCGGCCAGGTGCGGGAGGCGTCCGGGGCGTGGATCGCGATGCACGCCGCCGACGCCCAGGTCGTCCGGCGCACCCGCGAAGCCGAGCCCTCCCGCTGGCTCGTCTACCTGGAGGAGAAGCTCAGCGCGGCCGGGGCGCCCGAGGAGCATCTGGCCCCGCTGCGCGCCAGCCGCGTGTCCGGCCGCACGGGCCTCCCGGGGCAGCGGGCCGCCCTCCCCGACCGCGAGATCGTCCCCGGTGAGCTCCTCGATCTGCCGGGCCGCCGGCTGCGCGCCGTCTGGACCCCCGGCCACACCCCCGGCCATGTCTGCCTCCACCTCGAAGAGGCCCACCCGGCGGCCGGCGAGGGCATGCCCGGCCATGGCCGCCTCTTCTCCGGTGACCATCTGCTGCCCGAGATCACCCCCCATATCGGGCTCTACGAGGACCCCGACGACACGACCGTCATCGACCCCCTCGGCGACTACCTCGACTCCCTCGAACGCGTCGCCGCCCTCGCCCCGGCCGAGGTGCTCCCCGCCCATCAGTACGCCTTCACCGACGCCCCGGCGCGGGTGCGCGCGCTGCTGAGCCACCACGAGGAGCGGCTGGCCGGGCTGCGGGCCCTGCTCACCACCCCGCTCACCCCGTGGCAGCTCGCCGAATCCATGGAGTGGAACCGCCCCTGGGAGCAGATCCCCTACGGCTCCCGCAACATCGCGGTCTCGGAGGCGGAGGCGCATCTGCGCCGGCTGGTGAAGCTGGGCCGGGCGGAAGCGGTGCCGGGCAGCGATCCCGTGACGTACCAAGCGATTTGAGTGACGGATGGGGGTGCGGGTCGCCCTGACCGGAAGCTAGCCTTACCCGCTCCGGCGCACCCACCCCCGTATCAGCAGGAGCATGCGTGACGAGCCCCACCCGCGATTCCGCCCCCACCCCAGGCCCGGATTCCGGCCCGACGCCCGGTCCGGATTCCAGCGCGATACCGGGCCCGGATTCCGCCCCGGCTCCAGGTCCGGATCCCGCCCCGGCACCCGATCCGGCAGCCGGTCCGACACCGCCCCCGGGCTGCCCCGCGCACTCCGGTCAGGCCCCGGCCGGGGAACGGCTGGAGTCGCTGCACGGCCCCGAGTTCGCCGCCGACCCGGCCGCCACCTACGCGCGGCTGCGGGCGCACGGGCACATCGCGCCCGTGGAGCTGTCGCCCGGCGTCCCCGTCTCGCTCGTCACCAGCTATCAGACCGCGCTGGACATCCTGCGCAGCCCCGAGACGTTCTCCAAGGACGCGCGCCACTGGCAGGCTCTCGCCGACGGCACCATCCCCCTGGACAACCCCGTCGTGCCGATGATGATGTACCGGCCGAACGCGCTGTGCAGCGACGGCGAGGCACATCACCGGCTGCGCGCGGCGATCTCCGACACCTTCGACCGGCTGGACATCCACGCGCTGCGCCGCTACGTGGAGCGCAGCGCCGACTTCCTCATCGACCTCTTCGGCCCCAAGGGCGAGGCCGATCTGCTCAAGGAGTACTCCGCCCGGCTCCCGCTGCTCGTCTTCAACCAGCTCTTCGGCTGCCCGCCCGAGCTGAGCGACAAGCTCGTCAGGGCGCTCTCGGCGCTCTTCGACATCACCGAGGACTCCGAGCAGGCCAATGTGCTCCTCGCGGAGACCCTCTTCGAGCTCATCGCCCTCAAGCGGGCCACTCCGGGTCCGGACATGACGTCCTGGCTGATCGCCCACCCCTCCGAACTCACCGACGAAGAGCTGGTCCACCAGATCGTCGTCCTCGTCGGCGCGGGCACCCAGCCGCAGCAGAACCTGATCTGCAACGGGCTGTTGCTCCTGCTGTCCGACGAACGGTTCGCGGGCGCTCTCGCGGGCGGCACCATGCTGATCGAGGACGCGCTCAACGAGGTGCTGTGGAAGGACCCGCCGCTGGCCAACTTCTGCATCCACTACCCGCGCCATGATGTGACGGTCGACGGACACCGGCTGCCCAAGGGCGAGCCCGTCGTCATCAGCCTCGCCGCCGCCAACAACGACCCGTATCTGCTGTCGAACCGGCGCGGCAACCGGGCACATCTGGCGTGGAGCGCGGGCCCGCACACCTGCCCCGCGAAGGACCCGGCCCAGGTCATCGCCGCCGTCGCCATCGAGAAGCTCCTCGATCGGCTCCCCGACCTCGAACTGGCCGTGCCCGCCGAACAGTTGGAGTGGCGGCCCGGACCCTTCCACCGGGCCCTGGCCGCGCTGCCGGTGCGCTACCCGCGGACGGCCGCCAAGTCCGATGAGGCGCTGGCCGAGATGGTCGCCGCGGCGACGGCGACCGGCGCGGGAGCGGTGGGCAGCACACCGCCGGTCGCCGGGGAGAACACCGGGCAGGCCGGGGAGACCTCCCCGCACGACGGTCCCGCCGAGGCCGCGCCGTCGGCGGACGACACGGCGTCCAGCGCCACGGCGTCCACCGCCACGGCGCCGGAACCCGGCTCCGAGCACGAGGCCCGCCGCCGCTGGTGGAAGTCCCTGGCCCAGTGGTGGCGCCGCGGGTAGCGGAGAGCGCGCTGTCCCCCGGCCCCCCGCGTTATCGGATTGCCGGGTGGTGCGCGGCCGCGTAGCGTCGCGGCGCATGACCGCGACGCTGCGCACCGCGCGCCTGCTGCTCGAGCCGTACCGGCCCGAGGACGAGGACGCCTTCGTGGCTCTGTTCCAGGACCGGCGGGTGTCCCGCTGGATGGGAGACGGAGAGCCCGCTCCGGAGGCGGAGGACCGGGCGCTGTTCGGGCGGATCTTCACCAAGGTCTACGCCCAGCGGCTGTTCGACGTCTGGGCCGTCCGCGAGGACGGCCGGTACGTCGGCCACGCCGAGATCAAGCCGACCGAGGTCACCGGCGGCCACGAGATCGTCTACGCGCTGGCGCCGGAGGCGTGGGGGCGCGGTCTGGGGACGGAGCTGGCCGAGGCGGTCGTCGGCCACGGCCTCGGCGCACTCGGCCTGAGCGCGGTGCACGCCACGGTCACAGCGGCCAACGACGCGTCACTGGCCCTGCTGACCCGGCTCGGCTTCGCGCACCGCCGCGACATCGAGGAGGACGACGGCACCACGACGCGCTGCCTCACGCTCGTCCGGGGCGACCGGCGTCGGCGAGCGGCGTCCGTGGAGAGCTGAGGCCGACGGAGGGCGGCTGACGTCGCCCGATAAGTCGGCGGATAAGCTGTCCGTAAACTTCATACGCGTCCGATCGGGGGAAGCCGGTGCGATTCCGGCGCTGACCCGCAACCGTGAGCGCGCCCCGCGGGGCGTACGAGCCGGAACACCCGGGCGGGCGCGACGACGCAGGCTCCCGCTGCCGGAGGACCGGTGGCGGCACCGTCGAGGTATGCGGAGCTGAGCCGGGTGCCAGACGTGTCGCGGAGCGTTCCGCACGCGGATGGACGGCCGTGCGCGGCTGCGTGCGCCCGTCCACCGACCGAGAGGCACCACAGCCATGAACATTCGCCGCAGCGTGGCGGCTCTTTCCCTGTGCGCCGCCCTGGGCGCGGCCGCCGCGCCTGCCGCTGTCGCCGATGACAGCCCGGCCGGGCGTTCCGAGGGGCTCTACGGCGCCAAGGACCCGAAGTTCGACGGGGTGTGGCGGCAGTCGCTGGCGCTGCTCGCCCAGGACGCGGTGGGCGTCACCCCGGCGAAGTCGGCCATCGACTGGCTGACCGGGCAGAGCTGCGCGGACGGCGGCTTCGCGGCGTATCGCGCGGACACCTCGAAGGCGTGCGACCCGAAGAAGGGCGAGTTCACCGACGCGACGGCGGCGGCGATCCAGGCGCTGGCCGCGGTGGGCGGCCGCGCCGACACCGTGGAGAAGGGCATCGGCTGGCTGAAGCGCCACCAGAACGACGACGGCGGCTGGGGCATGAACCCGGGCGGGCCGAGCGACGCCAACTCCACCTCGGCGGCGATCGGCGCCTTCGCCGCCACGGGTCAGGACCCGGCGAAGCTGAACGCCAAGGGCGGCAAGAGCCCGTACGACGCGCTGCTCGGACTGCAGCTCGGGTGCTCGGCGAAGGCGGACGAGCGCGGGGCGTTCGCGTACACCGCGGACAAGGGCAAGCCCGTCGCCAATGAGCTGGCCACCGCGAGCGCCGCGCTGGCCGCCCAGGGCAAGGGCTTCGTCTTCGAGACGGTCGGCAAGGACGGCGGCGCCGAGCCGAAGCCGCTGCGTTGCGCGGGCGGGACGGATGGAGCCGGTTCACCCAAGGACGCCGCCGAGGCCGCCCTGGCCCACCTCTCCCGCGTCATGTCCGACACCGATATGCATCTGAAGTCCGCGATGCCCGGCGCCAAGGACCAGCCCGACTTCGGCGGCACCGCCGACGCGGTGGTGGCGCTCGCCGCCGGGGAGCACAGCGCGACCGCGGGCAAGCCGCTGCAGTGGCTGCAGGGCAAGGACAGCGGCGCGGCGGCCTGGGCCAAGGGCGACCCGGGCGCACTCGCCAAGCTGATCCTCGCGGCCCACGCGGCCGGCGCCAACCCGCGCGACTTCGGCGGCGCCGACCTCGTACAGCAGCTCAACGCCGCCGGCCCGAAGCCCGAGGCGGCGGCCCCGGGCGCGGAGTCGGACGGCAAGAGCGAGAAGAGCGAGAAGAAGAGCGACGACGGCGGGGTCGGCGGCGTCTGGTGGACCGTCGGAGTCTGCGCGATCGCGGGCGTGGGCATCGGCTTCCTGCTCAGCGGCCGAAAGAGGCGGCAGCTTTGACCCTGCGCACGGACGTGAAGTCGACCCCGCACACGCAGGCTTCGGCCCCGCGCGCCCAGGTGGCTTGGGCGCGGCGCGCCCAGGCGGCTTCGGCCCCGCGCACCGGCGCGGCTAGGGCGCGGCGCGCTCGCACGGCGTGGGTCCGGTACGCGCACGCGGCATGGGGCCTGTGCACGCGCGCGGCTCGGGTCCTACGGGGCCGCGCGGCCTGGGCCCCGCGCACCCGCGCGGCGTGGGTCCGGTGCGCGTACGCGGCCTCGACGCCACGCACACACGCGCCCTTCGCCCCGCGACCCCGCGCCGCCCGGCCGCTGTTGCCCGTCGTCGCCCTGCTGCTGCCCGTTCTCGTGCTGTTCGCGATGTTCGGCGCCGCGCCCGCGCAGGCTGCCGACGGGTATCGCTACTGGTCGTTCTGGCAGCGGGGCTGGGACGGCGGGGGCTGGACCTATGCCGTCCAGGGGCCCTCCTCGGCGCGGCCCGGTGATGGTGACGTGATCGGTTTCCGGTTCGCGGTCAGCGAGGACTCCGACGACGCCACCCGGCCGCGTGACACGGCCGGTTTCACCGCCGTCTGCGCCGACATCCCGGCCAAGGGCGGCACCAAACGCGTCGCGGTGGTCCTCGACTTCGGCACGGCCGCCGACGCGCCCGACCACCGGACGCCGCCCGCGCCCCGTACGGAGTGCGCACAGGTCGGCGAGGACGCCACCGCCGGGGAGGCGCTCGCCGCGGTCGCGAAGCCGCTGCGCTACAACTCCGCCGCGCTGCTGTGCGCCATCGCCGGATATCCGGAGTCGGGCTGCGGTGACAAGGTGACCACCTCCGGGAACGCCCACGCCGCCCCCAAGGGCGACGGCGGCGAGGCGAGCGACGACGGCGGCTCAGGTGGCCCCTCCGCCGGGCTGATCGGCGGGCTCGCCGCCGTGGTCCTGCTCGGCGCCGCGGCGGTGTGGCAGGCGCGCCGCCGTCGCGTATGAGCGCGCGGATGACCGCCATGCCACCGCGTGCCACTCCCGACGCCACCGCCCCGCGCCGCCGCCCCCGCCTCGGGTTCCGCACCCGGTTCCGCGCCCGGCCGCGCGCCGGGGCCCCGCGCGGCAGTGCCCCGCGCAGCGGAGGCGCGCTGCACGCGGGGGCCTGGTGGCTGTGGGCGCTCGGGCTGGCCACGGCCGCGTCCCGGACCACCAACCCGCTGCTGCTGGGGCTGCTCATCGCGGTCGCGGGCTATGTGGTGGCCGTACGCCGCACGGACGCCCCGTGGGCCCGCTCGTACACCGCGTTCCTCAAGCTGGGTCTTGTGGTGCTGGCCATCCGGCTGTTCTTCGCGGTCTTCTTCGGCTCGCCGATCCCCGGGACGCGGGTGCTCTTCACGCTCCCCGAAGTCCCGCTGCCCCACTGGGCGCAGGGGGTGCGCATCGGCGGCCGGGTGTCGGCCGAGGGGCTGGTGTTCGCGCTGTACGACGGGCTGCGGCTGGCCACCCTGCTGATCTGCGTCGGTGCCGCGAACGCGCTGGCCAGCCCGGCACGGCTGCTCAAGTCGCTGCCCGGCGCGCTCTACGAGGCCGGGGTGGCGGTCGTGGTGGCGATGACCTTCGCACCGCATCTGGTGGCGGACGTCCAGCGGCTGCGCTCCGCCCGTCGGCTGCGCGGCCGCCCCGACCGCGGGGTGAAGGCGCTGCTGCAGGTCGGACTGCCGGTGCTGGAGGGCGCGTTGGAACGGTCGGTGGCCCTGGCGGCGGCGATGGACGCACGCGGCTACGGCCGCACCGCGAAGGTCCCGCCCGCCGTCGCCCGTACCACCACCGCGCTGACGTTGGGCGGGCTGCTCGGCGTCTGCTGCGGTACGTACGGCCTGCTCGCGGCCGAGGGCGCGGGCTACGGTCTGCCACTGCTGCTCGCGGGCCTCGCCGCCGCGCTCGGCGGACTGTGGCTGGGCGGCCGCCGCTCGGTGCGCAGCCGCTACCGCCCGGACCGCTGGGGCGTCCGGGCGTGGCTGGTGGCGGGGTCGGGTGCGGCCGTCGCGGCGCTGATGATCCGGGCCGCCTCGTACGCCCCGGGGGCCCTCCAGCCGTCCGTCGTCCCACTCACCGCCCCGACGCTGCCACTGTGGCCCGCGGCTGGCGTACTGCTGGGCCTGCTCCCGGCCTTCGCGTCCCCGGCACCGACACCGGCTCCACCGGACAACGCCCCCACCGAACCGGCCCGAGCCCGGGACCGACAACGCCCGGAACCCCCGGGCACCGGTCCCAGCACCCGACCCGCCACCAAGCCATACCCACGGCCCGACGACGCGACAACGGAGCCGCCCCCGGCCCCCGACAACCACCCCACCCCCACCGCACCAACCCCACCCGGCGAGCGAGAGGACGAGCGAGCCGGGGCGGGGCCTGAGGAGGCCAGCCCGTGATCCGGTTCGAGCAGGTGTCGGTGCACTACGACGGGGCGGCGCGGCCAGCACTGGCGGGGGTGGATCTGACCGTCCCCGAAGGGGAGTTGTGTCTGCTCGTCGGCCCGTCCGGGGTCGGCAAGTCGACACTGCTGGGCGCCGTCTCCGGTCTCGTACCGCATTTCACCGGTGGCACCCTGCGCGGCCGCGTCACCGTCGCGGGCCGGGACACCCGTACCCACAAGCCGCGTGAACTGGCCGACGTCGTCGGCACCGTGGGCCAGGACCCGCTCGCGCACTTCGTCACCGACACCGTCGAGGACGAGCTGGCCTACGGCATGGAGTCCCTCGGCATCACGCCGGACACCATGCGCCGCCGGGTCGAGGAGACGCTGGACCTGCTGGGCCTCGCCGAGTTGCGGGACCGTCCCATCGCCACGCTCTCCGGTGGGCAGCGGCAGCGCGTGGCCGTCGGCTCGGTGCTCACGACCCACCCCCGCGTCCTGGTCCTCGACGAACCGACCTCCGCGCTCGACCCGGCCGCGGCCGAGGAGGTGCTGGCCGTGTTGCAGCGGCTGGTGCACGACCTGGGCACCACCGTGCTGATGGCCGAGCACCGCCTGGAGCGGGTGGTGCAGTACGCGGACCAGATGATCCTGCTGCCCTCCCCCGGCGCCGCCCCGCTGGCCGGGCCACCGGCCGAGTTGCTGCCGGTGTCGCCCGTCCAGCCCCCCGTGGTGGCGCTGGGCGGCCTCGCGGGGTGGCCGCCACCGATGCCGCTGTCCGTACGGGACGCGCGCCGCAAGGCGGGGCCGCTGCGGGACCGGCTGGCGTCGCTCACCCCGCGGACGGTGGCCGATCCGCCGCCGGGCGAGCCGGTGGGCGAGGTGGCGCGGCTGTCCGTGCGCCACGGCCGGGTCGAGGCGCTGCGCGGAGTGGACCTGTCGGTGCGGCCGGGCGAGACGGTGGCGCTGATGGGACGCAACGGGGCGGGCAAGTCCACGCTTCTGGCGAGCCTGGTCGGACTGCACGAACCGGCCTCGGGGTCGGTGCGGGTCGGCCCGGGCCGGGTCGTACCGCATCGCACCCGCCCCGCCGAACTGCTGCGCCAGGTGGGCCTCGTACCGCAGGAGCCGCGCGATCTGCTCTACGCGGACACGGTCGCCGCCGAATGCGCGGCGGCCGACCAGGACGCGGGCGCGGCGCCCGGCACCTGCCGTGAGCTGGTCGGCCGGCTGCTGCCGGAGGTGGCGGACGCCGCCCATCCGCGCGATCTGTCGGAGGGACAGCGGCTGGCGCTGGCCCTGGCCGTCATCCTCACCGCCCGTCCGCCCCTGCTGCTGCTCGACGAGCCGACACGCGGCCTCGACTACGCGGCGAAGGCGCGGCTGGTGGAGGTGGTGCGGGGGCTGGCGGCGGACGGCCATGCGATCGTTCTGGCCACCCACGATGTGGAGCTGGCGGCCGAACTCGCCCACCGCGTCGTCATCCTGGCCGAGGGCGAGGTGGTCGCGGACGGGCCCACGGCGGAGGTGGTGGTGTCCTCCCCCGCGTTCGCCCCACAGGTGGCCAAGGTCCTGGCGCCGCTGCCGTGGCTGACGGTGCCACAGGTGCGCCAGGCGCTGGAGGGAACACCATGAGCGGGCAGCGCCCCCTGAGCGGCGAGCCACACCGGGCCGAGGCATACGGCACACAGCCGACCACGGCGTACGGCACCGAGCCGACCGAGGCGTACGACCCAAAGCCGACCACGGCATACGACACGATGCCGACCGAGACGCACGACACGGAGCCGACCGCGGCGTCCAGCGGTCGCATCCGGGCCGTACGCCTCGGCCCCCGCTCCGTGGCGGCGCTCGCCCTCGTCTCCGCGATCGGTGTCGTCGCCTTCGGCTGGCCGCTGTTCGCACCGGGCGACTCCGGGATCACCACCCATGCCGCCGACGCGCCCTGGCTGTTCGCCGCGCTGCTTCCGCTCCTGCTGGCCGTGGTCGTGGCGACCATCGCGGACACCGGTCTGGACGCCAAGGCCATCGCGATGCTCGGGGTCCTGGCGGCGGCGGGAGCGGCGCTGCGGCCGCTGGGCGCGGGGACGGCCGGGATCGAGCCGATGTTCTTTCTGATGGTGCTGTCGGGGCGGGTGCTTGGCCCCGGTTTCGGCTTCGTCCTCGGCGCCGTGTCGATGTTCGCGTCCGCGCTGCTCACCGGCGGCGTAGGGCCGTGGATGCCGTTCCAGATGCTGGCCATGGGCTGGGTGGCGATGGGCGCGGGCCTGCTGCCCGGCGCCGCCCGGCTGCGCGGCCGGGCCGAGTCGCTGCTGCTCGCCGGGTACGGGGCGGTGGCGTCCGTGGCGTACGGGACGGCCATGAACCTGCAGGGCTGGACCCTGATGCAGGGCATGGCCTCGGGGATCTCCTACGTCCCCGGCGATCCGCTCGGCGAGAACCTGGCCCGCTTCGTGGCGTACTGCCTGGCCACCTCGCTGGGCTGGGATCTGCCGCGCGCCGTGGTCACGATGGTGCTCACCCTCACCCTCGGCGGCGCCATCCTCAAGGCCCTGCGCCGAGCAACCCGCCGCGCGGCCTTCGAAGCCCCAACCACCTTCGAGGCCCCGGCCACCCCGGAAGAACCAGCCACCCCGGAGGAACCGGCCACCCCGGAGGAACCGGCCACGCCCAAGGCCCGCGGCTCCGGGGACCTGACGCCCCCACAGCCGCTCAGCCCTACAACCGCTGAATAATCGTCCCCGTAGCCAGCGCCCCACCCGCGCACATCGTGATCAGCGCGAATTCCTTGTCCGCGCGCTCCAGTTCATGCAGCGCCGTCGTGATCAGGCGCGCCCCCGTGGCCCCCACGGGATGTCCGAGCGCGATCGCGCCGCCGTTCACGTTCACCTTCGCCAGGTCCTGTCCGAAGACCCGTGCCCAGGACAGCACCACCGAGGCGAACGCCTCGTTGATCTCGACCAGGTCGATGTCCTTCAGCGTCATCCCGGCCTTGCCCAGCACCGCCTTGGTCGCGTCGATCGGCCCGTCCAGATGGAAGTGCGGATCGGTGCCGACCAGGGCCTGGGCCACGATGCGGGCGCGCGGGCGCAGCTTCAGTGCCCGGGCCATCCGTTTGGAGGCCCACAGCACCGCGCACGCGCCGTCGGAGATCTGGGAGGAGTTGCCCGCGGTGTGCACGGCGTTCGGCATGATGGGCTTGAGCCCGCTCAGCGCCTCCATGTTGGTGTCGCGCAGCCCCTCGTCCCGGTCGACGGCCCGCCACATGCCCTCTCCGGCGCTCTGTTCCTCTTCCGTCGTGGGCACCTGCACCGCGAAGGTCTCGCGCTTGAACCGCTCCTCCGCCCAGGCCCGCGCCGCCCGCTCCTGGGAGATCAGCCCGAGGGCGTCCACATTCTCCCGGGTCAGGCCGCGGTGGCGGGCGATCCGCTCGGCCGCCTGGAACTGGTTGGGCAGATCCACGTTCCACTCCTCCGGGAACGGTTTGCCCGGGCCGTGTTTGGAGCCGCTGCCCAGCGGCACCCGCGACATGGCCTCGACCCCGCAGCCGATGCCGATGTCGATGACACCGGTGGCGATCATGTTGGCCACCATATGGTTGGCTTGCTGTGACGAGCCGCACTGACAGTCCACCGTCGTCGCCGCGGTCTCGTACGGCAGGCCCATCGTCAGCCAGGCGGTGCGCGCGGGGTTCATCGACTGCTCCCCCGCATGGGTGACCGTACCGCCGACGATCTGCTCGACGCAGTCGGGCTGAATGCCGGTACGGGCGAGGAGTTCGCGGTAGGTCTCGCCGAGCAGATAGGCGGGGTGGAGGTTGGCGAGCGCGCCTCCGCGCTTGCCAATGGGGGTGCGTACGGCTTCGACGATGACGGGTTCCGCGGCCATGGCTGTCTCGTCCTCTCATCGCATCCGCGGGGCTCCCGGCAGCGCCCGCGCCAGAACTAGTACGCGTTCTAGTTCTTCAGCTCAGTCTGCTGAGGCCCGGCCCGGCGGCGCAAGGGTTGTGCAGGGGTTGAGCGGACCTGGAGCCGTACCAATCCCCCGAAATAATGGCCGCGTTCTCTCTTGCGACTTGTAGAACCCGTTACTACGTTGCGGACACTTCTGATAGGCCGTCAGATCTCCCAGTCAGATCTCTGGAGTGGCCATGTCCTGTCCAGCGCTCCCCGAAGGCTTTGACCTCACCGACCCCGACCTCCATCAGCATCGGGTGCCACTCCCGGAGCTCGCCCGGCTGCGGCAGACCGCCCCGGTGTGCTGGATCCCCCAGCCCCACGGCATCGCCGGCTTCGGCGACGACGGCTACTGGGCCGTCACCCGCCATGCCGATGTCAAGGAGGTCTCCACCCGGCCGGAGATCTTCTCCTCCCACGCCAACACCGCCATCATCCGCTTCAACGAGCACATTCAGCGGGACCAGATCGACGTCCAGAAGCTGATCATGCTCAATATGGACCCGCCCGAGCACACCCGGGTCCGCCAGATCGTCCAGCGCGGCTTCACCCCGCGCGCCATCCGCGCCCTTGAGGACGCCCTGCGCGACCGCGCGGAACGCATCGTGGCAGGGGCCCGGGAGAGCGGCAGCGGGGACTTCGTCACCGATGTCGCCTGCGAACTGCCGCTGCAGGCGATCGCCGAGCTGATCGGCGTCCCCCAGCAGGACCGGTCCAAGATCTTCGACTGGTCCAACAAGATGGTCGCGTACGACGATCCGGAACTGGCCATCACCGAGGAGATCGGCGCCGAGTCGGCCATGGAGCTGATCTCGTACGCCATGAACCTCGCCGCCGACCGCAAGGCGTGCCCGGCCAAGGACATCGTCAGCCGGCTGGTGGCCGCCGAGGACGAGGGCAATCTGGGCTCGGACGAGTTCGGCTTCTTCGTGCTGCTGCTCGCCGTCGCCGGCAACGAGACCACCCGCAACGCCATCAGCCACGGAATGCACGCCTTCCTCACCCACCCCGACCAGTGGGAGCTTTTCAAGGCCGAGCACCCCGCCACCGCCGCCGACGAGATCGTGCGCTGGGCCACCCCCGTGATGTCCTTCCAGCGCACCACCACCCAGGACACCGAACTGGGCGGACAGCACATCGAGGCGGGCGCGCGGGTCGGTGTCTTCTACTCCTCCGCCAACAACGACCCCGAGGTCTTCGACCGCCCCGAAGACTTCGACATCACCCGCGACCCCAACCCCCATCTGGGCTTCGGCGGTGGCGGACCGCACTTCTGCCTCGGCAAAAGCCTGGCGGAGCTGGAGATCCGGCTGATCTTCCAGGCCATCGCGGACACCCTCCCGGACATCCGGCTCGCGGGTGAGCCCCGGCGGCTGCGTTCGGCCTGGCTGAACGGGATCAAGGAGCTGAGGGTGACGTATACGTAAGCTGTTCGTGCCGTGCCAGGAGTCCCACAACGCCCCGGACGCGGGCACACTGACCGCCATGAGCGAGATGTACGGTCCGCACGGCGCGGCGGGCGATCGGCGAAGACTTTTCGACTTCATAGCCCTGACCGCCCGCCTTCGTGAGATCGAGCGCGCCAACAACGCCACCCCGGAGCGCAAGGAAAGCGTCGCGGAGCACTCCTGGCATCTGGCGATGGTGAGCTGGATACTGCACGGCGAGTTCGAACGCGAGGCCGGGCAGCGGCTCGACCTCACCAAGATGCTCAAGCTGTGCCTGATGCACGACCTCGTCGAGATGGACGCGGTGGAGCGGGGCGCCGGGGGCGGTGAGCCCCCGCGCTTCGCCTCGCTCCCCGCGCCGCTCGGCACCGAACTGCCGGCGCTGTGGCGGGAGTACGAGGAGGGCCGTACGCCCGAGGCGTGTCTGGTGCGCGGGGTGGACCGGCTCAACCCCACCCTGATGCGCTGTCTGACCGGCCAGGGCTGGGGCGATATGGCCACCGACAGCCACGCTCCCGTGGACGCCGAGGCGCTGGACGGACTGCATCTGCCACGGGTCGCCGTGAGCGAGACGCTGCGCGCGCTGTACGAGGAGATCAGGAACGCCTCGGTGGAGGGCGGGCTGCTGCCGCCCTGAGCCCGGGCCGCTTCGCCCTGAGCCCCGCTCGGGCTGCTGCCACCCTGAGCCCCGCTCGTCGGGCTGCTGCCCTGAGCCCCGCTCATCGGGCTGCTGCCGCCCTGAGCCCCGCCGCCCCACCGGGCGCCCCGGAACGCCGCTACTTGAACGGCACGTTGACGCACGCCAACCGGGCGCCGGCCTGCCCGGCCTTGCCCTGTGTGGTGCCCGTCGCATGCTTGTGGATCACCACGGAATGGGCCCCATCGGACCTGAACTGCCACTTCTCCCAGGACTTGGCATAGCCCTTACCGGCGCCGTTGGTGGTGACATCCAGCCAGACCTCGTTGTGCGGGTTGGCGTACTTCGGATTGGTCGAGGGCTGCCTGGGATCCTCCTTGTTCTGGTAGTGCGGCCCCGATGAGTCGGGCTTGGTGCCACACGGCTTCGTATGGACATGGATCCCGTAGTGGTGGTGGGGCGCGAGGCCGCGCACGCTGAGGAACACGAACGTGCCCTTGTGCATCATGCGGTGGCCATGGCCTTCCCCGCCCTCATGGTGCTTCATGCCCTTGCCACCCACGCGCAGCTCGGCGATAAACACCGTGGCGGACGTCGGCACCAGCTTCTTGTCGTACGTCACCGCATCGGCTTTCTCCGCCTGCGACGCCGGTTGGAACTTGTCGTGGACGAAGACGAAGGGGTGCGGCGGCGCGGCGGCCGCGGGGGTCGCTATGGCCATCGAAGCACCCATCGCGACCGCCGCGGTTACTGCCTTCACCAGGGACATCGTTGATCCCTCCTCGGTCGGGGTCCCCGCTCCCCGTCTCGATTCCCGGATCCCCCCGGTTAACGCGCTTTCACGCCTTTCCGCCCCCTTCTCACCACGCTAGACCCGCTGGTCATGCCGCTCAACGCGAGCCCGTCCCTCTTTTGGGGGCTCGGCCCCGGCATCGGCGGGCTCGGCGTCGACCGGCTCGGCGTCGTCATGCCCACCGCTACGCTGCCGCACCAGCCCCGGTACCAGCCCTCTGGCCCGGGCGAGCGCGGCGCCCATCGACGCCGACAGCGGTGGCGCCTCCTCGCGCGGGCGCTTGCCCACACCGAGCAGCACGTACTGCAGCCCGAACCCGGCCGAGACGATGGCCGCGCCGCCGATCGCGTCCAGCACATAGTGGTTGGCGGTGCCCACGATGACCGCCGTCGTCAGCAGCGGGTACAGGATGCCGAGCACCTTCGCCCATACGTACGGCGCCACGATCGCGATGACCACCCCGCACCACAGCGACCACCCCACATGCAGCGACGGCATGGCCGCGTACTGGTTGGACAGCTTGGTGAGCGCGCCGAAGTCCGGGTTGTTCAGATCCTGCGGGCCGTGCGCGGTGTCCACGTACCCGAGCCCCATCAGCCGCGGCGGGGCCAGCGGGTAGAGCCAGAAGCCGACGAGGGCGAGCATCGTGGCGAAGGCCAGCGGCGTACGGGCCCAGCGGTAGGTCGCGGGGCGGCGCAGATACAGCCAGGCCAGCAGGGACAGCGGGATCAGGAAGTGGAAGGTGCTGTAGTACCAGTTCATGAAGTCTTTGAGCCATCCGGTGTCGGCCACGATGGCGTTGAACCAGTGCTCGATGTCGATGTGCAGCCAGCTCTCGAGGGTGAGCACCTGGTCTCCGTGGCCCTCGGCCACGCTGCGCTCGTCCGGGGCATGGGCGCGGATCCAGGAGTAGGCGAAGTAGCCGACGCGGATCAGCATCAGCTCGAGCATCAGGTTCGGGCGGGACAGCGGCCGCTTGAGGAAGCGCAGCAGCGGCACCCAGGCGAAGCGGCTCTTGGCCGGGTCGGCGACCGGCGTCGGCTCGGGGTCGTCCCAGCGCGGCGAGGTGCGGGAGTGGAACGGCACCACACAGGCGGCGACGAGCGCGGCGAGAAGCGGCGCATTGTAGCCGATATGGCCGAGAATCTCGATGTCGGGCAGCAGCGCGGTGCGGCTGAGCGACATCGTCAGCACCACCAGAACCGGCCACACCAGCCGGTCGGAGCCGCGCCGCCCCACCCGGCCGACCACGGCCAGCAGGATCCATAGCTGCTGGTGCTGCCAGGAGGTGGGCGAGACCGCGAGCGCGACGCTGCCGGTGATGGCGGCGGCGAGCAGTAGCTGCCCGTCCTTCGCGTAATACACCGCGCGCCGCAGGCCGATCACCGTGACGGCGACCGCGAGCACCGCCAGCAGCGCCAGCTCGACCGGGCCCTCGAGACCGATGCGCAGCAGCAGCCCGTGCAGCGACTGGTTGGCCAGGCTGTCGGCGGGCGCGCCGAGCCCGGCGCCGCCGATGTGGTGGCCCCAGTACGTCCACGAGTCGTGCGGCATAGCCGCCCAGGCGAGCGCGGTGCACCCGGCGAACGTGGCGCCCGCCAGCGCCGCGGCCCGGCGCCGTCCGATGAGCCACAGCACGACGGCGAACAGCAGCAGCGCGGGCTGCAGCGCCGCGGCGACCCCGATGAGCACACCGGCCTGCCGCCCGGAGGTTCTGGGCAGCAGGCTGAGGACGACCAGGAGCACCGGGATGATGCTGGTCTGGCCGAGGGTGAAGGTGTTGCGCACCGGAAGCGAGAGCACCAGCAGGCTGATGGCCAGCGGTGCGGCGATCAGCGAGGTGCGGCGGGAGACCGGGCCGGGCAGCGACCGGGCCACGACCAGCCCGAGGACCACGACCAGCAGCAGGGTGCCGAAGGTCCAGGCGACCCCGAGGCTCTGTTCGGCGGCCCGGGTCAGGGGCTTGAGGACGAGCCCGGAAAACGGTGTGCCGGTGAAGGAGTCCCCGTCGTACAGCGACCCCCTGACATGCAGCACGCCCTCTTCGCCGATCCAGGTCTCCAGGTCGGTCAGCCGCTCATCGGGGGGCAGCCGCAGCACCGCCGCCGCCTGACGGACCGCCAGCACACCGGCCAGGAGCCACAGGGCCACGAGCCCCATTCTGGTCCGTGACGTCCGCGCCCCGACGGCACCGGGGCCCGGCCCCGTGTCCGGGGTTCTCCCCAGTCCGCTCCGCTCCACGTTCGCCACGCCCTGCCGCTCCCCCACTCGCCCTTTTCACCTGTCCTGGATGTCTGGAGACCCTACTGAGCCCACTACTCAGACGCCGAACACTCCCACTTCACCTGACCGTCGTCCGAGGTTGTCCGAAAGATGTCAGGCTTTGGCAGGGTGCTTGCGCTCCGCGTGAGTCCGTACGGTCCGGCCCAATTTCACCAGGGCTGCGGGGTGCGCCGCGAATCGGGACCCGCGGCGCGCTGAAATGTTCCCGGCGTCACTCCGAAGCACCGCACGAACCACCGGTGGAAATGGCTCTGGTCGGCGAACCCCGCCTGGGCCGCGGCCTCGGCCGCGCTACGGCCCGCCACCAGCAGCCCGCGCGCCCGGCGCAGCCGGAGCTGCCGCTGGAAGTCGCTCGGCGCCATCCCGTAGGCGGCGCGGAACGCCCGGTAGAGCGCGAAGCGGCTGCACCCGGCGGCCTCCGCGAGCCGCGCCGCCGGGATCTCCTCCAGGTACGCCTCCTCCAGCAGCGCCCGGGCCCGCCGCGCGGCCCGCGCCTGCTCACCGCTCCCGCCCGGCAGCTCCCGGGCGCGCAGCGGCCCGGTGGCCCCGCGCCGTACCAACGCCCCCACGGCCGCCGTCAGCCGCTCGTCCCGCACCAGCGGACCGGCGCCACCGACCAGGGCGGTATGCAGCCGCAGCAGGGCTGGGACGAGTACGGGATCGGAGACCACCGGCCGGTCGAACAGGGGCAACGCCGCCCGGTCGGCGGCGCTGTCGGCCACATCAGCGAGGACATTCCGCATCACATCGGGACCCATATGGACGATGCGGTACTTGTAGCCGAGCTCGGCGGCCGCCTCCCCGTCATGCGGATCGTCGGGATTGAAGACCATCACCATCCCCGCCCCGCTGGTGCGCAGCGCACCCCGGCACCGGAAGCGCTGGGCGCCGATCTCGGTGACGGCGAAGGAGTAGGCGTCATGGCTGTGCGGATGGAAGCGATGGCTGAAGAAGTGCGCGTGCATGGCCTCCACGGCCCGGTCGGGATCGCGCCAGTACCGGACCCAGTCCGCAGGCCCCCGCTCCCCTTCTCCTGCCACACCCACGCCCCCATTGTGCCGCCGTGCCGCGTACCGCCCCCGCACCAGCGTTCAAGACCCCGGGCCGGAACGGTGGCGAGACTGCCGTCCATGCGTTTCGACACCAAGATCGCCGTCATCGTCCGCACCGACCTCGCCGACTGGCAGAAGCTGAACGTGACCGCGTTCCTCTCCAGCGGCCTGGCGCACGCCACGGACGAGATCGTCGGCAAGCCGTACGAGGACGCCTCGGGCAACGTCTACCTCCCGATGTTCCGCGAACCGGTCCTCGTCTACGCCGCCGACGCCCCCGCCCTCACCCGCACCCACGCCCGCGCCCTCTCCCGCGACCTGCCGACGGCCCTCTACACGGAGGAGCTCTTCGGCACCAACAACGAGGACGACAACCGCGCGGCGGTCCGCACCATCGACGCCGACGCGCTGAACCTGGTGGGCCTCGCGGTCCACGGACCGCGCGGCCAGGTGGACAAGGTGACCAAGGGCCTGAAGCTGCACGGCTGAGGGTGAGCCACCGCCGACGCGCGACATCGGCTACGGCAAGATGGGGCCATGAGCGTAGTCAAGATCAATGTGCTGACCGTGCCGGAGGAACAGCGCGAGGTGCTGGAGAAGCGCTTCGCGTCACGCGCCGGAGCCGTGGAGGGCTCCGACGGTTTCGAGTGGTTCGAGCTGCTGCGCCCGGTCGAGGGGACCGACCAGTACCTCGTCTACACGCGCTGGCGCAGCGAGGAGGACTTCCAGGCGTGGATGGAGGGCCCCATGAAGGCGGCCCACCAGCACGGCGGCGAGGACGCCCCGAAGCAGAAGCCCGCCGCGGCCGGCTCCACCCTGTGGTCCTTCGAGGTCGTCCAGCAGGCCGCGCCCAAGCAGGGCTGAGACGGGCCCCTTATGAACATCGTCAGCCCCCTGGCCCTGGCCAGAGGGCTGACGGTTTCGTGTTGCACCCGTCAGTACGACTGACGGATGGTCATGTGCACCGACACACATCGGTGGCACTGACACGGCGGCCACACCGACGTATCCAGCGGCATCAGGGGCTCGGTGGACCTGATCACGCGTGTCGGCCCGTAGGTCTTTCCGCTGTCCCGCGACACTCGCAGGGTCATCATCGCGCGGCCCTTCACCGGGCTGCCTCGCTGTGCAGCGGGCCGTTGTGGTGCCGCTGGAGTTCGATGAGACACGTGGTCGCCCACTTTTGATCCCCGTTACGCCTTGCTTCGGCTTGCTGTCGTAACAGCGCCCCGCACACATCGCAGTCGTCGTTGGGCGTGTTCGCGGGTGGGGTGGCTGGGCTAGTGTCCGACACGTTGTCGCTCCCGTTAGCGATAGCCATGCCCCCGGGCCGGTCGCACGGTCGCGGGGGTCCTTGCGTACGCCCAAGACAACCGCGAATGTGCGGTCGCGGTTGGTGATCACCTGGTGACTGCGCGGTGACAGCCGTACCCTGGTCACCATGGGCAGCGGGGAGTTCAGCCAGAGGGTCCGCGACTTGCTTCGCGACCGGGACATGAGTGTTCGGGCGGTCGCTCGCCACCTGAATTACGACCACGCCTATCTGTCCCGTGTGCTCTCCGGGAAACAGCAGCCGTCGAGGCAACTCGTCACGGCGTTGGACACCCTGCTCAAGACAGACGGGGAACTTGCCGCAATCGCGGCACGAGTAGCACCGCCGCCAGTTTCGCCGGAAGCTACTGAATCACCGGCCATCACTGATCGGATACTCAGACTCAACGAGGCACGTGGAGCTGACTTCGTATACGCCATCCGGGAGACTTCCCGTCGGCTGGTCGTCCTGGACAACGAACTCAGCGGAGTATCGATCGCAGAGCCCGCAGGCCGCGCGTTCAAGGTCGTGCATCGGCGGCTCGGAGTCGGAGACTACGACCCTCGGTACGAGCGCGACATTCAGTCGGCGGCTGCGGAACTCGCGGAAGTCGCCGGTTGGGCTCTCTGGGACGCGGAAAGAGACGACTCCGCGCAGCGCTTCAACTATGAGGCGCTATTTCTCGCGAAACTCTCCGGGGATCGCTCCATCGAATTGCTGACGCTACAGAACATGGCGATGCAAAGTGAATGGCGCGGACGGAACCAAGAGGCGCTGTCCATCGCCCGGTCGGTGCTCAACGGAAGGCGGCTGTCCCCGCGCGTGGAGGCGATGTTCCGCATCCGTGAAGCGAAGGGGCTGGTCGGCACGGGACGTACGTCGGATGCCATGGAGTCGCTCCAACGCGCCCGGTCGCTCATCGAAGACGGTAACGACGTCGGTGAACCGGACTGGACATGGTGGGTGACCAGCGGGGAAATTGACCGCCAGTGGGGTCACACACTTCAGATCGCCGGTGAAGTAGAGAACGCTATCGAGCTACTACTGCAATCCGCACAACCAGGGCGTGACGTCACGACCGGCTACTCAAGCGAGCGGGTGGCGCGGCTCGCACAATGCCTACTGGACGTCAATGCCTGGCGCGACGCGGAAGACGTCATCAAATCCCTGGTCACCGCCGCACCCGGAATCTCCTCGGGACGGACCCTCCGCCTCATCGGTCACGTCGCCAAGCAGCGCGAAAGGCTGAACGGTGCGCCGTCAAGCCTTACGGACACTCTTGAGCACCTGACAGAAAAGCTCGACGAGGATCCATTCACGCTGTGATCGCCCCGAGGGCGGCACTTGTGCCGCCCTCGGGGCGCTCGGATATCAGCGGCGGGTTTCGATCTTCAGGTCACCTGCGGTCACGTTGCGGATGTGATCACTGGCGAGCATGTCGTGCGGGAAGCCGAGTTCAATCGCGCTGGCCTCATCGAGGCGGGCCAGTTGGGCGGCGGTGAAGTCGACCTCCAGGGCGCCCAGATTGTCCTCCAACTGCGCGGGGGTGCGGGCGCCGATGATCGGTGCCGTCACGCTCGGATTCCGCAGGGTCCAGGCCAGCCCGACCTGGGCGGGTGTGACGCCCAGCTCCGTGGCGACCTCCATCACGACATCGGCAATGGCGAGGTTACGTTCGGTGAGCGTGCCCAAGGCGAGGTTGAAGCTCTTACGGGTGCCGTCGTCGGATGCGACGTTCGTCGCGGTCAGGTCGTCGCGGCTGTACTTGCCGGTGAGTACCCCGCCGGCCAGGGGTGAATACGGGAGCACACCCAGCCCCATCTCGCGCGCCATGGGGATCAGGTCACGTTCCCCGGTACGCTCGATCAGGTTGTATTCGATCTGGAGCGCGACCAGCGGCGACCAGCCGCGCAGGTCGGCGATCGCCTGCATACGCGAAACCTGCCAGGCCGGGGCGTTGCAGATCGCCACGTACAAGATCTTGCCCTGCCGGACCAGATCGTCCATGCCGCGCAGGATCTCCTCGACCGGTGTCGTGCAATCCCATACGTGCAGGTAGAGCAGATCGATGTAGTCCGTATTGAGCTGTCGCAGACTCGCTTCTACCGAGGTGAACAGGCTCTTGCGGTGACTGCCCGCGGAATTCGGGTCGCCAGGGCGGCGCAGCGTCGTGTATTTCGTCGCGAGCACCAGGCTCTCGCGGTTGTCGCGGGTGAATTCGCCCAGCATGCGCTCGGAAGTGCCATTGCTGTAGGTGTTGGCGGTGTCGATGAAGTTGCCGCCTCGCTCGACGTAGCGGTCGAACAGCTTGCGCGCCTCGTCCTGCTCGGCTCCCCAGCCCGACTCGGTGCCGAAGGTCGCCGCGCCCAGCGCCAGCGGTGAAACCCGCAGCCCTGAGCGGCCCAGCAGCCGGTAGGTGTCGAGGGTGAGCGACATGGTGTCCTCCTGTGCTCGTGATCCGTTGTCGAGAACAAGGCTGTGACCGCCGCGAGCCGGGGGTAAGGGAAGGAGTTTCCTGGGAACGCCAGTCCCACCCTGGCTGTTGGAACGCATATGACGACCCACACCGTGGACACAACACAGGAGCTGGCCGCGTTCCTGCGGGCCCGGCGCGAGCGGCTGGACCCGCGCGATCTCGGTCTGCCGTCGCGTCGGCAGGCCCGGCGGACCCCGGGCCTGCGCCGCGAAGAGGTCGCCGAACTGGCCGGGGTCAGCGTCGACTACATCGTCCGGCTGGAACAGGGTCGCGGGCTGCGGCCCTCAGCGGACGTGGTGGAGGCGCTGGCCCGGGCGCTGCGCCTGGCCCCCGTCGAACGCGCCTACCTCTTCAACCTGGCCCAGCAGCGCCCCCGCAACGCCGACAAGCCCGCCACCACCGCGGCGCCGCCGCTGGCCCATCTGGTCGCCGACTTGTCGCCGCTGCCGGCCATGCTGATGAACCACCGCTACGACATCCTGGCCTGGAACCGCGAAATGACGAGGCTCCTACTGGATTTCGACACCCTGCCTCCGTCACAGCGCAATTCGATGTGGCTGTGCCTGATGCATCCGGAGATACGCGAGTTCTACGTCGATCGGGAACGCGTCGTGCGAGAGGGGATCGCCCACCTGCGCGCCGCGTGGGCCGCGCATCCGGAGGATCGGGCGTTGACCGATCGCATCGCCGAATTCATCACTCACGACGAGGAATTCGCGCGATTGTGGGCCGAGCGGGACATCCAGGTCAACGGCCGCGGGCACAAGGTGATGCGGCATCCTGACGTCGGTGTGATCGCAGTGGATTTCGAAGTGCTCATACCACTTCAAGATCCGGATCAGCGATTGGTGATCTTCCGCCCCGCAGACGATGAGAGCCAGTCGGCATTGGACCGGTTGTGCGCACGGTGACATCACCTTGGCCTTGGCCGTCGACGCTGCGATCGTTGCCGTGAGTCGCACACTCTCACGGAGGCGTCGATGAATCCGCATGATGACGACAGCACGCGAGCGGTCTGGAACAGGTACCAGTCCAGCGGTTGGATGCTCGCCGTCGGCGCGATCCTGGCTCTGGGACTGATCGTCTTCGCCGTCGTCGACGAGACACACCGGTCCGTCAGCCTGGGCCTGCTGCTCGCGGCGGCCGCGTTCCTCGTCACGGGGGCCATCAAGGTCACCGTTTCGCCACGTGGCGTCACGGTGGCCTCAGCTCTCGTCCCCTTCCTGCGGCAGAACATCGCGATGGACCGGATTGCGGGTGCCACGGCGCGCCGGACCCGCCCCATGGAGATCGGCGGCTGGGGCTACCGGTGGAAGCCGGGCGTGCGGGCGGTCTCGCTCCGGGCGGGCGACGCGCTCTGGCTTGAACTCACCCGCGGAACCCGCTTTGTCATCACGATCGATGACGCGCAAACGGCGGCGGACCTGGTCAACCGATACCTTCCCCCACGTCATGGGGGCCGCTGACCCCGCTCCTCACCAACGCCCGCGCTGCGCGCACCCCTGAAGAAACGAGCTGGCTCAACCTGACGGCGTGCCCGCGGACCACACGCCGAACCACTGCTCGGCGCCGTACTCCTCGAACCGCTCCGCCTCGGTGAACCCCAGCTTCGCCGCGAGGCGCATCGAGCGGTCGTTGGCGGTCTGGGTGCAGAGCACCACCGGCTCGCCGGGAAGCACGTCGGCGAACCAGGCGAGTGCCGCCGCGCACGCCTCGGCGGCGTACCCACATCCCCACGCCTCCGGCAGGAACAGGTAGCCGAGCTCGGCCTCCCCGGCATCCGGACGAACGTGACCCGGACGCTCCGCATCGCGCCGATCGAGCGTGATCGTGCCGATCATCGCTCCATCGAGATCGATCACGAAAAGGCCAGGGCGCCGCCCGGGCACTTCAGGCACCGCATGTTCGAGCTCATCACGCGATCGAGGGCCACCGAGGTAGGTGCGCACCTCCGGCGATGTGAACAGCTCGATGAACACCGCACGGTCCCGGGCCTCGGACTCCCGGAGCACGAGCCGTTCGGTCCCTATCGGGGCAGGTGGCCAGGCGACGGGCCCGAGTCCAGTCATGGCGGGCAACTTATCGCACGCCCGTGAGATTGGTCCGAGAGAGAAGGACCGTTGACCGCACCGTCCGGGGGCAGTTCACTCGCCACGGGGATCGCGCCCACTGACGGCTGACGCGGCGGCTTCCAGGGCCAGGTGCCACGGGTAGTTCTCCGGCCGCCCCTGGCCTGGCTTGTTGGGTACGAATCCGCCTTCTCCGTAGAGCACGCGTACGCCCATCGCACGGAGCGTGGCAACGCTGGTGTCGAACTGGGTGTGCTGGACATAGGCGGCGTTGACGCATGGCATGGCCACGGTGGGACGGCAGGAGTGCGGCTGCGTGCCACTTCGGGCACGGACGGCGCCGGGGTCGTGCGACTGGAGTTGTCGGCGGCGTCGGCGCGTGAGGTGGCGATGCCGGCGCGAGTGACGGCGGCCCGGCTGGGCAGGGCGGGCTGATCGGGGCGGCCGGTGGCGTGCGCGCGGTGCTGGATCGGCGCGCCGTCGGCCCCAGCCACAACGCCTCGGCTCTGACGGCGGTCGGCTCCTCGGCGAGCGATCGCGGGTGCGCTGGGAGTGCGGGCGGTGGGCGCCCGACGGGACCGGCGGCCACGCCGCAGCCCGGCGGGGCGGCCAAGCCGCCCGGCGCGCCGAAGGCGCGCCCTTGAGTAAGTGAGGACAGGTTTCGACATCCGCACAGCGTCGGCGGCAGTGTGAGCAGTGTCAGTCTCGATCGGAGCATGCCGCACGCAGGTTGTCCCGCACGATGCGCGTGTTGTGGTGATCGTCGCCATGAATTCTGATGCTGTCGGTGAGGGACTGTTCGTACAGCGGGATAGCACGACCCAAGTCCCCCGCCGACTCGTAGGCGTAAGCAAGGTTGCTACGGGAGATCAAGGTGTGGGGGTGGTCCTCGCCCAGAACCCGGACCCGGTCGGTGAGGGTCCGCTCGAAGAGCGGGATAGCACGACCCAAGTCCCCCGCCGACTCGTAGGCGCCCGCGAGGTTGTTACGGCAGGTCAAGGTGTGGGGGTGGTCCTCACCCAGAACCCGGACGCTATCAGTGAGGGTCCGCTCGAAGAGCGGGACAGCACGACCCAAGTCCCCCGCCAACTCGTAGGCGCCCGCGAGGATGTTACGGGAGGTCAAGGTGTCGGGGTGGTCCTCACCCAGAACCCGGGTCCGGTCGGTGAGGGTCCGCTCGTACAGCGGGATAGCACGACCCAAGTCCCCCGCCGACTCGTAGGCGTAGGCAAGGTTATTACGGGAGGTCAAGGTGTCGGGGTGGTCCTCACCCAGAACCCGGACCCGGTCAGTGAGGGTCCGCTCGAAGAGCGGGACAGCACGACCCAAGTCCCCCGCCGACTCGTAGGCGTAAGCAAGGTTATTACGGGAGATCAAGGTGTCGGGGTGGTCCTCACCCAGAACCCGGACGCTGTCAGTGAGGGTCCGCTCGTACAGCGGAATAGCACGACCCAAGTCCCCCGCCGAACGGTAGGCGTAGGCAAGGTTGTTGCGGGAGATCAAGGTGTCGGGGTGGTCCTCACCCAGAACCCGGACGCTGTCAGTGAGGGTCCGCTCGTACAGCGGGATAGCACGACCCAAGTCCCCCGCCGACTCGTAGGCGCTCGCGAGGTTGTTACGGGAGATCAAGGTCTCGGGGTGGTCCTCACCCAGAACCCGGACCCGGTCAGTGAGGGTCCGCTCGTACAGCGGGATAGCACGACCCAAGTCCCCCGCCGACTCGTAGGCGCCCGCGAGGTTGTTACGGGAGATCAAGGTCTCGGGGTGGTCCTCGCCGTTGAGTCGTGCCGATGTGGTGGCGGACCGGTGTGCGTATTGGGTGGCTTGAGAGAGCTGGCCCTGACCATGCAGGAATTGCGCAGCAGAGTGCAGGATGGAGTGTGTTTCGGTGGTGTCCGTATCCGGGTGAGTGTGGGTGAGGTATGCCTCGATGTGAGGGAGGAGGGTGCGCCAGCGCGGCCATCCGGCGGTGTTGGTCTCCGGGTCGTCGGGCAGTGCGTGACGGATCAACGTTGCGGCGGTGGCCTGGGCTTGGCTGATGAATGAGTCAGTGCGGTGGGGGTCCTGGGGGTCTGAGGTTCGGGCGAGTGCTTGGACGAGGCGGTGTATTGCGGCGGTGCTCTCGGTGAGGGTGATCATGCTGAAGTCGTTGAGGAGAGCGAGGGCGTCGATGTCCGCGTCGGGCTCGTCGGCGATGCCGTTGAGGAGGTCGCGGGGTATGTCGTGGGGGGCGAGCCAGGCCATGACGCGCAGGAGGTGGACGGCGAGTGGGTCGCGTTCGGCGATGGTGTCGAGGGTGACGCGCCAAATCCGGGCGATGGTGATGCTGTGGGGGTCGCCGTTGCCGGGAGTGTTGAGCATGCGGGCGGCTTGGGTGCGGAAGCGGTGCAGGTAGCTGGAGTAGGTGTTGCGTGTGCGGCGGATGTACGCACCGGCTTGTTCCAGGGCCAGGGGGAGATATCCGAGTTCGTCGGCTAGTTCGTGAGCCGCTGAGGCTTCGCTGCTGGGGCCGGGCCCGGCAAGTTGGTGCAGCAGGTTGGTGGCGGCTGATGGGGCGAGGACGTCCAGGTGCACGGGCGTGGCGGCCAGTTCGTGCCAGCCATAGGTGAGGCGGCTGGTTATGAGGTGGTCGCCGCTGGTGAGTCTGGCGAGGTACGGGGCGAGGTGGTCGGGGTGGGTGGCGTTGTCGAAGACGAGGAGCCATCCGGTATGGGCCTCCAGCCAGGTCAGGGCCCATTCGGCCAAGGCTGCGCTCGGCGTGCTGCTGGTATTGGTGCCGGGGTTGGCCCGGGCGGTGAGCTGGGCCAGGGAGCCGGTGATGGTCTCAGGGGTCTCGGCGTCGATCCACCAGACCGCTGTGTAGTCGGCTCTGTGGGTATGGGCGAAGTGCAGCGCCAGAGTGGACTTTCCGATGCCGCCGAGGCCGGACATGGCCTGGGTGACGACGTGCGTGGATGCCCGCTCGCACCGGAGCGATAACGTCTGTTCCAGGGCGGCCATCTCCGCCACACGGCCGACGAATCGGTGACCGATGGGCCGCGGGAGGTTGTGCAGCCCGTGGGGCGCCGAGACATCGGTGGGCGGTGGCAGTACCAGAGGGGTGTGGACGGTGGTGTCCCCAGTGAAGATGGCGCCGTGGTTCGTGCCCACGGCGGGTGACCGGGCCCCAGACGTAGCGAGCCCTGAAGTCTCCGGTGATGCTCTGTGCATCAAGGCTTCACCCCTGACGGATTTCAGGCGGTGGAGTCGCCGGTATGGATGGTGCCGTAATTGTTCTGGACGGCCGGTGACCTCTCCCCCGATGTGCTGATGGTGACCGTGGTGGGCGCGGCCGGGCGTGCCCACCCTGCGATGTCAGCGGCGATATCAGGGTGGGCCGTCATCAGGCGGCGGATCTGCACGCGGAGCACGGCGGCCAGATCCGCGTCATCAGGACTGCCGGCCAGCTCGGAGACCGTCTCGGCGAGGGCATCTTGCTCGGCGGATGTATCGCTGTCAGGGGTATCGCGACCGGTGAGGCGTCGCAGAATGCGTTGCCCGAACGAGACGGTGGCATCGACGGCGTCGCTCTCGACCCGGGTCAAGGCCGCGGCTCCGTAAGCAGTGATGGCCGTAGTGGCGTACGGCGTGAGGTCCTGTGCGAGCTGGACCACGTCCACGGACATGACGCCTCCCCCGAAGTTTCACCAGCCGCTGACGTCTATGTACAAGCGGCATAGCGAGCAACCCAGCGTAGCTAATTGTGTCGGTTCCCAAGGCGCCTTGGACCACTTTGGGGATGCTGTTCGGCCCAGTCTCCCGAGGTACCAATCCGACGACGTCCACCCGGCGAGCATCGCGTCCGTCAGAGGGTCACTGACGGCTCGCAGACGCGCCTCCGCGCAGCGCGGCCGATGACACCCGCCGCGCCGCTGCCGGGGCACACGCCAGCGATCGGGTCATGTGCCATTGGTGGCGTGGTACGGCCGGCACACTCCCCCGTCGTAGTCGGTCGCGACCTCCAGCAGCTGGTGCCCGTCGGCCGAAGGCAGCAGGCTGGAGCTGTAGTTGGGGCAGAAGTCGATCTTGTCTGATTTCACGGTGACGGGGGCCGGGATCTCCTTCCAGGCGCCCTCTCCGCCCTTGCTGTTGGTCCAGACGGTGCGCCCGCTGCCCTCGGCCTTGCTGCCGTCCGCGTTGTACATCACCTGTCCCACCAGCAGCAGCTTGCCCTGCGGATTTCCGTCCTCCGGCGCCCAGGCCAGGGTCGGCGCGTGCCTGAAGTACTTGCCGTCGGCCGTCTCGGGCCGGGTGCCGAGGTTGGCGGGGTCGCCCCAGTCCCAGCCGTCGGAAGAGGTGCGGACGTGCACGACGCAGGAGAACTTGGGGTCCTTGGAGCAGATCTCGTACGTCATGACGTACTTGCCGTCCGGCAGCTTCCGTACGACCGCCATCCCGGGGCGGTCGGAGGTCGGGGCGCTGGCGACGGTGTCATGCAGTCCGTCCCATGAGACGCCGTCCCGCGAGCGTACGGCGACGAGCTTCTGGCTGTGGTTCGGATCGGTCTCGTCGGAGTAATGGCAGACCAGGTTGCCGTCGGCGTCGATGGAGAACTCCGGCTCCCACAGCCCATTGGCGTCCGTCGCGGTGGCGGCCGTGGACAGATAGCTCCAGGTGCGCCCCACGTCGGTGCTCTTGAACACCCGTATCGACATATGGCGGCTGGATTCGGGCTCGTTCTGGCCGAAGGAGGCGGCCCACAGCAGCGTGCCGGCCGGCATGTCACCGACCTGTTGCGGCAGTTCGTAGAGGGTCGCGCAGCACAGCCCCTTGCCGCCGTCGGCGGACTTGGGGTCGGCGATCTTGCCCACCTGGTTGAAGCTCGCTCCGCCGTCGGTGCTCTCCTGAATGTCCCCGATGCCGTGGCCGCCGTCGGGGACGACGGTCGAGGCGAGCACGCGGCCGTTGTCCTTCCCGCTGTGCTCCAGACGGATCGCCCGGGGGTAGAGGCCCGCACCGTCGCGCAGCGGCTTGGGGCCCGTCTTCTGCAGGGCCGCCGCACCGCCCTCCCCGTTCTTCGCCTCGGCGTCGGGGGCGCCGGAGCCCTGGGAGGCGGTGGAGGACGCGGCCCCGGAGGCACCGTCCGAGGTGTCCTGGCAAGCGGTCAGCCCGAACGCGGCGACGGCGGCCACCGCGACGGCCGCGACTTTGCGAGCGTGGTGACGTGCGGTGCGGTTTGCGGTGCGGTGGGACATGTGTCTCCCCCCTTTGTCAGCAGGTGGTCCCGTCCTTCGGGCCCTGTGACCACCAGCCTCTCCGCCGCCGCTGATGATCCTCTGCTGATCGGCTAACGCCTCGCTAACCCACTCACACCAGCTCGGGCTGCGGTTCCGGTTGCAGCGCTGGTGCGGCCTTCGGCTCCCACAGCCTGGTGGTCCGTACGTAGCCGTGGATCACCGAGGCCATCGCCAGCAGGAGAAGCGGTCCGAACAGCCACGGATGTCTGGCCATCTCCATCGGCAGATAGCGATAGGACACCAGGAGCGCGGCGAAGACCGTCGTGCCGTGGACGACCAGTTGGATCCCTGACCGGTCCCAGCCACGTGCGAGCGCGCGCAGCGCGGTCTCGATCGTGAGCGTGAACACCACGCCCGCGATGAGATCCACACCGTAGTGGTAGCCGAATCCCAGCGTCGCGCCGAGCGTGGCGACCAGCCAGAACGTTCCCGCGAACCGCAGGATTCGCGGGCCCTGGCGGGAATGGATGAAGATCGCGGTGGCCCACGCCGTGTGCAGGCTGGGCATGCAGTTGCGTGGCGTGATCTCGTCGAACGGCATCGAGTGCGGGGCGCTGATGGGCGGCGGCGTGTGCGGCCACAGGTTGGCCAGCGCCCAGTGCTCGCCGCCGGTACCGAAGGCCCCGGCGCCGTAGGCGAAGATCGGTCCGACCACCGGGAAGATCATGTAGATGGCCGGCCCGAGGAGGCCGATGGCCAGAAAGGTGCGCACCAGATGGTGGCGTGGGAAGCGGCGCTCGACCGCCACGTTGCGCAGTTGATAAACCGAGACGATGACCGCGGCCACCGGAAGCTGAATGTAGACGTAGTCGAGAACATGGGCGCCGATCGGGCCCATGGCCTCGACAATCCGGCCTGCCAGCCACGACGGGTTGCCCAGCGCGTGATCGGCGGTCGCCAGGTACGGATCGAGCACCGTCGGGCGGGACTTCGCCGTGATGAGCAGCCAGGTATCGCCCGTCTTACGGCCGGCCACCAGCAGCAGGCCCAGCCCGACGCCCTTGAGCAGCAGGGCACGTTCCCGGCCGGTGCGGCGTGTGAGGGCGATGACCACACAGCCCAACATCACCCACAACGCGCCGTTGCCGAAGGGGTGGCCGTCGGTCAGCTTCGCGCCGACCGCCCACCGCACCAGGAAGAAGACGACGTCGATGCCGATCGCGGTGCCGACCGCGATGAACCGTTGCCGCCAGGTGAGCACCACCATCATCAAGGCCATACCGGCGTACAGCAGGAAGCCCGACTTGGGGGGCAATATCACCTCTTGCACCTGATTGGTGACCGGCCCCGGCAGACCGTAGCGACGCGCGGCGATCTCCAGCGCGATGAAGAATCCGAGGGCCACCACACCCGCCGCGGCGTACAGCATCACCCGTGGTCGACGCCACGTGGCGAACGTGGTCCTGCGGCTTATCCGGGACATCACCCGCGATGCTATAGGTATCAATGCTTTGGCCGATTTGCTAGATGTTGGGTATTGGTCACCCTTCGTACCGGATAGCGCCGTTTTCCGGCGAAGGGCGGACGATGGGGGTTCTCGTCGTAAGGTCCGATCATGCTAACGGAGCGATGCGGATGAGTGCCGTCGCAGCGCCGTAGCTCCCCAGTCGGGCCTCGCAGCGCCAATCGGGCCTCGTAACCCCAGCGGGCCTCGTGACCCCAGCGGGCCGCGGGGCCCCGGCCGACCGCGGGACCCCGTCGGGGTCGGCGGGCGCCTCCGTGAGCCGACCGCGCTCGCCCGTTTTTCAAAATTGCCTGAAACAAGTTCTCGTCAATGAGACAGCCCTCGACCCGGGGGTAGGGTCAATACACCGACCCAGAAACACATTCGGACAGAACGAAAGAACGTGCGCGAATGATGGCATCCCCCACTGCCACCGACAGCAACACCAAACGTTCGATCACTGTGCGCGCCGGAGAGGCGAGCGGTGACCGCATACGTTTGAGCGTCTACGACATGCTCATCGGGCTGGTCTACACCCCACGTACCTTTTTCTACCGCGAGACGCTCGACGGCGAAGCGCTTCGCGCCTCCCTTAGCAGAACACTGCTCAACTTCCCGATGGTTTCAGGCCGCATGAAGAAGGATCCCGACGGCCGCCTCAGCGTGCTCTGCGACGACACCGGTGTGCGCTTCATCGAGACACACGCATCCGAGCCCATGCCGGATCACGGACCTCACCACACGGCGAAAAAGGGCATCAATCGCTATCTGAGTCAGGTCAACCCGCTCCAGGTGGTCGACGCCGACACACCGCTTTTCACGGTGAAGCTCACCCATATGAAAGGCGGCGGCTCCGTTCTGGGTGTCAACATGAATCACGCCGTGGCCGACGGATCCGCCTATATGCGGTTCATGGAGAGCTGGTCGAAGGAGCATCGAGGGCTCGAGTACCCCGCACCCGGCCACGACCGCGGCATCATCGACGCCCTCGCGGCGCCGGTCACGGATGACGCCCGGCCGGACAACGACCACTTCACGGTCACCAAGCGCGGCCGGAAGTCCGCCTATGTGGCCCGTATCCTGCTGAGCAGCCTCGCCAAGGTGACGACGATGGTGACCACCCGCTTCACCGCCGCCGAACTGGCCACCATGAAGGACGCCGCGATGGCCGACCTCGCGGGCACAGGGCGATGGGTATCGACCAATGACGCGCTGACCGCCCACCTCTGGAAAGTCCTCGGCGCATTGCGAGACCGCCCCGACACGAGCGAGGAAAAGCTGGGCCTCCTCGCCGACTTCCGTGCTTTCGGCGGCGGGGCCGTACCGGACGGCTACTGGGGCAACACCGTCACCAACACCCGGCCCGGGATGACCGCGGCCGAACTGCGCTCCCGCCCTCTCGGCGAGGTCGCCACGGCGGTCCGCGCGGGCTATGCCGAGAACACGGAGGAGAAAATCCGCCAGGAAACGGCGTTCCTCTGTGCCGAATACGAGGCGGGACGCCTCAAGCGCATCCTGCCCACCATGACGCTCGACAAGTTCGAGAACACCATCGTGATCAACAACTGGTCGAAGCTCCCCTTCTACAGCCTCGACTACGGAGCGGGCACGCCCTTCTGGTACGACGTCCCGGCACTTCCCACCCCCTGGACCGTACTCATAGCGCCGACTCCGCCGGACGAGCCCGGTGGCCGCGATGTGCATATGGCAGTGCCCCGTACATTGGTCCAGACCCTTCAGGAACAGTCCTGGACCGACCGGTTCCACTATTACGCGGATTCCGGCGAGGCATCCGCGCTGACTTTCGGATCGCCCAAGCCGGAGGGTGACGAAACCGAAAGCTGAGGAAAGCGGAAGACCCTGGGCCGTGGGGGCCGGCGCCCCCACGGCCCGTATGAGCCCCGCCCTGTCCGCCCTTTCCGCCCTGTCCGGATCTCATCGGTCGCGGTCAGGGCCCCGTGCCCCGGAACGGTCGGTTCACGTAGTGTCATGGCGTGTACGGGAGTGTCAGCGAGAAACCAGCGCCCGCCCGTGGCAGCGGGCAGCACATCCTGGTCGTCGACGATGAGTCGAGAATCGCCGAGCTGCTCTCGACCACCCTCGAGCTGGCCGGTTACCGGGTCGGCACCGCGGCCACCGGCGGAGAGGCGCTCGATCGGGTCGGGCGGGAGCGGCCCGACCTGGTGATCCTCGATGTGATGCTGCCCGACCTGGACGGCTTCACGGTGTGCCGCCGCCTGGTCGCCGCCGACGAGAACCATCCGCCCGTGCTCTTCCTCACCGCCCGCGACTCGCTGGACTCGCTGGTCACCGGCCTCGGCATCGGCGGAAACGACTACGTCACCAAGCCGTTCCGGATCGCCGAGGTGCTGGCCCGGGTGCAGGCCCTGCTGCGCACCCGCACCCGGCGGCGGGAGGAGCCGCCGCGCTACGCGGATCTGCTGCTGGACGATACGACCCGTCAGGCGCGGCGCGGTCGGCGGGCGCTGGAGCTGACCCCCGCCGAGTTCCGGCTGCTGCGCTATCTGCTGGTCAACGCGGGGCAGGTGCTGTCCAAGGAGCAGATCGGCGAGCATCTGTGGGTGGCGGACCACCGGCGTTACGGGGACAACGCCATCGAGAAGCTGGTCTCCCGGCTCCGCCACAAGGTCGACGAGACCGGGCCCGCCCTGATCCACACCCGCCGTGGCTTCGGCTACTGGCTCGGCCGGCTCGCTTCCGCATGAACATGAAGCGCCGCGGGGACGGCCAGCGCCCTGAGGAGGACGCGTACGAGCGCCAGCAGCGGCTGGAGGTAATCCTGCACGAGCTGCGCACCTCCCTGACCACCATCCGCGGCTGGGCCGAACTCCCGCTGCAGGGGCTCAGCGACGACCCCGAGCTGATGGTGCGCGCCCTGCGCCGGATCCAGGACGAGGCCGACCATATGCACGAGGCGGTCCAGCAGGTGTCTCCGCGTGCGGACGCCTCCTGGGTGCGGCCGCTGGACGCGGAGCCGGTGGATCTGCGGGACGTGGCCGACGAGGCGGTGGCGGATCTGGGGCTGCTCGACCCCGAACGCCCCATCGCCCGCGAGAACTCCGGCCGGGCGACCCTCGTAGCCGACAACCGCATGCTGCGGCACGCCATCCGCAATCTGCTGGGCAACGCGCTGCGGCACACCCCCGCCGGGTCCCCGGTGACCGTGGCGGTGCGCGGCCCGGTGGCCGGGTCCGGTGGGCAGCAGCACGTCGAGCTGTCGGTCAGCGACCAGGGGCCGGGTATGAGCCCGCGCGACATCGCCCGGCTCACCTCCCCCCGCTCCGCGGACGGCCGGATCGAGCTGGGCGGCGGCCTCGGCCTCTCCATCGTGCGGCGGGTGGTCGAGCGGCACGGCGGCGAGGTGAGCGTGCGCAGCGCACCGGACCGCGGCACCACGGTCACTGTGACCTTGCCCACAGTCAGCGTTTCGTCAGGAAACTGACCGGAGGGCGTCAGGTCGAGCGGGTTCGCTGGTCATCGTCCCCGTAACGCGAAGGTTCACGTCCCCCCTGACGCGAAGGTTCACGCTCCGCTCCCATCGGAATCCCCCACCCGAGGAGAGACATGACCGAGACGCTGGCAGAGACCACCACCGAGGCGGAAGAGCCGCTTCCGGAGTTCCCGATGCCGCGGGCGACGGGCTGCCCCTTCGCCCCGCCCCCGACCGCGCGGGCGCTGCACACCGAACGGCCCATCGCGCGGGTGCGGCTGTGGGACGGCAGCGCCCCCTGGCTGGTGACCCGGTACGCCGACCAGCGCGCCCTGCTCGCCGACCCGCGGGTCAGCTCCGAGGCCACGCTGCCCGGTTTTCCGCATGCGACCGCCGCCTTCCGCGAGAACGCCCCGCAGCGGCGGACCTTCCTCACCATGGACGACCCCGAGCACGCCCGGATCCGCCGGATGGTCACCGGACCGTTCGCGATCAAGCGGATCGAGGCGATGCGGCCCGACATCCAGAAGATCACCGACGAGCTGATCGACACCATGCTGGCCGGTCCGACCCCGGTCGACCTGGTACAGGCGCTCGCGTTGCCGCTGCCGTCGCTGGTGATCTGCCGGCTGCTCGGAGTGCCGTACGAGGACCACGACTTCTTCCAGCGGAACAGCTCAGTCATGATCAACCGTCACTCCTCGGTGGAGGACGCGGTCGCCGCCAACAAGGCGCTGACCGACTATCTGGACGACCTGGTCGCCGCCAAACTCGCCGCCCCCGCCGACGACATGCTCTCCGAGCTGGCCGCCCGGGTCAGGGCCGGTGAGCTGACCCAGCGCGAGGCCGCCAACATGGGCGTGCTGCTGCTGATCGCCGGCCATGAGACCACCGCCAACATGATCGCCCTCGGCACCGTCGCCCTGCTGGAGAACCCCGACCAGCTCGCCGTCCTGCGGGAGACCGACGACCCGAAGGCGGTCGCCAAGGCCGTCGAGGAACTGCTGCGCTATCTGACGATCGTGCACAACGGCAGGCGCCGGGTCGCGCGGGAGGACATCGAGATCGGCGGCGAGACCATCCGCGCCGGGGACGGGATCATCGTCTACACCGGCACCGGCAACTGGGACGCGGAGGTCTTCCCCGAGCCCGAGCGGCTGGACATCGGCCGCGACGCCCGCCGCCACATGGCGTTCGGCTTCGGCGTCCACCAGTGCCTGGGCCAGCCGCTGGCCCGGATGGAGCTGCAGGTGGTCTACGGCACGCTCTACCGCCGTATCCCCACTCTGCGGCTGGCGACCGGGGTCGACCAACTACCGTTCAAGGACGACGGTTTGGTCTACGGCGTATACGAACTGCCCGTCACCTGGGCGTCATGAGCAGCGGAGGCAAGGGAGTCACCATGCGTGTGGAAGTCGATGTACCCAAGTGTGTGGCGTCGGGTCAGTGCGTGATGATCGCGCCCGATGTGTTCGACCAGCGGGAGGAGGACGGCATCGTGATCCTGCTGGACGAGCAGCCCGCGTCCGAACTCCACGCCGATGTGCGTGAGTCCGCGGTGGTCTGCCCGGCGGCGGCGATACGGGTGGTCGACAAGTGAAGCACGTGGTGGTCGTCGGTGGATCCGCCGCCGGTCTGGCGGCGGCGGAGACGCTGCGGCGGGAGGGGTACGAGGGCACGATCACGCTCATCGGCGATGAGCCGTACCACCCGTACGACCGGCCACCGCTGTCCAAGCAGATCCTCGGCGGGCAGTGGGAGCCCGACCGGGTGCCGCTGCGCGCGCCCGCCGATCTGGACGCGCTCGGCCTCGATCTGCGCCTCGGGGTCGCCGCGACCGGCCTTGACCTCGCGGGCCGTACGGTCGCGCTGGCCGACGGGGAGCGGGTGCCGTACGAGGGCCTGGTCATCGCCACCGGTGTCCGCCCGCGCCGGCTGCCCGGCGACGGGGACGGCGGCGGGGACGGGGACGGCGACGGCGGCCCCGGGGAGCGCGCGCATGTGCTGCGCACCCTGGACGACGCTCTGGCCCTGCGGGACCGGCTGGGCCCGGGGCGGCGACTGGCGGTGGTCGGCGCCGGGTTCCTCGGCGCCGAGGCGGCCGCCGTCGCCCGGGGGCTCGGTACGGAGGTGACGCTGCTGGAACCGGCGCCGGTGCCGCTGGCCCCGGCGGTCGGCGAGCGGGTCGGCCGAGTGCTCGCCCAGGCCCACCACGACCACGGCGTCGAGCTGCGCACCGGCGTCATGGTGGCCGAGGTGGCCGACGGCGGGGTGCGGCTGGCGGACGGCACCCTCGTCGAGGCCGATGAGGTGCTGGTCGCGATCGGCTCGGTGCCCAACACCGGCTGGCTGGAGGGCAGTGGCCTCACCCTGGGCGACGGCCTGGAGTGCGATGAGTACAGCGCCGCCGCGCCGGATGTGTACGGCGCGGGGGATGTGGCCCGCTGGCACAACCCTCTGTTCGGTACGGCGATGCGGATCGAGCACCGGACCAACGCCACCGAGCAGGGCATGGCCGTGGCCCGCAACCTCCTCCGCCCGGACGAGCGGCGGCCGTTCGCCCCGGTGCCGTACTTCTGGTCAGACCAGTACGACCTCCGGATCCAGGCCCATGGCCATCTGCGCGGCCACGAGGAGGTCGCGATCGTGGAGGGCGCCCTGGACGAGCGGAAGTTCCTGGCCGTCTACCGCTCCGGGGACCGGGTGGCCGGTGTGCTGGCCGTCGGGATGCCCCCGAAGGCGATCCGCACATGGCGGCAGGCGGTCGCGACGCGGGCCGCGTGGCGAGACGCGGTGGGGGAGCTGGTGCCGGAGGGGGCGTAACGACCCTCGGCTGCGGGCCGTGGCCCCTGCGACGCGGGTACCGTCCGCGCCCCGGCGGCCCGGCCGCAGGCCGTAGCCCAACGGCCCAGTGCAGGCCGTAGCGCGGCGGCCCGGCTGCGGGCCGCGGCCCCGGCAACCAGCCGCAGGCCGTGGTCCCGGAGGCACCGCTACGGTCCGCAACCCGACGGCCCAGTGCAGGCCGTAGCCCAACGGCCCAGGGCAGGCCATGGCGCGGCGGCCCGGTGCGGGGCCGTGGCCCCGGCGACCAGCCGCAGGCCGTGGTCCCGGAGGCGCCGCTACGGTCCGCAACCCGACGGCCCAGTGCAGGCCGTAGCCCAACGGCCCGACTGCGGGCCGCGGCCCCGGCAACCAGCCGCAGCCGTGGCCGGGAAAATGCCGGGCGGGCCGCGTCGGGGCTTGCTACGGTCAGCGGCATGAAGCGCGCTGCCATCGCTGCCCTCGTTGCCATGACGACGACGCCGGAGAGTGTCCCGGCGCGCTGATCGATGTTCTGATCCGAAGCCCCGGGGCGAGTGCCCCGGGGCTTCGCCGTGCGGTCACTCGCCCGATATCCAACCGGCGTTCGCCACGTCAGCGAGGAGACCGCGATGTCCGACCACCGCAAGCTGGGCCGTGAGCTGGGCATGTTCGACACCGACCCGCTGATCGGCGCGGGACTGCCGTACTGGCTGCCCGACGGCGCGACCGTACGGCACACCCTGGAGGAGTACATCCGCGACGCCGAGCGGCGGGCAGGCTACCGGCATGTGTACTCGCCGGTGCTCGGCAAACGGGAGCTCTACGAGCTGTCGGGGCACTGGTCGCACTACAGCGACGACATGTTTCCCCCGATGGAGCTGGGCGCGGAGCCGGGTGCGGAGCAGGTCGTCCTGCGTCCGAGCCTGTGCCCCCACCATGCGGTCATCTACCGCTCCCGCGGCCACAGCTACCGCGAACTGCCGCTGCGGATGGCCGAGTTGGGCGGGATGTACCGTTCGGAGCTGTCGGGGGTGCTCGGCGGGCTGACCCGGGTCCGGGCCATCCAGCTGAACGACGCCCATATCTTCTGCACCCTGGACCAGGTCGCCGACGAGGCGGGGGCGGCCCTGGAGATGATCCGCCGGGCGTACGAGGCGCTCGGGATCACCCCGGCCCGCTATCGGCTCTCTCTCCCGGGCCCCGGCGGCAAGTACGTCGCCGCCCCCGAGATGTGGCGTCGTTCGACCGACCTGCTGACCGACGTCCTGGACCGCTCCGGTCTGCCGTACGAGGCGGTGGAGGGCGAGGCCGCGTTCTACGGCCCCAAGATCGATGTGCAGGTCGCCGACGGGGCGGGCCGGGAGTCCACCCTGTCCACCGTCCAGGTCGACTTCCACCAGCCCGAGCAGTTCGATCTGCACTACATCGGGCCGGACGGCGCCCGGCACCGTCCGGTCATGGTCCACCGCAGCATCATCGGCAGTGTGGAACGGGCCGTGGCCCATCTCATCGAGGAGCACGGCGGGGCCTTCCCCGCCTGGCTCGCCCCCAATCAGCTCGTGGTCCTGCCGATCTCCGAGGCCGAACTGCCGCACGCCGAGGCGCTCGTCCGGCGGTGCGTGGACCTCGGGCTGCGCGCGGAGCTAGCCGGACCGGAACGCGGCAGCCTGGGCGCCCGGATCCGGGAGGCCCGCCTCGTGCCGTACCAGGCCGTGGTGGGCGCCAGGGAGGCCGGGGACGGCCGGGTGGCCCTGCGGCTGCGGGACGGCCGTCGGCTGGACCCACTCCCGGCCGAGGAGGCGCTGGCCCGTATCGGCGCGCTGGTGGGGGCGCACCGCACCGAGCTGTGGGACGCGGCGTAGGGGGTGCCCAACGGATCGTGACGCCTGCGGCGGGCTGTCCCCTCCCCGCCCCTTCCCGAAACAGGGGCTCCGCCCCGGGCCCCGGCGGGGCTCCGCCCCGGGCCCCGCTCCTCAAACGCCGGAGAGGCTGGGGTGGGAAACCCCTTCCCGCAACATCGATATGCGACTCCGCCGCGTGGCGGGGGCTTCGTCCTTGGAACGCGGGGTCCGGGGCGGAGCCCCGCCGGGGGCGGGGGCGGGGCTCCCGTTTCGGGACGGGGCGGGGTGGGGGCCGATCAGGCGCCCAAACACTCCCGCACGGCGGCGACGAGGCGGGTGGCGCGGGCGTCGCCGTGGCCGATCATGCGGTTGGCCACATAGGCGAAGCCCACGCCGAACTCGTCGTCACCGAAGGCGAACTGACCGCCTGCCCCGTCGTTGCCGAAGCTGCGCTCCCCCAGCATCGGCCGGAAGGACGGCGAGTCGAGCAGAAAGCCCGAGCCCCAGCGCGCTCCCATGTCGAAGCCCAGCCACCCCTTGCCGGACGAGATCTCGCGGACCGCGTCCGTCACGGTCTCGGGGCTGAGCAGCCGCCGATGGCCCTCGATGCCGGTCACGGCCGCCGCGTACAGCCCGGCGAGCCCGCTCGCCGACGCGGTGGCGCCCGCGCCGGGCAGCTCCATGCCGAGCAGCGCCGGGTCGTTCCAGCCGTGCGGCTCGTCGAGGCCGGGGAAGACCAGCGCGCCGTTCATGGTCACGATGCGGGTCAGCAGATGTTCGGGCCCCGGCATCCCGGGCCGTCCCTCGGCCTCGACCAGCCGGGCCCGCCCGTCCAGCTCCGCCGTCGGCAGCCCGATCCAGGCCCGCAGCCCCAGCGGATCCCCCACGGCCTGACGGAAGTACGCGCCCGGGGTGTGGCCGGTGATCCGCCGGATGACCTCACCGATCAGGAAGCCGAAGACATGGCCGTGGTACTCGTACGACGCTCCCGGCTCCCACAGCGGCGTCTGCCCCTCGATGGCGCGGATCACCGGCGCCCAGTCGGCGATCTCCTCGAACGTCAGCACCCGGTCGAGCACGGGGACCCCCGCCCGGTGCCCGAGGACCATCCGGCAGGTGATGGCCTCCTTGCCGTACCGGCCGAACTCCGGCCAGTACCGGCTCACCGGGGCATCGAGGTCCAGCCGCCCCTCCTGGGCGAGGAGGTGGGCGCAGACGCTCACGATGCCCTTGGCGCACGAGAACACCGGCACGGCGGTGTCCCTCTCCCACGCCCGCCCTCTCCCCTGGTCCGCGACCCCGCCCCACAGCTCCACGACCTTGCGGCCGCCGGCGAAGACGGTGACCGCCGCCCCGAGTTCGGGAAACTCCTCGAAGTTCCGGGCGAACACCTCCGCGACACCGCCGAACCCCTCATCGGCCCACCCGCTGTACCGCTCCATCGCGCCCCGCCCCCTTCACGGCCTGGCCGGCCCTGCCTGGCCCTGCCTGAACCTGCCTGATCACAACCGCGCCACGGTAGGCCGTGACCCGCCCCCAGTACGACCGATTTACGACCCGGTCGGCGGCATGAGGTATGGCCGCCGTCCGGAGGGGATCCGGGCGGCGACCAAGGGGGGTTTGGTGGTGGTGTTGTTGGCGGTGTTGGGCAGTCAGATGCTGATGAGGCGCTCCAGCACATTGCGGTAGCCCCGCATCGCCAGGCGCAGCTCTTCCGTCTCCGAGATGACCACGTCATCCTCGTGCCAGGCGGCACGGAGCGTGCCGCGGCGCTCGGCCAGGAGATCGGCGAGCCGGGTGGCCACCTCCGCGAGCAGGGCATCGGCCTCCTCGACGGCGCCGCGTGGGGAGTCCACGAAGCCGCTGACCGCGTACCGCAGCCGCTGGGCCAGCATGTCGTGCTCGCTTGTCGGCAGGACGGGGAAGCTGGGGCCGTTCGGGGTGTTCGGCTGCTCGGCGGGCGACGCGGACGGTCCGGACGACCCGGACGGCTGCTGTGTCGTCGGCTTCGTTCCGTTCGACGGCTGCGATCCGTTCGACGGACGTGTTCCGTTCGTCGGCATCGGCGAGTGCCAGGACGTCATCGGATCCGCCGCTTCCCTGTTGTCCCTGTTGCCCACCCCCTGGGACAGCGGCGCCACTTCACGCTTCTCCAATCCATGGCGCCGCCGGCCGTCGTGCTCCGCCGGGCCGGTCGGGTCCGTCACCACGCGCCGCCCTTCCTGGTGTGACCGAACCGCGTATGGCCCGTCCCGGCCCTGGTTCCGGATCCGGTTCCAGCCCCGGTCCCGGTCCCGGTCCCGGGCAGCCACCGGCGCAGTCCGCTCCCGCTCCGCCGCTCGCCGTAGGGCTGCCGCGCGGTCTCGGGGCCGGTCGTGGCGCCGGTCGTGGCGCCGTGGTGCGGGGGCCTGACCAGGTCCTCGAAGAACGGCCGGGCGTGCACCACGGCCTCGCGCAGCTCCTCGGTGTCCGCGCGCCCCTCGCGGGCGAGGCCGGCCGTGTCATGGATCTGCCGGTAGCCCTGGACGTGCTCGGAGTGGTGCACGGACAGCGCCGCCACCTGCTCCTGGTAACGGTCCGACGGATAGCCGCGGTCGTGGGCGAGGCGGGCCAGCAGCCGATCGGCGCTGGTCACCGAGCGTTCCGGAGACTCGATGAACATCTCCTGTACGGCCGCCCACTCGGCCACATACCGCTCGCGCAGCTCACCGGGCAGGGGCTGGGTCCTCAGATCGCCGTACAGCCGCAGCCGTTCGTCCAGCTCCCGCTCCGCCGCCTTGGTGTCGCCCGCGTGCTGGGCGACGTTCAGTTCGTACTCGGGCCCGAAGCGGCGTCGCAGAGCGCGTTCCCTACGGCTGGCGCCCGCACGGACGACGCGGATGATGAGCGCGGCCGCGAGGACGACCGCGACGACAACCACGATGGTGATTGCAGCAGTTGACATGGTCTGCTTCTGCCTTCCCGCTCGCTTCCCCCTCCGCGTTCGGGGGGCTCCTCTATTCGGGTAGCCCGGTCTTCGGCCCTCAAACTGCGGTGCGTGAGGCCGGTGGTGGGTGCCAGGATGCCGACCATGACGAGTACGCCACGTGCCCAGGCCGGTTCGCGCGCCTTGGCCTCCCCCGCGACGGAGCCGACGAGAGGCTGGACGCTCGCCGCGCGGCCCGTCGGCGATCCGGTCTCGGCCATGCTGCTGCGCGAATACCTCGTCGATGTCGCCGACCGCTACTACCAGCTCCACGAGGAGCGGGACTCGACCCCGGAGGAGATCGAGCAGGCGCTCGCGGAGATGCCCAGCGACGATCTCGCCCCGCCGCGGGGGGTCTTCCTGCTGGCGCATCACGACGGCGAAGTCGCCGGATGTGCGGGGGTGCGGCTGATGGACGAGCGTACGGCGGGGCTGACGCGTGCGGCGGAGCTGAAGCGGGTGTACGTACGGCCCGCCAAGCGGGGGCTGGGCGGCGGCGCCACGCTGCTCGCGGCCGTCGAGACGGCGGCGGGCGAACTGGGCGCCGAGCGGATCGCCCTCGACACCCGCCTCGACCTGGTCGAGGCCCGCGCGCTGTACGCGCGGCATGGGTACCGGGAGGTCCCGGCCTTCACGGAGGGGCCGTACGCCGAGGTCTGGATGGCCAAGGAGCTGGGCTGAGGGCCCCGAGGTCAGGGCGTTCGCGGTGGCGGGGGGCGGCGGTGGTCGGGGCGGGGGGTGCCGTCTCTCGGCTGTTCCGCGTCGGAGCCGCACAGCTCGTGCGTCAGCTCGTCCACCAGCTCGCTCAGGTCGGTCGGGCGGTCGGGTGACCACCAGTCGCCCAGGAGTTCCGCGAGGGACGCCTCGCGGGCCCGGTAGAGCCTGATCGCGACCTCGCGGCCGTCGTCCGTGAGGATCAGGTCCAGTCCGTAGCGGCGGCCGAGGCCACGCTCCTCGATCTGCCGGGCCGCCTCGGTGATGGCCCGCAGCGGTACGGGCGAGCGCTCGGCGAGCATCGCGGGTTCGACCGAGCCGTAGTGCTGGATGCGCAGCAGCATCCAGCTCGCGGCCGGGCTGAGGTCGAGGCCGGCACGCCGGGTGATGTCGACGTAGATCTTCCGGCGGCCCTCCCGGCTGCCGAGCAGGGACAGCGCCCGGGCGCACTCCTCGCGCGAGGAGCGTTGGACGGGGTTGCTGGCGAGTATTTCGCTGCCGTCGGGCGCGGTGACGCTGCCGCGCAGCGGCTCCTCCCGGAGGTACCAGGCGAGGAGGAAGGCGAGCAGCACGACCGGCACCGCGTACAGGAAGACGTCGGTGATGGAGACGGAGAACGCGTGCCGCACCGCCGCCCGGTCCACCGGGGACAGCCGGCCAAGGCTGCGGGGGTCGGAGGTGAGGGCGCCGGGGGTGATACCGGGTGGCAGGCGTCGTCCGGCGAGGGCGTCGGCGATATGGGGGCCGAGGTTGTTGGCGAAGATCGTGCCGAAGACGGAGACGCCGAACGAGGCGCCGATCGAGCGGAAGAAGGTCGCGCCGGAGGTGGCGACGCCCAGGTCCTGATAGCTGACGGAGTTCTGCACGATCAGCACCAGCACCTGGATGACCAGGCCGAGACCGCAGCCGAAGACGAAGAAGTACGCACTCATCTCGGCCACCCCGCTGGACTCCCGCAACTGGTGCATGAGCAGCAGGCCGATGGCGGTGATCGCGGTGCCCAGGACCGGGAAGACCTTGTAGCGGCCGGTGCGGCTGACCAGGTGGCCGGAGACGGTGGAGGAGACGAGCGTGCCGAGGACCAGCGGGAGGAGGTGGAGGCCGGAGGTGGTCGGCGAGACGCCCTGCACGATCTGGAGGAAGGTCGGCAGATAGGTCATGCTGCCGAACATCGCGAAACCGACGATGAAGCCGATGACCGCGCAGAGCGTGAAGGTGCGGCTGCGGAAGAGCGTGAGCGGCAGCACCGGCTCGGCCGCGCGGGACTCCACCCGTACGAAGGCCGCCAGCAGCGCCATGCCGACCACCGCGAGCCCGATGATCTGCCAGGACCCCCAGCCGTAGGTGACCCCGCCGAGAGAGGTCATCAGCACCAGGGCGGCGGCGACCGCGGCGATCAGGAAGGTGCCGAGGTAGTCGATGGTGTGCGAGGTGCGGCGCACCGGGATCTGCAGCGCGGAGGCGACGACGAGGAGGGCGACGATGCCGACGGGCAGGTTGATGTAGAAGACCCAGCGCCAGCTCAGATGGTCGACGAACACCCCGCCCAGCAGCGGCCCCAGCACACTGGCGGCGCTGAAGACGGCGCCGAAGAGGCCCTGGTAGCGGCCGCGGTCACGGGGCGGGACGATATCGCCGACGATCGCCATCGACAGGACCATGAGGCCGCCGCCGCCCAGCCCCTGCAGCGCGCGGAAGGCGATGAGTTCCGCCATGTTCCCGGCGAGCCCGCACAGCGCTGAGCCGATCAGGAAGATGACGATCGCGGTCTGGAAGAGCCTCTTGCGGCCGTACTGGTCGCCGAGCTTGCCCCACAGCGGGGTGGCCGCGGTCGAGGCGAGGAGATACGCGGTGACGACCCAGGACAGATGCTCCAGGCTGCCGAGGTCGCTGACGATCGTGGGCAGCGCGGTGGAGACGATCGTCTGATCGAGCGCGGCGAGCAGCATGCCGAGCAGCAGCGCGCCGATGGCCGCCAGGACCGTGCGCCGCGGCCGGCCCTCTCCCGGGCCCAGGGCCACGGCGTCGGGGGCCCCAGGGGCCGGAGCCGGGCTGCCGCCGTCCCGCGCCATGGCGACTCCTCCTCGCTCCTCCGTTCCCTCTTCATCCTCACCCCATCCTCACCTTTATGCCCTGTTACGGCCCGCCGTGCCGGTCCGCACGGCGGGCGAACACCTGCGCGGAAGGGGATCGGATGCGCATAATCGCTGCGAACTCCAGGGAGGGAAAGTTCCGTGACGGCAGAATCCTGCCCGCACTGCTTCGCACCGGCGCGCGCCAACGGGCGCCCCGGCTGTACGTGTGCCGAACGCGCCGCCGCGTCCACCGCGACGGCAGGCGAGACCGAAGACCAGACCCATCCGCACCCCTATGTGACGCTCTCGGAGGAGCGCCAGAACGGGCCCGATCCGCGTGATCTGCGTCTCTTCGAGGAGGCGGAGAGGAAGAAGGCGGAGAAGGAGGAGGCGGAGAAGGGGGACACCGACGAGACGCGGGTGATCGACCGCGTCGAGGAGAGACCCGGCGGGGACGAGACGGGCGGCGACGCCGCCGGAGGCGCTGGCGGGGGCGCCGCCGGAGAGGCCGGCGGAGTCGCACCGGGGGAGGAACCCGGCCCCGCCCGGCACCGCAAGAGCAAGCGCAAGGTCGTGGCGGCCGTGCTCGCGGGGGCGGCGGCCGTGGCCGTGGCCGGTTCGCTGGCGGTCGGCACCGGTCTGCTCGGCGGTGACCACAAAGAGGACGGCGGCGGCGGGGGCACGAGCGACCGCACGCTGGCCGACAGCACCGCCAGCGCCCCGGTCGAGGAGGAGCTGCCGACCGCGGAGGACAGCCCGTCGTCCGGCGCCCCCTCGTCGAGTGCCACGCCCCGCCCGTCCGCGTCCGGCTCGGCACGGGCGAGCGCGTCCCCGAGCGGGACCGGCCCCTCGGCCACCGCCCGCCCCTCGGCGTCGGGCTCCGCGACCGACTCGGCGACGAAGCCCGGGCCGACCGCCTCCGGCGGGCCGACCTCCGCTCCGTCCGATCCCCCCGGGCCCACCGGCCCGCCCGCGCTGCGCGAGGGCGACAGCGGGCCCGAGGTGGCCGAGCTGCAGAAGCGGCTGTCCCAGCTACTGCTCTACATCGGCGTGGCGGACGGGGACTACGACGGCGGGGTGCGGCGGGTGGTCTCCAGCTACCAGGACCAGCACGACATCACGGGTGATCCGGACGGTGTCTACGGCGAGAACACCCGCCGCGACCTCGAATCCAGAACCAAGGAGCCGTAGAGACGAGCCCCAGAGACGAGCCATGGAGGGACCCCCCCTGGCGCATATGGGCCACGCTTTGTATCGTGAAGGAACAAAGTGGTTCCGCCCGTTTCCCCTGACCGGCGGGCGGAGCCGCTTGTGTTTCTTTCCGCGCTCGCGCCCAGGAGTCTCGATGTCGCTCACCGCCCGCGCACTCCTCCTCGACATGGACGGCACCCTGGTCAACTCCGACGCCGTCGTCGAGCGCTGCTGGCGGCGGTGGGCGGCCGAGCAGGGGCTGGACGCGGAGAGCGTGCTCCAAATCGTCCACGGGCGGCAGGGCCACGCGACGATGGCGGTACTCCTCCCCGACCGGCCGGTCGAACAGAACCTGGCCGACAACCAGCGGATGCTGGAGTGGGAGACCACGGATCTCGACGGCGTCGTGCCGGTGCCCGGCGCGCCCGCCTTCATGGCCTCGCTGGCCGGGCTTCCGCACGCCCTGGTGACCTCCGCCGACAAGGGGCTCGCCGGCGCGCGCATGGGCGCCGCCGGGCTCACGATGCCGGAGGTGCGGGTCACCGCGGAGTGCGTCGGCGCGAGCAAGCCGGACCCGGAGGGCTTCCTCAAGGGCGCGGCCGAGCTGGGCTTCGCCCCCGCCGACTGTGTCGTCTTCGAGGACTCGGAAGTCGGCATCGCGGCGGGCCGGGCGGCCGGGATGCGGGTCGTCGGCGTCGGACCGCGCGCCGCTGCGCACGCCCCGGACGCCCATGTGCGGGACCTGGAGCAGGTGCGGGTCGAGGCACTGCCCGACGGCACCCTGCGGCTGCACATCGCGGCCTGAGCGCCGCGCCGCCCCACGCTCCCTGCCTTCTCGGACCGAGCGCCGCGCCCTACGCGCGCCCCCGGATTTCCCGGGCCCCATGCCCCCGCACTCCCCGGGCTCCTCGGGCTACCCGGGCTCCCCGGGCTGAGCACCGCGACCCACGCTCCCCTCGGCTTCTCGGGCTGAGCGCCACCACCCACGCCCCCCGGCTTCTCGGGCTGAGCGCCGCCACCCACGCCCCCCGGAATTCTCGGGCTGAGCGCCGCCACCCACGCCCCCCGGAATTCTCGGGCCCCATGCCCCCACACCTGCCGGGCGTCTCGGGCTGAGCACCTCGACCCACACGCCCGGCTTCCGGACTGAGCGCCGCGCCACCCCACGCGCCCCGCTTCCGGACCCAGCACCGCGCCACCCCACGCGCCCACGCGCCCGGGCGCCCCAGGAGCCACGCCCCCAGACAGCCAGGCGCACCCCCAGACAGCCAGGCGCGCCCCCGGGCGCCCGGGCGTGCCAGTCGGGCGCCCGGGCGTGCGGCCCGCTCAGGCCGCGATGGCCTCGTACAGGCTGAATCCGCCCAGCGCCAGCATCACCAGGGCCGCGACCTTGGTGATCAGCCGGAGCGGTACGTACCGCATCAGGGTGCGGCCGCCCACGATGCCCAGCCCCGCGACGGCCCACAGCGCCAGCACCGCGCCCACGCCCACTGACAGCGGGTCGTCGTAGCGGGCGGCGAGGTTCGCGGTCATGATCTGGGTCAGATCGCCGAACTCGGCGACCAGGATCAGCATGAAGCCCGCCCCGGACACCTTCCAGAAGCTCTGGTCGGCGGGCTTGCGGACCTCCTCCTCCCCGTCGTCCTTCTTGAAGAGCAGCATGGCCGCTCCCCCGAGGAAGAGCACTCCCACGATCGCCTGCAGCAGCCGGTGCGGCAGCAGGGTGAGCACACTGCCCGCCGCGATGGCGAGCCCGACGTGGAGGGCGAAGGCCGCGGCCACGCCGACGAAGACGTACGAGGCGCGGTAGCGGGTGCCGAGCATCAGCCCGGCCAGGGCGGTCTTGTCGGGAAGTTCGGCGAGGAAGACGACGCCGAAGACCACGGCGGCGACGGTGATGCTGAACACGGAATGGATACCTCGTAGATCGGGCCGCACCCAAGGGCCCCGGGGAGGGATCGCTTCGGCACGGCAGCGTCGGACACTGCGGCCGAAGGTCTCGCTGGCGCACGGCCTCCGCGTCACGCGGTGGTCTCGTACGCTCCGGGCGCCGGCCCGCACCTCGAGGGGCGGGCAGTATGTCGACGGTCCGGCGAGGAGCTACTCCCCTTCTGCTGCCGACAAGGATACGGGAACCCGGGCCGCACCCGACCCCCGGACCTCCGCCCCGGCCCCCACCACGACCGCCGCCGTCGGCCCGAACAGCCGCACCACGCCTGCCCGCATGGGCGAACCGCCGCACCACGCCATGCCGACGAGGGCACCGGGATGTGTGACCAGCCCCACAAGCCGAGGGTCCGGTCGAGCCCCGGCGGCAGCGCGCCCGAATGTCCGGCGGAGCCACATATCCCCCTCTCCGCCCCTTCCCGCGGCATGCATGTGCGGCTCCGCCGCGTGGCAGGGGCTCCGCCCCCTGGACCCCGGGCTCCGGGGCAGAGCCCGGCGACGCGGCGCAGCCGCATATCGACACCACGGGAAGGGGCGAAGCCCAGTCCGAAGTCTGGGCCGAGCCCCGGCCCGGGGGCTGGGGCGGAGCCCCACCACGCGGCGGAGCCGCATATCGATGCTGCGGGAAGGGGCTGGGAGGGGAGCAGCCCGCCGCAGGCGGCACGGCCTCCCAGGCCGCCCGTCGCGCCGTCGCCGTTCGCGCGCCCGGCTCGCAGGCGGCCACAAGGGCCGCCACGCGCGCGCCGGGCGGCGAAGCCGCGAGTGTCGCCCCGGGCGCGGCGTTGACCGGCGGCGATGCCACCAACGCGAGCGCGGGCGCACGCGATTCGTGGCCGCCTCACGAGCGTGCGACGGCCGCGCCGGATCGCGTACGTGGCCCCAACCGCCTCCTGGAACCCCTTGCGTTGACATGACCGCGTCGTCACTCTGTTACCTGGCGCCCACCCCACGGAAACCCGGCGTCGCAAGCATGGCCGGGCACCAGCGGCCAACGACCCCCCACCCTCAAGGGAGTTCGCATGTCAGACATGCACCGTCATCCCACTCGCCGTCGCGTCTACGCGCGTCGCGCCTCCGTCTTCGGCGGGTTCGTCGCCCTGCTGGGCACGATCGTCATGAGCGGGCCCACCGCCCAGGCTTCCCCGCCCACCCCGCCGAGCGCCGCCACCGCCCGCACCCAGCTCGCCTCGCTGACCGTCAAGACCGAGGGCACCACCGACGGTTACAGCCGCGACAAGTTCCCGCACTGGATCACCCAGAGCGGCTCCTGCGACACCCGCGAGGAGGTCCTCAAGCGCGACGGCCAGAACGTCCAGACCGACTCCAGTTGCAAGGCCACCAGCGGCTCCTGGTACTCCGAGTACGACGGCGAGACCTGGACCGCCTCCGGCGACGTGGACATCGACCACATGGTCCCGCTCGCCGAGGCGTGGAAGTCCGGTGCCAATAGCTGGACCACCGCCCAGCGCCAGGCTTTCGCCAACGACCTGACGCACTCCCAGCTCATCGCCGTGACGGACAACGTCAACCAGTCCAAGAGCGACCAGGACCCCGGCGAGTGGCTGCCGCCCCGGACCGCTTACCACTGCATGTACGCCCGCATGTGGGTCTCGGTGAAGTACACCTACGGCCTCAGCCTCGACTCGGCCGAGAAGTCCGCGCTCAGCGGCATCCTCAACGGCTGCTGAGACGGCACACCGACCGGCATACCAACCGGCACACCGCCGGGTGGAACCGCCGCACCTTCTCCGTCGTTCCGTACCGTACGCATGACGAGCACATCACAGAACGACGGAGGAGGTCCGGATGGCCGGGCTGCGCCTGGGACCACTACTGCGCCAGGTCGACTGGGAGACCGGCACCGGCGCGACCGTCTGGGTCGAGGCCGACCGGCCCTGTGAGGTCGAGGTGCGGTGCGCCGACGGGGCGGGCGGCACCGCCCGCACCTGGCGGATCGCCGGACACCACTACGCCCTGATCCCGGTCACCGGGCTGCGGCCGGACGCGGAGACCGCCTACCGGGTGCTGCTCGACGGTGAGCAGGTCTGGCCGCTGCCCGACTCCCCCTTCCCCGACAGCACCATCCGCACCCCCGCCCCGGGGACGGACGCGCCCGTGCGCGTGGCCTTCGGCTCCTGCCGGTGGGCCGCGCCGCCCTCCGACGCCTCGCACGACCCGATCGGGCCCGACGCGCTCGACACCCTCGCGCAGGCGCTGGCCCGCACCCCCGAGCGCCCACGCCCCGATGTGCTGGTGCTGCTGGGCGACCAGGTGTACGCGGACGAGACCTCCGCCGAGACCCGCCGCTGGCTGGCCACCCGCCGCGATCTGAGCGAGCCGCCGGGCGAGCAGGTCGCGGACTACGAGGAGTACACCCGCCTCTACTACGAGTCCTGGCTGGACCCCGAGGTGCGCTGGCTGCTCTCCACCGTCCCGAGCTGCATGATCTTCGACGACCACGATGTCATCGACGACTGGAACACCAGCGAGGCATGGCAGCGCCGGATGCGCGCCACCCCGTGGTGGCGGGAGCGGATACTGAGCGGTCTGATGTCCTACTGGGTCCATCAGCACCTGGGCAACCTCTCCCCCACCGAACTGGCCGCCGACCCGCTCTACGCGCAGGTGCGCACGGCCGACGACGGCACCGAGGCGCTGCGGGAGTTCGCCACCCGCGCCGACGCCGATCCGTCGTACACCCGCTGGAGCTACCGCCGCGACTTCGGCCGCACCCGGCTGCTGATGGTCGACACCCGCGCGGCACGGGTGCTGGAGGAGGGCCGGCGGGCGATGCTGAGCGAGAAGGAGTTCGCCTGGGTGCGTGAGCAGGCCATGGACGGCGCGGGCGGTACGTCCGGCCGCCCCGGTCAGGAAGAGCCCGGGGCCTTCGGCGGCTACGACCATCTGCTGCTCGGCACCTCGCTGCCCTGGCTGCTGCCGCATTTCGTGCATGACGTGGAGGCGTGGAACGCCTCGGTGTGCGGCGGCAGACGCGGTGGGCGCTGGGCGCGGATCGCCGAGGATCTGCGACAGCGCGGCGACCTTGAGCACTGGGCGGCGTTCCCCGAGTCCTTCGACGCGCTCACCGACACCATCGCCGAGGTGGGCGGCGCGCCGGGGGCACCCGCCACGATCAGTGTGCTCTCCGGCGATGTGCACCACGCCTATATCGCCGCCCCGGACTGGTCACGGTGGTCGTCCCGGCCGCCCCGCAGCCAGGTGCGGCAGTTGACCTGCTCTCCGGTCCACAACAGCATCTACGCCTCGATCCGGCTCGGCTTCCGCTTTGGCTGGAGCGCGGCGGGCCGCGCCCTGGGACGGCTCTTCCGGCGCCATGGGCGGGTGCCGGGCTCCCGCTTGACCTGGCACAAGACGGGCGGGCCCTGGTTCGGCAACCAGCTCATGACGCTGACCCTCCAGGGCCGTGGCGCCCATCTGCGCCTGGACCAGGCGCGGTCGGACGCCTCGGGCGGCGGGGCCCGGCTGGTGACGGCGCTGGAGACGGACTGGGCCGGGTAGCCGGCCCCTTGGTACCGTTCCGTGCCGTACGTCACGTGATACAGCCCACAACGGAGCTGTACGTTCCGGAGACCAGGTCGATTCCTGTGGAGCGAGCGGCATGATGGGCGCGCATCCTGCGTCACATCTGCCCCGGGAGACACGACCTTGGCCGGAGACTCTCACGCGATAGCCGTCGTCGGCGCCGGGCCGCGCGGCACCAGCGTGCTGGAGCGCCTGTGCGCCTCGGCCCCGGAACTGGCGCCTGGCACCCCGCTGACGGTGCACCTGATGGACCCCTCCCCGCCCGGTGCGGGACGGGTGTGGCGCACCGCCCAGCCGCACGAATTGCTGATGAACACCGTGGCCTCGCAGGTGACCCTGTTCACCGACGTCAGCGTCGAATGCGGCGGACCGGTGCGGACCGGGCCGACCCTGTACGAATGGGTCGCGGCGCGCGGTCTGGCACCCGGTCTCGGCCCGGACGACTATCCGAGCCGCGCGCTCTACGGCCGCTATCTGGAGTGGGTGTTCGGCGAGGTGGTGCGGGGCGCGCCGGAGAGCGTGACCGTCCGGACGCACCGGGCCCGCGCCGTACGGCTGGAGGAACGGGCCGACGGCGAGCAGGTGCTGACGCTGGACGACGGGAGCCGTCTGGAGGGGCTGCGTGCGGTCGTCCTGGCGCAGGGCCATCTGCCGGCGGCCACCGACGCCACGGAGCGGCGGTACGCGGCCCACGCGGAGCGGCACGGGCTGCGCTACTACCCGCCCGCCAATCCCGCCGATGTCGACTTGTCGCTCATCGCGCCGGGCGAACCGGTGCTGCTGCGCGGTCTCGGCCTCAACTTCTTCGACCATATGGCGCTGCTGACGGCGGGCCGGGGCGGCACGTTCGCACCGCATCCGCGCGGCGGTCTGGTCTACCGGCCCTCGGGGCGCGAGCCACGGCTCTACGCGGGGTCGCGGCGCGGCATCCCGTACCACGCGCGGGGCGACAACGCGAAGGGGCCGTGTGGCCGACACACCCCGCTGCTGCTGACCCCCGATGTGCTCGGCCACTTCCGCAAGCGCGCGGACTCCGGCGATCCGCCGGACTTCCTCGCCGAGATATGGCCACTGGTCGCCAAGGAGGCCGAGACGGTCTACTACGAGACGCTGCTGGCCCTCCGCGCACCCGACACCCGTGCCCCGGAGGCCCAGGAAGCCTCCGGGACCGAGCCCGGCGCCCCCGCCCCGTTCACCTCAGCACGTTTCAGGAGTCACTTTTTGGCCACCGGGCACGGCAGCCCCGAAGAGGCCGCCGTGCTCACGGAGTACGGCATACCGAACGCGGAGCGCTGGTCCTGGGACGCGGTGTCCCAGCCGTATCGCGGCCGCCGGTTCACGGGGCGTGACGAGTTCCGGCGGTGGCTGCTGACGTACGCCCACCAGGATGTGGCGCACGCCCGGCTGGGCAATGTCGAGGGCCCGGTCAAGGCGGCCCTCGACGTTCTGCGCGACCTCCGCAACGAGCTGCGGCAGATCGTCGATCACGGCGGGCTGACGGGGGCGTCCCGCCGGGCCCATCTGGACCGCTGGTACACCCCGCTCAACGCCTTTCTCTCGATCGGCCCGCCGCGCCGCCGGATCGAGGAGATGGCCGCGCTGATCGAGGCGGGCGTCCTGGACGTCCTCGGCCCACGGCTCGAAGTGACCTTGGAAGGCCAGGACACGGGGGCCGAAGGGGCTGGTTTCGCCGCGCGGTCGGCCGAGGTGCCGGGTCCGCCAGTGGTGGCCACGACCCTGATCGAGGCACGGCTGCCGGAGCCGGATGTGCGCCGGACCGCCGATGAGTTGCTGATCCATCTGCTGGAGACCGGGCAAGGCCGTCCGCATCGGGTGGAGGGCTACGAGACCGGCGGACTCGACGTCACCACCGCCCCCTACCGGGTGGTGGACGCCCACGGCCGCCCGCATCCGCGGCGGTTCGCCATCGGGGTGCCGACCGAGGGGGTCCACTGGGTGACGGCCGCGGGCGCGCGGCCGGGCGTGAACTCCGTCACCCTCTGCGACACGGACGCGGTAGCACGCGCGGCGCTGCGCGCGGCGCTTACGGGACAGACCCTGCAGGAAGGTGTCCCGATGTGCGCGACAAGGCTCTGAAGAGCGGCCTTTGGGGCGCCATGAAGGGGGCCCCGGGGCACCGACATTGGCATAAACTTGAACTTGCAACAAAAGGTGAGGGGAACCTAACCTGGCACTCCGCTGTTTCCTGTCCCCAGGAGCAAGGAGCTCCCCTCCCATGCCTTCTTCCCCCACCCCCCGCACCCTCGGCGAGGCGCTCGATAGCGCCAGGCCGTACGTTCTCTCCCTCTTCCGCATCGTCGTCGGACTGCTCTTCTTCAGCCACGGCGCCTCGTCGCTGCTCGGCTGGTTCGGCGGCATGATGGGCACCGGCAAGACCATCGAGGCCGGCACCTGGCCGGGCTGGTACGCGGCGGTGATCCAGCTCGTCGGCGGCGCCCTCGTGATGCTCGGCGTCGGCAGCCGCAGCGCGGCGTTCATCTCCTCGGGCTCGATGGCCTACGCGTACTTCCATGAGCACCAGCCCGAGAAGCTGTGGCCCATTCAGAACGGCGGCGAGCCCGCCGCGATGTTCTGCTGGGCCCTGCTGCTGCTCGTCTTCACCGGCCCCGGCCCCTGGGCGCTGGACCGAATATTCGGCTCGGCCCGCGCGAGCGAAGCGGCGCCCGAAACGCAACGCCAGCCGTCGACCGTCTGATAGACGCCACTTCTCCGCATTCGACCGGAATTCGAACGATATTCAGCGCCACCTGACCGATCACGCCATGCAGGGCCGAACGCCCTGCATGGCGTGATTCGAACAACATCATCACGCCCCTTACCGTTATCCTCGTCAGGCACAGGCGTACGCTGTATGGCTGTTACAGGCTGACGCCTGCCGCTTCCCGGCGACATGCGCAGCGGGGGGACCGGGATCGGGAGTAGAACGTTGTTGGAACATCTGGGGTCGCTGACCAACACCCCATGGATCTATGCGGTGATCGGGGCATCCGTCCTGCTCGACGTCTTCCTGCCCGTTCTGCCCAGCGGAGTTCTGGTCATCACCGCCGCCACCGCGGCCGCCGGCACCACCGTTGACGCCGTCGGCGTCGTGCGCCAGGCCGACGCCGCCGACTTCCCCGCCATGTTCGGGCTGATCCTGTGCGCCGCGACCGCCTCCGTCCTCGGGGACATGGTCGCCTACCGGCTGGCCTGGCGCGGCAGCGACCGGCTCGACCGCGCCATCGCCCGCTCCCGCCGACTCACCTCCGCCCAGGAGAAGTTGGGCACCGCGCTGGTGCGCGGCGGCGGCCCGCTCGTGGTGATAGCCCGCTTCGCGCCCGCGGGGCGCTCGGTCGTCAGCCTGAGCGCGGGCGCGGCCCACCGGAGGGTGAAGGAATTCCTGCCGTGGTCCGCGGTGGCCGGGCTCGCCTGGGCGGCATACAGCGTGGCCCTCGGCTATATCGGCGGCCAGTGGCTCGGTGCCACCTGGCTGGGCACGGCGGTCTCGGTGCTCGCGCTGTTCGCGGCGGGCGCCGGCGCGGCGTATGTGATGAAGCGTCCGGGCGCGGACGCGGCCGGACCGCTCCCCGCGGCACCCGCCGGGCAGCCCATGCCCCCGGTCCACCAGGCGCGATAGGCCCGTGTCGGCGACCGATTACGGATCGGCCCACGAGACCCGCTACCGTCCCTGCATGCGTACCCCTTCCGTACCGCCTCTGGCATGCTGACCCGCGCCGCCGGGCTGGTCGCGGCGTTCCTCGCCGGGCTCGCACTGGTCGTGGCCGCGGTGCTCGTCGTACGGCATCTCACCGCACCCTCGGAACCGGAGCTTCCGGTGGTACCCGAGGCCCGGCGCCCCGTCGTGGAGTCGGCGGTGCGCACCTGCACCCCGCTGAGCGTGCCGCTGCTGGCCGCCCAGATCGACGCGGAGAGCGGCTGGCGTCCGGACGCGGACTCCGGGCACGCCCAGGGCATTTCGCAGTTCTCCCCGGTCACCTGGAAGGAATGGGGCCAGGACGGCGACGGCGACGGCAGGGCCAATATCTGGGAGCCCCGCGACGCCATCCCCTCGCAGGCCCGCTACATGTGCCATCTGTACGAGGTGGTCAAGGTGGTCCCGGGCGGCAAGACCACGTCCGGGGCGACCCGGCTCGCGCTCGCGGCCTACAACGCGGGGCCGAACGCGGTGCTTCGGGCGCGCGGCATCCCGAAGATCCTCGAGACGCAGGACTATGTCGACAAGATCTTGAAGGATCTGCTGCCCAAGTACCAGGAGAGCGAGGAGAAGTACCAGCAGAGCGAGGCGAAGCACACCAGCAGTGCCTCCGCCTCACCCTCCGTCTCGTCTTCCACCTCGCCCTCCGCCGATCCATCCGCGACCGCCTCCGGCGCCTCACCGTCGGCTACGCGTCGGCCGTGATGAAGTCCTCCACCGCCCGCACGAGTTCCTGTGGAGTCTCATCGGCGGGGTAGTGCCCGGCATACTCCAGCTCCACCAGCTCGGCGTTGACGTACCAGCGCAGCCAGGTCTGCCGCATCACCTCCGCCGTGAGCGCCGGGTCGTGGGCGCCGACCACGATCCGGACCGGCACCTGGGCACCGGCTATGTCCTCGTGGAAGTCCTCCAGCGCCCACGAGTCCAGCCAGGCGCGGAGCGCCTTGGGCTCGCTGTGCTCCAGCGAGTGGCGCACCATCAGGTCCAGCCAGGCGGCCGGGTGACGGCCGCCGGTGGTGAGGTCGATGATGGTCCGTCGGTTCTCCGGATGGTCGGCGGCGGCCGCGAAAAGCTGCCACTGCTCACCCTCCATCGGCACTCCACTGGCCGGCACCGGCGCGACCCCGACCAGCCGGCGGACCCGCTGCGGGGCCGCCGCCAGGACGCGCTGGACGACGGCCCCGCCCATCGAGTGGCCGACGAGCGAGAACCGCTCCCAGCCGAGGTGATCGGCGAGCGCGAGCAGATCCTTCCCGGCCTCGCCGGTGGTGTACGCGCCGGGGATGTCGCGCGCCTCGCCGTAGCCGCGCAGATCGGGCAGAACATAGGTGAACCCGCGCCGGTCGACATGCGGCAGCATCGCGGCGTACGCGGCACGGTCCGAGAACCAGCCGTGCACCGCCATCACATGGTGCGGCCCGTCGCCGACGGTCTCATACGGTGGAACGAGGGGTGGAACGATCGGTCCCATGGCACCTCCGGTCCCAGTCGAATACGGGCGACGCGGCGCGTGCCCGTGGGGCTCAACGGTGACGTCTCCCGCAGAGGTGGGCAAGCCCGATGCGCATATGCGTGCCCGCGATACGACCCGTGGAGGGGCCGTATCGCGGGCACGTGGTCGTCCGTGGGGCGCGGGGTTCTAGGGGTAGTTCACGAGGTTCGCCACATTGCTGCCGGAATTGGACGGCCCGCCCGTGTTGTTGATGACGTGGCTGATGGTGCCGGTGCCGCCGAGCGACACGGTGACCATGTGGTGGAAGCGGACGCCCGGGGTGTCGGGGACCTCGAAGGCGCGGGCCGCGACGACACCGGGATTGACGTTGAAGTAGCAGTAGCTGCCCAGCCCCCACGCCTCATGGCTGGTGACGTTCGGCCCGACCTTGTAGGCCGCGTAGCCCTGGGTGTTCCCGTTCATCCAGGCGCCCTGGTTGGGCGGGTCATAGGGCATTTCGTTCTGGTAGAAGTAGGTCCGGCCGCCGTTGCCGTTCCAAATCGTCTGGTACTGCTGATAGTGCTCGACGAACAGGCCGTACATGGTGACGTCGGCACCGTTCACGGTCAGGCCGTTGGCCGCGGTGTTGGTGTTCCAGCCGACGCCGTCACCGTGGTCGGCCCGCCAGATCCACAGATGGTCGCCGATCACGTTCGAGCTGTTGACCACCAGGCTCTTGGACGCCTTGCCGACCCCGGCCCCGCCGACCCGGAAGAACACATCGTGCAGGGACGTCGGGTTCGCCGCGTGCTTGCCGCTCGCGCCGCTCGGTCCCACCTCCATCAGGGCGGCGGAATTCACCGTACCGGCGTCGAACAGCAGCCCCGCCACCTTGACTCCGTCGACATCGGCGACCGACATCGCGGTCACACCGTTGTCGGGGACGAGGGTGGCGAGCCCGAGGCCGAGGACGACCGTGTCGGGCCGGGTCACCTTCAAGGTCTCGCCGAGGTGGTAGACCCCCGGGGTGAACAGCAGATGCTTGCCCTGGGCGAGCGCGGCGTTGATGGCCGACGCGGAGACCCCCGGCTTGGCGATGAAGAACTGGTCGATGGGCAGCGACGATCCCGCCGGAGCGCCACCGGCCCAGGTGGTGCCCTGGGAATTCGACCGCAGCGAGGGCACGAAGACCTGGTAGGCGCCCGCCTGGTCGACGTAGAGGAAGGGCTTCTCCCGGACGGTCGGGGTCTGGTTCACCACCGTGTAGGGCGGGCTCGGGAAGTTCCCCGAGGGCGCGTTGAGGGCCCCGACGAACACCATGTTCCAGTTGGATCCGGACCAGCTTCCCCACTGGGTGTTCCGGGAGAGCCACTGCTGCTGCGATCCGGAGCGCACCTGGCCGTCGATCTTCGTATCGGCCATGAACCCGCCGCTCGACCAGCCCCCGTCATCGAGCTGCAGCGAACCGCGGACATGCATCCGGCGGTACGGCGCGGCCTGGGACACCGCCCATCGGTCGGTGCCCGAGGAGGGATTGACCGACAGGTTCTCCGCGCCGCGCCAGAAGTTCTGGGTCGCGTTCCCCTGGAACCAGTCGGCCTCGGCGTGCACCGCGCCGTTGATGGTCACATCGTCCGGTGACATCCCCAGGCCCAGCACCTGCGTGTAGAAGCCCACATTGACGTCGGCGCTGTACGTGCCCGGCTTGAAGAGCACCGCATAGCGGTTGGAGCCGAACTGGTTCCGCTCCTGCTGCTGGAAGATGGAGTTCAGACGGCTCTGAATGGCCGACGCGGGCATCGTCGGATCGAAGACGGCGACGTTCGGGCCGAGGTCGGGTCCGTCGCCCGGCTGCTCGGGCGCGGCGGCCACCTGGAAGGACTGGGCGGCGCTGCCGTTGCAGGTGTACTGCGCGAGCTGCACCCCGTCCTGGGTGGAGGCGCTGGGCACATCGAGGCATTTGCCGCTGTGCCGGTTGACGAAGTGATACGCCCCGCCGCCCTCGTCCACGGCGCGCCACTGCTGGTTGTCGCCGCCGCTGTAGGTCCATAGCTGGACGGCGGCGCCGTCGGCCGTGGACACATCCGTCACATCCCACGCCTGGGCGGCGTCGTTGCGGTTGTCGACGCGGACATAGCCGTCGCCCGTGTCCTCGAACTTCCAGAGCTGTGCGGCGGAGTTGTTGCAGGCGTACTGCTGGACGGCGGTGCCGTTCGCCGTCGCCGCGCCCCGCGCGTCCACGCACTTGCCGCTGCCCTTGTTGACGGCGGTGGCCCAGCCCGTCGGCAGCGCCGCGGCCTTGGCGCTCGCCCCGGGAGCCGTCGCCAGCGTGCCGCACAGCGCGGTGAGCATGGCGAAGGCGGCCAGCAGAGCCACTCTCGGGGATCTGGGGGATCTGGGGGGCCTTGGCGATCCTGAGGGTCTTGGGGGTCTGGAGCGTCTCGCGAATCGTGCCGGTTCTCGCATCACGGAAGCCTCTCCTCGTGGGGTGGGGAAGAGCGCCCCGGTGCGGTCACAGGGCGGTCGCGGCGCGTTCCAACGAGTGCTCGTCACCGGCTGGTTGGTTGGTCTGTACCGCGGCTTTGAGGACGGTATGACCATGGGATTCCGGTGTCAATACGAGCCTTAAGTCAAGCCATGAAATTGTGCCGGGCCGCGGTGTGTGCGGGCGAGGCCGTGCTGCGTATGGGCGAGCCCGGCCCGGTGGCCGCGTGTCAGCCGCGTCGGCCCGGGGCGCACGTAGTGGGATGGCCGCTGTGGCGCGCGATATGGGGATCCGGCGGAACAACGGTTTCCGGCGCCACGGTGCCACGGCACTGCGGCTCGTGGCCGTCGCCGCCCTCTACTACGCGGGCGCCTGGATCGGACTGCTGCAGGAGCTGGTGCGCGATCAGGTGACCCCGCTGTGGCCGCCGACCGGAATCGCCCTGGCCTGTCTGCTGACGCTGGGCCCCATGGCCTGGCCGGGCATCGCCCTCGGGGCCGTCGCGGTCAACGCCCCCATCGGCCCGTCGCCCCTGGCGGTCCTCGCGATCGTCGTGGGCAACACCCTGGCCCCGATCTGCTCGTATCTGCTGCTGCGCCGCGTGGGCTTCCGGCCCGCCCTGGACCGGCTGCGGGACGCGCTGGTCCTGGTCTTCCTCGGCGCCCTGGCGGGCATGCTGATCAGCGCCACGGTGGGGACCGCCGCACTCATCGTGGCAAGCGCGCTCCCGGCGGGTGACTTCTGGACCGCCTGGTCGGTGTGGTGGACGGGCGACGCGATGGGCGTGCTGGTGATCACCCCTCTGCTGCTGGTGCTCCACCGCCTGCTCCACCGCGCCCGGCTGCCCCGTGGCGTCAGCCCGTACCGCCTGCTGGAGGCGGCGGCCCTGCTGCTGGGCACGGCGGCCGTCACCCTGGTCGCCACGCGGACGGAGGTCAGCCTGCTCTTCCTCGTCTTCCCCTTCCTGATCTGGGCCGCCCTGCGCTTCCAACTCGCGGGCGCCGCCCCGTGCTCGCTCATCGTCTCGGTGCTCGCGATCGCCGCGACGGCGGAGGGCACCGGTCCGTTCTCCCACCATTCGCTGCCGGCCCGGATGGTCACCCTCCAGGCGTTCAACGGCTCGACGGCCCTGACGGCCCTGCTGCTGTCGGCGATCATCACCGAACGGAACGCCACCCGCCGCCAGATCGAACACGTCTGCGCCCAACTGGCCGAAGCCGTCTTCCGCCTCGCCCCGGACGAGCCCCGCCCGCCCGAAGACGACCGGAAGTCCACGGACCGGCGATAGCGGGCCGCCCGAGGGGGCCGCCGGGAACGGACGCCGGGCAGTGGTACCGGCCGGTTGGAACCGCCACCCCGCACCGGTCGTCCCTTCCAGCGACTCTCGACGGACAGGGACTATGACCGCGACCCACGCCACCCGCTATCTCTATCTGACCCGCCACGGCGAGGCCACGCCGGACGAACGCGGGCTCACCCCCACCGGCCGCCGCCAGGCCGCGCTGCTCGGCGAGCGGCTCCGGGACGTCCCGCTGTCGGCGGTCCACCACGGCCCGCTGCCCCGGGCGGCCGAGACCGCCCGGCTGATCGGTGACCGGCTCGACGGCGTACCCGCCCATGTCTGCGAACCGGCCGGGGACTATGTGCCGTACACGCCCCACCGAGCCGAACTGCCCGCCGAATCGGCCGACTTCCTGCTCGACTTCGTCCATGGCTTTCCACCCGATGAGCGCGCCCGCGGCCCGCTGCTGGCCCGTACCGCCGAAGAGCGCTTCACTGGCCCCGTGGACGGCCCCGAGGACCGCCATGAGCTGGTCGTCACCCATAACTTCCTCATCGGGTGGCTGGTCCGAGCCGCGCTCGACGCCCCGAAGTGGCGCTGGCTCGGCCTCAACCAGTGCAACGCGGCGCTGACGGTCATCCGCTATCCCCCGCCCGGCCGACCGCCCTCGGTGCTCTTCTCCAACGACATGGCGCATCTGCCCGCACCGCTGCGCTGGACCGGCTATCCGCCGGAGCTGCGCATCACTTCCTGAGCCGGGGAACCGGCCCCTGGCCTTCCGTCGGGGGCCGGGCCCGCGCTGTTGGGCCCGGCCACCGCCGTGTCCGAGTACGCAAGCAGCCCAGCAAGCGTGAATAAGGACAGCCATACGGTAGAGCCGGGCACTGACAACGGGGGCGCGGCGAACCGGGGGAGGCACTCGAACGTATGAGCGCTTCGCCAAGGGCAGAGCGCCGTCCCCTTCCCGCCGGGCGCGACGCTCCTACTCTGAGGGGGTGAGCAGCCACGCGTCGAACCGAGCCCGCGTCATTCCCCTGCGTCCGGCCACCGCGGACCCGGTGCCCCAGGCGGGAGCCACCGCCGGGGCCGCCGGAGCCCCCGCGGCCGGCCCCGCCGTTCCGGCCGCCCCGGCTGTCCCGGGCGCCCCGGTCCGGCGGGAGCAGCCCGGCCGGGAGCCGGTGAAGGAGCCCCTGTTGCGGGATCTCGTCGGAGGGGTGCTGCGGCGCGAGCGCCTCGCCCAGCAGCGCACGCTCAAGGACGTGGCCGAGGCGGCGCGGATCTCGATGCCGTACCTCTCCGAACTCGAACGGGGCCGCAAGGAGGCGTCGTCCGAGGTCCTCGCGGCCGCGGCCCGCGCGCTCGGCCTCAGCCTGGCCGACCTCCTCGCCATGGCCCAGGGCGAGCTGATCCGTCTCGTCTCCGGCCCGCGGCGGCGGCGCGACGGTGCGGCGGTGTCGGTCGCGTCCCTCACGTCCGTCACCTCCACCACGTCGGCCACATCCGTCGCGGACCGCGGGTCCCGGAACGCGGGGCGGCAGGGCGAGGTACGGCTCGCCGCCTGAGACATCGCCGTCTGAGACACCGCCGTCCGAGACACCGCCGTCCGACGCCCCGCTTCCGGGACACCGACTGTCCGCCCCTCAGAACCCCCTGCCCGCCCGCCGGCTCAGCACCTCGTCGGCGAGCCCGTACGTCACCGCCTCCCGCGCCGTGAAGACCTTGTCGCGGTCCATGTCGGCGCGGAGGGTGGCGGCATCGTGGGGCGTATGGCGCGCGAGCACCTCCTCGACCTGCGAGCGGATCCGGAGCATCTCCTTGGCCTGCAGACTGAGGTCCGAGACCGTGCCCTGCTGACCACCGCTCACCGGCTGCCCCAGCAGCACCCGGGCGTGCTCCAGCACGAACCGCCGCCCGGGGTCTCCCCCGGCCAGCAGCACCGCCGCGGTCGAGGCCGCCTGCCCTACGCAGAACGTCGAGATGGGCGCGGACACGAACGTCATCGTGTCGTAGATCGCCATCAGCGAGGTGAACGAGCCGCCCGGTGAGTTGATGTAGATCGCGATCTCCTGCTCCGAGCTCGACGATTCGAGGTGGAGCAGTTGCGCGATGACGACGTTGGCCACGCCGTCGTCGATCTCCGTGCCGAGGAAGATGATCCGCTCGGACAGCAGCCGGCTGTAGATGTCGTACGCGCGCTCCCCCTGCGTGGTGCGCTCGACGACCGTCGGAATCGTGTACTGCCCCATGTCAGATCCCCATCCTGCGCCGCGCGCCGGCCGGCCGTACGTCCGCGAGGGACTCCAGGACCCGGTCGACCATTCCGTACTCCTTCGCCTGCTCCGCCGTGAACCACCGGTCGCGGTCTCCGTCGCGCGAAATGGTCTCCACGCTCTGTCCGGTGTGTTCCGCCGTGATTCGCTCGATCGACCGCTTCATGAATTCGAGGTTCTCGGCCTGAATCGCGATATCGGCCGTGCTCCCCCCGATACCGGCGGACGGCTGATGCATCATGATGCGGGAATTCGGCAGTGCGTAGCGCTTTCCCGTCGCTCCGACGGTGAGCAGAAACTGCCCCATGCTCGCGGCGAATCCCATGGTGAGCGTGGACACGTCGTTCGGAATCAGCCGCATCGTGTCGTAGATCGCCAGCCCCGCCGTCACCGAACCGCCCGGGCTGTTGATGTAGAGGCTGATGTCCGACCGCGGGTCCTCGGCCGACAGCAGCAGCATCTGCGCGCACACCCGGTTCGCGGACACCTCGTCCACCTGCGTCCCGAGAAAGACGATGCGCTGTGTCAGCAGTTGCGAGGCAAGATGATCGTCGAACCGCGTGGGAGCCGTTTCCCCCTCCGCGGCTCGCGGATGCGATCCCGGCTCCCAGCCGGTGGCGAATGCTCCGAATGTTCCCATCGGACCTCCCTGTGAGTGCCGCCTGTGAGTACCGCGACCCACACCGCCGCGGTCCTTTACCGCCGCGGTCCTTTCACCATCGCCCCAATTCGCTTGCGCGGTAAGGAATCTCGGCCGGCAGCAGATTCGCCCACGGCAGACCCGGCCCGGCTCATAAGGCGGTCTTGCGGGGCCGTCCCGCCATTCCCGAGACTGCCGGGAAACCAGCCGACAGGGGGCGCGATGGCCGTGCGACGACAGGGGCCACGACGAGGGCTACGGCAACGGCGACGTAAAGCGGCGTTACGGCGAGCCAAGGCACGGCCGCGCCGCACGGCCTGGAGCGGCGGCGCGGTGATGGTCCTCGCGCTGGCCCTGGCCTGGAAGACGGTGTGGCCGTACGTCGCCGGATTGGTCCTCGTGGGGCTGCTCGGCGGCATCGGCTGGTGGTTGCGGCGAACGCATCTGCGCACCGTGGCGGAACACCGCGCCTGGCAGACCGAGGAGGAGAACGCGGCACGTGAACGGTCCATGGCCGAGGTGGACGCCATGACCTGGCAGCGGTTCGAACGGTACGTCGCGGAGCTGTGCCGCCGGGACGGCTGCACCCAGGTCGTCGTCTCCGGGAAGTCGGGTGACCTGGGCGCCGACGTCGTCGGCCGGATGCCGGACGGGCGCCGGCTGGTGATCCAGTGCAAGCACTACGCACCCCATCGCACCGTGCCGAGCGGCGATATGCAGAAGTTCCTCGGCACCGCGAAGGCCGAACACGCCGCGGATGTAGCGGTGTTCGTCGCCACGTGCGACTTCACACGGGACGCGGAGCGGCTCGCGGTGAAGCACGAGATCGTCGCCATGCACCGCAACCTCCTCGGCGCCTGGGTGCGGGGCTCCACCTTGGAGTCGCTGATCCCGCTCAACGGGGCGGGCAACGGCCGCCGCCCACGAAGCCCCAGGGCCGGTCGGGGCACAGCCGCCCGCCCCGCGACGGATCGGCGACCACCGGGCCGACCCGGCGCATCGGCCCCACCCGACACACCCGGCCCGGGCCACCACCGCCCTCGATAAGCTCCCGGCCCAGCCGACCGACGGGGATCACCGCCTCCCGGGGAATCACCTCCCCGCAGGAAAGGCCGCACGCCGACCGCAGCCGACCGTGACCAGTGCGAGGAGCGCGAGCACGATCATCCCGGCGGGGAGGACCGATGCGCCGACACCGTCGACGATGACGGCACCGAGCGCACCGCCCGCGAAGATCGCCAGGTTGAAGGAGGTCGTGAGCAGGGCGTTCGCCACATCGCCGTTCTCGCCCGCGGCTTCTCCCATGGCCGTCTGCAGGTGCGTCGCCGCGCCGCCGAAGGCGATGCCCCACAGGACGATCGCGAGGAGTACGAGAACCAGGGCCCCCCGGCCGAGGACGAACGTCGCGCCGGAGACGATGAACAGGCTCACGCTCACCAGGGTGAGCCGGCGCAGCGCGTGGTCGATGAAGACGCCGGTGATCCAGATCCCCGCGAGTGCCGCGACGCCGAAGACGACGAGTGCGATGTCGGGCCGCAGTGCGAGATGCGTCTGCCGCAGATAGGGGGCGATGTAGGTGTAGAGGAGGTTGTGCGCGAGCATCCAGACGAAGACGACGAGGAGGATGGTCGCCACGCCCGGAATGCCCAGCACCTGGGCGAGCGGCACCCGCGTCTGCGCCCGCTGCCCCGCAACGTCGGGCACCAGGAACCACGCGAAGACCATGACGACGGCGGTGAGCAGGGACATCGCGGCGAAGGCCCATCGCCATCCGGCCGCCGAACCGAGCCAGGCACCCAGCGGCGTCCCGACTGAGAGTGCGACCGGGGTCCCGGTCATGGCGATGGCGAGGGCGCGTCCCGCGTGCTCCGGCGCGGCGATGCGCCGCGCGTATCCCGCGAGCATGCCCCACAGCAGGCCGGAGAAGGCTCCCGCGACGAAGCGGGCACCGAGGGCCACGGGGAGCGAGGGCGACAGGGTGGTGACGGTGTTGGCGACCAGGAATCCGAGCAGCCCGGCCAGGAGGAGCGGCTTCCGCCGGGCCCCGCGGGTCAGCATGATCGCGGGTATCGCCGCGAGCACCGTTCCGATCGCGTAGGCGCTCACGAGCTGCCCGGCTCCGCCCTCCGAGACGCCGAGTCCACCGGCGAGTTGCGGGAGCAGCCCGGCCGGCAGCGTCTCGGTCATGATCACGATGAAACCGGTGCACGCCATCACGACCAGCGCCGGAACGGGAAGCGGTTCGCGTGGTCGCGTGGGAGCCGCGGCAGGGAACGTCGAGGTCATCGGGGTTCCTCCATCACTTACGGATCGATCGATCCGATATTGACGAACGGCGACTGCATCCGTCAAACTGGATCAGTCATTCTGAAAATGGAGGAGGTCTGCCGTGTCACCCGTCGGCCGTCCCCGCACCTTCGACCCCGAGTCCGTGTTGGAAGCCGCGATGCTGCTGTTCTGGGAGCAGGGCTACGAAGCGACCTCGCTCGCGCAACTACGCGAGGCCACGGGCCTGTCCTCGGCCAGCCTGTACGGCGCCTTCGGCTCGAAGGACGGCTTGTTCGAACGGTCCGTGGAGCACTACATCTCAGGCCCGGGCAGCATCACCGACGTCGCCGCCGACGAGGCCCTGAGCCCTCGGAAGGCCATCGCCCGACTCCTGCACGGATCGATCGACATGCAGACCGACCCGTCCCACCCCCGCGGATGCCTCATCGCCCTCTCGGGCACGCTCGGCGCACCGGAGACGGGCGAGGCGGCGCGAAGGGTCGTGGCCGCCCGCCGGGCGGTGGACCGAGCCCGCGTCAGAGCATGCGTCGTACGCGGCATCGCCGCCGGAGACCTCGCCGAGGACACCGACGTGGACGGCACCACGTCGATGATCCACGGCTTCCTGCTCGGCATCTCGACGCAGGTACGCGACGGCATCCCGGCCCAGCACCTGCACACCGCGGCCGACACGCTACTGGCCAACTGGCCAGCACCAAGCGGCGATTGACGCACCCGGGCGCCACCGACCGCGACGTGTCAGGGCCGTCAGGTCTTGCCTCATACGGGCGGTCTTGTGCGCGACCCGTGACACACACAGCATCACGGGCCTACCGTCACAAGCAGGTTCGACCCATGCCGAGCGCGAGCCCCCTCTCCCCAGGTGTGGCCTCTCGCTGCGGTCGAGCCCGCTCGCGCCCCCGCGCCAACCCCGGGGGCGCTGGCATGTGCCCGCACGGTCGCACCCCGGCGTCAGCGTGCCGCACGAAGCTGTGCGGCCTCGTGGCGCAGCGCCTCCACGGTGGCCGTCACCTCGGGAGAGCGGTCGCGGACCGTGACGGCGACCATCGCCCGGCCGAGCCAGGCGGGGTCGTCGACTCGGACGGTACGGACGCCGGAGGGGATCGCGGCGGCGGCCACTTCGGGGAGTACGGCGATGCCGAGACCGGTGGCGACAAGGCCGAGTCGCGTGGGCCATTCGCGGGCGGCGTAGGCGATCCGCGGGTGGTCGAGGGTGGGCCAGGCGCCGAACTGGGGGTCGTCGCGGAGGCCCTTGCCGACGATCCAGGGCTCGTCCCTCAGCTCGGTCACCGGGATGGTTCCGCGACCGGCGAACCGGTGGTTCGCGGGGACGGCGAGCAGGAGACCGCCGTCGAGGAGCAGATCGCGGCGCAGCCCCTCGAATGCGTAGCCGGGCAGGTCCGCTCCCACGCCGATCACCGCGACGTCGATGCGGTGGGCGCGGAGCTGGCGAAGCTGCGTGGGCGAGGACGCCTCGCCGAACTCGACGATCAGTGCCGGGTGGTCGTCGCGCAGCCGGGCCAGTGTCCTGGGGACGAGCACGGCGGCGGCCGAGGGGAAGGCCGCGATGGAGACTCGCCCGGTGACGTGGTCCGTCAGCCCGGCGAGGTCCGCGCTGACGGCGTCGATCTCGCTGAGGACCGTCGCGGCCCGGCGGGCGAGCACCATCCCCGCAGGTGAGGGCGTCACCCCGCGGGCGCCCCGGACGAACAGCGGTGCGCCCGCGGCGGCTTCCATCGCCGCCACCTGACGGGACACCGCCGACTGGGTGTATCCGAGTGCGTCGGCCGCGGCAGTGAACGATCCGGTGTCGACCACGGCCTGGACGACGCGGAGACCGGTGAGCGACAGGTCGGCCATGCCGTCATCGTGACACATTCCGAAACCACATGTCTCCTATGCCAGACCTTCGCTGGTGGAATGCCTTGACCAGCCGCACGATGGAGGAGCAACAGCAGGCAAGCCATCCCAAAGGGAGCACCGATCATCATGGCGAAGACGTGGTTCATCACGGGCAGCTCGAGGGGGTTCGGCCGCGAGTGGGCGGACGCCGCGCTGGAACGCGGCGATCACGTCGCGGCGACAGCTCGGGATATCAGCCACCTGAATCCCCTGGTCGAGCGGTACGGGGATGCGGTGCTGCCGTTGCGGCTCGACGTCACCGACCGGGCCGCGGTGCATGCGGCGGTGCAGCGCACCCATGCGCATTTCGGTTCGCTGGACATCGCGGTGAACAACGCCGGCTACGGGCATTTCGGCATGGTCGAGGAGTTGACCGAGGACGAGCTCAGGGCCCAGATGGAGACCAACTTCCTGGGCGCGGTGTGGGTCACACAGGCCGTTCTGCCCCTCATGCGGGCGCAGCGATCGGGACGGATCCTCCAGGTGACCAGCGAGGGCGGCGTACGGGCCTTCCCCGGCATCGGCGCGTACCACGCCTCCAAATGGGCCCTTGAGGGATTGTCGGAGTCCCTGGCACAAGAAGTGGCGGCCTTCGGCATCCATATCACCAACGTCGAGCCCGGCCCCTATGCCACCGACTGGCTGGCGCGCGGGGCACGGCACAGTGAGCGGCACCCGGACTACGCCGAAGTCCACGAGGCCACCGCGGTGGATTTCGAGGTCGGCGACCCGCGCGCGACCCGCGACGCGATTCTCCGGATCGTCGACGCGGAGCGGCCCCCGCTGAGGATCTTCCTCGGCAAGTCCTTCACCGATGTCGCCGATCTCTACGAGGAGCGCCTGAAGACGTGGCGGGAGTGGCAGCCGGTCTCCCTGGCGGCGTTCGGTTGAGGGGCACGGCCGGGGCTCGCTGAGCGCCGTTCTCGACGCGCCCCCGACCACACCGCTCGTTACGCTTGAGATGGGGTCGGCAACGGACATGAGGCCGACCATCACTACGGGGAGTGGTCCCCCATGGCACCCGGTGGCAGCTACGGCACAGCCCTCACCGACCTCGGCGAGAGCCTGGTCGGCAAGGTGATCGCGCCGGGCGACGCGCCCTATGACGAGGCCCGCAGGCTCTTCAACGCGATGATCGACCGGCGCCCGGCCGCCATCGCGCAATGCGAGACCGCACAAGACGTCGCCCGCGCGATCCGCTTCGCCCGCGACCACGACCTGCCGATCGCGGTGCGCGGCGGCGGACACAGCGTGGCCGGGATGTCCCTCGTGGACGGCGGTCTCGTCATCGACCTGCGCAGGATGGACGGGGTGGCGGTCGACCCCGGCGCCCGTACGGCGACGGTCGGTGGCGGCGCGATCATGAGCGGGCTCGACCGGGCGACACAGCCGTACGGCCTGGCGACGACCGGAGGCCGCGTATCCACCACCGGGGTCGGCGGCTTCGTGCTGGGCGGTGGCGCGGGCTTTCTGGACCGCGCCTTCGGTCTGGCCTGCGACAACCTCCTGTCCGTCGACCTGGTGACGGCGCAGGGCGACCAGTTGCACGTCGACGAGAAGGAGCACCCGGAGCTGTTCTGGGCCCTCCACGGCGGTGGCGGCAATTTCGGCGTGGCCACCGCCTTCACCCTCCGGCTCCATCCGCTCACCACCATGACGGCGATGCTGCTGCTGTGGCGCCCCGAAGCGGGCCCGGCCGTGGTGCGCGCCTACCGCGACTTCTTCGAGTCCGCGCCGGGCCAGGTCGGTGGAGGGCTGCTCTATCTCACCGGCCCGCCCGAGGAGTTCGTTCCCGAAGACATGGTCGACACCCTCGTCTGCGCGGTGCTCCTCACGTACACCGGCCACGAGGAGCAGGCCCGCGCCATCACCGCTCCCCTGCTGCAGCTCGGCCACGACGCGGAAATGATCACCGAACTGCCCTACGCGGACCTGCAGTGCATGCTCGACGACCCGCCCGGCTACCGGAACTACTGGTCCGCCGAATACCTCGACACCTTCCCCGACCAGGCGGTGGACCGCTTCTGCTCGCGCGCCTTCGACATGGTCGTCCCCTCCCCTTCCCAGCACGTTCTGTTCCCTCAGGGCGGAGCGGTGTCCCAGGGACCCTCCGACTTTCCGCTGCCCTGGCGCGAGGCGCCCTGGATCGTGCACCCCTTCGGCCTGTGGGACGACCCGGCCGACGACGCCCGCGTCCGGCAATGGGCCCATGACACCCGCGCCGACGTCCGGCCGTGGTCCCGCGGCGCGGTCTACCTCAACTTCATCGGCAAGGAAGGCCGGGACCGGGTCATCGAGGGATTCGGCGCCGAGAACTACCACCGCCTGGCCGGGGTGAAGGCCCTGTACGACCCGGACAACGTCTTCCGGCTCAACCACAACATCGAGCCCCGCATCGAGCCCCGACCGGCGGGGCGGTGACGCCGGACGGGCCGGCGTCTTGTCCGCTTCCGCCACGGCGGCCAGGGCTCGGCGCGCCCTGTGATCTACGGTCCGCGGTCTACGGTCCGCGGTCCGCGCGCCTGAGCGGGCGCGAGCGGGTCGTCGTCAGGAGAGCCAGTCGGTGTAGCGGGTGGGGGCGAGGTGGGCGCTCTTGTCGGTGAGAACGTCGCCCTTGACGGCGGCGAACATACCGGCGGTGGGGTCGGTGACGACGGTGCGGTCGTCGCCCTTGTGGGACAGGGTGATCCGGCCCAGCTCGTCCAGGGAGAAGACCTCGGGGCCCCCGATGTTGTGAATGCCACGCACCGGGGCGCCCGCGGCGACCTCCGCCACCGCGGCGGCCACGTCCTTGGCGGCGATCGGCTGGATCGGCGTGGCGGGCAGCCGGACGGTGTCACCGTCGGCGGTCCAGGACATGACGTCGTCCATGAACTCCATGAACTGCGTCGCCCGGACGATCGAGTACGGGACCGGCCCGGCCTCGAGGATCTCCTCCTGGAGCGTCTTGGCCCGGTAGTAGTCCAGCTCCGGCACCTGGTCCACGCCGACGATCGAGAGGATGACGAAGTGGCCGACGCCGCCCCGCTGGGCCGCGGCCAGCAGGTTGTCCATCGAGGTCCGGAAGAAGGCCGGGGAAGCGTCGTCGAAGGTCGGGGAGTTGGTCAGGTTGACGACGACGTCGGCTCCCGCCACCGCCTCGTCCAGCCCCTGGCCGGTGATGACGTCGACTCCGGTGGACTGCGAGTGCGGTACCGCCTCGTGCCCGGCGGCGTTCAGATTCTTGACGACCTGCGACCCGATCAGCCCGGTACCGCCGATGACTGCGAACTTCATGACATGCCCTTCGTCAGGATTGCGTCCGAAATACGGCATATGGATACCCGCGTGAGCGCGGCATCCACCAAACTCGGACACATCTTGTCCGAGAAAATACGCGGACACAAGTTGTCCGAGTAGACGGGCTGATTACAGTGGTCGCGTGAAGATGTCCGGCGGAGTCGAGTGGGCCCTGCACTGCTGCGTCGTGCTCACGTCCGTCGAGGAGCCCGTCCCCGCGACCAAGCTGGCGGAGTTCCACGACGTCTCGGCCAGCTACCTGGCCAAACAGCTACAGGCGCTGTCCCGGGCCGGGCTCGTGCGCTCGGTCCAGGGCAAGGCGGGCGGCTACGTACTCACCCGGGAGCCCGCCTCGATCACCGTGCTCGACGTGGTCGAAGCGGTCGACGGCCCCGCCGCGGCGTTCACCTGCACGGAGATCCGCCAGCGGGGCCCGCTGGCCACCCCGGCCGAGTCGTGCACCACTCCGTGCCCGATCGCCCGCGCGATGTCCGGGGCGGACGCGGCCTGGCGAGAAGCGCTGCGCGCCGTCTCGATCGCCGATCTGGCGCAGGACGTCGCCGAGACCTCGGGCCCCTCGGCGATGACGCGCGTCAGCGCGTGGCTGACGACACCGCAAGGCTGAGGGACGCACCGCGACCCTGAGGCCCCCGAGGACCCTGTGGCCCTCGCGGACCCCGTTGGCCCTTGAGGACCCCTCACCCCCCGCAGACCTCAGTAACCGTCGATGAACCTGACCGTCTCGTCGAGCGGCGCCCGCCCCGTACGGCCGGCACTCTCCGTGACGTCCTCGTATCCGATCGACATGCCGCAGAAGAGCATGAGCTCCCCCGGAGGCGAAACGATCTCCGCGACGCTCTCGCGGAACTTCGCCCATGCCATCTGCGGGCAACTGTGCAGCCCCTCGGCGCGAAGCAGCAGCATGACGGTCTGCAGATACATGCCGACGTCGGACCACTGGGCCGGGCCCAGGTCGCGGTCGATGTAGCAGAACAGGGCGGCGGGCGCGCCGAAGCACTGCCAGTTCGCGGAGGCGGCCCGCTGGCGCGCCTCCAGGTCCTCGCGCGCGACACCGAGCGCCCCGTAACGCTGCTCGCCGAAGGCGGATCGGCGCTCGCCGTACGGGGACTTCAACACCGGCGGGTACTGCGCGTACTCCGCCTCGTCCCAGGGGTCGCCCGCGGCCAGACGCTCGCCGGCCCGCTTTTTGAGCTCGGCGAGCGGCTCGCCGGTCAGCACGTAGACGTGCCACGGCTGAATGTTCGATCCGGACGGCGCCCAAGCCGCTGCGGACAGCACACGCTCCAGCACCTCTCTCGGGACAGGCTGGTCGGTGAACCCGCGCACTGCCCGTCGACTCGTGACCGCCTCGTAGACGTCCAAGATCGCCTATCTCCCATCTGCTGCATCTGCTCAATACGACGCGACGCGCCCATCTCAGCTACACTCACGACAGTATCATTCAATACTATCTCGTGTTTAACTATCGCCGAGCGCCAATGCTCAGCCCTGCCCCGGGCTCCCCGCCTCGGGCGTCACTCTTGGAGAAAGTTCATGGTCACGCTGCTGCACATCGACTCGTCCGTGCTTCCGGGCGAGGCGTCCTCGTCCCGTTCGGTCACGGCCGCCTTCCGCAAGGCATGGGAGGAGCAGCACCCGGAGGGCACGGTGATCTACCGCGACCTCGCCGCCAACCCCGTCCCGTACATGACCGCCACCGCCTGGTCCGCCGGTTACACCGCCCCGGCCGAGCGCACCCCGGAGCAGTCCACGGCGTTCGCCGTGCGCGAGAAGCTCATGGAGGAGCTGGAGCAGGCGGACGCCGTCCTGATCGGCGCCCCCATGCACAACTTCTCGATCCCCTCGACCCTCAAGGCATGGCTGGACAACGTGCTCCTGCTCGGCCGCACCGCGGGCGAGTCCCCCTCCGCCGAGGGCACACCGGTCGTCGTCGTCGCCAGCCGCGGCGGCTCCTACGCGCCGGGCACCCCGCGCGAGGGCTTCGACTTCGTGCAGAACTACCTGGAGGCCGTCCTCAAGCGCACCCTCGGCCTGGACCTCGACTTCATCGTCCCGGAGCTCACCATGGCCCCCCGCAACCCGGCCATGTCCGACCTGATCCCGCTCTACGAGGCGTCCCGCGAGCGCGCCTTCGAGGACGCGACCGCCAAGGCCATGGACCTCGCGAAGCGCCTCGCCGCGTAGCCCGTGCCGGACGATTGACGCCGTGTGACACCGAGCCCCAGGCGGTCACACGGCGTCCTCGTCGGCCTAACCCTCCGCGGGATAGGCGAACCGGTTCAGCAGATCCGTCAGCCGCTCGGCCTCGCCGGGCCCCAGCTCGGCGACCAGCCGCTCAGCCAGCGGCTCCGCCGCCACATGGGCCGCGTCGAAAAGCTCGACACCCTCAGGCGTGATCTCCACCGCCCGCACCCGCCGATCCCCCGGAACGGCCTTCCGTACGACCAGCCCCTTGCGCTCCAGGTCGTCCACGACCCGCATGATCCCCGCCTTGTCCGACCCCGTCGCCGCCGCCAGGTCCCGCTGCACCGTGGGCCCGCAGTCGACCAGCACGATCAGCACGGCAAAATGCCGCAACTCAATGCCGAGCGGCCGAAGCGCCTCCCCCATCACCCCAGCCGCCCGCCAGTGCGCCCGGCGCAGCAGCAGCCCGAGAGCGAAGGGCGAGGCATCCCCGGGGCGACCGGTCGCACGCGAGGCGGTGGGCTGGGGAGAAACATCGGCGGCCATGAGGCCACATTACAGCCATTCATCCGTTCGATACGGTTTCACTTGAAACCAAATCCGGCGACCAGGCTTCCGCGGCAATCGTCGACGCCGCCCCCTCCCCGCATCCGGCCTTCGAGCCGGAGAGGGGCTCCGGGGACGTGTCACACCAGGGACGCATGCCCTATTCGGTCTCGAGGAGCCTCAGCAGCATCCGACGCAGTTCAGACTGGTCTCGTTCGTCGAGCCGCGCCATCATCGTCGAGAACTCCGAGGCAAGAGCTTCGAGGGCCTTGGCGCGCACTCGCTGCCCCTCGGGAGTTGTCATGACGCGATGGCGGCGCAAGTCACTCTCGTCGATCTCTCTGCGCACCAGCCCGCGGTCAACGAGGTTCCGCAAGTACGTCGTGATGCTCGCCTTCGGAAGCATCAGCTTCCGGGTGAGCTCAGCCGGGTACTTACATGCGTCCACCTCGTCGAGAACGAAGAACTCCTTCGTCTCGAGCCCCAGCTCTTCGAGCTGCGGGGCGGCAGCGTTCATGACCCTGGTCAGAAGTCGTTGATTCAACTTCCACAGCTCAGCAGCGTCATCCGCCGACATGGCACTCCTTGAGATATGGTACGGCCTTGAGCTAGTTCGGTTTGGAACTAGCTGGAAACCGAACAGCTCCGAAGGATTCTACGCGGAAGGCGCTGACCCCTCATGCCACAGCACATCTCCATCCCTCGCGGCGCCCTCGATCTCGCCGCCGATCTCTACCTCCCGGAGGGCTTCGACGCCGCGGAACCTCAGGCCGCAGTTGTGCTCTCCACGCCTGGAAGCAGCGTCAAGGAGCAGATCGGTGCGAACTACGCGTCCCGACTCGCCAAGAACGGCTTCGCCACCCTCACGTTCGACCCCGCCTATCAAGGACAAAGCGGTGGACAGCCTCGTGACCTCGAGGATCCTTATCGTCGCGGCGAAGACATCTCCTACGCGATCGACGAACTGAGCACCATCCCCGGCATCGATCCACAGCGGATCGGCGCGCTCGGCATCTGCGCCGGTGGCGGCTACGCCGTGCATACGGCTCGCACCGATCACCGCATCAAGGCGATAGCCACGGTCGTCGCCGGCAACATGGGCGAGTCCTGGCGCGGGCCCGGCTTCTCCCCCAACGGCCCCGCCGCAACACTCGATGACCTTGCCGCGGCGCGGACGCGGGAGGTCATCGGGCAAGACCTCGAGCGGGTCAACTGGTTGCCGGACACCCTCGAGGACGCGGCGGCGGCCGGATTCACCGACATCGACACCACTCAGGCGATCACGTACTACCGAACGCCAAGAGGCGGCAGCGAGCACTCGACCAACCGTCGCCTTCGCCGCAGCGACTCGCTGCTCCTCGGCTACGACGCCTTCCACCTCGTCGACCAGCTACTCACCCAACCGCTCCAGGTGATCGTCGCAGGGCGCCAGGGGAACACCGGCCAGTACGAGGCGGGCATGAAACTGTGGAGCTTGGCCCCCAACCCCATCGATCTGCTCATCGTCGAAGGCGCCGGACACTACGAGATGTACGACGAGCCCCGATACGTCGACCAGGCAATTGAACGTCTGGCAGCCTTCTACAGCGAGTATCTGTAGCCGTTGGCTTGGGGTCGCCCTTCCTACCAGGCGTTGTCCGTGCCGAGGAACAGCTCGGCGATCCGCCACTCGCCCCCGGTGCGTTCGAGCCCGAAGGCGTAGAAGCCGGTCGCGACCACGCCCCCGCCCCCGCCCGCGTTCGACGTGAGCATGAGGTAGGCGTGCACCAGCGCCGTATCGGCGTCCGCGCTGTGGAAGACGACGTTGACCAGGTTGTGCCGTCGCTGGTCGGTCTCCGCGTCCATCGCGTCTCGTACGAACGCGAGGATCGCCGCGCGTCCGACGACGGGCCCGAGGTCGCTCTCGCCAGCGATCTTGAACGCCCATGTGGCGTCGTCGGTCAGGACGGCTCCCAGCGCCTCCAGGTCCCGCTGGTCCAGGGCGAAGGCGTAGCGGGCCAGCGTCTGGTGGACGGCGAGTTGCTCGGCCGGGTCGAGGGCCACCTTCCCCGGGCGGATCGCGGCGAGGTGGGCGCTTCCCCAGCCGGGGGCGGCCTTCGCGCTCATGCGACCGTCAGCACGATCTTGCCCTGGAGGTGTCCCTGGGCAGCTCGCTCGTGCGCCGCCCGGGCGTCCTCGAGCGGGAAGGTGCTGTCGATCGCCACGCGGATCGTGCCGTCCGCGAGCAGGCGCCCGATCTCGGCGAGCTGCGCGCCGTTCGAGCGGACCTGGGCGGCCGTGACCGTGACACCCAGCCTCACGTTCTCCTCGTCGTCGAACTCGCCGAAGTACACCGGGTAGAGGGATCCGCCGCGCTTGAGGGTGCGCAGGAAGCGCCTGCTGTCGGGGCCCCCGACGGTGTCCAGGACGAGATCGACGTCACGGGCGACGTCCTCGGGCCGCTCCTTGGTGTAGTCGATGAACTCGTCGGCGCCGAGCTCGCGCAGGAACGTCTCGTGGGCGCCGGAGGCCACGGCGATGACGCGGGCTCCCTTCCACTTGGCCAGTTGGAGAGCGAGGTGCCCCACGCCACCGGCGGCGCCGTTGACGAGCACCGTCGTCTCGCTGTCGAGTGCCATCGGGCGGTGCTGGGCCGCCTGGAACGGCGAGGGATGGTCGTGCCCGAGCTCGATCAGGAACTGCCACGCGGTCAACCCCGACATGGCCAGGGCGGCGGCGTGCACATGGTCGACGCCGGCCGGTTTGCGGGCGAAGTCGGACGCCGGCGCGGTGACGTACTCGGCGTAGGCGCCGGCCTGGAGCGTGGTGGGAAAGCGCAGCAGGCCGAGCACCTCGTCCTCGGCCGCGAAGCCGTCGACGTCGGCGGCGACGGCTTCCACGACGCCCGAGACGTCGGTCCCCGGGATCAGGGGGAGATCCATCGGGGGCTTCAGCTCGGCCGGTACGTCGGGCATTCCCTCGCGGGCGTACCAGTCAGGAGGGTTGATGCCGACCGCGTGCACGCGGACGAGCACCTCGCCCGGCCCCGGTTCGGGAACGGGCACCTCCTCGTGACGCAGCACCTGGGGGCCGCCGAACTCGTGCAGCCGGATCGCCTTCATGGTCTGTGTGGGCACAGCTCTCTCCTGCGTCTCCCCGAGGGGTAAACTAAGTGAACCACAGATCCGTTTTTCCGGACCAGTGATCCGATTATACGGGTCAGTGATCCGGATATTCAAGGGAGGGCAGATGAGGGCGGATGCCCAGGCCAACCATGACCGTCTGCTGGCCGTCGCCGGCGCCGTCATCACCGAGCAGGGCGTCGACGCGTCGATGCGCGACATCGCCCGCCGGGCCGGGGTCGGGCTGGCGACGCTGTTGCGTCACTTCCCGACCCGGGAGGCGCTGCTCGAGGCCCTGCTCCGCACGAGCTTCGACGAGCTGACGGCGCGGGCGGCCGAGGTCGAGACCACGAGCTCGCCTCAGGACGCGGTGATGTTGTGGCTGCGCGACTTCGTCGCGTGCACGAAGAACTACCGCGGCGTGGTGACGGCGATGGTGAAAGCGATCGAGGACCCCGAATCCGCGCTCCACACCTCCTGCGTCACCATGCGCGCGGCCGGCACCCGGCTCCTCACCCGCGCCCAGGGCGCGGGCGTGGCGCGGACCGACATCGACGGCGCCGACCTCTTCGCCCTGGCCTCGTCGCTCGCCTGGCTCGGCGACCAGCCCGGGCTCGAGGCGCGCGCCGAGCACCTCTTCGGGGTGGTGGTGAGCGCGATCCTGACGGATCGAGCGGTGTGACGCCGGAGGGCGGGTACCGTCGCGGGTTCCGCCCTTCAGCCCGTCGATCCGCGCGGGATACGCCACGCCCGCTGGTCGTGCGGAACCCCCGCGCTAGCGGGCGGGTGCGTCGAAGCCGCCGAGCCCTCGTAGCACCCGCGGCCAGGCCCGCACCCGCACCCGCACCCGCACCCCGCCGACCACACACCTCTCAGGCGGCGAACGCGTCCACGCCGGTCAGCTCGGCGGACAGCGCCCACAGGCGGGCGGCCTGCTCCGGGTCCGTGGCCCACTCCTTGACGCCGACCCGGGAGCCGTCCGCCGGGGCGGGCTCGGCGATGTCGCAGTCCTCCAGGTAGACGCCGCCCATGCCGTTCAGCTGGGGGGACGTCGCCGCCCACACCTGCGTGGCGGCACCCTGCTCCGGTGTCTTGAACGCCTCGGGGTGGAGCAGATTGCCGTCCGCGTCGATCCAGCCCCGCTCCACCATCTCCTGCTTCGGCAGATGCCGCTGAAGGGGAGTGAGGATGCCACCGGGGTGCAGCGAGAAGGCCCGCACACCCCGCTCCCGGCCGAGGCGGTCGAGCTGCACGGCGAACAGCGCGTTCGCCGTCTTGGCCTGGCCGTACGCCTCCCACTTGTCGTAGCCGTGGCGCCAGTGGACGTCGTCCCAGCGGACGGGGGAGGCATGGTGACCGGTGGAGGAGACCGAGACGACGCGGGCGCCGCCCGGCTCGATCGCGGGCCACAGTCGGTTGACGAGGGCGAAGTGGCCGAGGTGGTTGGTGGCGAACTGAGCCTCCCAGCCCGGCCCGACCCGGGTCTCGGGGCAGGCCATGATTCCCGCGCTGTCGATGACGATGTCCAGGGCCCGGCCCGAGGCGAGGAACCGCTCGGCGAAGCCGCGCACGCTGTCCAGGTCGCCGAGGTCCAGTTCGTCCACCTCGACACCGTCGATCCCGGCCAGGCCCTCCTGTGCCGCACCGACCCGGCGGGCCGGGACCACGACACGGGCGCCGGCCTTCGTCAGTGCGCGCGTGGTCTCGACGCCGATGCCCGAGTAGCCGCCCGTGACCAGGGCGAGCCGACCGGTGAGGTCAATGCCCGCGAGGACGTCGTCGGCGGTGCTCCGGGCGCCGAAACCCGAACCGATCTTGTGCTGGGGTGTGGTGCTGTCGCTCATGGCGGCACGCTACGGATTCGAGTCCGCTCGAAGTCAAGCGCGGCCCGCGGCGGTGGTCCGGACGGGCCGCGAACGAGGAAGCGGCCCCGACCGGACGGGCGAATCGCGCCCCCACGGCTTCGCCTCCGGCGGGCTGCATTGAAGCCCTTCCGAAGCTCTTCCGGCCGTAGCCCATCAATGCTCGGCGTCAGCCCGAACAATGCTCGGCGTCAGCCCGAAGTGACCACGACGGTGCTGTGGAGGTCAGGCGGATCGAGGCACGATGCTCACCGCGCGGTAGTCATACCCGTCCTGCTTGAAGCCGGGGGCTTCCCACTCGAGATCCACCCGCTGTCCGGGCGACAGCGCGCGGAAGCCGGTCGCCTGGATGTCGGAGAAGTGGCCGAAGCAGCCGCCCGGAGTCTCGGGCGAGTCGAGCACGCCCCAGCCTTCCTCATCGCTCCACTCACGGACAGTCGCAGTCACCATGGGGGAACCCTACGGCTTCCGCTCGGGCCCGTTGAACTCAAGCCCGTACCGGCGGCCTTGAACCGACCAGGGCGGCGCATGAGGGTCAGGAATTCATGGCCGCTCGGTCGGACTCGCTGCGCAGAACGCAGAATTCGTTGCCTTCGGGATCAGCAAGGATTGCCCAGCCTGAACCATCGGGATTCCGGTGGTCGGCGACAAAGGTGGCGCCGAGGCCCAGCAGCCGCTCCACCTCCTGATCGCGCGAGGTCTCAGGGCGCAAACACAGATGAATCCGGTTCTTGATCGTCTTAGCCTCGGGCACCTGGTTGAAGTGCAGCACTGGGCCCTCCGCCAGCAGCACCTGAGTCTCCCGGTCACCCGGTCCGTCCTCCGGATGCAGTGGACGGCCTGTCACACTGCTCCAGAACCGAGCCAGCTCATAGGCATCCGCACAGTCAATCGCCACGTTCTGCACTACCGAGACCATGCGCGCGAGCCTTCCTGATCTCCACGCCGAACGCCACCGAGTTGCGCTCAATCTTCGCCCACATAGCTCAGGCTCCTGGCAGCATTTTCGATACACGCCGTAGGGGGTGAACGTGGAGCGCAGCTCGCTCATTCAATTGCTTGCGGGCGAGGACGAGGCAACGGCCGGCGCCCGTGCCGCGCTGGTTCATGGAGGCGGATACGTAGTCTGGGCTGAGGCGACATGCACGCGCCCGCTCACTCACGTCTACGACCGTCGGCTTCGACGCACCCGCGGGACCGGTCAGGAAACCGTGGGACTTGAGCGCACCGTGCAGCTCCTCGGTGAGCACGATCAGCCCGTTCGCCTCGGCCAGGTCAACAGCCCCCAAGGCTCGTGGGTCTTCATGCTCTTCCTCACAGAGGACGGCCGAAGGCTGGTTGCGTGCACCGGGGTAAAGCGGCAGACAAAGTGAGCACGGCTTGGGGAGTTCGATCAACGGGATGCCGCTGCATGCCGCGGCGGAGGGTGCGTGGTCACCGCGAGCTGCTGAGGGCCGCGGCCGTATGCCGTCCTTGATGTCAGCCGTGGCTGTCAGGCAGGCCGAGGCACGATGCTCACCGCGCGGTAGTCGCACCCGTCCTGTTTGAAGCCGGGGGCTTCCCACTCGAGGTCCACCCGCTGTCCGGGCGACAGTGTGCGAAAGCCGGTCACCTGGATATCGGAGAAGTGGCTGAAGCAGCCGCCCGGCGTCTCGGACGAGTCGAGCACGCCCCAGCCGCCGAGCTTGGCGTGCTCCGCGTCGGCTGGAGTTCGACGAGTCTGTCGGCGGCGTCCACGCTTGGTCATAAGCCGCTGGTCTGATGGCGATCACGTCGCGGCGAGGAACTCGACAGCCCGCTCATCCAGCTCAGCCGCACAGCGGGCACCTCGGGCCCGGAAGCGAGCGAGGTCGCTGCGCATACGCTTCACGGCCTTGCGGGTGCGGACGGACCGCACCCCGCCCATATGGTCCATCGCCCTGTTCCAGGTGGCACACGCCTGCTCGATGCTGCCGCTCTTGAGCTGCATCTCAGCGCTCGCCACCAAATCGAGGGCGACGATTCGCGCATAGCCTGCCGGGCGAGACGCGGCGGCCCGCGCGTACTGCTCCGCCGCCGTCTTCCGATCGCCCAACGTCTCGTAGACCTTCGCATTGCGCGAGTAGACGGACGCTGCGGGCGGACCCCAGGCAAGAGCCCAGAACGGCACCTCGTCCCCGCAGTCCGCGGCCAGGAGCGTGCGCGCCCGCTCGGCCTCAGCGACGGCCGCTTGCCGCTGCCGGGACTTGGCCAGGGTGTGGGCGTGCACGACGCGGAAGAGGGATTCGGTCTGCACGTCCACCTTGCCCTTGGCCCGGCTGAGCCCGGTCTCGGCGAGGGCCTGGCAGTGCTCGGGCCGGTGCAGCTTGAGCCCTTGCATGGCCATCGTGCGCATCACGAACCCGTCGTGCCCGGGAATGCCGGACTCGACGGCGAGCGCGTAGGACTGCAGGTAATAGCGCTGGGCCAGGCCCTGCTGTCCTGCGTCGTAGGACTTCCAGCCGAGCAGGTGCACGCCCCGGCCGGCGGCGGAGAGCATGTGCCGGCGAATCTCGTCGCTATGGAAGCGGCCTCGGCACAGCGGAGCGACGTCGTCGCGCAGGTATTGGACCAGGGCACTGCGGCCGTGCTGCCCGCCGTGGCGTTCGTCCATCTCGGAGAAGAGCCGCACCATGTCGCGGACCGCGGCGACTTCACCCATGCCGATGGTCCGGCCGGCGCGGGCGGCTGCGGTGCGGTCGGCGATCTCTCGGACGTACGACAGTGGCAGGCCGGCGGCGGCGACCGAGTAGGCGGACGTGCTGAGGAAGCGGCGCCGGTCCAATTCGTCCCTCCACATCGGTAGCAGGGCGTCCAGCGGATCCTCGCCGAGAGACAGTCCGAGGCCGTCATCCTCCTCTTCGTACGGCGCGACGCCTAGATCGTGAAGGGTCAGCAGGCGGCCGAGCCGGCGGGAGAGTGCTACGGCGAGATAGCGGCCGGTATCGCCTGCGGGGACGGTGCCGCTGACCCAGTGCTCGATGGTCGACTTGTTGGTTCGTAACGCTGTCCCGCACTCGGCGGCCACTGCGCGCACCTCCTTGGCCAGGGCCTCGTACGTCAGCCCGGACTCGGCGACGAGGTTCCTCAGCCGGTGATTCGGCGTCCGCTTGGTCATGAGTACCTGCCCCGTATACCCGATATACCGCTTTGCCTGCCCAACACCGTACCGCTGCCGTCACGCTCCGAGTTGACTAGCCGTCAGGGCCATGCGGTCGGGGAACAAGCGGCTCCCCCGTCCCCGGCCGCATGGCCAGGTACGAGGTCCACGACGCGCCCATTCCCGGGTGCGAGGGACGGAACACCATGGAGGTAGAAATCATGAACACACAGTCCACCGCTCCCGTGTACACCGCTCCGATCGTCCTGGACGCCGGTGACGTCGTCGAGGTGACGTTGGGCACGAACAACTTCGACACCGCCGACGACACCCAGTACAAGAACGCCTGATCCATCGGCTGCCTGGGGCCGGGCGGGTGTGCGCCGCGTCCCGGCCCCGGGCTCCGGACGTGAACGGGCGCCGGGGCTTCGATGAGGTCCGTGTTGGGGCACGGCCGCCAGCAGCCCGGCGCCCGCTCCGTTTCGACCACCAAGAGCGATAGCGACGAGAGCAGGCGGCTGATGCGGTGGAGCGCAGGATGGTACGGAGCGAGCCGACACGATCGGCTACCGAGGAGCAGAAGGCCCGTACTGGGACTGGACGCAGTGTGGACCGTTGGCTGGCCCACCGGCCACGTCCGATCGGCAGGCTCCGGCCCGCTGGCACTGGCAGTCGTCGGTGATTGCGGCGCCGACGACCAGCAGCTGCGCCAGGCGCTGACGACCGTGCGGGCGAGCGACTGGAACGCGCTGACCTGCTGGCCCGGCTCCTATCTCACGATCGCGCGCAGCGGCGAATCCCTGGCAGTGATCGGCGATCTCGCCAGGCAGCACCCGGTGTACTGGCGGGCAGGGGCCGCAGGAACGTGGTGGTCAACATCGGCCGGGGCGCTGGCCGCGCTGGATGGGGCACCGTTCGATCCAGCCGCTCTCGCCGCTCACCTGGCCCTGGCGCAGCCGGATGTCTTAGGGCAACGGAGCCTGTTCCGCGCAGTGAGCCGCGTACCGACCGGCCATCTGCTGCTGATCACGCCCGACGGGGCGAACACCATCCGCTACGAGCCGGTCAACTACCAACCGTTGAACCTTCCCGATGCCGCCCCGCGGGTACGGGCTGCGCTGAGCGAAGCGGTCGATACACGCCTGGACGGCACACGAGCGGTGAGCGCGGACCTGGCCGGGTTGGACTCCACAACGCTGGCATGCCTCGCTGCCCGGCGCGGACCTGTCACCGCAGTCACTTTCGCCGATGCCCGGCTGAGGGATGACGACCTCGCCTACGCTGTGCGCACCGCGGCTGCGGTACCGGAACTCACCCATCACACCGTGCCTGGCTGCGACAAGTCCGTGTACTACAGCGGCCTGGACGACCTGTCCACGCTGCCCCTGACCGACGCGCCCAACGCGTATGCGGTCACTGCCTGCATCAAACGGGCCGTGCTGGAGGCGGTCGCCCAACACCAACCGGCGGCCGTGCACTTCACCGGAGCGGCCGGGGACGCCGTACTGTCCGCGCCCTCCTCCTACCTGTCCGATCTGCTGCGCGACCGCCGGCACCGCCGGGCCCTCGCGCACGCCCACGCCCACGCTCGGTTGCGGCACGTCCCCCCACTGACTGTGCTGCGGCGCGCCGCCCGGCCTCGCGCACCGGCCTGGCCGACGCCTGGCGGCACACCGCCACCGAACTGCGCCAGGCTCCCCGCGCCTGGGTGCCACAGGCAGAACGCCCCATCGCCTGGACACCGCTGCTGGCCACCGCTGACTGGATGAGCCCCGAGGTGCGCCACCGACTCGCCGAGGCCCTGGATACGGCCTCCAGCGAGCTGCCCGAGGAACCCCGGCACCTGGCCGCGTGGACGGACCGGCAGGACCTCGCGAGGGTCGGGGCAGACACCAGCGGCCTACGCGAACTCGCCCGCGCTGATCACGGCGTGGAGATCGCCGCCCCCTTCCTGGACAACGAAGTCATCCGGGCCTGCCTGGCCGTCCCCGCCGACCAGCGCGGCGCGCCAGGCCGGTACAAGCCGCTGCTGGGGGAGGCATTCGCCCACACCGGGGTCCTGCCGGACTTCGTCCTGTCCCGCGTGACCAAGGGCGGCTTCAACGCGCTCGCCTACGCGGGACTCACCCGACACGCGGCGGTCCTCGCCCGTCTGCTCGGCCCCTCCTCCCGCCTCTCTGCCTCCGGACTGATCACCCAGCCTCCCGTGGAGCGCATGCTGCGGCGCGCGGCAGCCGGACAGGCGACCGCCCAGGGCGCCCTGCACCTCGCCGTCAGCGCCGAGGTCTGGCTGCGTCAGCTGGAGACCACCACCGCCGCCTCATGGTGGGAGGTGGTCGGCCATGTGGCAGCTGTGTGAGGGCGCCCATGCGGTGCTCGCCGACGAAGGCGGCGCCATCCTCGACGAGCGCACCGGCCGCTGGGCCCATTTGACTCCCACCGCAGCCGCCGCGGTCATGCTCCTGCTGGCCTCCACCACCGAGGACCAGGCGGCCGAGCAATACGCCACTCGCTACGACATCGGCGCCGCTCAGGCCACCAACGACGTCCGCACCGTCGCTCACGCCCTCACCGCCCGGGGACTCGCCGTCACCGAGCCCGCACGCCGTCGCCACCGGTGGGGGTGATGGCGATGACGAGCATGGAGGCATACTCCACCACCCGCATCGGAACCCTCCTCGAGCGCTGCGCCGCGGCCGCGGGCCTCGCGCTGGCTCTGGTCCTCTTGCGGCTGCCTTTCCGCTTCACCGTGCGTGCGGTCCGCCGGGCACGGCGGGCCGGCCACCGACCACTGACTGCCGCCCGAGCCGACGTCCTGGTCACGGCGGTCAGGCACGCCGGCCGCTTGTGGCCGGGGCGGGCCGCGTGCATGGAGACCTCGCTCGGCGCGGTCCTGGCAGCCGCGCTACTCGGCCGCCGGCTGAACTGGTGCCTGGGCGTGCGGTTCTCCCCGCCGCCGGTCGAATACCACGCCTGGGCCGAGCTGCCCGGCCAGGGGCCGGTCGGCGAGTACACCGCCGCTGGGTGGCACCACCACACCGCCCTGACGATCTGACCCGCTGGCCGGGCGCAGGCCGCGTATCCCCCACTCGCCCGGAGCAGTTGTTCGCAAACAAGTGCCCCCGTCGCCTCGAAGGAGCGAACCGTGACCACCGTCGCCGATGTCGCCGAGCTCGTCCCCGAACGCCACTACACCCACCACGAAGGCCGCGGCGCCACCCCGCACCGCTCCAATCCCCAGGTGATCCACCGCGAGCTGACCACACTCGACGTCCACCCAGGCATGTACGTGGCCGAGCTCGGCACCGGCTCCGGCTATTCCGGCGCCCTCCTCGCCCAGCTCGTCGGGCACACCGGTCAGGTGACCAGCCTCGACATCGACCACTACCTGACCCGCTGGGCCAACCTCATCCACCATGAGCGGGGCCTGCGCAATATCCGCTGCTACACCGCCGACGGCACGGCCGGGTTCCCGGACCGGGCCCCGTACGACCGGATGGTGGCCTGGTGCACGCCGCCGATGCTCCCCGAGGCATGGGTGAGCCAGATGGTCGACGGCGGGCTGATGGTGGCCCCGCTGCCGATCGCGCCTGTGCCCAACATGACTGTCGTCGCCAAGATCCGTGTCCGTGACGGCCGGCCGGCCGTGGAGGCCGTCTTCACAGGCGGATACATCGAGGCGACCGCCTCGCCGAAGGGGAATCTCGATCTGCCCGGACGGTGGGTGGACTGGGAGAATCGCGTGCCCGCGCCGTCCTGGATCTCCATCGCCTGGCGGGAGAAGGACAACTGGCGGAACAACGGTGCCCGCACCACCCTGGAACGGCTGCTGAAAGACGCGCACACCGAGCCGTACGACGGCCCTGAAGTGGACTGGCCATCCTGGCGCACCTTCGTCGCGGCCAAGGGCAACCCGTATCTGACCATGGCCGGCCTACGGCCGGATCTTTGGGCGCTCGGGCACTCGACTCCCGCCACCGCGGCGGTGATTCAGCAGGACGGCGTGATCGTCGCTGACCATCGCGACTCACCGTCTCTGGCAGTCCTGCGCGCCTGGCTCGCCGAGTGGGAGGCAGCGGGGCGCCCTGTCCCCGAGGTCCATCCCCCGCTCCTGGTCCGACGTGAGGACGGGCAAGGTCCGGTCGGCTGGGACTTGCGGCTCGCGGGTGCGCCCGAGACGTGTGCTGGTCCCTGACCTGCTTCGGCCAGGCTCCTGGCAGCACCTTCGATAGACGCTTGTCGCAGGGTCATTCCTCCGCGTCGCGGACCAGGAGTGCGATCTGTACCCGGTTCTCGACCGCCAGCTTGGCGAACAGGTTGCTTGTGTGGGCTTTGACGGTCGCGACGCTGATGTGCAGCCGCTGGGCGATCTCCGGGTTGGCCAGTCCGTCCGCGATGGCCCGAGCGGTTTCGCGTTCTCGTTCCGTCAGGGCCGACAGTTGTTTCCGTGCGGCTTCGCGGGATGAGTCGCGCGCGTGAGTGGACTGCGGGCCGGTGGCTGCGGCGATCACGCGCGCCGTGGCCGCCGGAGACAGCACGGGGTTGCCGTCCGCGACGGTCCGTACCGCGTCGAGGATCTGCGGCGGTGGGGTGTCCTTGAGGACGAACCCGAGTGCTCCGGCGCGCAGTGCGCCGAGCACGAGATCGTCGGAGTCGAAGGTGGTCAGCATGAGCACCCGCGGCGGCACCGGTCGGGTGAGGAGTTCCCGGGTCGTGCTGAGACCGTCGCGGCCGGGCATCCGCACGTCCATCAGCACGACGTCCGGCCGCTGCTCGTCCACCACGGTGATCGCGGCGTCCCCGTCGGCCGCCTCCGCGACGACGGTCAGGTCCGGTTCGCCGTCGATGACGAGGCGCAGTGCCATGCGCACCAGTTGTTCGTCGTCGACGATGACGACACGCACCGGCTCCCGCTCGCTGTCCACTCATGTTCTCTTTTCGTGGGTGGGGTTTGGCCAGGGTAGTTGTGCGGTGAGGAGGTACCCGTGGTCGGGTGTGCGGTGGTGGTTGAGCTTTCCGCCGGCGAGGTCGATGCGTTCGGTGAGACCGAGCAGGCCGAATCCCGATGCCGGTGGTTGTGCGGTTGCCCTGGTGGCCGGGGAGTTGTGCACGCTGACGTTGAGTGTGTCGCCCGCTGTTCCTTCGAGGGCGATGCGTACGGAGGCGCCGGGGGCGTGTTTGGCGGCGTTGGTCAGTCCTTCTTGGACGATCCGGTAGCAGGTTCGTCCGACGACGTCGGACGGAACTCCCGTCACGGTGGTGGTGAGCGTGACGTCCAGTCCCGAGGTGCGGGCGTCGGCCACCAGGTCGGGGATTCGGTCGAGGGAGGGTTGTGGCGGTTCCGGGCGGCCCGGGTCGGCCCGGAGCACACCGAGGACATCCCGTAGTTCTTCCAGTGCTTGGTGGGAGCCGTCGGCGATGCCGCGGACCAGCACGCGGTTCTCCTCGGCGGTGAGGTCGCCGCGGTGGCTCAGCACTCCGGCCTGCATGGCGACCAGGGAGATCCGGTGCGCGAGCACGTCGTGCATCTCGCGGGCGATCCGGTTCCGTTCCAGGGCGCGTGCCTGCGCCGCCCGTGCGCTCTGCTCCCGTTCCGCGCTCTCCGCCCGGTCCCGCAGGGACCGCACTTCGACACGGCGCGCGCCGATGGCCATGCCCACGGCCACCGCGATGCCCGCGATCAGCGCCGGCGAGGTGAGTTCGAGCCACCACGAGTCGGACGTGCGCTGGACCGGGTAGAGCCCGCCGGTGAACTGTGACGCGGTCACGAAGGCCAGCCCGACGACCCCGCTCTCCACCGGACGGCGACGAGTCGAGAGCGAAACCAGCGCCAGAAACGCGGCGCCGGAGGCGAGTGCCGACGCGGTCGAGGCGATCGCGACCGTCATGGCGACGGCGAGCGGGAACCGCCGCCGCCATACAAGCGCCGTCAGGCAGCCGAGAGCCACCAGCGGATCACCGATGAGGAACCACGAGCCCGTTTCGCCCGTCTGCCCCCGCAGCAGCACACCCATGGAGAGCCAGATCGGTATGCCCGCTGCCGCTGCCGCTGCCAGCCGCCAGGTCTGCTGCCACCACCCGAGCCGTGGCGCGACGTCCGTGTTCACCTGGTCATTATCGCGAGACCGCGCGGCCGGTGAATCAGACCAGGGGTGGGGGCGACCTCGACCAGAGTCGAATCACCACCTCGCCTGTGGTCGCAGACGGTTCGGGCCGCCGGGCCGATGTGCCGGCCGCGCCGCGCGAACAGACTCGTTCACGTGCCGAGACAACCGGACACGAGACGGAGAAACACGATGCGCAAGGGTGGCTATACGGCCCTTGAGGCGGTCGGGTTGGTGATCACAGCCCTGGCCGCCCAAACGGTGATCCGCGGTTTGCTCGACCACGACTCCGAGCTGCTGTGGGGCATCGTCGACTGGGTCCCTGGCGGCCTTACCGGTCGGCTGATCCTCCTCGGATTCATCGCGCTCGTCGGAATGGTGGCCGCTGGCTGGGCACACACCCGCCATAGGCCGAACACCGGGCGGGGCCGGGCCGGTAATTCCGGCGGAATCCGCGGCCGAGGAAAGCTCTGACAGCATCCGGGACGCCCCGGCTCGCCCCTGCGGCATGTGCGCCGACGCGCTCCGGGGAGCGGACTTCACCATGCGTACGCCCAGTCTGGCCGCCCTCGGCCTCCACAACCCCGCCCGGATCGACGTGCCGGTCCACATGAACGGCCGGCGGCGGGGCCGTACCAAGCCCGCCCGTTCCGGCGCCCCCGTGCGCCCTGTGCATCCCATATACCCCATTTACCCCATGCGCCCTGTGCGCCCCGTGCGCCCCTCAGGAGGACCTTCACATGCGTAGAACCCTGCCCCTCGCCCTCGCCACCACCGCGGTGGTGGCAACCGCGATGGCGGCGACCGCGATGCCGGGAGTATCGGTGGCAGCGGCGACGCCGGACACCGTGCGGTGGGGCCCGTGCTCGGAGAAGGCCGCCTCATCCCGTCTCGAGTGCGCGACGCTCAAAGTCCCGCTGGACTACCGGGACCCGGACGGCCGGCAGATCGAGATCGCGATCTCCCGGCTGGCGAGCGAGAAACCGTCGCAGCGCCGCGGCGTACTGCTGACCAGTCCAGGCGGCCCCGGCATCACGGGACTGGGCTACCCGGCCGTTCTGGCCGCCTCAGGGCTGCCGCGGAAGGTGCTGGACTCCTACGACGTGATCGGCTTCGACCCGCGCGGGGTTGGCCGCAGCACGCCGGTGACCTGCGATCTGACACCGGAACAGCAGGAACGCGGCAACCTCCCGCCGTACGCGCACACCGCGGCCGAGGTCGCGCGGGAGGCGGGGAACGCGCGGACCATCGCCGAGCAGTGCGCGACCTCCCGGACGGCGTGGATGCACCCGCACATCACCACCGCGAACACCGCGCGCGACATGGACCGGATCCGGGCGGCGCTGGGCGAGCCGAAGCTCTCGTACCTCGGCGCCTCCTACGGCACCTACCTCGGTGCGGTGTACACGACGATGTTCCCGGGGCGCAGCGACCGGATCGTCCTCGACAGCAACCTGGGCCCCGGCGGTTACGACGTCACGGCCACGCGGTTGTTCGCCCGTGGGCTGGAGGACCGGTTCCCGGACTTCGCGGCGTTCGTGGCCGCGCACCCCGAGTACGGTCTGGGCACCACACCGGGGCAGGTGACCGCCAAATTCTTCGATCTCGCGAAGCGGTTGGAGGCGAAACCGGTCCAGGGCTTCAACGGGACATTGTTCCGCGGGATCACGTTCGACTCCCTCTACGGCGATGCGAACATGTCTGAGCTCGCCAAGACCTGGCAGGCGCTCGACACGGACCGGCCGACGCCGCCCAACCCGCCGTTGGCGAACATGGAAAACTTCATGTCCGCCCGTTTTTCAGTGATATGCGGTGATAATCGCTGGCCGGAAACGGTCCGGGAGTACCAGCGGAATGTCGCCGTCGACCGGCTGAAATACCCGATGCTGGGCGGATCCTCGGCCGGTATCGGACCGTGCGCGTTCTGGCCGGACAAGCGGGTCGAGCCGCCGGTGCGCATCGGTGACCGGGGCCCGTCGAACGTGCTCATGGTGCAGAACGAGCGCGACCCGGGGACACCGCTGGCCGGCGCCCGGAAGCTGCGGCGCGCGTTCGGGAAGCGGGCCACGATGGTGACGGCCGACCAAGGCGGGCACGGTGTCTATCCGTTCGGCCCCAACACGTGCGCGAACGACACGGTGACGGCCCTCCTGACCACCGGACAGCGCCCGGCGCGGGACCTCGCCTGCGCGGCGGAGCCGAGCAAGTAACGGGGTCGAGTCATGTTCAAGGACGTGCGGCATCGTCGGGCTGTCCAGCGGGTCAAGCCCGGGGACGGGCGAGCGCTGAAGCGTTTCCGCTGGTGGCAGATGCTTTCCCGGGCACTGTTCTATCTTCGGCTGAGGAACGACGACGGCCGGCAGACGGTCTACGCCGTCGAAGTCAGGCATCAGTCGTCCGACAAGGCCATAGCCCACCTGTACCTCGATGGCAGGCATCACGCCGAATCCAAGGTCCCCGCCGTCTTCCCCGTCCAGGGCGGCACCGTCGAAGTAAGGGCAAGCACCTTCGGGCTCAAGCGGTGCCACTACGTCACCGCCGAGCGGGCCGAGTACCAGCTCATCCCGGACCCCCACTCCGCCGAAGGCCGCCGCGCCCGCCTCGACCGATCGCACCCCGCGCTGAGCCGCTGGATCGGTTTCCTCTCGGTGATCGTGCTCGCCATCGGCCTGGTGCTGCTGATCCTTCAGCTCACCGAACAGGTCACCCGGGCGCCGGAGGGCGTCGCCCAGTACGTCGGAACCTTCACCTCGCCCATCGATCTACCGGCCTGGGGCAACGTCGTACTCGGGTTCTGCACCGTGGCGGCCAGCACCGAGCGGGCGCTGCGGCTGCGTTACCACTGGCTGCTCGACGGCGGAGCGGGATGAGGCGGTGAACAAAGCCCCGTACCGATCTCGGTGCGGGGCGTCGTCGCTGGTCAATCGCTGTGGGCGCAGACGGGTTCGAACCGCCGACATCTGCCTTGTAAGGGCAGCGCTCTACCGCTGAGCTATGCGCCCTGGGGGAGCTGTCAGCCTACAGGGTCCCCGGGGTGGTGCCGCAATCGTGAAGGCGGCCGGGGAGAAGCCCGTATCTGGGGCTCGGACGAGAGAAGTCCGCAGATCGCGAACCGAACCGAGCGCTGTGCTCGTCAGTGTCGGGTGGGAGAATGACATTCGGACCTGGGCGATCCATCGGGAGCGGGTAGTGGCGGCGACATCTGCAGAGTCTGCGCGTCCATCGCGGGAGTCTGCGCGTCCGGCGGCCCGGGTGCGTCGTTCGGGCCGTCCCTCCGTGCTCGGGCTGATGTTGCTGCCGGTGCCGTTGTTGGCGGTGGTGGGGGCGCTTTCGTTCGCTGGTGGGAGCGGGGGGCGGCGGTGGTTCGGGGGGCGCGGGGAGAGTCAGCGGGCCGAGGCGCAGGCGGCCAAGGACGCCGCGGCGGCGGCGTTCTATGAGCTGGACACGGCGCAGCGGGATCTGCGGATCTCCATCGAGACGATCACCGCCGTGGACGATTCGCCCGCCGCGCGCCGGACCGCGGCCGACTTCTCGGCGCTGGGGCAGCGGATCGACCAGGTCAGCCGGGACTACATCACGGCGGTGGACGCGCATGATCTGGACCGGGACGATCTGGACTCGGCGACGGCCTCCCGGGCCCGCACCGATCTGACCAGGGCGAAGGATGCGCTGGAGCGCACCAAGGCGGATCTGGACCGGTTCGCGCAAGGACTGGGGCCGCTGCTGGAGCAGGCCGAGACGCGGCTGGCGCGGCTGGCGCCGGCGGTGGAGCGGGCGCGGCAGGCGTTGCTCGCGGCGAGTAACGCGCTGGACGCGGTGCGTGCGTCGGGGCTGCGGGCGGACGATCTGGCGGCCCGGCTGGCGGCGCTGTCGCCCGAGTTGACCAAGCTCAACCAGGGGGCTGGGCAGCACGGTGTGCAGGAGACCCTGCGGCGCGCCGATGACGTGCTGCGCAGGGCGGAGGCGGTACGCGGGGAGGCCGAGCGGCTGCCGGAGCGGTCCGCGGAGATCGACAAGCGGCTGGTGTCGCTGCGCACCCGCGCGCAGGCGATCACCACGCGGGCCGCCGGGGTCGAGCCCGTCCTCAGCGAGCTGCGCCGCCGCTACAGCGCGGCCTGCTGGCAGGATCTGCAGTCGGTCCCCGCGCAGGCGGCACGGGATGTGGCGCAGGCCGAGGAGAAGCTCAAGGAGGCGCAGGCGGCGCGCGAGGAGCAGCGCTGGCCGGACGCCACCGCGCTGCTGGCCACCGTAAGGGCGCTGCTGAACAGCACGGACGAGGCCGTCTCGGCGGCCGGGGACCGGCTGCGGCGGCTGGACGAGGTGTCGTTCGACCAGCAGAAGGAGATCGAGCGCACCCGGTTCGCGATCCGCGACGCGCAGCGGCTGGCCATGGCCGGGCGCTCCACGCCCGATCCGCGTCACGCCCGCCCGCTGGACGACGCCGTGGAGCGCCTGGAGCGGGCCATCGCGGGGCTGGAGGGGCGGCATCCGGACTGGTGGCACTTCCTCTCCGAGACGGAGGCCGTACGGCAGACCGCCGCCCGGGTCGTCCAGGGGATTCGGGAGGAGCGGGGCAGCGGGCACTGAGCCCGCGCGTCAGGGGCCCTGTAGTTCGGGGGGCTGACCTGCGGTTCGGTGGTTATGCTCCTGCCATGCCTCGCTATGAGTACCGCTGCCGCGCCTGCGGCACCACCTTTGAGCTGAACCGGCCCATGGCCGAGTCCTCCGCTCCCGCGTCCTGCCCGGACGGGCACGGCGACACGGTGAAGCTGCTGTCCACCGTGGCCGTCACCGGCGCCTCGTCCTCCTCCGCCTCCTCGGCCCGGCCCCCGTCCGGCGGCGGTGGCGGGGGCGGCTGCTGTGGGGGCGGCTGCTGCGGCTGAGGGTGAGCCGGTGTTGAGCTGCGGGTGAGCCGGTGTTGAGCTGCGGTTGAGCCGACGGGGGCGGGGGCGGATCCTGGGAGGTACGTACCCGTGCCGCGCCTTCGTACGTACGCGACGCACCCGGATGTGCGCGCGTACGTCGTGTACGCGACGGTGGCGTGGCGTCCGCGGGTACCGCCTCGACCGCGAACAGCGCGAAGCCGAGGTCCGGCGCCAGCAGAAGGAGGCCGGAGATGGCTATGGGCCGCCCCTCCCCCATCGGTCCTCACCCCGCCGGAGTCGCACGGCACTTCCCGGAGCGGATCGGCGCGCATACCTCGCTCGATGAGCATCTGCCGATCGATCACCGGCTCAGCAAGTTCTATCGCGTCGGCGCCGGGCTCATGGGGCTGGTGCTCGTCGCCTTCGGCATCCTGGGCCTGATCGACCAGGTCGGCTTCTTCGACATCGGCGGTGACACGGTCGCCGGGCTGAACACCAACGGCGCGCTGAGCGTGCTCTCCATCGTCATCGGGCTGCTGCTGTTCGTCGGCATGGTCATCGGCGGCAACTTCGCCTCGACGCTCAACCTGGTGCTCGGGATCCTCTTCCTGCTGAGCGGGTTCGTCAATCTGGCGGTGCTGGAGACCACGTTCAACTTCCTGGCGTTCCGGATGCAGAACGTGCTGTTCAGCTTTGTGGTGGGGCTGCTGCTGATGTGGTTCGGCATGTACGGACGGGTCAGCGGCGGGCTGCCGCATGACAATCCGTACTGGGTGACCCGCCACCCCGAGCAGGCCGAACGCGAGGCCGTCCACGCCCAGGAACTGATCGCCGCGCGCGGGCGTGCTGCCGAACAGACCGGGACGGCCGCCCCGCCGGGCACCCCGCTCACACCTGAAGCCCCGGGCGGGCCGGGCACCTCGGGCGGGCCTCTTACGGCCCAGGCGGGGGCAGAGGGTGGCCGTGAGTCCGCTGAGCGACGTGAGTCCGCGGAGCGCCGTGGGCCCGCCGAGGAGTCGGGTGAACGACGCGGTCAGCCGCCCGGTAAGTGGGGCAAGCTGGATCAGCCCGGTGGCGCCGAGCCCACCGACAAGGCCGGGAGCCACCGCTGGGCCAGGTTCTTGCGGCGCCCCCGCTCTCGGTGACGCGGTTCGGCCCGGCCCTCGTGACGCGGTTCGGCCCGGCCCTCGTGACGCGGTCGGCTCGACCTCCGTAACGCGGTCGGCCCGGCCGCCTCAGCCGATCCGGCGCGCGAGCGTCAGGCCGTCGGCGACGGTGAGCATGACCGCCTCCATCCGGACGTCCGCCGCCACATGATCGTTGAACGCCTGGATCGCGGCGCCCGCGGTCGACGGCGCCGAGGCCGTGACGGCCCCGTGGTAGAACACGTTGTCCGCGACGATCAGACCGCCGGGGTTCATCCGCGGGACCAGCTCCTCCCAGTACGGGATGTAGTTCTCCTTGTCCGCGTCGAGATAGGCGAGATCGATATGGGGCTCGGCGGGCATCGCGCGCAGAGTGTCCAGCGCGGGCGCGATCCGCAGGTCGATGCGGGCCTCGACACCGGCCTTGGCCCACGCCTTCCGCCCGTACGCCGTCCACTCCTCCGACACATCGCAGGCGATCAGCCTGCCGTCGGCGGGCAGCGCCTGGGCCATGGCCAGCGCGGAGAAGCCGGTGAAGGTGCCGACCTCGACGATATGGCGGGCGCCGGTCAGCCGGACCAGGAAGGCCAGCAGCGGGGCCTGCTCCTCGGCGGACTGCATCCCGGCCTGCTGGGGGAGGCTGCGGTGGGTGACCTCGACCAGCTCGCGCAGTACGGGGTCGAGCGGCGGGTTGTGCCGCAGGACGTACTCGTACAGCTCGGCCGTGATCGGTGTGCTCTTGCTCTCGGCCATCGCGGCCCCCTTCGGTCTGCTCGGCTTCCCGGACGATGTCGCACATGCCGACTGTGGTGACTCGGTGACTGTAACCCGACGTCACGACAGCGCGAGAGGTTCCGAAGGGGGCCCTGCGCGGGTGGAGGGGGGACGGATCAGTCCCGGCCGCGGGAGACGGCGCGGATGACCTGGCTGCGGGCGCGCGCCCAGGTGACGGAGGAGCGTTCGCCCAGGGCACGGACGATGGTCTCGCCCGCCGCGACGCCCGTCTCCTCGACCACGGTCACCTGGGGGGCCGTCCAGCCGGCGTCGGCCAGTTCGCCGTGGCCGGGGCGCCAGGCGCGGTCGGCCGCGAGCAGCAGATCGGTGTCGAGCAGCGAATCGCCCGCGGCGAGCACCTCGTCCGCTCCGGTGCGGTTCCTGATCTCGGCGACGGCCGCGCTCTTGGTGAGCGGCTTGGGCACCGCGTAGATCTTGCGGCCCTGAAGGGAGACCGTCCAGCCGCGCGGCTCGGCCCACTGCGTGAGTTCCTTGACGTACCCCTGGGGCAGCAGCTCCCGTTCGACCACGAGATAGGCGAACAGCTCCTCGGCCACCCGCTCCTTGAGCAGCCAGGCGGGGTCGGCGGTGGCGCTGAGGTGGGCGCGCACCTCCTCCAGGGGGGCGCAGGCGTCGCCGAGGATGGTACGGACCCGCTGGTTCCAGTCGGCGTCGGGCTCGCCGTTCACCAGCAGCCGGCCGCCGTTGGCGCAGATCGCGAAGCGGGAGGCGGGGCCGGGGAGGCGGATGCGGCGGTACTGCTCGACGGTGCGGGTGGTCGTGGGGACGAAGACGGAGGTGCGGACCAGTTCGGCGAGCAGCCCGGCGGCGGTCTCGGTCATGTACGACAGCGGCCGGCCCTCATACGTCTCGACGCACAGCAGCCGCGGGGCCTCGGCGTCCGGCATGTCGAGGCCGAGCGCGGCCGCGGAGTAGATCAGGGTGCGGTCGAGATCGCTTGCCACCAGGACGCTCATCGTGCGGCCACCGTTCTTTCGTCGCTGTTGGCGGTGCCCGCCGTGTTCGCCGCGTCTGTGGTGCCTGCTGTGCCTGCCGTGGTTACTGCTTTTCCGTCGGCCCCGGTGGCGCCCCGGGTGTAGTGCGGGTGGATCAGCCCGACGCAGGTGTACGGAAGCCCGTCGATCTCCTCGACCGGCACTCCGCGCTGCTCGGCGAGCAGCCGCACATGGTCCAGGTCGGCGCCCGCACCGCGCTGGGCGAGGATCTTCCACGGGACGCGCCGCAGCAGCACCCGGGTGGTCTCGCCGACGCCCGGCTTGACGAGGTTGACGTCGTGGATGCCGTACTCCTGGCTGATCCGCTCGACCGCGGCCCACCCCTCCCAGGTGGGGCTGCGGTCGGTGGCCGCGAGCTGCCTGGCGTCGGCCATGGCGGCCTCGGCGACCTCCGCGAAGCGGCCCGAGACGGTGTCGAGGAAGTATCCGGAGACATCGGAGCCGGCGAGTTCGCGGTAGTACTTCGCGCCGTGGAAGTCGTTCGGGCCGACGAGGTCGGCGCGGAGCACGGTGCGCGATATCAGCCCGGAGACGGTCGAGTTGAGGCACGCGGAGGGGACGAGGAAGTCGTCCCGGGTGCCGTAGGTGTCCACACAGCGGCCGGGATCGGCGAGGACCGCGATCCGCGGGTCGAAGTCCGGGTACGGGGCGAGGGCGTCCGACAGCTCGCGGGTGATGGCGCCCTTACCGGTCCAGCCGTCGACGAAGACGACGTCGGAGGGGTCGTGGTGGTCCGCCAGCCAGCGCAGCGCGGCGGTGTCGATACCGCGGCCGCGCACGATGGAGACCGCGTAGTGCGGGAGGTCGAGCCCATGGGCGTGCTGCGCCCAGCGGCGCATCAGCACCCCGACGGGGGTGCCGGCGCGGGCGAGCGAGACGAAGACGGGGCGCGGGGAGCGCTCGGCGAGCACGATCTCGGTGACCGCGCCGACGGCGCGGGCGATCCGGGCGGCGGAGGCGTCGAGGGCGGCCCGGAAGAGCTCCTGGTAGCGCTCGTTCGGCTGGTACTCCACGGGCAGCGACTCGGCGTAGTGCGCGCCCCCGCTCTGGATCGCCTCCTCCCGCTCCTCGGTGGGCGCCTCAAGGGTGACGTGGGAGAAGTCCTGGAGCAGCCAGCCGACCTCTTCGGGCGCGTAGGACGAGAAGTCCGGTCCGCGCAGGGGCTCGTACGACGGTTGGTGCATGGGCGGAGCCTGTCGTTCGGGGACGGTGCGGGGGGTGGGTGGGGTCTGGGGGCGATACGACGGCACGACGGCCAGGACCAGCCGGTCCGTGTGCGCGCTCAGCGCGGCGAGCAGCCCGCCGGGGGCGTGCAGCGCGGGCGTGTCGGCGGTCGAGTCGACGACGGCGACGACGGCGTCGAAGCGGCGGTCCGGATCGGCACCGGGCGCCACGTTGTAGGCGTAGCGCGGCCCGGGGCCGTCGGCGGGCTCGTCGTGCGCGGGGAAGGTCAGCCGGGTCCGGATGGCGTACCCGGGGTCGTCGACGGCGAGCACGGGTGAGCGGGTGGTCGTCGAATACCGCACCTCGACGCCGTCGAGGACGTCGTCGAGCGCCTTCGCGATACGAAGCGGCGCGTACATCAGCTCCTCGAACCCGAGGACGAGGATGCGGCGGGAGGAGGGACGGGGCGGCCGCGGCCGGTCGGTGGCACCAGCGCCACCGACCGCCGGGGCGGGCGGCCCGCCCGGCCCGGTCGGGGCGGGCGCGGTCCGGCGGGGGGCCATGGCGGGGTCGTCGGCGGGCGCCGCAGTGCCGTTGGCGGGCGCGTCCGGCGCGGTGCGGCCTCCGGGGGACGTGGGGTCGCCGTCGGCGGGCGGGGTCGGGTGGTCCGGTGCGGCGTGTCCCCCGGGAGCCGCGGGGGCGCCACCGGCGGGCGAGGCCGGGCGGCTCGGCCCAGCCTGTCCCCCAGGAGCCACCGAGGCGCCACCGGCGGGCGAGGCCGGGTGCGCGCTCCGGTCGTCCGTCGCTCCCGCCGGGGCATCGCCCCGGCCCCGGGGCCCGTCCCCGGCGGGCGTGGCTGGGTGGTCCGGCACGGCATGGCCCTCCGGGGCCGCCTGGGCGTCGTCGGACAGGCCATCCGGAGCAGGTGCCGCGTGCCCCTTGGGCGACATCGGGGCACCGTCGGCAGGCTCGGCTGGGTGCTCCGGCGCTTGCGCCAGCGCGTTCGCGAGGCGGGTGGCCATGGTGGGGAGGGTCGCTTCCAGGCGGGCGCGGTGGGCGGGGGTGAAGCCGTGGCGACCGCCGTCCGGGAGCCCTTCGGGCCAGCCGAGGTCTACGCGGACCACGGCCGGACCCGCGTCGGGGGCGCCACCTGTCGAGGGCACCGTGGAGGCGGCACCTGCCGAGGGCACCGTGAAGGCGGCACCTGCCGGGGGTGCTGTGCGGGCGGGCGCGGCCTCGTGGTCCGGGGCAGCCTCCTCGTGTGCGGCCACCAGCTTCGCTCCGCGCTCCAGGACGTCGTCCGGGAGATGCACCGCTCCGGCCGCGGCGGCGACCAGGTCGACGCGGGCGCCGAGGTCGGCCGCGAAGGCGTCCAGGCGGGCGCGGTCCTCGGGCGAGCGCATGTCCACCAGCGCCACCACCACGTAGTGGTCGCGGGGGAAGCGGCGGTGGAGAGCGGCGATGGTGTTCAGGACCGTACGGCCCGTGGAGAACTCGTCGTCCACGAGGACCAGGGGGCCCATCGAGGCCAAGAGCCCGGGGTCCTCGGGGAGCAGCAGATGGGAGGTGGCGTGGCTGTGCTCCTCCTCGAAGCCGCCCACCGTGGCGACGCCCGGGACCGGGCGGCGGGTGGAGTGGAGGTACGGGGCGAGGGCCAGCCCGTCGGCGACGCTGTGGCCGAGGCCGGTGGCGGTCTCCGCGTACCCGAGCACCACCGCGCGCGCCGCCGCCTCGTCGCCCAGCAGCTCCCGCACCCGGCGGCCGAGCCGCACGCCCGCGTCGTGGACGATGGCGGGACGCTGCGGGACATGCTTGCCGAGCACGTTGGAGACCAGGAGATGCGCCCGCTTGGGATTGCGCCGCAGGGCCAGCCCCAGCAGCTCACGCAGCTCGGCGCCGCCGCCCTGGCCGCTGACGCCCTCGCCGCCCAGGCCGCCGTCGTTCCGACCGCCAACGCCGTCGCCGCCCTCGCCGCCCCGACCGCCATCGCCCCGGCCGCTGACGCCCTCGCCACCCCGCGCGTCGTCGCCGCCCCGGCCGCCGCCGTCGCGGAGCGCCTCGCCCTCGCGGAGCGCCTCGCCGTCACGGCGCACCTCGCCGCCCCGGGACCCCTCACCGTCCCGGCGCACCTCGGCGCCCCAGCCGCCGTCCAGCCGTACTCCCAGCCGGTCCGCGACCCACTGTCCCGACCACACGTTGCCCACACTCACGCCGCCCTGCGCCTCGTTTCCATCGTCGCTCGTCCGGGGTCCGTCCCGGGCCCGGTTCGCTCTACGTCCGCAGGCTTGCCGCCAGCAGTTCCACGAAGCTCACATCCTCCCGGGCCACCCCGAAGACCTCCGCGCGCCGCAGGGTCCGCTCGGCCCATGCCCGGTGCGGCTTCACCTCGTTCATTTTGTTGGTGTACGAGGAACGCAGCACACCGCCCCCGCAGCGCTGGGGCTCCAGGATGTCCACCGCGTCGCTGAACTCCTCGTGGCTGACGACGGACAGCGCGTGCACGGGGGCCACATGGGTGGGGTGGATGCAGGTCTTGCCCTGCAGACCGTTGGCCCGGTCCAGTTCGATCTCGCGCAGCAGCCCGTCCATGTGGTGCTCGATCAGCGCGGTGCGCAGGGATTCGGCGCGGCCGCTGCTGAAGGGGCTGATCCTCAGTTGCGGTTTGAACATCCGCTCATGGGGTTTGAAGTACTCCCACACCGGTCCGGTGATCGTGAAGCCCGTGCCGTCGGCCCGGCCCAGCATGTTCACCACGTCCGCGATCACGGACGCGATGAGCTGGACGTCGTAGGCGGTCATGTCCGGCGCCCTGCGCAGCCCGTACGCCGAGCACAGATCGGTGACCCCGAGGCGCAGCGCCAGCACCCGCTCGCGGTACTTGTCGACAATCCGGCTGATGCCGCTCAAGGTGTCGGTGCGCGTCTCGCGGTGCATCAGCTCGGGCGATTCGAGAACCGGCATCGCGAAGAGCCGCCGTCCGCCCAATGCCTCGGTCACCTGGGCGTTTTCGGCCGACATCAGCGCCTCGAGGAAGGCCCCGCCGCGCTCCTCGGTGAATTTCGGCAGTACGAATCCGGACAGCAGCCGCACACCCGCTCCGAACCGGGTGAGGAGATCGACGATCTGCTCGGGGGTGCGGACCCGGATGAAGAGCAGCGGCAGCGGGGTGCCGGGGCCGAGCCCGGACAGCTCCGCGAACTGCCGTATGAGGTTCTCCTCCGCCCCCGGCACCTCGGCGTCGTCGATGGAGTCCTCCAGGCACAGCACCATGGACACCACGCCGCGACCTGCCTGTTTGACGATGTCCTCGGCGAGCTTGGGCCGGGTCGCCGGGCAGTACAGGGTCGCGCCGAGCGCGACGGCCAGCGTCCGGGCGGGCGAGTCCACGCTGAATTCACCGGGCTCCTGATGAAAGACGTTCGCCCGCACCTCATCCGTCAGATGTCCGAAATGCCGCATCTAACTCCCCGTACTGCCGGTACGCCGCCTCGGCCACACTGACCCGCGGTTGGCCGATAATCGTACGTGCGGCCCTGGGTCAAAAGTTCCCCAAGGGCGTGAAAATCACGTAACCCATGTGCGTCCGCATGGTGTCCGGCATACCCGCCCTGCCGCCCTGTACCACCTCCCCGCCGCCACCCGCCCCGCACCCTGCGTTGTCCCAGGACCCACTGGGAAGGCAGGATTGCCGCCATGACGCAGGCGATGCTGAAGGGATCGAACATCCCGCTGGAGGCCACGGCCATACGCGCGGTGTTGCGCTGGACCCCCGGCACGGACGTACCCGACGTGGACGCCTCGGCGCTGCTGCTGGACGCGGACGACCGGGTGCGCTCGGACGAGGACTTCGTCTTCTACAACCAGCCGAACCACCCCTCGGGTCTGGTCCGGCATCTCCCCAAGAAGCCGAACCAGGGCGCGCTGACGGACACCATCGAGGCCGAGTTCTCCGGGCTGGAGCCCGCGGTGCGCCGGGTGGTGCTCGCCGCGTCCGCCGACGGCGGCACCTTCGGACAGGTGAGGGATCTGAGCCTGCTGCTCTACGACGCCTCGTCCGGTGCGCCGCGCGAGGCGGACGCCGAGCCGATCGCGATCTTCGCGGTGCTGCCGGAGACCGGTAAGGAGGCCGCGCTGATCTGCGGTGAGCTCTACCGGCGCGGCGACACCTGGAAGTTCCGGGCCCTGGGGCAGGGCTATGAGACGGGGCTGGTCGGGCTGGCCACGCAGTACGGGATCTCGGTGGAGGACGGCGGGGCCGCGGGCGGCTCGGACGGTGACGGAGCCGCAGCCCCGGCCGGGCCGGAAGGCGGCGCCGCTCCGGAGCCCCCGGCCACCCCCGCCCCCGAGCCGCTGACCGCCGGCGTTCCGGAGCCTCTGGCCGCCGCCCCCGAGCCTCTGGCCGCCCCCGAGCCCCCGGCCACCGGGACATCCGCGGCGCCCCCGGCCGCCGCCACCCACGCACCCCCAGCGGCCCCCGGCACGCCGCCCCCGTCGTCGTCCGAGGCGCCGACCCGGCCCCACTCCCCGTCCCCGGCGTACGGCTATCCGCACGCGGCGTCGCCCGACCCCTGGGATCCGCACCGCACCCAGCCCATGCGGCCCCCCACGGCGCATGGCGACAGCGGCTTCGGCTATGTGCCGTCACAGGCCCCGCCCCCGCCGTCGCAGGCTCCAGCCGCGGGGTATCCGCAGCCGCCCGGCCAGCCCCCGGCGCAGCCCGGCTACGGCTATCCGCCCCAGCAGCCGACGTACTCGACGTACGGCTATCCGCAACCGCCCGCGTACGGCTATCCGCAGCAGGTGCAGCCGACGGGGCCGGTACAGCCGCCCCCGCTGCCGATTCCCGTCCAGGTGCCGGACCCGCATTTCGTCCTGCCGCCACAGGGGCCGCAGTTCCAGAACAGATAGCTCCGGAACGGATAGCTCCGGAACAAATGGGGGGCAGGGCCGCGGGGGGGGGGGGGGGGGCCCGGGCCCCGCCCCCCCCCCGGGGGGGGGGGGGCGACGAATGCGGCCGGGTCACATCGTGACCCGGCCGCACCGCGGGCGGGCCGGTCAAACCTTGGACTTGTAGCCCCGGCCCCACTGGAGGCCCCAGCCGTACAGCCGGTCCAGCTCTGCCTGGAAGCCGTAGACGTACTTCACCTCGCGGCGGACCATCATCTCGCCCTTGACGTTCTCGATCAGCACGACGGCGCAGGAGCGGGCCTGCGGGGCCCGCTCGTCGAGCGCTATCTCCACCCGCGGCCCATTGCTCGGATAGAGCGTGACCAGGCCGTGGGTGCGGTCGAAGGCGGGGGTGCCGTCGTAGATGTAGACGAAGACGAGCAGTCGCTTGATGTCGTCCTTGTGGTCCATGTTGACGTAGACCGTCTCGCCGGATCCGGAGCCGAACCGGTCGTCCCCGCTGAGCTTGACGTACGGCGCTTCGTTGAGGTTGCCGAAGAACTCGCCGAGCGGCTGCACCACGCCCTTGGAGCCGCTCTTCAGCTCGTACATCACCGCGAGGTCGAGGTCGACATTGACCATCGCGGGCCCCTGCGCCTGCACCGGCTCGGGCTTGAACATCCGCAGGGGGTGGCGCAGCGAGCCGCGCCCCGCCCTGCTGTTGAAGTCCGAGGTGCGCATCTGCCAGGAGAGATTGATCCGCAGATTGCCGCTGGCGGCCCCCTGCTTGGTCAGCGAGATCGTCGATTGCCGCTTGGTCAGCTCGACCACACCGGACGCGTCGCCGCTCTCGAACTCACGCCACGCGGACCGTCCCCAGTTGCTCCAGAACGCCATGGTGCGCACCCCCACCCTTCGTGGCTCCGCTGCCTCAAAGCCGATCAACTGCCGCGGGGCGGCCGGGAGGTCGGAAGACCTCGGCCGCCCCGCTCAGAGCGTTCCTCAAACACCGCCGCGTCACACTCCCGGAGGTCGGACTCCGGAGGTGACTTCGGTCGGGCTCGGACTCCGGACTCGGACTCCGGACTCAGACTCCGGACTCAGACTCCGGAGGTGACTTCCGTCTTGGTCTCCGAGCCCTCGCCCCCGGCCGCCTCCCGGCGGTTGCGCACGACCGAGGACCAGTACGAGGCGGCGATCAGCACCACGCCCACCAAGCCGGTGATGACCTCGTTGATCTCGTACTTGATCGTGACCAGCAGGATGACGGCGAGCGCGCCGATCGCGTAGTGCGCGCCATGCTCCAGGTAGACGTAGTCGTCCAGGGTGCCCCTGCGGACCAGGTAGACGGTCAGCGACCGGATGTACATGGCGCCGATACCCAGACCCAGCGCCATCTCGAAGATGTCGTTGGTGATCGCGAAGGCGCCGATGACCCCGTCGAAGGAGAAGGACGCGTCGATGACCTCGAGGTAGAGGAACAGGAAGAACGCGGCCTTGCCGGCGAGGCCGGCCACGCTGGCACCGCTGGAGCCACGGGCGCCGCTGCCGTTGAGCTGGGCGTTCGCGGCGCTCTTCGTCTCCTCGCCGCTCTCGTTCGCACCCTTGGCCTCGTCGGCCTCGTCGTCGTCTTCCTCCTCCTCTTCGAGCTTGTCCTCGAAGTAGCTGGAGATGCCGCCGACGATCAAGTAGGTGACCAGACCGGCGACGCCTGCCAGTAGGACGGTGGCGCTCTTGTCACCGCCGCCGTGGGCCACGTCGGTGGCCACGGTGGTGGCGGAGACCAGCAGCACGACCAGGGCGACGACGACCGAGAACGTGTCCAGCCGGCCCAGCTTGGCGAGCGGCTTCTCCAGCCACCCCAGCCACCTGATGTCCCGCTCCTCGAAGATGAAGTCGAGGAAGATCATCAGCAGGAAGATCCCGCCGAAGGCCGCGATCGCCGGATGCGCCGCCGTGACCAAGTGCTCGTACTCGCCCTTGTCGTTGATCGCGAGATCGACGGCCTCGACGGGACTCAGCTTCGCCGTAATGGCGACGATGATCACCGGGAAGACCAGACGCATGCCGAAGACGGCGATCAGAATGCCGACCGTCAGGAAGATCTTCTGCCAGAAGGCGTTCATCTTGCGCAGAATGCCCGCGTTGATGACCGCGTTGTCGAATGAGAGCGAGATCTCCAGGATCGAGAGGATCCCGACGATTGCGAGCCCCTTCCACCCCCAGAGGACGCCGGCCAGGGCCAGACCGATCACCGTGACGGCGAACGACCAACCAAAGGTTTTGAGGAGCACTGCCTACCCAATCCTTCGTCGTAAGGTCTCCCCCGCGCACTATTACGCGGCTTTACGAAACGTTGACTCCGAAGTCTAGAGCGATGCCGCGCAGACCCGACGCGTACCCCTGCCCCACTGCCCTGAACTTCCACTCGCCCCCATAGCGATAGACCTCGCCAAAAATCATCGCGGTCTCGCCGGAGGCGTCCTCGGAGAGGTCGTAGCGGGCCAGCTCCTGTCCGTCCGCCTGGTTCACCACCCGAATGAAGGCGTTGCTGACCTGCCCGAACGTCTGGCGCCTGGCATCGGCGTCATGGATTGAGACCGGGAAGACGATCTTGTCGACCTCGGCCGGGACCTTGACCAGATCGATCAGCAGGGACTCGTCGTCGCCCTCGCCCTCACCGGTGAGGTTGTCGCCGGTGTGCTCGACGGAGCCTTCGGGGCTCTTGAGGTTGTTGTAGAAGATGAAGTACTCATCGCCGAGCACCCGCCCCGACTGGCACAGCAGCGCGCTGGCGTCGAGGTCGAACGGCGCTCCGGTGGTGGAGCGCGCGTCCCAGCCCAGGCCGATGAGCACGTGCGTGAGATTCGGAGCGGCTTTGGAGAGGGAGACATTGCCCCCCTTGGCGAGTGTGACGCCCATGATGCTGATTCCTCCCCGGGGTGGTGCGTGGGTGATGCGCGTCCGGCGCCGCACCCCTGCCTCTGGGGCGCGGGGGTGCGGCGCCGGAATGGCCTCGCGCGGGGGCCGAATACGGCCTCGTACGGGCCCTTGAACAGCCTTGGACGACCTGTGACGGCCCTCAATGGCGCTCGACGGCTCGCTCAGACGTTGACGCCGAAGTCCTGCGCGATACCGCGCAGACCCGAGGCGTACCCCTGGCCGATGGCGCGGAACTTCCACTCCGCCCCGTTCCGGTACAGCTCGCCGAAGACCATGGCGGTCTCGGTCGAGGCGTCCTCGGAGAGGTCGTAGCGGGCCAGCTCATTGCCGTCGGCCTGGTTCACCACGCGGATGAAGGCGTTGCGCACCTGGCCGAAGCTCTGCTGCCGGGTCTCGGCGTCGTAGATCGACACCGGGAAGACGATCTTGGCGACATCGGCGGGGACGCCCGCCAGGTTCACCTTGATCTGCTCGTCGTCGCCCTCGCCCTCACCGGTGATGTTGTCACCGGTGTGCTCCACGGAGCCGTCGGGGCTCTTGAGGTTGTTGAAGAAGACGAAGTTCTGGTCGTTGCCGACCTTGCCCTCGGCGTTGGTCAGCAGGGCGCTGGCGTCGAGGTCGAAGTCCGTGCCCGTGGTGGTGCGGGCGTCCCAGCCCAGACCCACGACGACCGCGGTCAGGTTCGGGGCTTCCTTGGTCAGCGAGACATTGCCGCCCTTGCTGAGGCTGACTCCCACGAGTCCTCCCAAAAAGGTTCGTCAGGAGCACTGCGTGCCCCTTCATCAAAGGTTTCCCATCAGGATCAACGCGTCGATCCTAGTGAGCGGTTCCCAGCTGCTACAGGGTTTCGAGGGCCTTGACGTAGTCGTTCAGGTCCCGCGCGTCGGGCAGGCCGTTGACGATCGTCCAGCGCACCACGCCCTCCTTGTCGATCACGAAGGTGCCGCGCACCGCGCAGCCCTTGTCCTCGTCGAAGACGCCGTAGGCGCGGCTGGTCTCGCCGTGCGGCCAGAAGTCCGACAGCAGGGGGTACTCCAGCCCCTCCTGCTCGGCGAAGACCCGCAGGCTGAAGGGCGAGTCATTGGAGACCGCCAGCAGCTGGACCTCGTCGTTGACGAACGTCGGCAGCTCGTCGCGGAGCGCGCACAGCTCGCCGGTGCAGACGCCGGTGAAGGCGAACGGGTAGAAGAGGAGCACGACGTTCTTCTCGCCCCGGAAGTCGGAGAGCTTGACCGACTCGCCGTGCTGGTTCTTCAGCTGAAAGTCGGGGGCCTTCGCACCGACCTCTATCGCCATGGGGACATCCCTTCGCTCACGTTTGAAAGATCACGTTCGAATGATCATGTGGTGCGCGTCCACCCTACGTGCAGAGCCCCCCTCCGAAAGGGAACGGAGGGGGGCTCTGAGGTGTGGATCCGCCAAGCCTCAGCGCTTGCCGCTGCGAGCGGCCTTCGGCGTGACCAGACGGCTGCCCGTCCAGTCCTTGCCCGCGTTGAAGCTCTTGGTCTGGGACAGGCCTGCGGTGGTCGCGGCCTCATTGATGTCGCTCGGCTCGACATAGCCGTCACGGCCGGTCTTGGGCGTCAGCAGCCAGACCGGTGCGCCGTCGTCGATCATCTGGATGGCGTCCACCAGCGCGTCCGTCAGATCGCCGTCGTCCTCTCGGAACCACAGCACAACGGCATCGGCCACATCGTCGTACTCCTCGTCGACGAGCTCCTGGCCGGTGATCTCCTCGATGGACTCGCGGAGCTCCTGGTCGACATCGTCGTCGTAGCCGATCTCCTGGACCACCTGTTCGGGCTGAAAACCCAGCCTCGCGGCAGGGTTGGTCCGCTCCTCCGCGTGGTCCGCGGTCGCGCTCACGGATTGCCTCCTGTCATCTTGCATTCACTCTTCGAGTCTGTGGGGCCCCGCGCGCGTACGCGAGGGCTTTGGGCGTAGTCCACACGGGCCGGGCGGATCGCGCAAGTACCCGGCCAGCGATCCCGCCCAAACGTTGACGTGTCGCCGCAACTCCCATCATGGAGGAACGACACGCAACGGCGCGCGGCCGACCGGATTGCCCGAGGATGTCCGGCTTACGTGTGTGTCTAGCCACCTTACGCCGCCCCGGCGCCGAACGGCCGTACGCAGACGACCCCGGTCGTGGGCGTAAGGTTGCGATTCGGCCGTCGCACGCCGAACGGCCGCCGGAGCGCCCGTCTCACCTGGTGATGGTTACCACTCGGTAGAGGTGACGTATCCCGTACCCGAGGTACACGATGGACAACGGCGCTACAGCAGCAGAGCACGAATCCATGTGCGTGCACAGCACGACCGAAAAGCGAAGGAATAGCGTGGCTTCCGGATCCGATCGCAACCCGATCATCATTGGCGGCCTTCCCAGCCAGGTCCCGGACTTCGATCCCGAAGAGACCCAGGAATGGCTCGACTCGCTCGACGCAGCCGTCGATGAGCGAGGCCGGGAACGTGCCCGCTACCTGATGCTTCGCCTGATCGAGCGCGCCCGCGAGAAGCGTGTCGCCGTGCCCGAGATGCGCAGCACGGACTACGTCAACACCATCGCCACCAAGAGCGAGCCGTTCTTCCCCGGCAACGAGGAGATCGAGCGCAAGGTCCTCAACGCGACCCGCTGGAACGCGGCGGTGATGGTCTCCCGGGCGCAGCGTCCGGGGATCGGGGTCGGTGGCCACATCGCCACCTTCGCCTCGTCCGCCTCGCTGTACGACGTGGGCTTCAACCACTTCTTCCGCGGCAAGGACCACGACAGTGGCGACCAGATCTTCTTCCAGGGCCATGCCTCTCCCGGCATCTACGCCCGGGCCTTCCTGCTGGACCGCCTGACCGAGGACCATCTGGACGGGTTCCGTCAGGAGAAGTCCAAGCTCGGTCACGCGCTGTCCAGCTATCCGCACCCGCGGTCGATGCCGGACTTCTGGGAGTTCCCCACGGTCTCCATGGGCCTGGGCCCGCTCGGCGCGATCTTCCAGGCGCGGATGAACCGCTATATGGAGGCGCGCGGCGTCGCCGACACCTCCAGCTCCCACGTCTGGGCGTTCCTGGGCGACGGCGAGATGGACGAGCCGGAGTCGCTCGGTCAGCTCTCCCTGGCCGCGCGTGAGGGCCTGGACAACCTGACCTTCGTGGTCAACTGCAACCTGCAGCGGCTCGACGGCCCGGTGCGCGGCAACGGCAAGATCATTCAGGAGCTGGAGTCGCAGTTCCGCGGCGCCGGCTGGAATGTGATCAAGCTGGTGTGGGACCGCACCTGGGACCCGCTGCTGGCGCAGGACCGGGACGGGATCCTGGTCAACAAGCTGAACACCACCCCGGACGGTCAGTTCCAGACGTACGCGACCGAGACCGGTGGCTACATCCGGGACCACTTCTTCGGCGAGGACCAGCGGCTGCGCAAGATGGTCGAGGGCATGACCGACGACCAGATCCTGCACCTGGGCCGCGGCGGTCACGACCACAAGAAGATCTACGCGGCGTACGCGGCGGCCAAGGCCCACAAGGGCCAGCCGACGGTGATCCTGGCGCAGACCGTCAAGGGCTGGACGCTCGGCCCGAACTTCGAGGGCCGCAACGCGACCCACCAGATGAAGAAGCTGACGGTCGACGACCTCAAGCGCTTCCGCGACCGGCTGCACCTGCCGATCCCGGACCAGGAGCTGGAGTCCGGCCTGCCGCCGTACTACCACCCGGGCCGGGACTCGGAGGAGATCCAGTACATGCACGACCGCCGCAAGGCGCTGGGCGGCTACGCGCCGACCCGTGTCGTGCGCGCCAAACCGCTGCAGCTGCCGGGCGACAAGACCTACGCCACCCTCAAGAAGGGCACCGGCCAGCAGCAGATCGCCACCACCATGGCGTTCGTGCGGCTGCTGAAGGACCTGATGCGGGACAAGGAGATCGGCAAGCGGTTCGTGCCGATCGCGCCCGACGAGTACCGCACCTTCGGCATGGACTCGCTCTTCCCCTCGGCGAAGATCTACTCCCCGCTGGGCCAGACCTACGAGTCGGTCGACCGTGAGCTGCTGCTGGCCTACAAGGAGTCGCCGACCGGGCAGATGCTGCACGACGGCATCTCCGAGGCCGGCTGTACGGCCTCGCTGATCGCGGCGGGCTCCGCGTACGCCACGCATGGCGAGCCGCTGATCCCGGTCTACGTCTTCTACTCGATGTTCGGCTTCCAGCGCACCGGTGACCAGTTCTGGCAGATGGCCGACCAGCTGGCGCGCGGGTTCGTCCTGGGCGCGACCGCCGGTCGTACGACCCTGACCGGCGAGGGTCTGCAGCACGCGGACGGCCACTCCCAGCTGCTGGCCTCGACCAACCCGGCGGTCGTCGCGTACGACCCGGCGTACGGCTTCGAGATCGCCCATATCGTCCAGGACGGTCTGCGCCGGATGTACGGCGAGAACAGTGAGGACGTCTTCTACTACCTCACCGTCTACAACGAGCCGATCCAGCACCCGGCCGAGCCGGAGAACGTGGACCGCGAGGGCATCCTCAAGGGCCTCTACCGCTACCGGCAGGGCGAGAAGGGCGCCATCCCGGCGCAGATCCTCGCCTCCGGTGTCGCGGTGCCGTGGGCCATCGAGGCCCAGCGCATCCTGGCCGAGGACTGGAACGTCAAGGCGGACGTCTGGTCGGCCACGTCCTGGAACGAGCTGCGCCGGGACGCCGTCGAGACGGAGGAGCACAACCTGCTCCACCCGGAGGAGGAGCAGCGCGTCCCGTACGTCACCCGGAAGCTGGCGGACGCGGAGGGCCCGAAGGTGGCCGTCTCCGACTGGATGCGTGCGGTTCCCGACCAGATCGCGCGCTGGGTGCCCGGCACGTACCAGTCGCTGGGCGCGGACGGCTTCGGCTTCGCCGACACGCGTGGCGCCGCGCGGCGCTTCTTCCACATCGACGCCGAGTCGATCGTGCTCGGTGTGCTGACGGAGCTGGCCCGTGACGGCAAGATCGACCGCTCGGCCCTGAAGCAGGCGATCGACCGCTACCAGCTCCTGGACGTGGCCGCAGCGGACCCGGGCCCGGCGGGCGGCGACGCGTAGCCGTCTGCGACGGCGGGGAGCCGTGACGCGGTAGCCGTCCACGACGGCAGCGACCCCGACGCGCAACCCGTCTGCGACGGCAGTGACCCCGACGCGGGGGCGAGCTGGTTTCCCAGCCCGCCCCCGCGTTTTCGTGTGCCCCGGCGCCCCTGTCCGCATTGGGCTCCGCCCCGGGTGAACAGGGCGGTTGAGCGCGGGGGCGGCACCCCCGCACCCCACCCGGGTCAGGGGCTCCGCCCTGCACCCCCGAACCCAGAGGCTCCGCCCCGGACCTCGACCCCGGAGCCCGGCCTGGCACTCCGGCCGGCCCCCGCGGGCGGCGGAACCGCACCGGGGTGGCCGCCCGACGGACGGTGATGGGACCACCCACCGCCGTCCGAAAGGCGCGTGAGCACACGCCCGCAGGGCCCCCGGGGCCCCGGGGCGAAGCCCCCGGTTCGGGAAGGGGCGGGTAGGGGAAACATCCAGGCCTCGGGCCCGGGATCCGGTGCGGGCCCCTGCCAGGTCAGCGTTCCCAGATTTTGAAGGCCCGTACCTGGTACGGGGTTTCGGGGGCCCAGGAGCCCGTCGGGTAGGTGCGGAACTCGGCCGTCTCGGCGCACTCGCCGCTCTGATACGCCGTCACCGGACGGCCCGTCCGGTTCGCCAGCGAGGCCGCGGTCGTGCCGGACGGCAGGGGGACACAGCTTTCGATGTCGACGCCGGCCAGTTCATGGGTCTGGCGCGCCCCCGTGAAGCCGCCGCTCCGCCACAGGCAGAGTTGACCGGCGGCGCAGTTCCCCAGGCGCGGTGGCGCACCGGCGGCCCGGGCCGTCGCGGCCGGGGCGAGGGTGGCGGTGAGGGCTGCGGTGAGGGCCAGAGCCGAGACGGCAGCCGTAATGATCTTGCGCATAGCGCTTCGCTCCCCGTGTGGAAAGAACAGAACGGGAGCCAGCGTGTCCGCCGGCTCCCGTTCGCCACCATGGGGTCGATCAAGGTCCACCCTGATAGGGGGTTGACCGCGAGGGGTCAGATGTGGACGCTCCCGCCGGCCGCGTCCGCGTTCTCGCCGCGCTTGGTGAAGCTCGCGACCAGGGCCGCGACCACCGAGACGACAGCGGCCACGGTGAAGGCGAGGCCCATCCCTGACACGAAGGTGTCATGCGCGACGGCCGTGATCTTCCCCACGATCTCCGGCGGAGTGCCCTTGGCGACCGGGGCGATGCCGACCTCCACGGCGTCCGACGCCTTGGACTCCGCGCCCTCGGGCATCGGCGGCAGTCCGGCGTCGGCCCACTTCTGCGGCAGCGTGTTGTCCACCCTGCCCGCCATGACCGCGCCCAGGACGGCCGTACCGAGGCTGCCGCCGACCTGCATCGCGGCCTGCTGGAGGCCGCCGGCGACACCGGCGTGCTGGATCGGGGCGTTGCCGACGATGACCTCGGTGGCGCCGACCATCACCGGGCCGAGGCCGAGGCCCAGCAGGGCGAACCAGATGGACATCTCGAGGCCGCCGCTGTTCACGTCCAGCCGGGAGAGGCCGAACATCGAGACGGCGGTGATCACCATGGAGGTCACCAGCGGCATCCGCGGCCCGAACTTGGTGATCAGCGCACCGGCCAGCGGCGAGGCGACGATCATCATCGCGGTGAGCGGCAGCAGCCGCAGTCCGCTGTCGACGGGGCTCAGCCCGTGCACGTTCTGCAGATAGAAGGTGACGAAGAACAGCCCGCCCATGAAGCCGAAGGCCATCAGCACCATCAGCACGGTGCCCGCGCTCAGCGCCACCGAACGGAACATGCTGAGCGGCAGCAGCGGCTCCCGCGTCCGGCTCTCCCAGAAGACGAAGGCGACGAAGCAGACCACCGACAGGCCCAGGAAGAGCAGCGTGCGCTGGTCGGTCCAGTGCCAGTCGGCGGCGTTGATCAGCGCCCAGATGAGGCAGAACATCGCACCGGACAGCAGCACGATGCCGGGGAGGTCGAAGGAGCGCGGGGCCTTCTCGGCGCGGTGGTCGACCAGCAGCAGCAGGCCGAGGACCAGCGCCAGCACGCCGACGGGCGCGTTGATGAAGAAGACCGACTGCCAGTTGACGTGCTCGACGAGCAGTCCGCCGACGATGGGTCCGGCGGCGGTGGAGGCGCCGATCACCGCGCCCCAGATGCCGATCGCCATGTTGAGCTTCTCGGCGGGGAAGGTGGCGCGCAGCAGTCCGAGCGCCGCGGGCATCAGCAGCGCGCCGCACAGGCCCTGCAGCACCCGGAACACCACGACGAGCGACACCTCGCCGGAGAAGCCGATGGCGGCCGAGGAGATGGCGAAGCCGATGACGCCGATCAGGAAGGTCTGGCGGTGGCCGAAGCGGTCGCCCAGCTTGCCCGCCGTGATCAGCGCGACGGCGAGGGCCAGCAGATAGCCGTTGGTGATCCACTGAACATCGGCGAGCGAGGCGCCGAGGTCCTTCTGGATGGCCGGGTTGGCGATGGCGACGATCGTGCCGTCGAGGGCGACCATCGTCACGCCGAGGGCGACGGTGAGGAGCGTCAGCCATGGATGACCCCGAAGCCCCTTGGGGGCCTCGGTTATGGGAGGTTCCGGCGCCGAACCGGCGACGGTGGTCGAAGAGGTCATGACCGGACACTAATGTCAGCGTCTGACAATTGACAAACCGATTCATCCGCCGGTAACTGACGTTTCTGTCACAGGTATCCTGAGCAGCCGCAACGCGGCCCCCGAGCCGACAGAAAGCGAGCCGATAGGTGACAACGGACGAGGCAGTGGCGGACCCGAAGACGCCACCACCGCCCGGGCTGCGCGAGCGCAAGAAGCAGCGGACGCGGAACGCCCTGGTGCGCTCCGCGCTGGAGTTGTTCACCCGTCAGGGATACGAGCACACGACGGTCGACGAGATCGCCGAGGCGGTCGAGGTCTCCCAGCGCACCTTCTTCCGGTACTTCGCCAACAAGGAGGAGGTCGCCTTCGCCAGCCAGGAGTCGGCCGAGTGCCACTTCTTCGCCGCCCTGTGCGGGCGCCCCGCGGACGAGGCACCGCTGGCGGCGCTGCGCGGCGCGGTGCTCGACGCCTGGGGGAGCATCGGGGACGCGATCGAGCAGATGGTGCCGCCCGAGCTCCATATGCGGATGTACCGGGTGATCGAGTCGACGCCGAGCCTGCTCGCCGTGCATCTGCGCCGCACCGCCGAGATGGAGGAGCGGCTGGCGAGCGAGATCGCCCGCCGCGAGGGGCTGGACATCGACGCCGACCCGCGGCCGCGGCTGGTGGTCGCGATGTTCAGCGGAGTGATCCGGGTGTCCGGGAAGCTGTGGGGCGAGGGCGAGGAGGACAGCATGGTCACGTTGCGAGACCTCACCGCGTTCCATCTTGATTACGTGGGCCCTACCCTCGCCGGACAATGGGATAAATAGCATCAATTCCGACATAGCTCCCAAGGATTCCCGCTGTCAAACGTGAGATGAATCACGGCATTTGGCACCTGGCACCACGCTTCTCCTAGGGTGTGCCGCGGTGACTTCCTTCTCGGAGCTCGGCTCCCCCTCCCCCGGTTCCACCGCTTGGCGCGCCCTGCTCGCGCTGGCGGTGGTGTTCGTCCTCCTCGCCACCACCGGGTGGACGGCCGTACGGAGCCACAGAGGAGCCCCGGACGCGCTCTCCGCGTCGATCAGCGCCTGGCGCCACGGATCGCTCGGCGGCCGCGCGCTGCCCGATCCGTACGGCTCGCCGCGCGTCCTCGGCCGCTGGTTCGACTCGCTCACCAAGGCCCAGACGGACCGCCTGGTGCGGCGCTATCCGCTGGCCGTGGGCAATCTCAACGGCGCGCCGGTGGACCTGCGGTTCCGGGCCAACCGCGTCGCCCTGACCCAGGCGCGCGCCGATGAGCGCAAGCGGATGCACGACGCCCGGCTCACCCCGATGGGCCGCTCGGACGCGACCCGCCGGATGAACCGCTACCAGGACCTGCTGGGCGCGGGGCGGCAGATCCTCTCCTTCGATCCGTCGGGCGCCGGACGGGCCGCCGAGGTCTTCGGCGACCTCGCCCACGCCAACCGGGTCTCGATCGTGGTGCCGGGTGTGGACACCGACATCCTGACGTTCCAGAAGTCCGGGCGCCCGTACACCGCCACGGTCGGGATGGCCCACGCGCTCTACGAGAACGAGCGGGCCGACGCCCCGGACACCAAGACTGCCGTCATCGCCTGGGCCGACTACACCTCCCCCGCCGGGATCGGCATGGACGCGGCCACCGGCAAGCTGGCCGCCCAGGGCGCGGTGCGGCTGCGCGCGCTGGTCGACGCGCTGCCCGCGCTCTCCCGGGTCTCGCTGATGTGCCACAGCTACGGCTCGGTGGTGTGCGGGGTCGCCGCCCGCGATCTGCCGCCCAAGGTCACCGATATCGCGGTGGCCGGCAGCCCCGGGATGCGCGCCGACCACGTCTCCGACCTGGGGACCAGCGCCCGGGTGTGGGCGATGCGGGACTCCGGCGACTGGATCGGGGACATTCCGCATCTGGAGGTCGGCGGGCTCGGCCATGGCGCGGACCCGGTCTCCTCGGGCTTCGGCGCCCGGCTGCTGTCCGCGGACGGGGCGGATGGACACGCCGGATACTTCGAACCGGGCACGACCAGCCTGGACAACTTCGCGCGGGTGGGAATCGGTGCTGTCCAGTCCGTGAGCTGCGGCGACGGCGACGACTGCACCGCGGGGCTACGCTGACGCCCGGCGCATACACCGGAAACTCTAGTGACGCGCGTAGCTTCAAAGGGGGACGGGCGGGCCGCCGCCGCATACGATGAGCCGCATGGGTGATGTGCTGGCCGGTTTTCAGACCGTCTGGGAGTTCGACACCGACTCCATGCTCATCCGCTTCGAACGGGGGATTCGCACGCCGAAGCTGCTCCAGGCGCTCGGCGAACGCCGCATCCCCTTCGAGGCGCTGTCCGGAGTGGAGCTCGCTGTCGGCAAACGGGGAACGGTGGTGCTGCGCGCCGTGCCCAGACCAGGCGCCGACCCCCTGATGGACGCCGCGGGCGGCCAGCTCAAGGAGGCGTACGACCCGTACCGCCTGGTGCTGCCCGCCGAGCGGGAGACGCTCGCGGACTACTACGCCGAGCGGATACGCGAGTCCCTGTGCCCGGACGCGGACGTCCCCGCCGAGGCGCATCTGGTGACCGCGCCCCCGGCGCCGCTGTCCTTCAAGGCGTACGACGGCAAGGCGTCCTTCGACGGCAAGGCGATCTCCTTCCGCTGGTTCTGGACCGGCGCCTCCTCGGAGAAGTGGAAGGTCGGGGACCAGCGCTTCCGGATCGACGAGCTGACCGGTGTGGAGTGGCGGTCCCCGGAGAGCCGGGGCTCGGCGGGCACCGCCCCCAAGGAGGGCTCTGCCAAGGGCGCCTCCGCCAAGGGCGCTTCGGCCAAAGGCGCCTCCGCCAAGGACGGCACGGCCAGGAACGGCACCGGCAAGGCCGCCCCCAAGGGCGGTGGCCACGGCTATCTGCGGCTGCTGCGGCGCTCCGCCGAGGACGAGCCCCTCGGCCGCCCCGACCAGGACCCGGCGGCCGTCGTGTTCGGGATGGGCTACGGCCTCGTCCACCAGTCGCTGCCGTTCGCCGCGGCCGTCCTGGAGGCGATACGGGCCTCCTCCCCGGTGCCGTGCACCGAGGGCGCCCCGTCCTCGAACCGGGCCGGGGCCCCGCGCCGCGACCCCGCCGACATCGCCGAGCGCATCCGTCATCTGGGCGAGCTGCACACAGCCGGGCTGCTGACCGACGACGAGTTCAGCGCGAAGAAGGCCGAGCTGCTGGCGGAGCTGTAAGTGTCCGGTCCCTCCTCCGCACCGGCCGACGGGGCCGCCGGTCCGGCGTCCACCGCCGCCTCCTCCACCGCGCACGAGAGCCTGCCCAAGGCCGCCCGGCGCCAGGCGGGCGCCCTCGCCCGGGCCCTGGTCACCCCCAGCTATCCGGCGACACCGCTGTTCGCCCAGTCGCCCCGGCGCTGGCTGCGCCGGGTGCCGTACGGCGTGGCGATGATCCTCACCACGATCCTGGTCCCCACCTCCGCCCAAGTCCTGTCAGGCGACTACGGGGTGGGCGGCGGCGTGGCCACGCTGATCGGCATCGTCCAGACCACCCCGCTGCTGCTGTCCGTCACCCGTCCCCTGCAGGCGTGGTGGATCGTCTTCCTCTCCGACATCGTCTGCGCCCTGGTGGTGCTCGGCACCGCCGAGCACCTGGAGAACCGGGTGTGGCCCTGGCTGCCGGGCCCCATCATCGGCTATCTCTTCCTGCTGCTCGCCCTGGCGCTGCGCGAACCGCGCCGCACCCTGGTGGCGGTGTGGCTGGTCACCGGCACCGCCGGACTGTCACTCGGTATGGCCTTCCCGGACAAGAGCAACGGCAGCAATGTGGTGCTGTTCGTGCTCAGCGGAGTGGTGCTGCTGGTCGCCGGGGCGCTGCGGGAGCGCGGCGACGCCCAGCGGCGGCTGGCCGAGCAGGAGACGATCAGCGAGGCCGAACGGGCCCATCGCACCCTGCTGGAGGAGCGCACCCGGATCGCCCGCGAGCTGCACGACGTGGTCGCCCACCACATGTCCGTGATCACCGTGCAGGCCGACAGCGCCCCGTACCGGATCGGCGGGCTGCCGTCCGAGGCGGAGCGGGAGTTCTCCACCATCGCCGCCACCGCCCGGGAATCCCTCGCCGAAATGCGGCGGCTGCTGGGCGTGTTGCGCAGCGAGGAGACCCGCGGTGAACGGGCGCCGCAGCCGGGGCTGCGGCAGGTGCCGCAACTGGTCGAGGCGACGGTACGGGCCGGCATACCGACCACGCTGACCATCGCGGACGAGGTGGCCGAGCTCGAACCGCTGCCGCAGGCCGTGGGGCTGTCCGCGTACCGCATCGTGCAGGAGGCGCTGGCCAATGTGGTGCGGCACGCGCCGGGCGCCGCCACCCGGGTGGCCATCTCGGCGGCCGACGACCGCTCGGCGCTGACCCTGCTGGTGGTCAACGGCCCGCCCGACAGCGCGCCCACCAAGCCCCTGGAGACCAGCGGCACCGGCCATGGCCTCGTCGGCATGGTCGAGCGCGTACGGCTCGTCGGCGGCATGCTCGACACCGGTCCACTCCCCGACGGCGGCTTCCGCGTCGCGGCCCGGCTCCCCCTGGTAGACCTCGAAGAGACGGACCCTTCATGACCATCAAGGTGATCATCGTCGACGACCAGGCGATGGTGCGGGCCGGGTTCGCCGCCCTGCTCGCCGCGCAGAGCGATATCGACGTCGTCGGCGAGGCACCCGACGGGCGGGAGGGCGTGGAGGTCAGCCGTCGCGCCCACCCCGATGTGGTGCTGATGGACGTCCGGATGCCCGAGATGGACGGGCTCGAGGCGGCCCGGCAACTGCTGGACCCGCCGCGCGGGGTCATCCACCGGCCCAAGGTCCTGATGCTCACCACCTTCGATGTGGACGACTACGTCTACGAGGCGCTGCGCGCCGGGGCCAGCGGCTTTCTGCTCAAGGACGCCCCGCCGGCCGATCTGATCTCCGCGGTGCGGGTGGTCGCGGCGGGCGAGGCGCTGCTCGCCCCGTCCGTCACCCGCCGGCTGATCGCCGACTTCGCCCGCCAGCGCCCCGCCCCGCGCCGCGACGGCCCGTCCGCGCGGCGCAGCGGGCTGACGCCGCGTGAGACCGAGGTGCTGGAGCTGATCGCGCGGGGCCTGTCCAACCAGGAGATCGCCGAGTCGCTGGTGCTCGCGGAGCAGACGGTGAAGACGCATATCGGCCGGGTGCTGGCCAAGCTGGGGCTCCGCGACCGCGCCCAGGCGGTGATCTTCGCTTACGAATCGGGCCTGGTGACGCCGGGCCAGTGACCCGGGCCGGCCCGCGACCCCCTACTGGGGTATGACATCCCACTTGGCACCGGGGGGTGACGTACCGCCACCCGACGGCTCTCTACCTTTCCCTCCGTCACCGACGGAAGAGGGAAGCCCCGGCCATGTCCCAGACGGTACGCACCAGGCACTACGCGCGACGCCTGATCACCGCGGCGCTCACCGTCACCGTCATGGCGGGGACGGCCGGCTGGACCGTGGCCCACGAGGAGCAGGCCATCACCGGCCCGCCGCCCGGCACCGCCGCATGGCTGTCGGACCATTCGCTGGGCGGGGCCGGGCGCGAACTGCCCGATCCGGCCACCACCTCGCCCGCCGAGATCGCCCGGTTCTTCGACCGGCTCACCGACGTCCAGCGAAAGGCGCTGGTCATCCGGCATCCCGAGGTGGTGGGCAATCTGGACGGCGCGCCGCTGAGCCTGCGGTACGAGGCCAACTCCCGGGCGATCCGGGCCGCCTGGCACAAGGAGCGGACGGCCGACCCCGGGAGCCCGCTCGTCGAGCGGTACGCGGCGCTGCTCGCGCCCGGCCGCCAGATCCTCGCCTTCGATCCGCGCGGGCGCGGCCAAGTGGCCGAGGTGTACGGGGACTTGGCGACGGCGCGGCGCACGGCCGTGATCGTGCCGGGCTCGGACATCGACCTGAACGCCTTCGACCGCACGGGCGACCCGTACGGCGCCCCGGCCGGGATGGCGCGGTCGCTGCGGGCGCAGATGGCGAAGGACGCGCCCGCCACCCCGACCGCCGTCATCGCCTGGGTCGGCTACACGACCCCGGTCGGGCTGGGCCCGGACGCCGCCACCAGCCGGCTGGCCAAGGCGGGCGCGCCCCGCCTGGACCGGTTCCTCGCGGGGCTCGCCGTGACCACCGCGGCCACCGCCGACGCCCCGCCCGCCGTCTTCTGCCACAGCTACGGCTCGGTGGTCTGCGGGCTGGCCGCCTCCGCGATGGACCGCGCCCGCGTCTCCGACCTGGTGGTGCTGGGCAGCCCGGGGATGCGCGCGGACAGCGCCGGGGCCTTGCGCACCGGGGCCCGGGTCTGGGCGGCGCGGGACCGCACCGACTGGATCCGGCGGGTGACCGGCTATGACTTCCTGGGCCTGGGCCACGGCGACGACCCGACCGATCCGTCCTTCGGCGCCCGGGTGGTCTCCTCCGAAAGCGCCCAGGGCCACACCGGCTACTTCGCGCCGGGGACCGACTCGCTGCGCAACTTCTCGCGGATCGCGCTCGGGGACTTCCACGAGGTGCGATGCGCCGAGGAGGACGGCGGCAGTCCGGGCACGGGGCCGGACTGCCGCCAAGGTCTCATCTGACCGCCGTCCCGCCCGGCACCGGGCGGTGCCGGGTGCCGTCGGCCACCCGTCGCGCCCTGGCGCCCGCCGTTACGGCCCGACGCCCGCCATCGCCTCCCGGCGGCCGCCCCGCCGCGCCCCGGCCGCCTACCTGAAGCGTCTGACCGGTCGCGCCCGGCACCCGGCACCCGGCACCCGGCAGCACCATGCGCGGTACGCCGCACCCGGCCCGCCGCCCCTTCGCTCTGCACAAGCCCAGGGGCTGCCCGGGGCCGGCAGCACCGCGCACCGGCTGCCGCCCCGCCGCGGCCCGACGCCGCCCGCTACTCCCGGCCCGCGCTCGTCGCGCTCATATCGGCGTAGCGGGCGCCCGCCACCTGTCCCGCGATCGGCTCCAGCGCGGCCAGCTCGTCCGCGCTCAGCTCGATCCGGGTCGCGCCGGTGTTCTGCTCGATCCGGGCGCGGGTGCGGGTGCCGGGGATCGGCACCACGGCGAGCCCGTAGACCTGGGCCTGCTGCTGCACCCAGGCCAGCGCGATCTGGGCGAGCGTGGCGCCGCGCGCCTCGGCGATCTTCCGGATCGGCTCCAGCAGCGCGGCGTTGGTGGCCGCGTTGTCGCCGGTGAAGCGGGGCTGCAGGCGGCGGAAGTCGCCCTCGCTCAGCTCCTGCTCGGCCTGGACGAAGGAGCCGGTGAGGAAGCCTCGGCCGAGCGGAGAGTACGGGACGAGGGCGACACCCAGCTCGGCGGCGGTGGCCGCGACGCTGTTCGCTCCGCCGCCCTCCACATCGCGGCTGAACAGCGACCACTCCGACTGCACCGCCGCGATCGGATGCACCGCGTGCGCCGCGCGCAGCTCCTTGGCCGTGACCTCGCTCAGCCCGAGGTGCTTGACCTTCCCCTCGGCCACCAGCTCGGCCATGGCGCCGACGCTCTCCTCCAGCGGCACCTCGGGGTTGCGCCGGTGCATGTAGTACAGATCGACATGGTCGACCGCCAGCCGGCGCAGACTGCCCTCGATGGCCTGGCGGATGTACGGGCGGTCGTTGCGGATTTGCTGGTTGCCGAACGGATCGCTCTCGTCGCGCTCGATGGCGAACTTGGTGGCCAGGGTGATCCGGTCGCGGTGGGCCCGGACGAAGGGGGAGATGAACTCCTCGTTCCGCCCGAAGCCGTAGACATCGGCGGTGTCGAAGAGCGTGACGCCCAGCTCCAGGGCCCGCTCCAGCGTGGCCCGCGCCTCCGCCTCGTCGTGGGTCGGTCCGTAGCCCCAGCTCATGCCCATGCAGCCCAGGCCCTGGACGCCGACCTCCGGTCCGCCGGCCCCCAGGCCGACGGTCGCGATGGTCTCGTTGGTGCTGTTGCTCATACCGGGTCAAACCTCTCCGACACCCTCCGGGCGTCAGCGTAGACATCGATCTTGAAGTCGAGGACTTCGAGCGTGCTCTGCAGCTCGGCGATCCGCTCCCGCACATTCGCGCGGTGCGTGGTCAGCAGCTCCTCACGCTCGGCGAAGGTGTGCTCGCCCTCGCGCACCAGCTCGGCGTAGCGGACCATGTCCGCGACCGGCATCCCGGTCAGCCGCAGCTTGCCGACGAGATCGAGCCAGTCCAGGTCGCGGTTGGTGAAGCGGCGCTGGCCGGTGTGCGTACGGTCCACATGCGGCATCAGCCCGATCCGCTCGTACCAGCGCAGGGTGTGCGCCGTCAGCCCGGTATGGGCGACCACCTCACTGATCGTGTAGCCGTCCTGCCCGCTGGGCCGGGGGTGCCCGCCCCTCCCCGCGCAGGCGCGGACCTTCACCGGGGCGCTCTCCATCAGGGTCATGCCGATTCACCTCTCGCAGGTCGCCGATCCGCACACCTCATCGACGTCTTCAACGCTATTGACTTGGAGTGCACTCCAAGCAAGCGAAGATTTGGCGGAACCTTGGGTGCCGTGAGTCCGCGCGGTGCCCGCCACTAGGCTCAGGGGCATGGAGAGCCTGCGGATGATCGAGAACTGGCCGGTCCCGACGGCGGCGGCGGCCGTCGTACGCGCGGACGGCACCCTGGCCGGATCGTACGGCCCGACCGGCCATCGCTTCCCCCTCGCCTCGGTCACCAAGCCGCTCGCCGCCTACGCCGCGCTGCTCGCCGTCGAGGAGGGCGCGGTGGAGCTGGACGAACCGGCCGGGCCCGAGGGCTCCACGGTGCGCCATCTGCTGGCGCACACCTCCGGGCTCGCCTTCGACGAGCACCGCTCGGTCGCCGCGCCCGGCAACCGCCGGCTCTACTCCAACGCCGGGTTCGAAGTGCTGGGCGATCACATCGCCAAGGCCACGGACATCCCGTTCCCGGAGTATCTGCGCCAGGCGGTGCTGGAGCCGCTCGGCATGACCGCCACCGAGCTGACCGGCTCGCCCGCCAAGGACGGCGTCTCGACCGTGGACGACCTGGTCCGCTTCGCGGCGGAGCTGCAGGCCCCGCGGCTGCTGGCGGCCGAGACGCTGGCCGAGGCCACCTCCGTGGTCCACCCGGGTCTCACGGGTGTGCTGCCCGGCTACGGCCATCAGCGGCCCAACGACTGGGGGCTCGGCTTCGAGATACGCGACGGCAAGTCGCCGCACTGGACCGGCGCCTCCTCCTCGCCCCGCACCTTTGGACATTTCGGCCAGTCCGGGACGTTCCTGTGGGTCGACCCGGACGCCCGCGCCGCCTGCGTCACCCTGACCGACCGGGCCTTCGGCCCCTGGGCGGTCGAGGTCTGGCCTCCGCTCACCGACGCGATCCTGGCCGAGCTGAGCGCATAGACCTCTCAGCCATAAGCCCCTCAGCCGTAGACCGGCTCCGCGTGCATCTCCCAGATCAGCAGCTCGGCGGGGCCCTCGGCGCGCGCCTCCAGACCCTCCGCACCCGAGATCCGGGCCGCGTCGCCGGGCCCGAGGGTCTCCCCCTCGATCCGCGCCGCGCCGCGCACCGCATGCACGTACACCCACGGCGCGTCCGGCAGCGCGGTGCGCTCGCCGTCCGCCAGCCGACGCACATGCAGCACCACCTCGGTGCGCTCCAGTGCGTACGGGGTGCCGTCGGCGATGCCGCGCACCACCTCGTACCCGGGGTCCGTCGCGGCGCCTGCGCCCGGCACCAGCCACATCTGGACGAAGGTGAGGGGTTCCGCGCCCGCGTTGCGCTCGGTGTGACGCACTCCGCTTCCGGCGCTGAGCCGCTGCACATCGCCGGGGCGCACCACGGTCCGCGCGCCGGTGGAGTCCTCGTGCGTGAGCTCGCCCTCGACGACCCAGGTGACGATCTCCAGATCGCGGTGCGGATGCTCGGCGAAGCCCGCACCAGGGGCGAGCCGCTCCTCGTTGCAGGCGACGAGGGACCCGAACCGCACGTTGCCGGGGTCGTAGTACCCAGAGAAGGAAAAGGCGTGGCGCGTCTCGATGCCCGCGCCCTCCCCACCCGGATACCGTGCACCGGACCGCTGTATCCACATCACCCGGTCCACGGTAGTGCGCCCCGACCCGTCCGCCCCGGCCCCGCCCCTACCCCCGCGTAGCCTCCCGCCCCCAGCGCTCACCACCCGATAAGGCAGTCTTGTCCTCGTGCCTGAACCAGCCTCGAACACCCCGCATCCGCACAGTGCCACCCTGCGCCGCCTGGAGAAGTCCTCCGGGAAGCTCGCCGCCAACGCCATCGCGCGCATGGACGAGCAGCTGTCGTGGTACCGCGCGATGCCGCCCGAGAACCGCTCCTGGATCGGGCTGGTGGCACAGGCGGGCATCGCGGCCTTCACCGAATGGTTTCGCCACCCCGAGGCGCCCCAGGCGATCAGCACCGATGTGTTCGGCACCGCCCCGCGCGAGCTGACCCGGGCGATCACGCTGCGGCAGACCGTGGAGATGGTCCGCACGACCATCGAGGTCATGGAGTCGGCGATCGACGACGTGGCGGCCCCGGGCGATGAGTCGGTGCTGCGCGAGGCGCTGCTGGTGTACGCGCGGGAAATCGCCTTCGCCACCGCCCAGGTGTACGCGCAGGCCGCCGAGGCGCGCGGCGCCTGGGACGCCCGGCTGGAGTCGCTGGTGGTCAACGCGGTGCTGTCCGGGGAGGCGGACGAGGGGGCGCTGTCCCGCGCCGCGGCGCTCGGCTGGAACTCCCCCGAGCATGTGTGCGTGGTGCTGGGCACCGCCCCCGACGGGGACAGCGAGCTGACGGTCGAGGCGATCCGCCGGGCCGCCCGCCACGCCAAGCTGCAGGTCCTCACCGGGGTGCTGGGCGACCGGCTGGTGGTGGTCGCGGGCGGCTCGGACAATCCGCTGCAGGCGGCGAAGGCGCTGATCGGGCCGTACGCCCCCGGCCCGGTGGTGGCCGGTCCGGTGGTCTCCGACCTGCTGGCCGCGACCCGCTCGGCGGGGGCGGCGGCGGCCGGGCTGAAGGCGTGCACCGCCTGGCCGGACGCGCCCCGTCCGGTGCTCGCGGACGATCTGCTGCCCGAGCGCGCGATGGCCGGGGACCCTGCTGCCCGTGAGCAGTTGGTGGAGGAGATCTACAGACCGCTGGAGGAAGCCGGTTCGGCACTGCTCGAGACACTGAGTGTGTACCTCGAACAGGCGAGCAGTCTGGAGGGGGCGGCCCGGATGCTCTTCGTTCACCCGAACACCGTCCGCTACCGGCTACGACGTGTGACGGACGTCACCGGATGGTCACCTTCCGACGTCAGGTCAGCGTTTACTCTGCGCATAGCCCTGATCCTGGGCCGTCTCGCCGACGCGAACATATTGCCCTGACCGTTTGTTGGACCTCCACAATTCCCCTGACGGTTCTTCGTCCTTGTCCTCACGGGCGAGTCGGACCGTCCACAAGAGAGAGTGTGAGAGTGCTCGTACTCGTCGCTCCCGGCCAGGGCGCTCAAAAGCCCGGCTTCCTCACCCCCTGGCTCGACCTGCCCGGCGTCACCGAACGTCTGACGTGGTGGTCGGCCGTGTCCGGGCTGGACCTCATCCACTACGGCACCAAGGCCGACGAGGAGGAGATCCGCGACACCGCGGTGGCCCAGCCGCTGCTGGTGGCCGCCGGTCTGGTCTCCGCCCACGCGCTGTTCGGCGAGGGCATCGAGGGCGCGACCGGTCTCGCGGGGCTGCCGAGCCGTATCGGCGCGGTCGCGGGCCACAGCGTCGGCGAGATCACCGCGGCCGTGGCCGCCGGTGTGCTCACCGATGAGGCGGCCATGGTGCTGGTCCGCCGGCGCGGGCTCGCCATGGCGGAGGCCGCGAGCCGCACCGAGACCGGAATGGCCGCCATACTGGGTGGTGAGCAGGACGATGTCGTCGCCCATCTGGACAAGCACGGGCTGACCCCGGCGAACGTCAACGGCGCCGGACAGATCGTGGCCGCGGGCACCGCCGAGCAGCTTGCGGCGCTGGCCGAGGACAAGCCCGAGGGGGTGCGCCGCGTCGTACCGCTCAAGGTGGCCGGCGCGTTCCACACCGACCATATGGCCCCGGCGGTCGCCGCCCTCGAGGCCCTGGTCGCGGGCGTTCCGGTGGCCGATCCGCGCACCGCTTACGTCTCCAACCGTGACGGCGGGGTCGTGACGTCCGGGGCCGGGGTGATCGAGCGAATGGTCGCCCAGGTGTCCAACCCGGTGCGCTGGGACCTGTGCATGGAGACCTTCCAGGAGCTGGGCGTCACCGCGCTGATCGAGGTGGCCCCGGGCGGCACGCTCACCGGCCTCGCCAAGCGTGCCCTGCCGGGCGTCACCAACCTGGCGCTGAAGACTCCGGACGATCTCGACGCGGCCCGTGCGCTGATCGAGGAGCACGCCATTCCCGCCGTCGCCACACCGGCCGAAGAGGAGCTCCGAGAAGCATGACCGCGAAGATCAAGCCCAGTAAGGGCGCCCCGTACGCGCGCATTCTCGGCGTCGGTGGCTACCGTCCGACCCGGGTGGTGCCGAACGAGGAGATCCTCAAGCACATCGACTCCTCCGACGAGTGGATCCGCTCCCGCTCGGGCATCGCCACCCGGCACTGGGCCGGTCCGGATGAGACGGTCGCCGCCATGTCCGTGGAGGCGGGCGGCAAGGCCATCGCCGATGCCGGCCTGAGCCCGGAACAGATCGGCGCCGTGATCGTCTCGACGGTCTCGCATTTCAAGCAGACCCCGGCGGTCGCGACCGAGATCGCGCATCTGCTGGGCACCGGCAAGCCGGCCGCGTTCGACATCTCGGCGGGCTGTGCCGGCTTCGGCTACGGGCTGGCCCTCGCCAAGGGCATGGTCACCGACGGCACCGCGGAGCATGTGCTGGTCATCGGGGTCGAGCGGCTTTCGGACCTGACCGATCTGGAGGACCGCGCGACGGCCTTCCTGTTCGGCGACGGCGCCGGCGCCGTGGTGGTCGGCCCCTCCAAGGAGCCCGCCATCGGCCCCACCGTCTGGGGCTCGGAGGGCGACAAGTCCGACACCATCACCCAGACGCTGCCCTGGGACGTCTACCGCGACCAGGACGCCGCCGAGGTGCGCTATCCGGCGCTGCGCCAGGAGGGCCAGGCGGTCTTCCGCTGGGCCGTCTACGAGATGGCGAAGGTCGCCCAGCAGGCCCTGGACGAGGCCGGGGTCGCCCCGGACGACCTCGACGCGTTCATCCCCCACCAGGCCAATATGCGGATCATCGACTCGATGATCAAAACCCTCAAGCTGCCGGAGCACGTCACGGTCGCCCGTGATGTGGAGACCACCGGCAACACCTCGGCCGCCTCCATTCCGCTCGCCATGGAGCGGCTGTTGGCGACGGGGCAGGCGAAGAGCGGCGACACCGCGCTCGTCATCGGATTCGGAGCGGGTCTCGTCTACGCAGCGACGGTCGTTACCCTCCCTTAGGCTCCATAGTCCATATCCACGCAGCTCGGCAGAAGTCGGACGCTGCGCCACCACCGCAACACACCGAAGAAGGAGCGCCGCAATGGCCGCCACTCAGGAAGAGATCCTCGAGGGTCTCGCCGAGATCGTCAACGAGATCGCCGGTATCCCGACCGAGGACGTCCTGCTGGACAAGTCCTTCACCGACGACCTGGACGTCGACTCGCTGTCCATGGTCGAGGTGGTCGTCGCCGCCGAGGAGCGCTTCGACGTGAAGATCCCGGACGACGACGTCAAGAACCTCAAGACCGTCGGCGACGCCGTCGACTACATCCTCAAGCACCAGGGCTGAGCCCCTTAAGGCCGTTGTCGCCACCCATGCGGTGGCGGGTCCAGCACCTTCTACACGTGGAGTAGGAATTCCTGTGAACTCGACCAATCGCACCGTGGTCGTCACCGGTGTTGGTGCCACGACGCCGCTGGGTGGCGACGCCTCAACGACCTGGGAGGCCCTGCTGGCCGGCCGGTCCGGCGTGAACCTCCTGGAGGAGGAATGGTCGGCCGAGTTGCCGGTCCGCATCGCCGCGAAGATCGCGGTGGAGCCGGGCACCATCATCCCTCGCCCGCAGGCCCGCAAGCTCGACCGGTCGGCGCAGTTCGCCCTGATCGCGGCCCGTGAGGCATGGGCGGACGCGGGCTTCACCGCCAAGGCGGGCGAGGACCCGTCGGTCGACCCCGACCGCCTCGGCGCGGTCGTGGCCTCCGGCATCGGCGGGGTGACCACCCTGCTCGACCAGTACGACGTGCTGCGCGAGAAGGGTGTCCGCAAGGTCTCCCCGCACACCGTGCCGATGCTGATGCCCAACGGCCCGGCGGCCAATGTGGGCCTGGAGGTCGGCGCCCGCGCCGGCGTCCATACGCCGGTCAGCGCGTGCGCGTCCGGCGCGGAGGCCATCGGCTACGCCATCGAGATGATCCGCACCGGCCGCGCCGATGTGGTCGTCGCGGGCGGCACCGAGGCGTCCATCCACCCGCTCCCCATGGTCGCCTTCGGCAACATGATGGCGATGTCCAAGAACAACGACGACCCGCAGGGCGCCTCGCGCCCGTTCGACGTCGACCGCAACGGCTTCGTGATGGGCGAGGGCTCGGGCGCCATCGTCCTGGAGTCGGCGGAGCACGCCGCCGCGCGCGGCGCCCGGGTGTACGCGCAGGCGGTCGGCCAGGGCATCTCGGCCGACGCCCACCACATCACCCAGCCGGAGCCGTCGGGCAACGGCATCGCGCACGCGCTGCAGAACCTGGTGCAGAACACCGGCCTGAACGGCACCGAGATCGTGCATGTCAACGCGCACGCGACCTCGACGCCGCAGGGCGACGTGGCCGAGATCAAGGCGCTGCGCAAGGTCTTCGGCGACGATGTGGACCAGATGGCGATCTCCGCCACCAAGTCCATGACGGGGCATCTGCTGGGCGGCGCCGGCGGTGTGGAGACGGTGGCCAGCGTGCTCGCGCTGTACCACCGGATCGCCCCGCCGACGATCAACCTCGTCTCCCCGGACCCGGAGGCGGACGCGGACTTCGTGACCGGCGAGCCCCGGTCGCTGCCGGGCCAGGGCCCGCTCGTCGCGCTGAACGACTCGTTCGGCTTCGGCGGCCACAATGTGGTGCTGGCCTTCCGCACGGTCTGACGCGCGAACGGCCTGACGGCCTTACGGTTTGATGCATTGCCCAACGCGCTGATACGCGGGTGCGGCCCGCCTCCGGCTCCGGCCGGGGGCGGGCCGTTCGTGTGTCAGGGGGCCTCACCGTCGAAGCTGGCGAAGTACGAGGCCACCATGTCCTCGTCGCCGTGGCCCGCCTCGATGGCGCGGCGGAACCGCTCCTGGCCCGCCGTCGCCAGGTCCAGCCGCACTCCGGCGCGCTCCCCGGCCTCCACGATCAGCCGGGCGTCCTTCTCGGCGGTCTTGGTCGCGAAGCTGGGCTCGAGGTCGCCCCGGAAAAGCTGGCCCGACTTGACCCGCATATAGCCGTTGTCCAGCGGTCCGCCCTCCACCCCGTCCAGGAAGCCCTGAAAGTCCACGCCCAGCCCCTTGGCGAGGGCGGCCGCCTCGGCGGTGGCGTGGGTGATATTGAGGACCCAGCTGTTGAGCACCAGCTTGAGCCGGGTGGCGGCGGCGCCCTCCGCGCTGTCGCCGACCCACACCGTACGGCTGCCGATGGCGTCGAAGACCGGCCGGACGGCCGGGCGGACGGGGCGAGGGCCGGCGGCCAGCACCAGAAGCTGTCCGCTCTCCGCGGGCTGCTTGGTGCCGAGGACGGGCGAGTCGATGAGGACGAGATCCTTCTCACGGGCGAACGCGGCGAGCGATTCCATCGCCTCCAGCCCCGCCGTGGTGGCCTGGGCCCATACGGTCCCGGGGCGCAGCGCGGAGGCGGCCTGCCGCATCGTCTCGAGGGCCGCGGCGCCGTCGTAGAGGATCGTCAGGACGACATCGGCGCCGTCCACGGCCTCGGCCGGGGTGTCGGTGACGCGTACGCCGTCCTGGCCGAGCGGCTCGGCCTTGGACCGGGTGCGGTTCCACGCACGGACGTCGAGCCCGGAGCGGGCGAGGTTGCGGGCCATGCCGGAGCCCATGATGCCGGTGCCGAGGACCGCGACGGACGTTGCCGGGAGTTGTTCGGTCATGCCGCCACGCTAAGACCTGAAGTGCGCTCCAGGACAAAGGGGTGGCGGCGCGTCAGGCACTCAGACCACCTGGTGCAGCCAGCGGACGGGGGCGCCCTCACCCGCGTAGCGGAACGGCTCCAGCTCGTCGTCCCAGGGCTTGCCGAGCAGCTTGGCGATCTCCGCCCCGAGGTCGCTCTCGCCGCGGACGGAGCGGGCGAGGGCGGCGCGCAGCCGGTCCTCGGGGATCAGGATGTCGCCGTGCATTCCGGTGACGGCGTGGAAGATGCCCAGCTCGGGGGTGGAGCTGTAGCGCTCGCCCTCGGCGGTGGCGCAGGGCTCGGCGGTCACCTCGAAGCGCAGCAGATGCCAGCCGCGGAGGGCGGACGCCATTTTGGAGGCCGTGCCGACCTCACCCTGCCAGGAGAACTCGGCCCGCCAGGTGCCGTTCGCCGCGGGTTGCTTGATCCAGTCGAGGGTGACACGCACGCCGAGGACGCCCGCGATGGCCCATTCGACGTGCGGGCACAGCGCGCGCGGAGCGGAGTGCACATACAGAACTCCACGTGTCGTCACCGGTGCCTCCTGTGCGGTTCGAGGTGCGCCTTCCCCAGCGGCCTCGCGCCCGTACCGGTCCCGCCCGGGACATCGGATCACATTCTGCCCTAGTGATCACTCCCACACCAGTCTCGACGTCACCTTCAGTGAAATTTATCGTGCAGAATTCTCTAGAAAGTGGACAGGATGTGACGGGGCGTAATGTGCTGATACCGCATAGCGCGTCATGTCGCCGGGACGACGCTCATCAGACACAAGAAAAACGTACCGTGCGAGCCAGCCGGAGGAGTGACGTACCGTCGGTCCGGATAGATATCACCCAACAGCCGGAGGGGGAACAGCCATGCGGGTCAGCGCGACACGCCGGAAGCGATCGGCGGCCGCTTCCTCGACCACGCGTACGGTCGTGCGCCCGACCCCGCGCACCACTTCGCGCACTGGCCGCCGCACGGCCGGGCGCACTGCCGGGCGCGCCGGCGTGGTGCTGTTCACCACCGCCGCCGTGCTGAGCTCGGCAGGCTGCTTCGGCAGCTCGGACGACCCTTCCCGGCACGGTCCGACCCGCGCCGGGAAGACCCCCGGCGCCAAGCGGACCATCGTCTGGAACACCCGGCCGAGCTCGATCGCCTCCCTGGGCGACTCCATCACCCGCGGCTTCGACGCCTGTTCGGTGCTCTCCGACTGCCCCGAAGTGTCCTGGTCCACGGGCACCGATGTGGAGAGCCTCGCCCAGCGGCTGCTGCCCGCCACCACCGCCCGCTCGGGCACCCATAGCTGGAACTTCGCCAAGACCGGCGCGGTCGTGGCCGACCTCCCCGGCCAGATCGAGGCGGCCGCGGCCCGCAAGCCGAAGCTGATCACCGTGATGATCGGCGCCAATGACGCCTGCCGGGATTCGGTCGACGAGATGACCGCCACCGAGCAGTTCCGCTCCACCTTCACCTCGGCGCTCACCCGGCTCCGCCGTGACCTGCCGAAGACCCAGGTGTATGTGGCCAGCGTGCCGGATCTGAAGCGGCTGTGGTCGGAGGGGCGGAAGAACGTCTTCGGCAGGCAGATCTGGAAGCTGGGCATCTGCCCGTCGATGCTGAAGAACTCCGAGCACCTGGACGCCGCCTCCAACGACCGCCGGCAGCGGGTGGCGGACCGGGTGACGGAGTACAACAAGGTGCTGAAGGACGTCTGTGGGCGCGATGTGCTGTGCCGGTACGACCCGGCGGTGCACGAATACCGCTTCACCACGTCCCAGCTGAGCAAGTGGGACTGGTTCCACCCCAGCAAGGCAGGCCAGCAGCAACTCGCCGAAATGGCCTACCGCCGCATCACCGCTTCCGCGTCCTGACCCCGAGCCGCAGCCCGGCTCCCGGCCAGTGGCCGGGAGCCGGGCGTGGAACGGCCTGCGCGACGGGGCAAGGGGGCGCCCCGACCGGGCGCCGAGCAAGGTTCGATCGACCGGCGGCCACGAAAGCAGACCCGCCGAGCGCACGGGAGCAGCCCCGCCGAGCACGGGGCGGGAGCTGCCCACGTGGCGTGGCACGGCCCCACGCCACGCAAGGGGTGCCCCCACCCCCACCCTGTCGGGCGAAGACCGCCCCACGGAACCGCGCCGGAGCAGCTCCACCACACGCCGTGCGGAGTGCCCGCACCCGCACGGCGTGCGGTGGAGCTGGGACGCGGGCCTACGCGGGCGGGGCACGCCCCTCGCGACCCACAGGTCGCATGGGCAGCGTACGTTGGGCAGGCTCAGACCGCCGTCGTCCGCACCGGCGCCGGGACCGATAGGCGGCGGTCGGCTACGCTGCGGCCCGCTTCTGCCGCATAGGTGCCGGGGATCAGGCGCCAGGTGTTCTGCGTCTCGTCCCAGATCTCCGCCGCCCGGCGGGGCAGGGGGATGGACACCTCCGCCGTCTCCCCCGGGCCCGCCGTGGCCGAGGCGAAGCCCGCGAGGCGCCGCACCGGCCGCTCCTCGCCGTCGTCCTCGGGCACGGTGAGATAGAGCTGCACGACCTCGCGCCCCGCCCGGGATCCGGTGTTGCGGACCCGCACGGTCACGGTTCCCAGCGCGCCGTCGGCGGCCTGCGCGGGGGTCTCCCCAGCGGTGAAGTCCATCGCCTCGTAGGCCCAGTCGGTGTATCCGAGGCCATGTCCGAACCAGTACGCCGGAGCGATCCCCTCCCGCCGCGCCCACGCGCGGTAGCCGATGAACACGCCCTCGTCGTAGACCAGTCGGCCCTCGCTCGGCGTCACCGCGCTGACCGGGGCGTCCTCGAGCCGCTCGGGCCAGGTCGTGGGCAGCCGTCCGCCGGGCTCCTCCGCGCCCAGCAGGACATCGGCGAGCGCGGCGCCCGCCTCCTGGCCCGGGAACCAGCTCAGCAGCACCGCGGCGACCTCCTCCCGCCAGGCCATCTCGACGGGCGAGCCCGCGTTGACCACCACCACGGTGGGGGTGCCGGTGGCGGCGACCCGCCGCACAAGCTCGTCCTGACGGCCCGGCAGCCGCAGATGCCCGCGGTCGAACCCCTCGCTCTCGACCCTCTCGGTGGTGGCGGCCACCACCACGGCCACCTCGGCCGCCGAGGCCGCGGCGACGGCCTCCTGGAGCAGCTCCTCCGCGTCCCGCTCCGGCGCCCGGTGCAGCAGGCTGAAGCAGACGGCGTCGAGAAGGGCCTCCTCGGGGCGGGCCACCGCACAGGTGAGGCTGACCTCCACCGGTGCGCCCGCCGTGAGCTCCACCTGGCCCCGGGGCACCGGTGAGCCCATGAACGCCTCGAAGGGGTCGTCGACGTCCGGCGGGAGCTGCTCCCCCTCGAAGAGCACCTTTCCGTCCACGACCAGCCGGAGGCCGCCCAGCCCCCTGGTGCCGAAGGAGTGCGCACCGCTTTCGCGCGGGGTGAAGGTGCCGACGGTCTCGACGGTGTGCAGCTCCTCGTAGCTCACGCCCTCGGGGAAGTCGCTGATCCACTGCACCTGCCCGCCGGGCAGCCGGGACTCGCCGAGCACTCGCCCGTCGGCGGCCCGGACCACGGCGCGCAGCTCGAACCCCTGGGCGGCGGGGGTGAGTTCGTCGGTGGGGTCGGCGCCCACCGCGTAGCTGAACTGGACCTCCGGCGGCAGGGCGGCCCGCAATCCGTCGAGCGGTGAGACCACGTGGTCGGGGAAGACCACCGCCGAGCCGCCGCCCAGCACCCGGGCGTCGCGTGCTGCCGCCCCGATCAGGGCCAGCGACCGCACCCCGCCGGGGGCCCCGGCGTCGAGGGGCAGCACCGCGCCCCGGCCGCCCGTGCCCTCGTTGCGCAGCAGCACGAAGGACCGCCGGGCGATCTCGCGGGCCAGCGCGTCCCCATCGATCGAGCCGGGCCGGTCGGCGGGGGCGACGGCCGGGGCCGCGCCGTCCAGGACGCCGACCCGGGCGGCCAGGGTGAGCAGCCGCCGCACCGCCTCGTCCAGCTCCGCCTCGGTCACCCGGCCGTCGCGCACCGCGGCGGCCAGCGCCTCGCCGTAAACGGTCCGCGGGCCGGGCATCGCGACATCGAGCCCGCCCTTGAGCCCGCGCACGGTGTCACGGGCCGCCAGCCAGTCGGAGACGATGAAGCCGTCGAAGCCCCACTCCTCGCGCAGCACTCCCTGCTGCAGCTCGCGGTGCTCGGTCATGGTCGAGCCGTTGACCCCGTTGTAGGCGGCCATGATGCCCCAGGGGCGCGCGTTCTTGACGATGGCTTCGAAGGGCGCGAGATACAGCTCCCGCAGCGCCCGCGCACCGACCTCGTTGTCGACGGTGAAGCGCTCGGTCTCGGCGTCGTTGGCCACGAAGTGCTTGACGGTGGTGCCCACTCCGCCGTCCTGCACACCCGTCACATAGCCGGTGCCGATCTCGCCGGTGAGATACGGATCCTCGCTGTACGCCTCGAAGTGCCGCCCGCCCAGCGGGGAGCGGTGCAGATTGACCGTGGGCGCGAGCAGCACATGGACGCCCTTGCGCCGCGCCTCCTGTGCGAGCAGCCGGCCCGCCCGCCGGGCCAGCTCCGGGTCCCAGGTCGCGGCGAGCGCGGTGGGGCTGGGCAGGGCGATGGAGGGGTCGTCGGCGGTCCAGTGGACGCCGCGGACGCCGATCGGGCCGTCCGACATCACCAGCGAGCGCAGCCCGATCGCCGGAACGGCGGGCAGGCTCCACATGTCCTGCCCGGACAACAGCCGCGCCTTGGTGTCCAGATCCAGCAGGCCGAGGGCCTTCTCCACGGCCTCGGCCGTGCCCTCGTCGTCGATCGCGTCCGCCATCGCTCGCCCCTCCCGGTGCGGGTCCTGCCCGGTCCTCGTCCGGGGCCATCCTGGACCCGAGTACCTGTCACCAGGTAGGTACCGTTACCGACTCGTTATCAAACATGCTCTACGGTACGAGCATGGACAGGGCGATGGAGCGCGGTACGCGACGCGGTGCGGAACGACGGGCGGAGATCGTCCGTTCCGCGCTCGAAGTGATCGCCGAGCGCGGCTACCGGGGCGCGACCCTCGGCGCGGTCGCCGAGCGGGTGGGACTCACCCAACAGGGGCTGCTCCACTACTTCCCCACCAAGGACTCCCTGCTCATCGCCGTGCTCAAGGAGCGCGACCAGTGGGACACCGGCTCCGCGCGGCGCGACGGCGGCGACGTATGGCCGCTGGACCTGCTCGCCTCGCTGGTGGAGTACAACGCGATGCGCCCCGGTATCGTCCAGACCTTCTCCGCGCTCCTCGGCGAGAGCGTCACCGACGAGCACCCCGCACGCGGCTTCTTCACCCAGCGCTATGAGAACGTGCGCGCCGACATGGCGGCCACCCTGCGCGGCGAGTTCGGCGACCGGCTCCCCGGCGGGCTCACCCCCGAGGCCGCCGCGCCGCTGGTGGTGGCGGTGATGGACGGACTGCAGTTCCAATGGCTGCACGACCGGGACGCGGTGGACATGCCCGCCCTCTTCCGGGCCTTCGTCTCCCTGCTGGGACAGGGAGACGAAGAGGCCGAGGAGTGACCTCGCCATGCGGACGTCCGGTGCGGGCCGTCTCGTGACGGCGGCTCAGCCGTGGTCCGCCACCAGCCTGACGTCCTGCTCGACCCCGACCGCGTTCCTCGGCAGCGGTACGAAGGCGGCGTCGGCAGCGGCGGGGGCGCCGACGGCGTCGAACCTCAGCAGCGTGCCCTCGGCCTGCGCCGAGCCTGGCTCGTACGCCCCTACGTCCACCGCGTCGATCACCCAGCGGTGCCGCTGGCCGTCGCAGACCGCGCTGTGGCCGCCGAGGCCATGCCGCTCCCGGCCCTGGGTGAGGGTGACGAGCACGCTGGCCCGAGGGTTCTCCGCCCCTTCCCGGACACACCGGTAGCTGCCGTACAGCGTGACGGACCCGTCCGGGGTGACGTCCCCGGTGCGGTCGATGGCCAGATCGTCGGTCCAGGGCAGGGGCAGACGCGGCCGGTCGAGCCGCTCTCCCCGGCCGGCCAGACCCGAGCCGGGGCGCAGCTCCGGGCGGTCGGGCCCGGCGGGCGCGGCGTGGGCGGCCGGGGCCGCCATGAGGAGAACGGTGAGGGCGCCGAGGGCGCGGCGGTTGCGCATGGACGTACATACCTCCTGGGGCGGGGAGCGGAGGCCCGCCACGGACTCCGTCGCGTCCTCCCGAGGGGAGTCGGGGGCCGGATGCCCGTGAGCGGGTGCTCATTTCTCCGTACAGCTACCGGGCGCCCGAACCCGCCCGGGGGAACCTCACCCCCGGGCGGCGTGTCCGGCACCGCCCAACGGGTGGCCACCGGGCGCCCGGTTGACCCCGCGGCGCCCTTACGGTGCTCGTGGAGCGCGCCTACCGTGCTCGCGCGCGCCCTTACCGCCCTCGCGCAGCCCCCTCACGGTGCTCGTGGCGCCCTTACGGTGCTCGTGGCGCCCTTACGGTGCTCATGAGGCACCCTCACGGTGCTCGCGAAGCGCGCCTACCGTGTTCGCGCGCGCCCTTACCGCCCTCGCGCGGCGCCCTTACGGTGCTCGTTCCTCCGGGGCCGCCTCCTCGAACCTCCCCGCCGACGACACCACTTGGCGCGGCGCCGCCGGATCGCCCCGCAGCCCCGGGGCCAGGGCCAGTGTGACGGCGACCGAGACCGCCGCCATCGTGGCCATCGCCACGGCCGGCGAGGTGGGCTGGGCCAGCGCGCCCGCGAGGGCGGCGGACACGCCCTGCATGGTGAGCATGCCGGAGGAGTGCAGCCCCAGGGCCTGGCCGCTCATCGCGTCCGGGGTCAGGGCCATCAGCCGCTGCTGGAGCGGCAGCGTGGCCGAGAAGCCGATCGAGGCGAGGGCGACGGCGGCCAGCGCGAGGGGCAGCGGCGGATGCAGGGCGAAGACCAGATACGGCACGGCGAGCAGCAGCCTCAGGGGCGCCGCGAGCCGCTCCCGCCGGTGCGGTGGCAGCAGCCGTCCGGTAAGGAGGTCCCCCATCAGCATGCCGAGGGAGCCGACGGCGAAGAGCAGTCCGGCGTGCCGGGGCGCGTAGGGCACGAAGAGGGATTCACAGCCGACGATCAGCCCGTTGGGCACCCACAGCGCGTAATAGACGTGGCGGCGGGGCGCGGAGGACCACAGCCGCGCGTTGACGCGCCAGGTCTCGGTGACCGAGGGCCGTCCGCCGGCCCGGGCCGGACGCCCGCTCAGGCCGAACCGGGCGGCGGCCGCGGCCAGCAGATACAGCGCGGCGGCGGCGAGCAGGGTGCCGCGTGCCGAGAGGGCGGTCACGAGGAGGCCACCGGCCGCGTAGCCGCCGATCTGCATCGTGCCGCCCGACATGTTGATCACCGAACGGCCCAGCAGATAGCCCTCCTTGGGCAGGATCTCGGTGAGCAGTCCGTAGCGGACGGCGCCGCCGAGTGCGGCCGCGGCACCCAGCCCGAACACGAGGGCGAAGACGGCCGCCACGGGCAGCCCGGGGAGGGCCAACGCGGCGGTCCCCAGAGCGAAGAGCACCGCCAGGCCGGACAGCGCGGCGCGCGGCGGCAGCCGGTCGGCCGCCGACAGCAGCGCCAGCGCGCCCGCCACTTGGGCGAGCGAGGGGCCGAACATGCTGAGCGCCGAGAGCAGCGGTGAGCCGGTCGCCGCGTAGACCAGGGTGCCCAGGGCGAGCCCGCTCGCGGTCGAGGCGGCCACCTGGGTGGCGGAGATCAGGAACAGCGGGGTGAACTCCGGCGTCCGGAACACTTCTCGATAGGTGCGCATGGCCTTCAGGCTCGGGAGTCTCCGCGCGGTGGCGTTAATGTTTCGCGCGGACGCGAAACCACGCGAAACGACGCGGTGGCGGCGGGGGGGAACCGGATGGGGCTGTGGCTGGTCGACGCGGATACGCTCGCGCGCAGCCGGTTCGTCCGCTCCGCCCTGGCCGAGACCACCGCGGCCCTGGTCACCCTGGAGCGGGCGAGCGCCGCGCACCCGGGCGAGCGGGCCTGGCTCGACGCCCATCTGCCCGCCTACCGGGCGCGGTTGGCCGATGACCCGGTCACCGCGCTGCTCGTCCGGGCCGCGCTCGGCCGGACCTGGCTCGCGGACTTCCTCACCCAGACGCCGGGCGAGGGCGAGCCGTCCCTGGAGGCGGAGCTGGCCCGGATGCGCGCGACGGCCCCCGCCGCCGCGCGCCGCGACCTCACGGTCTCCCTCGGCCGCTCCCCGCTCCCTGCCGCGCTGCGCCGCGACGATCTGCCGGGGCGGCTGGCGGATCTGCTGGAGTGGGTGTGGACGGAAACCGTACGGCCCTCCTGGCCGCGCCGCCGCCGGATCATCGAGGCCGATGTGGTGGCGCGCACCGGCCGGGTGAGCCAGGGCGGCTGGGCGGCGACGCTGGACGACCTGCGGCCGGGGATGCGGTGGCTGGGCGGCAGCCGGCTGCAGATCAACGCCCACGACAACCCGCCCCGCGCGGTCCACGGCGCCCAGTTGCTCCTCGTCCCCGTCACCCCCGCCACCGGATGGGTCTCCTGGGACGCGCCGCACCGCTACGCCGTGATCTATCCCTGCGCCGGCGCCCTGACCACCCCCGGCCCTCCCCCGGCCCCGGACTCCCTGGCCCGCCTCCTCGGCCCGGCCCGCGCGAGCGTCCTGGTCCTGCTCGACACCCCGAAGAGCACCACCCACCTGGTGGCCCTGACCGGCCAGACCCTGGGCTCGGTCGGCCGCCATCTGCGCGTCCTGCGCGAGGCCCGCCTGGTCCGGCGGCGACGGGCGGGACGGTCGGTCCTGTACGACCGGACGACGGCGGGCGAGGTGCTGGTGGAGGCGCAGCGGAAGGATTAGGCCCTGTCCGGCGGGGACGGCAGGGCCGTCTCGTGTGATGGCAGGGCCGCTCGTGTGATGGCCGACGGACCCCCAGGTGTACCGTCCCCTTCAGTGGTCGGCCGACGGGTCGGGTGCGGCGTGTGCGCCGTACGAACGGGTGGGGGCGAGGCGGGGCGATGACGCGGAAACGGGAAGGCGAGGTGGCGAGCCGCAGCACGGTCCGGGACGTGGCCGCGATGGCGGGTGTGTCCCCTTCCACGGTGTCCCGGGTCCTGGGCGGGGTCTACCCGGTGAGCGCGTCGACCCGCGGCCGGGTGATGCGTGCGGTCAGCGCGCTGGACTACGTCGCCGACGCCCGGGCCAGGGCGATAGCGGGTATGGGTACACCCACGCTCGCGTTCTGTCTCGATGACATCACCGGTCCGTCCTTCGCGCTCATGGCACACGGCGTGGAGCGGGAGGCTTCCCGACTCGGCCATCTGTGCCTGGTGTGCGGCACCGAGGGGGACGTCGGCCGGGAGCTGGACTTCATCGAGACCATGCGGGCCCAGCGCGCCGCAGCCGTCATCCTCGTCGGCGGCGGCACGGACACGCCCGAGTACCGCGAGCGCACGGGCCGGATCGCCGACGCACTCGCCGCGGCCGGTTCACGGCTGGTGCTGTGCGGGCGGCCGCCGCTGGCCCCCGACGTGCCGGTGACGGTGATCGAGTACGACAACGAGAGCGGGGCCCGTGCCCTGTGCGTGCACGTCCTGGCTCAGGGGCACCGGCGCATTCTGTTCCTCGGGGGCGAGCCCGGGCACACCACCGCCCAGGGGCGCGAGCGCGGCTACGCCGCCGCGCTCCGCTCCCGCGGCATCGAGCCCGACCCCGCACTCCATCTGGCGGGCGACTTCACCCGGGACGCGGGATACCGCCTGATGCGCACGGCACTCGCCGAGCGGCTGGAGTTCACCGCCGTGATCGGCGCCACGGACATGGTCGCGGCGGGCGCGCTCACCGCGTTGCACGAGGCGGGTCTGGACGTGCCGGGCGATGTGTCGCTGGCCGGGTACGACGACATTCCCTTCGCCCGCGACCTGCACCCCGCCCTCACCACGGTCCACGTCCCCTACGAGGAACTGGGCCGGCTCGCGGTGCGCACCGTGCTCGGCCGGACCCCGGATGCCCCGAACGAACACCTCCTCCTGGGCACCCGGGTGGTGGTCCGGGCTTCCGTGGCACCCCCGGCACCTGGCCGCGGGTGATCGCTACTTGGCGTACATCAGGGTGCCGAAACCCAGCTGGTCGTAGCCGCCGCTGGCGGAGCCGTAGTCGCCGCCACCGCCCTCGGGACGGACGCTCTCGGCCATGGCCTTGATGTACGGGACGTCGAGGCCGCGCCGACGGCCGTAGTGGTAGTAGAGGATGTCCCAGGCCGGCCGGAGCTGCCCGCGGCCGGAGGAGGAGATCACGGTGTGGGACTGCTGGGCGCAGTTCTGTCCGCTGCCCCAGGTGTAGGTGGTGAAGGGGACGTCCTGGCCGAGGTTGTACTTGGCGACGTACTGGGCGCCCTTCATGAACCGGTTGGAGTCGTAGCCGTACAGGTCTTCGCCCTGCGACCAGGCCATTTCGCAGAAGGCGCCCATCAGGCCGACGCCCAGGGTGGTGTGGCCCTGGTCGCGCCCGGACTCCTGCCACTGGCCCAGGGCATAGCCGTCGACGTTGTCGTACACGAAGGGGACGGCGTGCCGGATGGAGCCGTTGCCCGCGCCGTTCTTGAAGTAGTTCACGGCCTGGTCGTACTTGGCGGCGTCGTCGCACAGGATCCCGATCGCGAGGATCGAGTTCATGGTGCACAGGTCCCAGTTGGCCCAGTAGTTGGTGATGCAGGCGTCGTTGTGGTTGGCCAGGAACTGGTTGTTGAGCGGGTAGAAGACGTTGAGCATCATCTTCTTGAACCGGTCGAGGTCGAACCCGCCGTAGCCGCGCATGAGTTCGGCGGCGTTGGCGAACTGATAGCCGTAGAGGCCCGCGGCGAGGAAGCGGTCGGCGTTGCCGGTGACGCTGGTGAGCGTGGCTGACCAGGCGTTGAGGATCCGGACGGCGCAGTCACCGTTCGCGGCGGTACCGGCGACCTTCCAGCGCAGGGCGTTCTGGTACGCGGCGTGGATGTCGTTGTAGAGGATGCCGTAGTTCTGGCCGGTGCCGCCCCGGATGATCGTGGCCTGGGGGTTGGGCGTCCAGGAGGATGCCGCGTGGGAGTTGGCGGTCAGGCGGTTCCAGCCCGACAGCCAGGGTTCGCTTCCGGCGGCGACCCTCACCTTGGCGCGATTGAGCTCGCCGTAGGCGTGGAGCATGCCGGGGTGGGTGAAGGTGGCCGGGGCCGCGCCCGCGGTGCTGCTGTTCGTCGCGGCCACGGTGGCGCCTGCGGCTAAGGCGGCGGTCAGGCCGCCCGCGGTCTTCAGCAGACCGCGACGGCTCAGCCCGCCGTGGCGCGCTGGGGTGTGGGGGTGTTCGCGGCGGCTCATCGCGTGCATCTCCAATCCGGTGGGGGGACATCATTCGGGTGTGCTGGTCACGTACTCGAACCGGGCGGTGACCAGGGCGAGGGGGTCGCGGGAGCAGACCACCAGGCCCACGTGGTACGGAGCGTTTCCGAAGCCGGGGATCCGGCCGGAGGCGAGAGGGGTCCAGGTGGCCCCGTCGTCGGCGGAGACGGCGGCGGTGAAGGCGGTCCCGGTGCGCTTCAGCCGCAGCGTCAGGGGGAGTTGGACGGTCGTGGTGCCGGAGAAGACCGAGGCGCCCGCCACGGTGGTACGCAGCAAGAGCCGGCCGGTGGTCCCGGCCGTGACGATGACGCCGGCCGCCTGGTCGAACGGCGACAGCGACTTGGCCATCAGCAGACCCACCTGGTCGGCGGTGGCGCCGGCGCGGGAGACCAGCCGGGCGGTGAGCTCATGGTCACCGGTGACCGGCCGTCGTACGAACTGGCCCGTCATCGCCTGGTTGTTGACGCTCAGATCGACGCCCGCGCCCCGCACGGTGAAGATGCCGTCGTCGTACGACGTGCTGCCAGGGGTGCGGATGGCGGCCACGCCGAGCGTTCCGGCGTCGCGGTCGTCGGGGACCGGGTCGCCGAGGTCGCCGTACGTCCACGGGCCGGGCGCGGGTGTGCCGACGGTGAGGGTCAGGGGCCCGGAGGCGGTTCCCGCGGCGTTGGCCACGGTTGTGGTGATGGTGTGCCGCCCGGCCGCGATGGGGGTTCCCGGGATCAGACCGGTGCGCGGGTCGATGCGCAGCCCTTCGGGGAGTCCGTCCGCGGTGAACCGGGTGGGGTCGTGGGAGCCGCGCAGCAGATGGCGGAAGGCGGCGCCCTTCAGGGCGAACGCGTCCGCGGGCGAGGTGAGTCGGGGTGCGGCGGGCGTCGGCATCGTGGCGTGTGCGGGCGCCGACCGCGGACCGTGTCCGCTGGTGTTGGTCTTGGCGACGGCGTAGTGGTACCTCGTCCCCGGTGTGCCGCCGGCGTCCGCGTACCGGATGCGGATGCCGAAGCCGACCGGGCCGACACCGGTGGCGATGGGCCGGTACGGTCCCGCGGCGCGGGTGGACCGCAGCACCGTGTACCGGGCGGAGAGGTCCGGGTCGGTCCAGGTCAGCTCGATGGCGTCGGCGCCGCCGGTCGCCCGCAGGTCGGTGGCCGTGCGGGCGGGGCGCGGCACGGCCCAGACCTCACCGGAGGGGGTGGTCACCCGGACGTTGTCGGCGTGCGCCCGGTCGCCGGTGACGGCCCACATCAGGGCGTTCTGATAGGCGGCGGAGGAGTCGGCGACGGCCTCGTTCATATGGTCGGCGGGGCCGCGGCCCCAGGAGGTGATCCGGCTCGTGTTCCGCACGGCGTACGAGGGCGAGGAGCGGGGGTGCGTCGCGAGCGCCAGGTAGCCGTCGTGGACCGGGGATTCCTCCGCGGCGACCGCGGCCTTCATACGGGCCAGGTCGGCGGCGCTGTGCAGGATGCCCGGGTGGGTGAAGGTGCCGGCACCGGTCTCGTCGTCCTCGGCCCGCGCGGTGCCGGGCACGAGCAGTCCGCTCGCGCCCGACGCCAGCAGCGGCGCCGTGGCGCCGCCGAGGAAGCCCCGACGGCTCGGGGCGGGAATCGTCATGACGTGGCGGCCGCCTCGGCCTCGGCGGTGGTGACGAACCTCAGGTTCCGCACATGCTCATTGCAGTGCCACTGCACCACATCGGTGGTCAGGTACCAGCCGGGCTTCTTCATCGAGTCGGCGATGACCTCGCCGTTCACCACCAGGTTCTCGAAGGTGATGTTCTTGATGGCGTGGTCGGCGTCGTAGCCGAGGAACAACGACGGGTTGGCGCGCGTACCGGTGTAGGTGAGGTTCTTGATGTACACGTCCTCGATACCGCGGCCGACCGAGGTGTTGTACTTGGTGTTGTACATCACCCGCATGTGGATCAGCTGACCCCAGCGGACGTCCTCCACCCGGACGTCCTCCACGCGGACGTGTCTGATGAGGTTGGAGTCGCCGGGGTTGAGTGCGATGCAGCCCTGGTAGCCCATCTGCGGCTCGCGGTGGTCGAGGATGTCGATGTTCGTGAACACCAGGTTCTCGATGACCTCGGGGTCGTCGGTGTTGCCGTGCGTGCCGACGTTGATCGGGTGGGCGACATCGGCCCACAGGCTGCAGTTGCGGACGGTGATGTCGCGGGTGTCGCCGTAGTACTCCCAGCGATGGGCGTAGATGGCGATGCAGTCGTCGGAGTTGCGCATGAAGCAGCCGTCGATGACCACACCGCTGCTGGAGAAGACGTCGATGCCGTCGCCCCAGCCCTGTGAGCTGAAGGAGCGCAGCCCCTCGATGTGGACGTTCTCGCTCTCGCCGATGGTGGCCGCGTAGCCCTTCGGGTTCATGACGATGATGTCCCGCACCCGGATGTCCTTGCTTCCCTCGCACAGAATGCCGCCGGGGCCGGTGTAGAGCATGCCGTGTCCGGTGAGGGATGCCTGCTCCACATTCTTGAAGGACACCTGGGCGGTCAGTACCGCCCCGCCCGCCAGATGCACGGTCTTGCCGCTGGGGACGGTGAGGACACCACCGGAGACGGCGTGCACACCGGGGCCGAAGTAGATGACGTCCGGGTCGCCGTCGGCGGGCGGGTGCGGATCGACGTGGTTGGTGAACAGGTGCAGACAGTCGAAGATCTCGTCGTTGATCTGGACGACGACATCGCGCGGCCGGTCGAGCGTGAAGCGGAGCGTGTCGCCGCGGAGTCGGGGGGTGATGCCGAGGGCGTCGGGTCTGATACGGGCGGTGGTGGTACCGCCCTTGAGGTAGGTGACCTCGATCTCGGCCGAACCGCGGAAGTCGAAATACACCATCGACGAGTTGAGGACCTTGCCCGATCCGGTGGCCGCGTCGATCTCTTCCAGGGTGGGCCGGTAGATGTCGAGGGTCCGCCACTGGCCGCCGGTGACCCGAACCCGCACGCGGAAGCTGGTGTTGGTCGGCATGGTGACCGGGCGCGGGTAGGTGACCAGCTTCGGCTCGGACGCCGCGTCGGCCCGGGACGCCGTGGCCGTCAGGCCGGACAGGCTGCCCGCGAGCACGGTGGCACCCGCCGCCTGGAGAGTGGTGCGGCGGGACGGGGACGTGTTCATACCTGACTCCTCAACGAACGTGTCAGAAACACGGAAGGGGACGGGCGGGCACGCGCGGCCGTGCGCTACCGCCACGAGAACCGCCAAGGCCCCGGGACGCCGGGACAGTGGCACGACATCTGGCGCCCATGGCCCATGACAACCGGTTGCTGAGCCGAGTGGCCCTGAGCTTCTTCCTGTAGGCGGCCCGCGTCAAGCTCTCCGGCGACTTTCGAAAACTCCGGACGGCCTCGACAGCGCGACAGAAGGCGACAGCCGGGGAGTTCGCACCCTCCATGACGCCTGGCCGCGCGCTGATTGACCGGTGCTCCAGACCGGATCTACCGTAGAAGACGGTTTCTGAAAATGTTTCACGCCACCTCGTCAGGAGGCCCATGCCCAGCGCCCAGCCGCCCAGGGCCGTGTTCGCCATGGATCCGGTGCACCTTCCGCTGCTGTTCCCCGACCCTCTCCTGGCGCGGCTGAAACAGACCGCCGACATCGACACCGCCCTCGTGCTGCGGGGCTTCACCGCGCCCAAAGCGGCCGCGGCGCTGGCCCGGGCCGAGGTGCTGATCACCGGCTGGGGCTGTCCCCATCTGGGCGCGGAGGTGCTGGCCGCCGCCCCGCGACTACGGACCGTCCTGCACGCCGCCGGATCGGTCCGCTCCCTGGTCGGCGAGGCGTTCTGGGAGCGCGGAGTCACCGTGTCCAGCGCGGTGGCCGCCAACGCGCTGCCGGTCGCCGAATACACGCTCGCCATGATCCTTCTCGCCGGGAAGGACGCCTTCGCACAGCGCGAGCGTTTCCGCGCCACACACGCCCACCCCTCCCCCGCCGAAACCGCGGCCACGGGCAACCTCGGCCGCCGGGTCGGCGTCATCGGCGCCTCGCGCGTGGGCCGCCGCCTGCTGGAACTGCTGCGGCCGTTCGACTTCGAGGTCCTCCTCCATGACCCGTATGTGACGCCGGATGAGGCCACCGCGCTGGGCGCCCGTGCCCTGCCGCTGGAGGACCTGCTGCGCCGCAGCGACATCGTCAGCCTGCACGCCCCCGATATCCCCGAGACGTTCCGCATGCTCGACCGCCGCCGACTGGCCCTCATCCGGGACCGTGGCATGCTGATCAACACCTCGCGCGGCGCCCTGGTCGACCCCGTGGCACTCTCCGACGAGCTGATCTCGGGCCGGCTGCACGCGGTGCTGGACGTCACGGAGCCGGAGCCGCTGCCCGTCGGCTCCCCCCTCTATGCGCTGCCCAACGTCTTCCTCACCCCGCATATCGCCGGCTCGCTCGGCAATGAGCTGCGGCGCCTGGGTGTCACGGTCGTCGACGAGCTGGAGCGCCTGGCCGCGGGCCTGCCGCCGGTCCATGAGGTGCGGCGCACCGATCTGGTCCGCGTGGCGTGAGCGCGTCGTGGATGCCACGCCCCGCCCGATTGACGATGGGATACGGTTTCCGACCAGGTGGGAGCGGGGCAGCCCGCCACGCGGAAGACGCTACGGTGAAGGAGCCGCAACGGTGAGTCAGCGCAAGGCTCCGGGGGACACCGGCCGGGCGACCATCCGCGACGTGGCGGACCGCGCGGGGGTGTCCGTGGCCAGCGTCTCCCGTGTGCTGTCCGGCAACTACCCGGTCTCCGACGATCTGCGCCGTCGGGTGATGAAGGTCGTACAGGACCTGGACTACGTCACCAACGCCCACGCCCGCTCCCTGGCCGGCGGCAGCACGCCGACGGTGGCCATCCTCATCAACAACATCACCGGTGCCGCCTTCGCCCATGTGGCCAAAGGCGTCGAAGGCGCCGCCACCCTGCGTGGCTGGCTCTCCCTGGTCGGCACCACGGGCGACGACCCCGAGCGGGAGCTCGCCCTGGTGAACCTGATGCGCCAGCAGGGCGTGGCCGCGGTGGTGCTGCTCGGCGGTGCCTACGACTTCGACGAGTACCAACTGCGCATGGCCCGCTTTGCCCGCTCCCTGAACGCGGCCGGCTCGCAGCTGGTGCTGGTGGGCAGGCCGCCGCTCAAGGGCGACGTACCGGCCACCACCGTCGACTACGACAACGAGGGCGGCGCCTACGCGATGGCCAGCCACCTGCTGTCGGCCGGACACCGCCGGATCCTGGTACTGCCGGGGCCGGCCGAACTCACCACCGCACAGGGCAGGTTGCGTGGCGCTCAGCGGGCCTTCGAGGCGTACGGCGTGCCGTTCGACCCGGGCATGGTGCGACACGGGCCGTACGACGACGGGCACGGCCACCGGGCCGTGGAGGCGAGTCTGCGCGAGGGCCTGGACTTCACGGCGGTGCTCGCGGGAACCGATGTGGTGGCCGCGGGCGCCTTGCAGGCGCTGCGTGCGGCGGGCCTGAGGGTGCCCGAGGACGTGTCGATCGTCGGCTTCGACGACATCCCGCTGGCCTCCCAGCTCACTCCCCAACTGACCACCGTGCACGTGCCGTACGAGGAGATGGGCCGGGTCGCGCTGCGTGCCGTGGCCGACCGGCACGAGGCGAACGCCGGCCGCCGGGGAAGCGGCGACGGCGACCACCATGTGCTGGGTACGCACGTCGTCGTGCGCAACTCCGTCCAGCCTCCCGCTCCGCGCTCGTAGCCCCGCTCCACGGGCGTTTCCTCGTTTCCCACGTTTCACGTTTCCGGGGATCCGGTTTTCGTAACCGCTTCCACCAGCCAGACCGGGCCCCTCGCAACAAAGTTCGGTCCGATCTCTTGATGGGGCGTGACTGAAGGCCCTACCGTCTCGGGAAACGCTTTCTACCGCTTCTGCTCAGCGGAATCCCGCGCATTGCCGGCCCGGCGTATCCGGCCCGCACCGAGCCCCCCTGACGGTTCGTCACTCACCATGCCTCCACTCCGAAGGATCACGTCAGTTGACTTCTTCCCCCTCGTGAACGAGGGGGATTCCTACGGCTCGCGCCGTGGGGATTCCTGCTTCATCACCGACTGCCCCATCCGGGAGGACTCCCGTTGAGGTCTTACACCGGCTCCACAGGCCGACACCGCCAGCCCGGCGGCCAGAAGGTTCTTCGCCGCGTTCACGTCCCGGTCGTGGGTCGTGCCGCAGTCGCACGTCCAGGTGCGGACGCTGAGCGGCAGCTTCCTTTGCAGGGTGCCGCATACGGAGCACAGCTTGGAGGAGGGGAACCAGCGGTCGACCGCGATCACTTCGCGGCCGTACCAGACGGCCTTGTACTCCAGCATGCTCCGGAACTGAGACCATGCCGCGTCGGAGATCGCCCGGGACAGCTTGCCGTTCCTGAGCAGGTTCCGGACGGTGAGGTCCTCGATCACGAGCGTTTGGTTGTCACGCACGAGTCGAGTGGTGAGCTTGTGCAGGTGGTCACGCCTGCGGTCGGCGATGCGGGCGTAGACCTTGGCGACCTTGCGGCGGGCCTTGACGCGGTTGGCGCCGTTCCCCTTGGCCTTGCGGGTGAGGTCCCGTTGCGCGCGGGCGAGGCGGGCGCGGTCGCACCGCTCGTGCCGGGGGTTGGCGATCTTCTCGCCGGTCGACAGGGTGAGCAGGTGGTCGAGTCCGGCGTCGATGCCGACCGCCCGGCCGCTGGCGGGAAGCGGCTGGACGTCGGGGTCTTCGACGAGGAGGGAGACGAACCAGCGCCCGGCGGCATCCTGCGACACGGTCACCGTGGAGGGGGAAGCGGCTTCCGGGAGGGGACGCGACCAGACGATGTCGTGCGGCTCGCCCATCTTCGCCAGCGTCAGCTTCCCCGCCCGGAACCGGAACCCGCTGGTGGTGTACTCCGCACTGTTACGGGACCTCTTCCGCGACTTGAACCGCGGGTACTTCGCGCGCCTGGCGAAGAAGTTGGTGAACGCCCCTTGCAGGTGCCGCAGGGTCTGCTGGAGCGGGACCGAGGAGACGTCGTTCAGGTAGGCGAGTTCCTCGGTCTTCTTCCACGCCGTCAGCATCGCCGAGGTGGCGTTGTAGTTGATGCGCTCCTGCCGCAGCACCCACGCCTCCGTACGGGCCGCGAGCGCCATGTTGTAGACCTTCCGCACGCACCCGAACGTGCGCGACAGCTCGGCCGCCTGCGCATCGGTCGGATAGAAGCGGTACCGATACGCCCGCTTCACGTGAGTGGCCACGGCTCACAAGTTAGCGCATCAGATGGTGACTGCCTGAGGAGTTGTCAGCGGCGGGCGCCGAATCGCCTTGGCGGCGATTCGACTTTCCCTGCCCTGCTCCGCAGGAGTCCGATTCCTCCCCCGCCTGAAGGCGGGGGTTTCCTCGGAGGTTCCCGATGAATGTCACCAGTCCTCGGAGAAGGTTCGCCCGCGCCGCCGCCGTAGGTCTCGCGCTGACAGGTCTGCTCTCCGCCTGCGGCGGATCCGGCTCCGGCGACACCTCGTCCTCGGGCCCGGTCACCCTCCCCTACTGGGGCTGGGCCAACGGCCAGGATGCCGTCGTCAAGGCGTTCAACGCGAGCCACAAGGACATCAAGCTCACGTACACCAAGGTCACCGATCAACTGACCATGCAGAAGCAGCTGACGAACGCGGTCAAGGCCGGCAACGCTCCCTGTCTGGTGCAGAACACCGCCGAGTACCTGACGAGCTGGGTCTCGCAGGACGCGCTCGCCGACATCACCCCGTACCTGAAGTCGAGCAAGGACAAGTTCAACCCCGGCTCCTGGGCGGGAGCGCAGGTGCAGGGCAAGGTCTACGGCGTCCCCACCAGCTCGGCCCCCAACTTCACCATCTACCGCACCGACATCTTCGCGAAGTACGCCATCGAACCGCCCGCGACCTGGGACGACTTCATCGCCGCGGGCAAGGTACTGAAGAAGCACGGTATAAAGATCACCAACTTCGCCGGTGAGGACCCGAGCACCCTGGAAGTGCTCGCGATGCAGGCCGGGGCCCACTGGTACGCCATCGACGGCAACTCCTGGAAGGTGAATTTCCAGGACGCGGGCAGCCTCGAGGCCGCCAAGGTGATCCAGGAGATCATCGACAACGACATCAACTCCACTCTCTCCTTCGCGGACTACGCGGCCGTGCAGCGCAACTACGACAACGGCGCCACCGCGACCCGGCAGATCTCCACCTGGCAGATGGCCGGGATGGTGCAGAACTTCAGCAAGTCCTTCGGCAAGTGGGCGCTGTCCCCCTGGCCGGCGTACAGCGGCCAGTCGGCGAAGACCCCGGCCGGCACCAACCTCACCGGCAGCCTGACCCTGGTGACCAAGAGTTGCGAGCACCAGGAGCAGGCCGCCGAGGCGGCGCTGTGGATGTCCACCGACCGGGGTGCGGTCAAGACCATGGCCGGCCCGGAAACCGGCAACGGCGTGATGCCGGGCCTGGCCGACGGCGGCACCTACGCCGACAAAGCGATCTCCGCCAAGCTGCTCGGCAAGAACTACCGGCCCGGCAAGAAGGTCGTCACCGACAGCCTGAAGACGGTCACCACGGACTGGACCTTCGGCCCGAACTGGACCGCGATGTTCACCGAGTTGCAGAACGGCTGGGCCAAGGTGGTCAGCAAGAAGGAGAAGGTCACCGATCTGCTCGCGCATATGCAGCGGTGGACGGTCAAGGACCTGAAGTCGCGCGGTATCAGCGTCAAGGGCTGAGGACACCGATGATTCGCTCCCTGCGGTGGAAGGGCGCCGCGTTCACCGCGCCCTTCCAACTCGGCTTCGTCTTCCTGTATCTGCTCCCGATCGGCTACGCCGTCCACCAGTCGCTCTTCCGCACGCGGCAGTCCGGGCTCGGTCTCGGCGGTGCGACGGAGGCGTTCTCCGGACTGGACAACTACCGGCAGGGGCTGACCGATCCGGCGTTCATGAGCTCCATCCTGCGGGTGATGCTGTTCGCCTGTGCGCAGATCCCGGTAATGCTGTTCATCAGCCTGCTGCTGGCGCTGTTCCTGGACGCGCTGACCGCACGGCTCGCGGCCAGGTTCCGGATCGTCCTGCTGGTGCCGTACATGATCCCGGGAGTGGTCGCCGCCATCGTCTGGATCAACCTCTACAGTCCCGAGGTCGGCCCGCTGACACCGCTCGGCACGGTGTTCGGCTTCGACTGGAACTTCTTCGCGCCCTCCATGGTCTGGCCGTCCATCGGCAACCTGCTCACCTGGCACGGCATCGGCTACAACATGGTGATCATCTACTCGGCGCTCCAGGGCGTACCCCGCGAGCTGTTCGAGGCGGCGCGGCTGGACGGCGCCTCCGAAATCCGTATCGCCCGCGCCATCAAGATCCCGTACGTGCGCGGTGCCCTCGTGCTGACCGGGCTGCTGTCCGTCATCCAGATGCTCCAGATCTTCAACGAGCCCGCGCTGTTCCGGAACGTCACCCCGCAGACGGTGAACGACAGCTTCACCCCGATCATGATCATTTACAACAAGGCGTTCAACGCCGGTGACTACCACTACGCCGCGGCACTGTCGGTGCTGCTCGCCCTCATCCTCGGCGTCGCCTCCTTCCTCTTCTACCGGCTGACCTCGAGGGAGGCCGACTGATGACGCTGACCCAGAACACCGGGAACTCCAAGCACACCGAGCGGACCGAGCACGGGGTGGCGCGGACCTCCATCCGCACCGTGCGGCGGTTCACCCGCGCGGACCGCGCCTCGCGGTCCCGTGGCGGACAGCGCTTCCTGCTGATCGGTCTGGTCCTGGCGAGCGCGTACAGCCTGTTCCCGGTGTGGTGGCTGATCGTCGCCGCCACCAAGAACCGCACCGGCCTCTATCAGAGCAACGGGCTGTGGTTCTCCGGTATGCACCTGTGGGACAACCTGCGTCAGCTGTTCACCTACGAGGACGGCATCTTCCTGCGCTGGACCGCCAACTCGTTCCTGTACGCCGGCGTCGGCTCCCTCGGGGGCACCCTCATCGCCCTCGCCGCCGGCTACGGCCTCGCCCGCTTCGACTTCCCGGGCCGCAAGGTGGTGTTCGCGTGTGTGGTGGGCTCGTTCCTCATCCCGATCGCCCTGCTCACGCTCCCGCTGTATCTGATGTTCTCGGCGATCGGCCTGGTCGACACCGTGTGGGCGATGCTGATCCCCTGCCTGATCAACCCGTTCAGCGTGTACCTGGCCAAGGTCTACACCGAGGCCACCGTCCCGTTCGAACTACTGGAGGCGGCCCGCCTGGACGGCGCCGGTGAGCTGCGGATCTTCTTCAGCGTCGTGCTGCGGATGATGACCACGGGCGGCGCCACGGTGTTCCTGCTCGCGTTCGTCAACACCTGGAACGCCTTCTTCCTGCCGCTGACCGTACTGCGCGGCGAGGAGAACTGGACCCTCAATCTGGGCCTGTACAACTGGACCGGCAAACGCCTGGAGTCGGGTGTCGACCTGACCAGTCTGGTACTGACCGGTGCGCTGCTGTCCATCGCGCCGATGGCGGTCATGATGGTGGCCATGCGCCGCTACTGGCGCACCGGGGTCACCCTGGGGGCCCTCAAATGACGGTGCTGCGCAACCCGGTCATCCGGGGGTTCGCCCCCGATCCGTCCCTGATCCGCGTGGGCGGCTGGTACTACCTGGCCACCAGCTCCTTCGAGTGGTTTCCCACGATCCCGATCCACCGCTCCCGGGACCTGGCGCACTGGGAGTACGCGGGCCATGTGCGCGGCGCGGTCCCCGGGGGCTCGCTGGCGGGGGTGCCCGATTCGGGTGGCGTCTGGGCGCCGTCGCTGAGCTGGGACGGGGAGCGGTTCTGGGCGGTGTATTCCGTCGTACGGTCGGTCGGCACGCCCTATTTCGACCTGGACACCTACCTCACCACCGCGACCGATGTCGCCGGGGAGTGGACCGCCCCGCGCCGGGTCCCGAGCCACGGGTTCGACCCCGCGCTCTTTCACCACGAGGGCCGGTTGTGGCTGCTCAACGTGCAGAACGACCACCGCCCCGGCGGACGGCGCTTCGCCGGGATCGTGCTGACGGAGCTGGACCGCACCACGCTCGCGCCGGCCGGCGGCACGCACCTGCTGCTGCAGCATGAACGGCTCATCGAGGGGCCCAAGCTGCTGGCACGCGACGGCTGGTACTACCTGGTGCTGGCCGAGTGCGGCACCGGCTATGAGCACGGGGTCCGCGTGGCCCGCAGCCGCGGTCTCACCGGGGGCTACGAACTCGACGACCGCCCCCTTCTCACCTCCCGCGACGACCCGTCCCTGCCGCTGCAGAAGGCCGGGCACGCCGAGCTGGTCGAGACGCCGCACGGCGACTGGTTCCTCAGTCACCTGACGGCCCGGCCGCTGCGCACACCGGACGGACCGCGCTGTCCTCTCGGCCGGGAGACCGCGATCCAGGCCGTGACCTGGGACGCCGACGGCTGGCCCCGGCTGCGGCACGGGGGTTGGCACCCCGCGGCCGAAGTGGCCGTACCGGCAGGGAATCCCGTGCCGGCCGCGCACCCGAGCGACCGCCCGGCACCGGCACCGGCCGCCCCCTCCCACCTTTACGGCCCGCTGCCGTGGCCGTGGAGCACCCTGCGCCGCCACCCCGATCCCTGCTGGACCGACACCACCAGCCGTCCGGGCTGGATCCGGCTGCGCGGACGGCACGGACCGGAGTCGTCATGGGCGCAGAGCCTGCTCGGGCAGCGCATCACCGAGCACCGTTTCGAGGCCCGCGTCACGGTCGAGGCACGGCCGTCGACCTTCACCCAGGCGGCCGGGCTGGTGCTCTACTTCTCCACGGACGCCTACCTCAGCCTGGATCTGACCTGGGCGGAGCCCGAGGGCGAGGCGCAGCGCGGCCAGCAGTGGCGAGGCACCGGCCGCACCGTACTCAGCCTCACCGAACGCGACGAGGCCACCAGACGGCAGGCGGCCGTCGTCCCCGTCGACGCGGAAGGGCCGCTCTGCCTGGGCGTCACCGTCGACCGCGCCGAGGCCCGGTTCTGGTATCTCGACGCCGGGGTACGCACACCGATCGGTCCGCCACTGGACTTCAGTCGCCTGTCGGACGACCACGGCGCCCGGCTGCGCTTCACCGGGGCCATGGTATGCCTGCACGCCGTCGACCTGGTCGACGCGACGTTCACCGCCGACTTCACCGACTTCCGGCTGATCTGACCCCCGTCTGGCCTGATGCCGCGATGATCGGTCATGATGGTTCTTGATCGGTCATGATGGTTCGTCACGTTCGAATGCCATTCGACGCACAACCATTGACACCCCTGACGAGGGCTGGCTACGGTCACGCCAAGATTTCGAACGTGTGACGAAATATCGAACATCGCGAAGGGTCGATTGCTGTGCGCATCACCGGTATCAGTACGCATGTCGTCGGCACCCCCTGGCGCAACCTCACCTATGTGCAGGTCCACACGGACGAGGGGATCACCGGCGTCGGCGAGACCCGCATGCTCGGGCGGACCGATGCGCTGCTGGGCTATCTGCGCGAGGCCGAGCTCAACCACCTCGCCGGCTCGGACCCGTTCGCGGTGGAGGACCTGGTCCGGCGGATGAAGTACGGCGACTACGGCCGGGCGGGCGAGATCGTGATGTCCGGGATCGCCTGTGTGGAGATGGCCTGCTGGGACATCAAGGGCAAGGCGCTCGGGGTGCCCGTCTGGCAGCTGCTCGGCGGGAAGGTGACGGACCGGGTCAAGGCGTACGCCAACGGCTGGTACACCGTCGAGCGCACCCCCGAGGCGTTCCACAAGGCGGCCTCCACGGTGGTCGAGCGCGGCTACCGGGCGCTGAAGCTGGACCCGTTCGGCACCGGCCACTTCGAGCTGGACCACGCGGAGACCCTGCATTCGATCTCCCTCGTGGAGGCCGTAAGGGACGCGATCGGGCCGGAGGCCGAGCTGCTGGTGGAGATGCACGGGCGGTTCAGCCCGGCGACCGCCGTCCGCATCGCCGGGGAGCTGGAGCGGTTCCATCCCTCGTGGCTGGAGGAGCCGGTGCCGCCGGAGAACCTCAAGGCGCTGGCGAAGGTCGCGGAGAAGACGCGTCTGCCGATCGCGACGGGCGAGCGCATCCACGACCGCATCGAGTTCCGCGAGTTGTTCGAGTCGCAGGCCGCCGACATCATCCAGCCCGACGTCGGCCACATCGGCGGCATCGGCGAGGCGCGCAAGCTGGCCGCCACGGCCGAGACGCACTACGTACTGATCGCGCCGCACAATGTGGGCGGCTCGGTGCTGACCGCCGCATCGCTGCAACTCGCCGGCTGCACCCCGAACTTCAAGATCCTGGAGCACTTCAACGACTTCGCCGACGCGGAGATCAAGAAGGTGGTCAAGGGCGCCCCGCAGGTCGTGGACGGCTACTTCCAGCTCTCCCACGAGCCGGGTCTCGGCGTGGAGCTGGACACCGACGCGGCGGCCGAATTCCCCCAGCAGCAGGCCCGTTTCGACCTGTGGGCCGAGGGCTGGGAAAAGCGGAATCCCTCCGGGGGGCGAGGCGAATGACCGCCGTGGAACATCGCGCCGCCGGGATACGGCCGCCCGTGGCCGGGGCCGCCCGGCTTCGCCCAGTCGGCACCCGCCTCGCTCAGGGGCCGAAGGGCCGACGTCCGAACGGGCTGGAGACGCACGGTGCCGAGGGGAGCCGATGCATATGAGCCGCATGGAAGACGTCCTGGTACTCGACAAGCCCGGCAGCCACCGGCTGGAGAGCCGGGCGATCGCCGAACCCGGCGCCGGTGACGCGCGGGTGCGCGTCCACGCCTCCGGGATCTGCGGCAGCGACCGCGAGCTGTACCAGGGGAACCGGCCCGAGGGGTACGTCCGCTACCCCGTCACCCCCGGCCATGAGTGGTCCGGCACGGTCGAGGCGGTCGGCGCGGGCGTCCCCGAGGCGCTCGTCGGCCGTAAGGTCGTCGGCGAGGGGTTCCGCAACTGCCAGGTGTGCGACCGCTGTCACGCCGGGGACACCACCTTGTGCACGGCCGGGTACGAGGAGACCGGCTTCACCCAGCCCGGGGCGATGGCCGACACCCTGACCCTGCCGGCCCGGCTGCTGCACCCGCTGTCCGACGACGCCGACCTGGGCGCGGCCGCCCTGCTGGAGCCCGCCGCCTGTATCGCCGCCGCCGCGCTCAAGGCCCACGCCCGGCCGGGTGAGCGGGTCGCGGTGGTCGGCACCGGCACGCTCGGCATGATCGCCGTACAGTTCCTCGCCGCCGTCTCCCCCGCGCGGCTGCTGGTGGTGGGCACCCGCCCGGACCGGGAGCAACTGTCGCTGGACTTCGGCGCCACCGACTTCCGCACCCGGGACCAGCTCTCCGACCAGCTCTCGGGCTACGACGTGGTCATCGAGACCGCCGGATCGGCCTCCGCCGCCCGTAGCTCCGCTTCGCTGCTGCGCCGGGGCGGCCGGCTGGTGCTCACCGGCATCCCGGCGGCGGGCGCCGACGGGCTGGACCCCACCGATCTGGTGGTCCGCCAGATCGAGGTGCAGACCGTCTTCGGCGCCCCGCCCGCCGCCTGGTCGCATACCGTACGGGTCTTCGACGCGGGGCTGTTGACCCTGCGGCCGCTGATCACCCATGAGCTGCCGCTCACCGACTTCGCCTCCGCGATCGAGCTGGTCGGCAGCGGCGATCCGGCCGTCGGCAAGGTGCTGCTGCGTCCGCAGGACCTCGACTAGCAAGGGCCTCGATCAGCACATGTGGCACGCCTCCCGCGCCCGTCTCCCGTCATCCCACCAGCCTCCCGGACCGTCTCTAGTCATCCACCCAGCCCCACCCGGACAACGATGTCCTGGGCAGCACCAGCCGGACGCCGAACCACCGGCCATCACTCCACAGGGAGCACCGTGACCGCCGCCTCACCCACCACTCCCGGCCCCCGCCGGCCCGCCGAAGCGGCCCTCGCCTCGCTCGGCCACGCCACGCCCGCCCCCGACCCCGCCGACGCCTCCGCGCACACCTTCCCCGACGGCGGCACCTGGCGCACCGAGATCCCGTCCGTCGAGGGTCCGGAGGCGCTGGCCACCGTGTTCAAGGAGGCCGGGCGGCTCGATGTGCCGATCCACCGGATCAGCCAGGGCAGCGGCGTCTGGATGCTCACCGATGCCGAGATCACCGAGATGGTGGAGTCCTGCGCCGAGCGGAACGCCGAGCTGTGCCTGTTCACCGGCCCCCGCGGCACCTGGGACATCGGCGCCGCCACCCGCTCCGACTCCGGCGGCGGCGGCCTGCGCGCCCGTGGCCATGACGCGGTGGCCGGATGTGTGGAGGACGCGCTGCGCGCGGTCTCGCTGGGCGTGAAGTGCCTGCTGGTCGCCGACGAGGGGGTGCTGTGGCTGCTGAACCGGCTGCGGGAGCGCGGCGAGCTGCCCGCGGACACCACCTTCAAGCTGTCCGCGCTGGTCGGCCCGGTCAACCCGGCCTCGTTCGCGGTGTACGAACAGCTCGGGGCCGACTCCATCAACATCCCGTCGGACCTCACGCTGGAGCACCTCACCGAGATCCGCCGGGTCTCCCGCGCCCCGATGGACTTCTATGTCGAGGCCCCGGACGACCTCGGTGGCTATGTCCGGCTCTATGACGCGGCGGAGCTGATCCGGCGCGGTGCCCCCATCTATCTGAAGTTCGGGCTCAGCAAATCCCCGGGGATCTACCCGTACGGCGCCCAGCTACGGGACGTGGCGCTGGGCAGCGCCCGTGAGCGGGTGCGCCGCGGGCGGCTCGTGCTCGATCTGCTGGGCCGGCTGGGCGCGGACGGCGGGATGTCCCCGCTCGGCTCCCGGCTGCCGGGTCCGCTGCGGCGTTTCACCGCCGACGCGGCCCCCCTGAATTCCTGACGCAACGACGCCCCAGGGAAGGACCCCAACACCATGCGCACGGTAAGAGGAGCACGAGCCGCGGCGATAGGCGCCGGCCTCCTCGCGCTCTCGCTGACGGCCACGGCCTGCGGCCAGGAGGCGGTCGGCGGCAGCCGGTACAAGAGCAAGGAAGAGGGAGGAACGATCGGCATCGCGATGCCGACGAAGTCCTCCGAGCGATGGATCGCCGACGGCCGGAACATGGCCAAGCAGTTCCAGGCGGCGGGCTACAAGACGGACCTGCAGTACGGCGAGGACGACGTACGCACCCAGGTGGCCCAGCTCGAAAACATGATCACCAAGGGCCACCGGCTGCTGGTGGTCGCGCCGATCAACGGCGGGGCGCTCTCCGACGTCCTGAAGCAGGCCCATGAGGCCAAGATCCCGGTGATCTCCTACGACCGGCTGCTCCTGGGCACCCCGAACGTCGACTACTACGCGACCTTCGACAACGAGAAGGTCGGCCGGCTCCAGGGCCAGTACATCGCCGACAAGCTGGGGCTGTCCAAGGGCCGCAAGGGCCCGTTCTCCATCGAGATGTTCGCCGGATCCTCGGACGACAACAACACCAAGTACTTCTTCAACGGCGCGATGAGCGTCCTCAAGCCGTACATGGACAAGGGCGAGCTGGTCGTCCGCTCCAAGCAGACCAGTCTCAACCAGCTCTACACCGAGAAGTGGAGCGGAAGCGCCGCCCAGGACCGCATGGAGGACCTGCTCAACAAGGCGTACAGCAGCCGCGATGTCGACGCCGTGCTCTCACCGTACGACGGCATGTCCATCGGCATCCTCTCGGCGCTCAAGGGCGTCGGCTACGGCAGCAAGGCCAAGCCCTACCCGGTGGTGACCGGGCAGGACGCCGAGCTCGCCTCCGTGAAGTCCATCATCCGGGGCCAGCAGACGCAGACCATCTACAAGGACACCCGCAAGCTGGCGAAGGCCACGGTGGACATGGCCAAGGCGGAGCTGACCGGTGGCAAGCCCCCGGTCAACGACACCAAGTCGTACGACAACGGCGAAAAGGTCGTGCCGACCTTTCTGCTCAACCCGGTCAGCGTCGACAAGTCCAACACACAGGTGCTGGTCGACCAGGGTTACTACACCGCGTCGCAGCTGAAGTAGGGCGGTTCCGGGCTATGAGCACCATTCTCGAATTGCGCTCCATCACCAAGACCTTCCCCGGTGTCAAAGCGCTCTCCGATGTCAATCTCCATATCCGCAAGGGCGAGATCCACGCCCTGTGCGGGGAGAACGGCGCGGGAAAGTCCACCCTGATGAAGGTGGTCAGCGGCGTCCATCCGCACGGCAGCTACGACGGCGAGATCCTCTTCGAGGGCGAGGCGTGCGCCTTCAAGGACATCCGCGCGAGCGAGCAGCGCGGCATCGTCATCATCCATCAGGAACTGGCCCTGATCCCCTATCTGTCCATCGCCGAGAACATCTTCCTCGGCAATGAGCACTCCCGGCGCGGCCTCATCAGCTGGAACGAAACCCTCAGACACGCCACCGCGCTGCTGAAGCGGGTCGGTCTGACGGATTCGCCGCAGACCCGCGTCACCGATATCGGCGTGGGCAAACAGCAGTTGGTGGAAATCGCCAAGGCGCTCTCCAAGGAAGTCAAGCTGCTCATCCTGGACGAGCCGACCGCGGCGCTCAACGACGAGGACAGCGGAAAACTCCTCGATCTGCTGCTGGAATTCAAGGCGCAGGGCATCTCCTGCATCCTGATCTCCCACAAGCTCAATGAGATCCGCCGCGTCGCCGACTCCGTCACCATCCTGCGCGACGGCCAGACCATCGAAACCCTGACCGTCCGGGAGACCCCCGAGGCCGACCCCGAGGTCTCCGAGGACCGCATCATCCGCGGCATGGTCGGCCGCGACCTGGACCACCGCTTCCCCGACCGCACCCCGTACGAGGGCGAGGACGCCTCCGAAGTGGCCCTGGCCATCGAGGACTGGACCGTCCACCACCCCATCGACCAGCAGCGCAAGGTCGTGGACGCGGTGTCGCTGAATGTGCGGCGCGGTGAGATCGTCGGCATCGCCGGGCTGATGGGCGCCGGCCGCACCGAGCTCGCCATGAGCGTCTTCGGCCGGGCGTACGGGCGCTACTCGGGCGGCCGGGTGTTCCGGGACGGCCAGGAGGTCCGTACCCGCACCGTGCCGGAGGCGATCGACCACGGCATCGCGTATGTCACCGAGGACCGCAAGACGTACGGGCTCAACCTCGATGACACCATCAGCCGCAATGTCTCGCTCTCCTCGCTGACGAAGGTGGCACGCCGCGGCGTGGTCAACGAGCACGAGGAGTCACGGGTCGCCGAGCGGTTCCGCACGACCATGAACATCAAGGCCCCCACGGTCTTCGAGCGGGTCGGCCGGCTCAGCGGCGGCAACCAGCAGAAGGTCGTCCTCAGCAAGTGGATCTTCGCCGGTCCCGAGGTGCTCATCCTCGACGAGCCCACCCGTGGCATCGACGTCGGGGCCAAGTACGAGATCTACACGGTCATCAACGACCTTGCGGCCCAGGGCAAGGCCGTCATCTTCATCTCCTCCGAGCTGGGCGAGCTGCTGGGGATGTGCGACCGGATCTACACGATGGCGGCCGGGCGGCTGACCGGGGAGGTTCCCCGGGACGAGGCGACCCAGGAAGTTCTGATGCGCCACATGACGAGGGACAGAGGAGACGAAGGATGAGCACGGCCACCCAGAAGACCGAGAGCCCGGCCCCACCGCCGGCCGAGGGCTCGCCCAGCGTCGGGACGCTGCTGCTGGAGAGCATGCGGTCCAATATGCGGCAGTACGGGATGCTGGTCGCGCTCGCCCTGATCATCGTCATCTTCCAGATCTGGTCGGACGACATCCTGCTGCGGCCGCTGAACGTCACCAACCTGGTGCAGCAGAACGGCTACATCCTCATCCTCGCGATCGGCATGATGATCGTGATCATCGCGGGGCATATCGATCTGTCGGTCGGCTCGCTGGTCGCCTTCATCGGCGCGGCCGCCGGCGTGATGATGATCAAGCACGATATGCCGTGGGGCCTCGCGGTCGTCCTCTGTCTGCTGCTCGGTGCGGTGGCCGGGGCCTGGCAGGGCTTCTGGATCGCCTACATAGGCATTCCGTCCTTCATCGTCACCCTGGCCGGAATGCTGGCCTTCCGCGGCGGCACCCAGATCCTGCTGGACGGTCAGTCCCTGTCGCCGTTCCCCGACGGCTTCGAGAAGATGAGCACCGGCTTCATCCCGGAGATGGGCCCGTACACGCAGTACCACAACCCGACGATGGTGATCGGCCTCGTCGTCTGCGCCGCCGCCGTCTGGCAGGAGTGGCGCGCCCGGCAGCAGCGTGCGGCCTATGAGCTGGACGTGGTGCCGCTGGGGCTGTTCTTCGTCAAGTGCGCCGCGATCGTGGCCGCCGTGATGGCCTTCACCATGACGCTGTCAAGCTGGCACGGGGCGCCGTACGGGCTGCTGGTCCTGGCCGTGCTCTTCGTCCTGTTCAGCTTCGTGATGCGCAACACCGTGGTCGGGCGGCATGTGTACGCCCTCGGCGGCAACCAGCCGGCGGCCAAGCTGTCGGGTGTCCGGGACAAGCGCGTCACCTTCATGGTCTTCGTCAACATGGGTGTGCTGTCCGCCCTCGCCGGTCTGGTCTTCGCCGCCCGGCTGGGCTCCGCCACCCCCAGCGCGGGCCTCAACTTCGAGCTCGAGGCCATCGCCGCCGCGTTCATCGGCGGCGCCTCGGCCAGCGGCGGTGTGGGCACGGTGCTCGGCGCGATCATCGGTGGTCTGGTGCTCGGCGTGCTCAACAACGGCATGTCGCTGGTCGGCATCGGCACCGACTACCAACAGGTGATCAAGGGTCTGGTGCTGCTGGCGGCGGTCGGCTTCGATGTCTGGAACAAGCGCAAGGTCGGGTCGTAACCCCTCGACCGCGGGATCGTCACCCCTCGACCGCGGGGTGACGCCCCCTCGACCGCGGGGTCATGGCCCGTCGGCTGCCGGGTCGTACCCCGTCAGCTGTCCCTCTTGGATCTAGCCTTAGGGAGCCGCATATGACCACGAGCAGACGCACGGTGATCACGGCTGCGGCGGCGGCCGGACTGGCGGCATCGGCCGCCACGACCGGCACCGCCCACGCGAAGAGCGGAGGAGACTCCGCGGGCAGCGGGGGAGACTCCGCGGGCAAGGGAGGCGCGGTGAAGGAACACTTCGGCACGCTCGCGGACGGCACGGACGTCGACCGCTGGACGATCGAGAACGGCCGCACCCGGCTGCGCGTGCTCAGCTACGGCGGCATCGTCCAGAGCCTGGAGATCCCCGACCGGCACGGCCGCCGCGCCAATGTGTCGCTCGGCTTCGACGACCTGGACTCCTACGTCGCCAACAGCCCGTACTTCGGCGCCCTCATCGGCCGCTACGGCAACCGCATCGCCCGCGGCACCTTCACGCTGGACGGCAAGAAGTACCAGCTCCCGATCAACGACGGGCCGAACAGCCTGCACGGCGGCGACAAGGGCTTCGACAAGCACGTCTGGTCCGTGGCGGCGTTCCGCAAGGGCGCGGACGTGGGGCTCACCCTGCGCCGGGTCAGCCCCGACGGCGAGATGGGCTACCCCGGCACGCTCACCGTGCGCGTGGACTACACGCTCACGGCGGAGGGCGACTTCCGCATCGACTACGAGGCCACGACCGACAAGGCCACGGTCGTGAACCTCACCAACCACACGTACTACAACCTGGCCGGGGAGGGCAGCGGCTCCATCTACAACCACCGGCTGGAGATCGCCGCCGCCCGCTACACCCCGGTCGACAAGACCCTCATCCCCACCGGCGAACTCGCCAGGGTGGCCGGGACCCCGTTCGACTTCCGCCGCGCCAAGGAGATCGGCCGGGACATCCGGGAGGCGCACCAGCAGGTGCTCTACGGGCAGGGGATCGACCACAACTTCGTGCTGGACAAGGGCATCACCAGCCGTCCCGAGCACTTCCTGACGGTGACCGAGCCGGAGTCCGGCCGGGTGATGCGGATCGCCACGACCGAGCCCGGAGTGCAGTTCTACACCGGCAACTTCCTGACCGGCACGTTCGCGGGCACGTCGGGGAAGGTCTACCGGCAAGGCGATGCCTTCGCCCTGGAGACCCAGCACTTCCCGGACTCGCCCAACCAGCCGTCGTTCCCGTCGACGGTGCTGCGGCCGGGGCAGACCTACCGGTCGACGACCGTGCACTCGTTCTCGACGCGCTGAGCCGCTCCGCGGGCGCGCGGCACTGTCGCGTATCGGTTTCCCCTCCCGCCCCCGCGTACATGCGGGGGCGGGAGCCACGGACCTCAGACGCGGACCATGGTCATGCCGCGGTTCGCGCCGCCCAGGACACCGACGAGGGCACTCGGTGCCTGCTCCAGCCCCTCGATGACGTGGTAGAAGGGTTTGATCCGTCCGTCTTCGAGCCAGGACGAGTAGTGGCGATCGGCTTCGCCGAACTGCTCCCAGTAGGTGCTGCAGGCGAACCCCTTCATGGTGAGGTCCTTCAGGATCAGGGTGAGCGGCACTCCCTTGGGTCCGCTCATGGGCTTGTCGCTGTCGTACTGCGCCGTGTTGCCGCAGAGCACGATGCGGCCCCCGTTCTTCATGGCGTCCAGTGCGGCTTCGAGCACGGGTCCGCCCGTGTTGTCGAAGAACAGGTCGACACCCTCGGGGCAGGTCTGCTTCAGCCGCTCGGCCAGGTCGCCGGCCTTATAGTCGATGGTCGCGTCCGCCCCGACTTCCTGTTCCAGCCACGCGCACTTCTCCGGTCCCCCGGCGACGCCGACCACGCGGCAGCCCGAGATCTTGCCGAGCTGGACGACTGCGGATCCGACGCCGCCCGCTGCCGCGGAGACCAGCAGCGTCTCACCGGCGCGCGGTCGGCCGACGTGGAGGAGTCCGAAGTAAGCCGTGTAGCCCGTGTGGCCCAGTAGGCCGATGTAATGCTCCGCGGAATGAGCGCCGTCACGCTTGACGAGGTTCTCGGCAGGCACAGCGACGTAGTCCTGCCACGCCGACATGGCCTGCACCATATCTCCGGGCGCGAATCCCGGATCGTTGGAACCGACGACCTCGCCCACCGCCACGCTCACCATCGGCTGCCCCGCGTGGAGGCTGTTCGGCCCGTGAATGGGGTTGGCGTGCATGTAGGCCCGATTGCCCGGCATGACGTTGAAGTACCGGTTGTGAACCAGGACTTCGCCGGGACCCGGCTCGGGGACGTCGAGTTTCCGCAGCTCGAAGATGTCCGTCGTCAGCTTCCCTGCCGGCGCCGCTGTGTAGATCCACTGCCTGTTCATCGCTGTTCCTCCTGATGACCTCATGCGTGTGGCGCCGCTGAGACGCGGTCTTGGTCGACGGAAGCCGGGAAGGTCTGGCCGCTGGGGCGTGACCCTGCCCTCTGGGGGCGGACGTTGCTGCCCCGAGTTAAACGGAGACTGTCTCCACTTGACACCCAGCCTAACACCTATCCGGAGACACTCTCCGGGTAGCGTCCGACCGCCCTCCCCGCGCCGACCCCCCGTGGCGACGCTCCTCACGTACTATTCGGAGATAGGCTCCATTTCTGAGGTGGAGACAGTCCCCGCTCGCCGAACGGGCGCTGAGGAGGGTGCTGTGGCTATCGGAACGGGCGCGCGTCCACTGCGCGCCGACGCAGCGCGCAACCGCCGTGCGGTGATCGACGCCGCCCGTGACGCGTTCGACCGCTACGGCGCAACCGCGTCGCTGGACGACATAGCACGCGCCGCCGGCGTCGGCCCCGGCACTCTGTACCGCCACTTCCCGGCCAGGGACGACCTGATCCTCGCGGTACTCGACAACAGCTTCGCCGACCTGCACCGGCTCGGCGTGCGGCTGTTGGATGAGCCGGACCCGTTGAGAGCGGTCAGCCGCTGGCTGGACGCGTACGTCGAACAGTGCGGGATGTTCGAGGGCCTGTTCCGGATCCTCGTCCGTCCACCGGCCCACGAGAGCGGCAATTGCCAGCTCGCCACCGACGCGGGCACAGCCCTGATCCGCCGCGCGATCGACGCCGGCGCTCTCCGCGCAGACGTCGACGCCGACGAAGTACGACAACTGGTCACAGCCGTGGCCTGCGTAGGCGGAGAACTGCCGCCCGACCCGGATCGACGTACCCGGCTGTTGCACATGATGCTCGACGGGATCCGCCCCCGCTGACGTCGACAGCGTGCGGTACTCGACTGGTTCGCCGACGTGCTTCCCGGCGAGCCCCCCGGTGCCCGCAAGGCCGTGCCCAGTCAGAAACTCCACCCGCATGACCGGACCGTAACCGGCATCCGCGCCCGCCCGGGTACTGTACGCCAGCTACTCACACCCGCTTTCCTGCCGCCTTTCCCGCCACTTGAGAGGACCCGCATGAGACCGATACGCGCCCTGGTCGCCCTCGCCGCCGTCTCCCTGGCCGTCGCCACCCCCGCCGTGGCCGCGCCGAAAGCCACCGCCACTTCCACCCCCACGGTCGAGGAGCAGCGGCTCGACCGGGCCGCGCCCCAAGAGATCCTGCGCCGCAGCGGTTTCGACAAGGTGGCACCCGACTTCGCCCGGGCCCTTGCGGAGACGCACTCCGCCACGGAGGCCGAGCGCGTGATCAGCCGCGAGGGCCGGGCCCTGTGGCAGCGGGCGGTGGACCGCGTACAGGGTCGGGGGCCCGCGGGTGGGGACCTGAGCAGGGACGACGACCGGCCGCTGTACTGGGCGCGGCTCGGGATGACGCGGGCGCTCGGGCAGTGGCAGCCGGGCTTCCCGCTCCCCGACGCCCGCCGCGCCGCGCTCCTGCACACCCTGGAGCGCACCTCGCGCGGCGAGGACTCGCTCGACCTCCCGGCGGGCAAGCACATCAAGCGCATCGTGGTCACCGGTTTCGACCCGTTCCAACTGGACGACGACGTACGCCGCTCCAACCCGTCGGGCGCGGCGGCGCTCGCGCTGGACGGGACGACGATCCGTACGGACAACGGTCCGGCCCGCGTCGAGACCGCCGTCTTCCCCGTCCGCTGGGCGGACTTCGCGGACGGCACGGTCGAGCGGACGCTGCTGCCCGCCTTCCAGTCCGGCCCGCGCCGGGTGGACGCCTTCATGACGGTGAGCCAGGGCCGGGTGGGCCGCTTCGACGTCGAGCGCACCAACGGCGCCTGGCGGGGTGGCTACCCCGACAACGCGAACATCTCCCGGACCGAGACCGTCCCCATCCCGTCCGATGTGCCGACCCCGAACCCCCAGCCGCAGTGGACGACGACCACCCTCCCCTACGAGAAGATCGTCACGGCGGACACCGGCCCCACCCCCGTCTACGACCACACCGAGGTCACCGAGATCCCGGCGGGCGCCACGACCCCGGTGGTCCGGCCGAACGGCCCGACCCCCGGCTCGACGGCCCGCGCGGGCGGTGGCGGCGACTACCTCTCCAACGAGATCGCCTACCGCGCCACCCTGCTGCGCGACGCGGTCGGCCTGAAGGCCCCGGGCGGCCATCTCCACACCCCGGTCCTCCAGTTCGGCCCGAACAACACCGACCCCACCACGGGCCAGATCACCGACCCCGACTTCGTCCACAACCGCGAAGCCATCACCGCCCAGGTCCGCTCAATCCTCACCGTGGTCGCGACCACGACCCGTTGAGGCCCCGGGCCCTCGATCGGCGAGCAACAGCGCCAAGGGCCCGGCCGGCAGCAGAAAGCGGCCCTGCCCGACCGCGTCGATCGCATCCCCCATCGACCACCACGAAAGCTTGAAGTCCCGCTCAGTAGGGGTGAGTTTTTGAGGCCCGACGGTCAACCGCCGGGCCTCGAAAAGATGCACGCGCGCCGTGGAGCCGAGGGTCATCGCGTACGACCCCAGCGAACGCCACGTCTCGGCCATGACCCCGGCCTCCTCCCGCAACTCCCGCCGCGCACACCCTTCCGCCGTTTCCCCCGCCTCCCTGCGCCCGCCCGGCAGGAACAGGTACTCACCGCCATGGCGGGGGAAATCCGCGCTCAACACGGCCACCAGCCCATCGGCGTCGCGGGCCACCACGACAGAGGCGTCACGGACCGGCCCATGGTCCTGAATGTCGTCGCTCATGGCCGGCGAGCGTAGCGGGCATCAACGCACCATCGCCGCGTACGGCACCGTGTCCGAGCGGCCCGGTCTCAGGAGGATGACGCCGTAGGACTAAGGGGTCGCTTCGGAGGCCAGGAGGGCGAGGAGGCCGGGGAAGCGGGTGTTCAGGTCGGTGCGGCGCAGGGTCACGCCCTTGCGGTTGCCGTAGTCGGTGGTGCGGATGAGGCCGGAGTCGGACAGGACCTTGAAGTGGTGGGTCATGGTGGACTTGCTGACCGGGGCCTGGAACGAGGAGCAGGAGCGCTCGACGTCTTCGGGCGCGGTCACGAGTTCCGTGACGATGCGGCGCCGGTGGGGGTCGGCGAGTGCGGAGAGTACGGCGCCCAGCTCCAGTTGGGCGACCGCCGGGCCGTCGGATTCTCTGGTCATGCGCCACCACCCCCATGTACGACTTGCGTCGTACTTTCATGCGTGATCCACTGCCGTGTACGAGAGACATCGTACCTTGAACGGTGGAGGGAAGGCCCATGTCTGAGCAGGCACATGCCACAGTGGCGGTCACGGGCGTCACCGGGGCCCTGGGCAGTCGGATCGCGGCCAGGCTCGCCGAGCGTGGTGTTCCGCAACTGCTCGTGGGGCGCGACCCCAGCCGCATCCCCGAACTGCCGGGTGCCCAGCGGCGTGGTCCGGCCGAGTATGCCGACGCGGGCGCGATGCGCACCGCGCTCACGGGGGCGTCGACGCTCGTGCTGATCTCGGGGCACCCCACGGGGCGGCGGCTGGAGGAGCACGCCGGCGCGGTCGAGGCGGGGATGGCGGTCGGGGTGGAGCGGGTGCTGTACGTATCCCTCCTCGGGGCGGCGCCCACGGCCACCTATCGCAACGCACGCGACCACTGGCTGACCGAGCAGTACCTGGCGGGGGCCGGGGTCCGGCACACGGTGTTCAGGGCGGGCTTCTACGCGTCGACACCGGCCGCACTCGCCGACGACGAACTCGTGGTGAGCGGGCCCGGAGGAGATGGCCGGGCCGCCTTTGTCACCCACGACGACATCGCCGATGTGATCACGGCCGTCGCCCTCGACGAGGGGCCCCGCTCCGAGCACGACGGGGCGACCCTGGAGGTCACCGGGCCCGAGGCGCTCACCCTTGAGGAAGTGGTCGCCCGGATCGCCGCGGCCACCGGGCGGCCCTACCGCTATGTCCCCGAGACCGTGGAGGAAGCGTTCGCGCGGCGGTGGCGGCTGGGCGTCAGCGGAGTGCAGATCGAGAGCTGGATCTCGTGGTATCAGGCCATCGCGAGCGGTGAGCTGTCCGCGGTGACCGATGTCGTCCCGCGGATCACCGGCTCGCCCGCGACCCCGGCCGAGCGGGCCGGCTGGTGGCCCGCGCCCAAGACGGCCTGGTAGCCACCGCGCTGTAGGCCCTTACGACACCCCGTTACGGCGCGCCGTTGAAGGCTCCCGCCGGGCCCCCCGCCGTCTCGCCCTGCGGCGCCGCGTCCTCGTTCTCGCCCGTCAGGTCGCGGACCAGCAGGGTCGCGCCCGCGACGGCGCCCGGCATCAGGAAGACCGCGACCAGGGGGAGGAGGTAGAGGAGGGCCAGGGGGACGCCGAAGCCGAGGGCGAGGAGGCGGCGGGAGTGGAGCATGCGGCGGCGGTCCTTCAGCAGGATTCCGCGGCGCAGCAGGGCGATCGAGGTCAGCTCCTCGGTGAGGAAGAAGCCGGTCACGCAGAAGGCCAGCGCGGGGATCACGGTCTGGCCGACGCCCGGGATGAAGCCGAGCGCGAAGAAGAGCACGCTCCAGAGGGTGACGCGGATGAGCAGGGCGATGGCCTCACGCAGCCCTATCCACAGCTCCGCCCAGATCGACAGGCCGGAGTCGGGGACCGCGCCGCCCTCGGAGCGGTCGACCTGCTCGGAGAGCGACTCGTAGAAGGGCTGGCCGACCAGGAGCGTGACCGCGGTGAAGGTGAGGACGGCGAGGAAGAGGCAGGTGGCGGCGAAGAGAATCGTAAGGGCGCCGCGGAAGATGCCGAGCCAGGGTGAGGACCAGTCGTCGGCGAAGGGCGTGGCCCATGCGATGACGTCATCGGTCCAGAAGAAGAGGGCGACAAGGGCCGCCGCGTAGCCGACGAGGGTGATCAGGGCGGGAATCATCCCGAACCCCCACCATCTCCCGTGCCGGGCCGCCCAGCGCTGCCCCTTCATCAGATAACCGAAGCCAGTCACAAGATCACGCATGGGCCGAAGCCTACTGGCCTAACGTGGCGCGAAAAGGACGCCGAGTTTATCGATCTCGTCACCGGCGCGGCCGGTGAACCCCACGATCCGCCAGCCCGCGGGGGCAGCATAAGTGGAGGCGTCCGACGTGGGCGATCCGGCCATCACCGTCCGTCCCGTGTCGGTGGTGAACGCCGCCGAGAAGACACGGGTGCGGCCGTCCTTCTGGCCCCGGGTGAGGGTCACGGAGGTGAGGTGTTCGGCGGGGCCGAGGGTGAGGGAGACCGGGGTGCCGCCCGTGCCGCCGTGAGTGAGGGCCGCCCCGCCGTCCATGGCCAGGGACACCGCGTCCAGCCGGGAGCCGCCGCGCAGGGTGAGGGTGCGGGGCGCGGGCGGTGCGGCGGACAGGTCGTCGGCGTCGTTGAAGGCGGTGCCGTGCGGACCGCCGAACTGGTCACTGGCGCGCAGGGCACCGGAGGTGCGCCAGGACAGGTCCACGGTGTGCGGATAGTGGTCGGACAGCGGCTTGCCGTCGGCGTCGAGGAACGACGTGTGCTCGTTGTGATACCGGGTGGCGGCGAGCGAGAGCAGCGGACCGGAGCGGTAGAGGACCTTGTCCACGACCTCGCAGGTGTCGGTGACGTTCTCGGGGTCGCAGACGAGGGCGTCGGAACCGGCGGGCGGCGCCGAACCGCCACGGACGAGGTCCACCCACGCGTCGGTGAGGCCGTTGCGGGTGGCCAGGTCGCGGATGTTGTCGGCGGCGCGGGTGTAGCGGGTGTTGGTGTCGCCCATGACGAGCACCGCGTTGCCGGCGGAGTTGGCGGCGATGTAGTCGGAGAGCTGGGTAACGTTGGCGCGGCGCGCGGCGAGGTCGGCGTCCGTCGTCCCCGCGTTGGTGTGCACGTTGTACAGGTCGAGATACGCGCCCTCGGCCAGCCGCACCCGGGCGAGGGTGAAGCCCTTCGGAGTGAGGCAGTCGGTGCCGTTGCACCGGTTCCACTTCACCCGCTCGAAGTCGTCGTACGGCAGGTCCGAGAGGGTGTTGAGGCCGTCACCGAAGGCCGCGCCACCGCTGGTGGGGGTGCGGTACGGGTGGTCGTCACCGGCGTAGAGCGCGGCGTGGTAGTTGAAGTCCTCCTGGACATTGACGATGTCGTACGCGCCGAGCCGGGGCGATATCAGCGGGGTGTTCTTGGCGGGGTGGCCGGAGGACAGGCCCTCGGGGAGCCCGGCCACGTTGTAGGTGAGCACATTGAACGTGCCGGAGGCCACGGCGTTGTGGGGAACCCCGAGGGCTTTGGCATCCGCTACCGCGGGCGTGGCGCCGGATGTGGTAGCGCAGAGCGTGAGCGCCGTCGCGGCCGCGACGGCTAAGCGTCCGATGATTCTCAAGGAGACATCCTCTCGGCTGATGACCGGTGACGAGGGGCTGTTGGGCGTGCGGTGTTCGGCTGGTGTTCAACCTCGTTCCTTACCTTCGCGCTCATGGCCCCTGGACATCACCACCCTCATGATGAACACGCGGTGCACAGCCTTCCCCCGGCTCTCGACCTGTCCGTACGGGACGAGGAGCTGACCCCCGACCAGCTCTCCCGGCGCTCGATGCTGCGCCGCGCGGGGCTGGTGGGCGCGGGGCTCGGTGCCGTGAGCGTGCTGGACGGCGGCGCCGCGCGCGCCGTCGCGGCGACCCGCGCGGCGCCCGGCTCCCGGCAGCACGGCGGCGGCTATCTGTGGCTGGCCGGGGACCATCACATCCACACCCAGTACAGCAACGACGGCAAGTACCGGGTCATCGACCAGGTGCGGCAGGGTGCCCGGCACGGCCTGGACTGGATGGTGATCACCGACCACGGGAACGTCACCCACGCCCGGATCGGGGTCGAGAAGGTCAATCCCGATATCCGCGAAGCGCGCGAGACCCACCGGGACGCACTCGTCTTCCAGGGGCTGGAGTGGAACATCCCCGGCGCCGAACACGGCACGGTCTTCGTCCACCCCGGCCGTGACGAGGTGGCGGTCCTCAAGGAGTTCGAGACCTCCTTCGACGGGTCGGTCAAGAACGCCGGCGACTCCACCCCGCAGAACGAGGCCCTGGCCATCGCCGGTCTTGACTTCCTCTCCGACGCGGTGCGCCGACGGCGCGTCAAGGCCGCGCTGATGCTCGCCAACCACCCCGCCCGCAAGGGCCTCGACTCCCCGCACGAGATCCGCGGCTGGCGGGACGCCCAGCCGCACATCGCCGTCGGTATGGAGGGCGCGCCGGGCCACCAGGCCGCCGGGATCCCGGCCTCCGCACACGGCCCGGGCGGTGCGCGCGGGCTGTACGAAAACGCCCCCGGCCCCCAGTCCTTCGCCGCGTACCCGGCCGAGTCGTACCGCACTTGGGGCGGCTTCGACTGGATGACGGCGACCGTGGGCGGGCTGTGGGACAGTCTGCTCGCCGAGGGCAAGCCGTGGTGGATCACCGCCAACTCCGACTCCCACAACGTCTACGCCGACACCGCGATGCGCGGCCCCGGCAGCGACTACGAGACCAACGGGCGACAGGACGACCCGGTGTACCGGGGCGGGCTGGACCTGGAGGAGAACGACTACTGGCCGGGCCAGTACAGCCGCACCCATGTGGGCGCCGAGGACTTCTCGTACGCCGCCGTCATGGACGGCATCCGGGCGGGCCGGGTCTGGGTGGACCACGGCGGCCTGATCAGCGGCCTCGACGCGCGGCTCAGCGGCGGCGAACGTCGCGGCGGGAGCACCGGCGGGGGCCGCTCGGTCACCCTCGGCGGCACTCTGCACGTGGAGCGGGGCACCCGGGTGCGGCTCGATATGGACATCGCGCTGGCGAACGGTCCCAACTGGGCCGGATTCATACCCACATTGGCGCGGGTGGACGTCATTCAGGGCGAGGTCACGGGGGCGTTGGGCGACCGCGACACGTTCACGGCGCCACGCGCTCAAGTGGTCAAGTCGTTCGAGATCAGCCGCACGTCGGGGTCGGTGCGGCTCTCCTACGACCTCGGCACCGTGGACCGTCCGCTGTATGTACGGCTGCGCGGGACCGACGGCAACCGGACGGCGGTGGGCGCGCGGGGCGCGGCGGTGGATCCGCACGGCCCGGCGATGGATGTGCCGGGCGATGCGGATCCCTGGCGCGATCTGTGGTTCTACGCCAACCCCATGTGGGTGCTGCCCTCCTGACGACGGGCCCGGGTGCGTCCGTCCTGACGACGGGGCCGGGTGCGTCCGTCTTGACGGCTGGGCGGGGCGCATCCGCGTCTCAGAGCTTGCCCGCGCCCGCCTGGGCGGTGACGGTCGCCACGACGGAGGACGCCGGTTCCGCCGTATACGCGTACGGCGGGGTGGTGAAGCTGCCGGTCTGGGACACCTCCGTGGCCGCCCCGCCCAGGTCGTTGCCGCGCAACACCGCATAGCCGTCGATGTCGCTGTCCCGGCTGGTGGTCACGGCCACCTTGGTGTCACGGAAGACGTTGTTCTCCACCAGCGTCTGTGCGCCCATCCGGGAGTGCACACCGGTTTCCGCGCCCTGGACGTAGTTGTCGTAGAAGTGGCCGGTGCCGAAGCGCAGGCTGGGGATGCGGGAGTAGACGTTCGTGAACCAGTTGTGGTGGTACGTCACCTTGAGGTGGCCGGTGTCCTCGCTCGCGTTGTTGTCGCTGTGACCGACCAGGCTGCCCTTGAAGTGGTCGGCGAATCTGTTCCAGGAGACGGTGATGTTGTCGGAGCCGTGGCTGATGTCCAGCAGACCGTCGTAGTAGTCCTTGTCGTGGTCGCGGTCGGCGGAGAGGGTGTTGTGGTCGATCCACACCTTCGTGGACTTCTGCACGGTGATGGCATCGGACGGCTTCCGGGGCTTGCTGAGGTTGAGGTTGCGGACGATGACGTTCGTCGCCTCCTTCAGCCGCAGTCCACCGCCGGTGAAGCCGGAGCCCGAACCCACGCCCAGCACGGTGGTGTTGGAGCCGATGTCCACCTGGCCGGTGAGGGAGAACAGCCCCGAGACCTTGACCACCTTGGCCTTGTCGCCGGTGACGGCGGCTTTGAAGGCGTCCAGGGAGGTCACGGTGGTGGCGGTGGCGTTTCCGCCGCCCGTGGTGCCGGCGCCGAAGCCGATGGGGGTGGTCTCGGCGAAGAGACGCGCGGCGGTGGCGTGTGTGCTCTCGGAGCGTGCGGAGTCGGCCGAGTCCGCGTCATGGGCGGAGACCGTGGAAAGGCCGCCGAGGGCGAGCGTCGCGGCGACGCCCGCGGCGACCGCCGTCAGTCGGCGTCGGTTGCGGGCGGTGACGGGGGTACTCAAGGCGCTGGTGGCACGGGTGGCGCTGGTGAGGTCACCGATGTCGTCCGTGGTGCCGTGGTCGTGCGTCGAGCGCATGGGGGGAGTCCTCTCATTCGGAGGATCTCCACACGGGAGGGGTAATCGCTTGCGGGATGAGCGCGGATGAGCGGGCAAGCACGCTGATCACAAAGGCCGGTGGAGATCACCAAAGGTGCGGCTCTGACGGGTGCGGGGCCCTGACGCCGGGCGGTGCGGTCAAGACCGCCCCGGCGGACAGCAGCCATCCCGGAAGAAGCTAGTAAGCGCTTGTGACGCTGTCAACACCCCTTCACGGCAAGGGAGTTGTCCATAAGCAGAGTTGACGGGAACGGACTTTGCCGAATCCACAGGCGTCCCACAGATGCCGCCGCTACCTTTCCATGCTCATGACAGACTTATCCTCCGCCCCCATGGGGCGCCGACGCGTACTGGTCGCCGGAAGCGCGGCCGCCGCGGCCATCGGAATCGGCGCGGGCACGGCCGCCGCCCGCCCCGAGACGGCCTCCACGGCCACCAGAAGCACTGGTGTTGCACCGGCCCGCGATGCCGCCGCCATCTGCACGCTCACCAAGGAGCTCACCGAGGGCCCGTACTACCTCGACCACGCCCTCGTACGCTCCAACGTCGCCGAGGACAAGAAGGGAGTCCCGCTCCAGCTCACCCTCACCGTCGTGGACACCGCCACCTGCGCACCGCTCAACAAGGCGCTGGTGGAGATCTGGTACTGCGACGCGCTCGGCGAGTACTCCGGCTTCGTCGGCAACAACGGCCACCAGGAGCCGGACAACGGCAAGTTCCTGCGCGGTGCCGTGCTCACCGGCGCCGACGGGGTTGCCAACCTCACCGGCATCTACCCCGGCTGGTACCGCGGCCGCTGCATCCACGTCCACCTCAAGGTGCACACGGACGTCACGCTCACCTCGGACGGCTCGTTCACCGGCGGCAACGAGATCCACACTGGACAGCTCTTCTTCGACGAGAAGATCACCGAGGCGGTGGCCAAGCTCTCCCCGTACTCCACCAACACCGTTCCCCGCACTCCCCTGTCCGCCGACGGCATCTACGGCAACGGCGGCACCGCCGCCGGGCTGCTCGCCGTGACGGCGCTGGGCAGCACCCCGTCCGCCGGTTACCGCGGCACGCTCACGGTCGGCGTCGACCCGGACGCCTGACCCGACTCCCCGTCCGCCCCGCCCGGCACCCCCGGGCGGGGCCCTTCACGGACGTCGTCCCTGCCCAGGTGCTCAGGCCAGACGGATGACGTTCCAGGACATCGGCTCGAGCGTGGTGCGCAGGGCGCCGTCCGCGAGTGCCGTGCCCTCGCCGGGGTGCGGGGTGACGCGCTCGGGGTCCGTGAGGGTGTTACGGGCCTCGGGGTCGGCGTCGGCGAGGACGGTGTGCTCGACCACACGGGTCACCGGCAGGGCGTGCAGGGCGATCTCCAGCGGGAGGGGGCGGTGCTGGTCTCGATTGACCGCGAAGACCGTCACCGCGCCGGTGGACTCGTCGAGGACGGCGGTGGCGTGGAGCAGCGGGACCTCGCCGTAGACGGCCGTCTCGTACGCCGGACTGTCGACGTTGACCTGCAGCACCCTCCCCCGCCCATGGGCCGACGCCTGTGCGAAGGGGTAGAAGGTGGTCTGCCGCCAGGCGGGGCCGCCGGGTTCGGTCATGATCGGGGCAATGACGTTGACCAGTTGGGCGAGGCAGGCGACGGTGACGCGGTCGGCGTGGCGGAGCAGGGCGATCAGCAGCGAGCCGACCACGACGGCGTCGGTGACGGAGTAGTTGTCCTCCAGGAGGCGCGGGGCCTCTTCCCAGTTGAGCGGCTCGGCATTGTGATAGTGGGTCTGGTACCAGACATTCCACTCGTCGAAGGAAAGGTTGATCTTCTTCTTCGACTTCAGCCGGGCGCCGATGTGATCGCAGGTGGCGACGACGTTCTCGATGAAGGACTCCATGTCCACGGCCGAGGCGAGGAAGGAGTCGCGGTCGCCGTCGCGCTCCTCGTAGTAGGCGTGCAGGGAGATGTGGTCCACGAGGTCGTAGGTCTCTTGCAGGACCGTCGCCTCCCAGGTGGCGAACGTCGGCATCGACTGGTTGGAACTGCCGCAGGCCACGAGCTCCACGTCCGGGTCGATCTGCCGCATCGCGCGGGCGGTCTCGGCGGCGAGCCGTCCGTACTCCTCGGCGGTCTTGTGCCCGGTCTGCCAGGGGCCGTCCATCTCATTGCCCAGACACCACAGCCCGATGCCGTACGGATCCTTGTCACCGTGGCCGATCCGGAGCTCGGCGAGGGCGGTGCCGGACGGATGGTTCGCGTACTCCTGCAGCTCAAGGGCGTCCGCGACACCGCGTGTGCCGAGGTTGAGCGCCATCATGGGCTCGCCGTCGACCTTGCGGACGAAGTCGATGTACTCGGAGAGACCGAACCGGTTGGTCTCGGTGGAACGCCACGCGAGATCGAGCCGGCGCGGACGCTCCTCGACCGGCCCGACGCCGTCCTCCCACTTGTAGCCGGAGACGAAGTTGCCACCGGGATACCGGATAACGCTGACGCCCAGCTCGCGGATGAGCGCGAGGACGTCTGTCCGCAGCCCGGCCTCATCGGCGGCCGGGTGGCCCGGCTCATGGATGCCGGTGTAGACGCAACGACCGAGGTGCTCGACGAACGAGCCGAAGAGGCGGGGGTGGACCTCGCCGACGGCGAAGGCGGGGTCGAGGGTGAACCGGGCGGAGGCGGAGGCGGAGTCGGAAGCGGAAGGGATCTGCGGCATGGCGGCCCATCTCTTCGGGTGCCGCGACTGCGCGACATCGCGGTTTCGCGGCTATTCGGCATATCGACCAGCGCTCGTTTCTTCGAACGCGACCGTAAGATCTCGCCGCCACGTGCGTCAATGGCGGGGCGGGGGTGCGTTGTTTGGGGTGCGCGGCTTGGTTGGGTGCGGCTCTCGTCTCGCGCCTACGGCGCAAATTGAGCAGCGGCGGCGGAGGTGCCAGGGCGCGGCCACATCGCCGACTGCCGGGCCGGTGGGCGCGACGCCCGGTGGCGGCCACCCCCGCCCGGGGCCGAGGCCCGATGCCGGACTGCCGGAGGCGGGGGTTGTCCGGGCACGGCCCGGCACGGCCATATCGCCGACCATCAGGCCGGTGGGGGTCCGGGTACCCCTTGAAAAAACGCTTGATATAGCGCAACTAATTCATCAAGCGATTTCTAGAGGGCACCCCACCCCCCTGCTGTCCGGCATCGGCCTCGGCCCCCGGCCAGGGAGGCCGCCACCGGCCCTCGGCCCCACCGGCCCGGCGGCCGGCGGCGAGGGCCCGGCCCGGCACCCCCTGCCCCGCTGCTCAATTGCGCCGAAGGCGCGAGACGGCGCCGCACACGACCACACCGCTCAGCCACACCCCCCGGCCGCGCCGCCCGACCGAACGCCCCCGGCCGCAGCGGTCCGCAGCCGTCCGCTCCCTACTCCGGGCGGATACCAGTGCTGGAGAGCCTCAGTCGGAGCTCCCGCTCCTGGTCACCCGCCACCGTGCCCTGCTCGCGCACCTCGAAGGCGTGGGCCAGGACGTCCGCCACCTGTTGCACCTGGCGGGGGCCGCCCTGGAGGTCGGCGGTGACGGGCGCCGTCAGTGATGCGGGGCGGGGCTCTTCGCGTGGGTCGGCCACCTCGAAGACGGAGGTCCACACCGTGGGCCGCCCCTCCCCCACGTCCTGCGGAAGATTCGTGGTCGCCTCGTCGGACTCGTAGCACATGCGCAGCACACCGAAGACGGCCTCGGCGTCGTATCGCGAGATTCCGCTCACCGCCACCAGCACCTGCGAGGCGGACCGAGGCTGTTCCGGACCGGCCATCGTGGACATGGGGCCACCTTTCCGTTCGGTCTCTTCCGGCTCTTCCGGTTCTTACGGTTCCGGCGAACGCCGGATCTCTTCGGGTACCCACCGCCCCCGGCACATCACCTCTTGAGCGAACCCTTGCCCCTTGACCCACTGCGACGCGGCGGGATGGGACGAGCAGGCGTCGTACTCCGCCGCGATCGAGGCCGACAAGGCGGCGGCGGACCAGGTGGCGGTGCACACGGGCCATCCGTATGTCGCCCCCTCCGACCAGCCCTTGCCGACGAGCCGCCGCACCTGGATGTCGGAGTGGAGCCCCACGGCACGACGTGGAACGAGGCGTGGAACGACCGCATAAGAGATGACGGTTTCGCGGTCGCGGAGGCGACGCCGGCGGACGCGGGGGCGAGTGCGTATGTGTACTGGTTCGGCGCCTCGGTGGGCGCTGGTGGGCGCCACCCGGAGCCTGATCCAGTTGCCGCGCGGGTGCGCGATGGACGGCTGGCGGTCGAGTTGCCGGGGCGTTCGCTGACGACGGCGGTGCTGCCGTAGTCGACCCGCCGACGCCCCCTGCCAACGGGTGGCAGGGGGCGTCGGATCCGTGGCCCGGGTCCTCGCCGGGTCCTCGGTTCGTCAGTCCTCGAACGCGACGATCATCTTGCCGGTGTTCTCCCCACGGAGCATGCCGAGGAAGGCGTCCACCCCGTTCTCCACACCCTTGATCACGGTCTCGCGGTAGTGCAGCTTGCCCTCGCGGATCCAGCCGCCGACCTCCTCGAAGAACTGCCCCTGCAGATCCTGGTGGTCCTGGACCAGCATGCCCTGCATCCGCAGCCGCTTGCCGATGACCATCGTGAGGTTGCGCGGGGCGGCGGGCGGCTCGGTGACGTTGTACTGCGAGATCATGCCGCAGACGGTGATCCGGCCGTGCACCTTGAGGCGGCTGATGGCGGCCTCGAGGTGCTCGCCGCCGACGTTGTCGAAGTAGACGTCGATCCCGTCGGGCGCGGCCTCCTTGAGCTGCTCGGCGACCGGGCCCTTCTTGTAGTTGAAGGCCGCGTCGAAGCCGTACTCGTCGAGCAGCACCCGGACCTTCTCGTCCGAACCGGCGCTGCCGATCACCCGGGAGGCGCCCTTGAGCTTGGCGATCTGGCCGACCTCGCTGCCGACCGCGCCCGCCGCGCCCGAGACGAAGACCGCGTCGCCCTCCTTGAAGGACGCGACCTCCAGCAGCCCCGCGTACGCGGTGAGGCCGGGCATGCCGAGCACGCCGAGGTAGGCGGGGAGGGGGGCGACCTCGGGGTCGACCTTGACGGCGCTCTTGGCGCTCACCGTCGCGTACTCACGCCAGCCGCCGAAGTGCAGGACGTGGTCGCCCACGGAGAGTCCCTCCGCGTTGGAGGCGATGACCTTGCCGACCGCGCCGCCTTGCATCGGCTGGTCGAGCTGGAACGGCGGCGAATACGACTTCACGTCGTTCATGCGCCCGCGCATGTACGGGTCCACCGACATGTAGAGATTGCGGACCAGCGCCTGCCCGGGGCCCGGCTCGGAGATCGGGGCCTCGCGCAGCGCGAAGTCTTCCGGCTTCGGCCACCCCTGGGGGCGGGCGACCAGGTGCCATTCACGGCCGGTGGTGGGGATGACGGACATGGAAGGGCCCTCTCATACGTTTCAGTAGATGAAACAATCATGCTGCTGGATATTTCATGTTGTCAAGTAAATGGGTACTCTGGTTGCCATGACGTCCCGCATCGACCCGCTGACCCTCGAGGTCGTCGAGCTCATCGGCACCATCGTGGCCCGTTATCACGAGGAATACGAGGAGGCCGCGGCCAAGCACTCCCTGACCGGGGCACAGGCCCGGGTGCTGGGCCTGCTGTCCGGCGGCCCGACGCCGATGCGCCGGCTCGCCCAGCAGTTGAAGTGCGAGCCGTCGAACGTCACCGGGATCGTGGACCGCCTGGAGTCGCGCGGCTTCGCCGAGCGCCGCCTCGACCCGGCCGACCGGCGGGTCAAGCTGGCCGCCGCCACCGACGCGGGCCGGGAGACCGCCGAGCGGCTCCGGGGCTCGCTCGACTTCGCGCGCGAACCGCTGGCGGAGCTCTCGGACGAGGAGCGTACGGTGCTGCGCGATCTGCTCAAGCGGATGCTGGGCGTCGCGCCGTAGCGAAGGCGGAACCGTAGCGAGAGCAGAGCCGTAGCGCGCCGTGATGCCCGGCTAGGTGCACCACCACAGGAAGCGATTGCAGGTCTCCGAGGGCGACGGGGTCGGCGTCGGTGCGACCGTCGCCGGGGCGGTGGGCCCCGGATGCGACGGGGTGGTGGGCCGCTGGGTCGTACCGGGGCCGCCCGGGGCCGAGGAGGTGGTGTCGGACGGGTCCGAGGACGAGTCCCCATCCGGATCGGACGAGGTGTCGTCCTTCTCGTCCTTGGACTTCCCGTCGCCCTTGCCCTTGTCCTTGGACGCGTCCTCGTCCTCTCCCTGGCCGCTGTCCGACGCCGAGGGGAGCTCGCTCGGGCCGGTCGTGTCCTGGGTGACCGGCTCGTCGGAGTCCGACACCCCGCCGCTGCGGTCGGCCACCGGCTCCTGCCGACTGGGCGACGGCGAGGACTCCCGCCAGTGCCCCTCGGTGGCCAGCTCGGCCACGAACACCGCGGCCAGCACCGGGCCGAGCACCGCCGCCATGATCGTCACCCGTCGGCCACGCCCCCGGCGGGCCCGCCGGGCACGGCTGCCGAAGAGGCGGGGCTTGGGCTTCCGGCGCGAGGCACGGGTGGCCCCTGAGGCGGGGGACGCCTGCGCCGCACGCCGATCCGCACGCCCGCCCGTACGTCCGTCCTCGGGCTCGTCCGTACGTCGATCCGTGTGCCGGTCCTCGCCCTCGTCCCTACGCCGCTCGGCACGTCCGCCCGCACGCCGGTCCGCACGGCGGTCGGCTCTCCGCTCCGCACGGGGCGCGGGCGTGTCGGCCCCGCCCTCGTGTGCCGTGTCCGATGTGGCGGAGGGCAGGCCGAGATCCCCAGCGGGCGTCCCGCAACCGGGGCAGGAGACGGCACCGTTGAGATGGCGGCGGCAGGGAGAGCAGTAATCCATTTCGCCGGGCAGGTTATGTGACCAACGGGTAGGTCAGCAGGACGCGGGGTGTGAGGATCCTGTGCAAAGAACCGCACGAAAGCCCTCGTCAGGCCCTGTCCCACCGGCGGCCGATGCCCGCCCGGCCCCGCTCAGCCGGCGAAGGCGGGCTGCGCCAGACCCTGCCCCGCACCCTCGATGACCAGCAGCGACCCGGCGAGCGGCGGCGCGGCGGCGCCAAGTCCGACCCGTGCCGAGGTCAGATACAGATCGGTGAGGTCCGCACTGCCGAAGGCACACGCGGTCGGGCGCGGGAACGGAAGCTCCACCACCCGATCGAGTGTCCCGTCGGGGGCGTAGCGACGAATCGCGGCGCCGTCCCACAGGGCGACCCACACCGCGCCGTCGGCGTCCACACACAGCCCGTCCGGGAAGCCCGCGCCCTTCTCGACCTCGGCGAACGGCCTCCTGCCCGAAACCGCCGTCCCACCCGCGTCGTCCACGTCGAAGACGTCGATACGGCGGGTGGGGGTGTCGATGTAGTACATGAGGCGGCCGTCCGGGCTCCAGCCGATGCCGTTGCTGACCGTCACCTCCGGCAGGAACTCCGTAGGGGAGCCGTCAGCCCCGATCCGGGAGAGCGTGCCGCCGCCGGCCGTCTCGTCGTAGCGCATGGTGCCCGCCCAGAGCGCGCCGTCCGGCGCCACCGCGGCGTCGTTGCCACGGCGGCCGGGGACCGCCTCGCGCAGCAGCCAGTCGAAGCCGCCGTCGGCCCCGTACACCCCGATGCCGTCGCGGAGGTTGACCACAAAACCGCCGCCCGCGCGGGGCTTGGCCGCGCCGACATGCTGCTCGGTGGCCAGGGTGGTGCGGCGGCCGGTGGCGGGGTCGTAGGTGTGGACGCGGGAGGAGAGGATGTCCACCCAGATCAGCCGCCGGGCGGCGGCGTCCCAGGTGGGTCCCTCACCGAGCACGGCGCTCGCGCGCACCGCTATTTCGAGCGACGGCCGTGTGCTCATATGTCCCGCCTCCGATATCCCAGCCGCACCGACAGCTCGCCCGCGCCCTTGGCCGCCAGCTCCGTCAGCTCGGCCTGGCGCTCCTCGCTCCAGCGGATCGTCGGCACCGAGATCGACAGCGCCGCGACCACCTTGCCCGTGGAGTCCCGTACGGGAGCCGCCACGCAGCTCACATCCGGGTTGGACTCCCGCTGTTCGACCGCGATGCCGCGCTCGCGCACGGTGACGAGATGGCGGCGCAGTTCGACGGGGGAGGTGATGCTGTTGTCCGTCATCGCGGCCAGCGGCTGCTCGCTCGACAGCCGCGCGTCCAGGGCGTCGTCCGACAGGGAGGCGAGCAGCATCTTGCCGACCGAGGTGCAGTGGGCGGGCAGCCGGCGGCCCGCGGCGGAGACCATGCGGACGGCGTGGGTGGAGTCGACCTTGGCGATATAGATGACGTCCATGCCCTCGAGAATCGCGACATGCACGGTCTCGTCGCAGGTCTCCGCGACGCTCCGGGCCACCTGCCGGCCCTCGGCGGCCAGGTCGAGCTGCTCGGCGTAGCGACTGCCGAGCTGATACGGCCGCACCCCGAGCCGATACCGGCCGGGCTGGTCGGGTACCTGGACCAGATAGGAACGGGCGGCCAGAGTGGTCACCAGCTCATGGACGGTCGTACGGGGCAGGCCGAGCCGACGGGTGATCTCGGGTGCGGAGAGGGTGCCGTCTCCGTCCAGGAAGAGCTCGAGTATGTCCAGAGCCCGTGTCACCGCGGGCACCAGGCGTCCCATAGTGCTCGCCCTCCCCTTCTGGTCAGATGGCAAGCGTTCGAGATTCCGGCCGGTGGCCGGTATCGCGAACACAGGTTATGCGGAGGGGACTTCCCCCGGCAATGGTCCGGCAAAGTAGGAGCCATGGATTCGGCACCCGGCTCGTTCCCCCAGCCCGACTCGTTCCCCACTCCCTTCCCCTTCGTCCTCGTGCTGCTGCGGCGGATGGCCGACCATCAGCCGGGGCTGGTCGAGGACGCGCTGCGCGAGCTGGGCTTCGGGCGTGCGGTGATGCGCGAGGCCAACCGCCGCTGGCAGGCCATGCAGCGCTCACCACGGCGGCGCTCGGCGGTCGCCCGCTACCGCTCCGTACTGGGCCCGCCCGAGTCCACCTCCACCCGCCGGATCGGCGATCTGACGAGCGAGGCGCTGAGGTGGTCCGTGCCGCTGTGGCCGGATCTGCGGTTCGAGGTGCTCACCGCGCCGAACGGGGCGGTGTGGAACGAGTGGCTGGTGCGCGCCCCGGGCGCACCCGCCCCGCGGCTGCGTACGGCCGCCGACCTCGTGCCCTGGTCCTGCACGGTGGACGAGGTGGCGCGCGCCTTCGCGCCCGCGCGGCCCATGGAGGGCTCGGCGCCCACCCGCTGGCGGCTGGCCTTCGACGCGCCGGAGGCGGAGAACGGTGAACTCCGCCACTATGTGGCGGAGTTCACCTGGGGTCTGCTGCAGCGTATGGAGAACGTCAGGCCAGCTTCGCCGACAGCGTGATCTCCGTACCGGCGAGCGCCTGGCTCACCGGGCAGTTCTTCTTGGCGTCCTCGGCCGCCGCGGTGAACGCGGCCTCGTCCAGGCCCTCCACCGTGCCCTCGACGGTGAGGTGGATGCCGGTGATCCCGGTGCCGGGCTGGAAGGTGACGTCGGCCCGGGTGGTCAGCTGGGTGGGCGGGTTGCCCGCCTGGGTGAGGCCGTGCGAGAGCGCCATCGAGAAGCAGCTCGAGTGGGCCGCCGCGATCAGCTCCTCGGGGCTGGTCTTGCCGTTGGCCTGCTCGGCGCGGGACGGCCAGGAGACCGGCTGCTGGTCGATGCCGGAGGAGTCGAAGGTGACGGTCCCCTGTCCCTGGGCCAGATTGCCCTGCCAGACGGTGTGCGCGGTACGCGTCGTAGCCATGCTCGCTGTTCCCTGCTTCCTGTCGGACGTGAGATATGCGTGGAGATGATCACCCAGCGGGGGTGCCACCGCTGCCAGCGGCTCCCTGCCGGGAGATCGACTCCGAGCCTACGTTCCAGGCGACCACGGCCGGGCGACCATGCTCAGTTCCGAGTCGACTCACGGTCGCGGTGTCCAGCCGGAAGAGCGCACCGGCGGACGGGGGCAGGCCCAGCCGGCGGGCGGTGAGCACCCGCAGGACGTGGGCGTGCGCCACCAGCACCACATCGGCGCCGTCCGCCGCCTCCAGCTCGGCGGCGATCCGGTCGAGCACCCGGTCCACACGGGCCCCGACCCGCTCGGGCGACTCCCCCGGGTGGTCGGGGCCGCCCGGCGGGACGCCGTCGGTCCACAGGTTCCAGCCGGGGCGGGTGCGGTGGATCTCGGTGGTGGTGATGCCCTCGTAGCCGCCGTAGTCCCATTCGTGCAGATCGGGCTCGACCGTGAGGTCCTCGAGCCCGGCGAGCCGAGCGGTGCGCATGGCCCGCGCCATCGGGCTGACCAGGGTGAGCCCGATCTTCCGCGCGGCGAGCGGCGGGCGCAGGGCGCGGGCCTGCTCCTCACCGCGCGGTGTCAGGGGCAGATCGGTCCAGCTCGTGTGCTTGCGCGACCGGCTCCACTCGGTTTCGCCGTGCCGGATCAGCACCAGCTCAGCCACGGTTGCCGGACGCCTTCTCGTCGCCGGCGGCGGCCTGCTCCTTCTCCTCGTCGATGGCCCGCTTCTCGTTCGACGCGGCGGCGATGGAGGCCCGCACGCTGTCCATGTCGAGGTCGCGGGCCTGGCCGATGACGTCCTCCAGGGCCGGCTCGGGGAGGGCGCCGGGCTGGGCGAACACCGCGATATTCTCCCGCACGATCATCAGCGTGGGGATGGACTGGATGTCGAAGGCGGCGGCCAGCTCGGGCTGGGCCTCGGTGTCCACCTTGGCGAACAGCAGATCCTGATGGCGCTCGGCGGCCTTCTCGTAGATGGGCGCGAACATCCGGCACGGCCCGCACCAGGAGGCCCAGAAATCGATCAGAACGAATTCGCTCCCGGACACGATCTCGTCGAAGTTGTCCTTGGTGAGCTCAACGGTGCTAGTGCTCATGCCTGCGTTACCCGCTTCCGTACGTCGGCAGATGCCACATGCACGGTAACCCCGCCACCGCCCGCCGTTATTCCGGGGCCGTGGCGCCCTTACGGCTGCTCCGCAGGTCAGGCCGTCCGGAAGCGTATGCCCAGGTCGGCGGGGGTGAAACGGCGTACATCCCTGGTGGACAGCCCGCGATCGGTCCCCCGGAAGACCCAGAAGCCACCCGTCCTGCCGTGACCGTAGCCGGGCGCGGCGGCGATTACATCGTCGTGTCCGTCCCCGTCGACGTCGAGGAGTGGGGGCTGGGGGGCGAAGGCGTCGAAGCCGTACGGAGTGTGCCGGCCGGGCACCCCCGGGGTGTCCAGGTCCAGGGTCTGCTCCCCGCCGTTCCCCTCGTGCGCGCTCGCGGCCGGGTCGTACTCGCCGCCGTGCCCGCGCCGTGAACCGGGCAGCAGGGTGAGCCGACCGTTGCCGTAGTTCTTCTCCGGGGTGGCCACCACCAGGTCGGGACGGCCGTCGCCGGTGATGTCGCCGACGGCCGGGGAGCCGCCGAAGCCATCGCCGCGCCGTGCGTCGCCCGGCAGGCCCGGCCCGGACGGATCGACCGTGAGCTCCGAACGCCCCCGGCCCAGACCGGACCTGGCGCCGTGGACGACGGTCAGCCGCCCGGAGCCGCGGTGCCGCCCGGGGCCGAGGGTCCCCTGGCCGGGCGCGAGCAGATCGTCGATCCCGTCATGGTCGGCGTCCCCGGCCGCGGGCTCGCGCGGGCCGTCCTCCGTGCCGAGGGCGTGGGCCAGGCGCGCCTCGGGCCGCTTGTCCCGCACCAGGCCCTTGGGGCTGCCGCGGTAGTGGGCGACGGGGGTGTCGAGGGGGGCGGTGTCGTCGGGTTCCGGGTGATTCGGCTGGTCGGGCTGGTCGGGCTTGTCAGGCTGGTCGGGCTGATCCGCCCGTTCCGGCTGAACCGCGCCGTAGCGGTAGGTCAGCACCACATCGGTGCGATGGTCGCCGTCGAAGTCCCCGGCGGTGGCGGTGGCAGGTGCGGTCACGGGTGCCGCGCGGTGGGACCGGCCGGTGGGGAGCGGGGTGGTACGGGCGGGGCCGGCCTTGGCGCCGAACGGCCCGTACAGCACCCGTACCGCACCCCGGCCGTCGGCCGCCGAGGCCAGCAGGTCGGCCGCGCCGTCCCCGTCGAAGTCCCCCACGGCCAGCGCCAGAAATCCGGCCGCGCCGCCCCGGAGCGGGCGCGGCGCGGCCAGCCCACGGGGTCCGCCGCGCAACATCACCGTCTCACCCGTCCGCTCGCCCCGCGGCGAACTCCCGTGCCGGAAGCGTGCCGTCACCAGGTCGGTGAGGCCGTCGCCGTCGAGATCGGTCCGCAGCAGGGGCCCGACGTAGTCGTCCTCGGCGCCGTCGACGACGAGGCGGTGCCGCGGGTCGAGGCCGTGCGCCGAGCCGTAGACCACCGCCAGCCGGGCGGGCAGCGGCCCCCGGGAGGCGCTGGTGGGGCGGATGGCGGTGGCGAAGTCGTCGTAACCGTCGCCGTTGAAGTCCCCGAGCGAGGCACCGGCCGTCCCCTTCGTGGCGCCCTCCACCGGCTTCGGGCCCGCGTGGCCGCCCTCGCTGCACCCGGCGAGCAGCAGCACGGACACGGTCACGGCGGCGACGGGAACGGACGAACGCACGGCGGCACCTCGCGAGGCGGATCGAGCGGTCACGGATAAGAGGCACGGACAGCGGGCACGGACAACGGGCACGGACAGCGGGTACAGCTACGGACACGAACGCGGATGCGAACGAAGGCTTCACCGCTCAAGGACTCCAGGAAGCACGCTCGGGTTGCTTCGCGGCCGACCCCGCGGACGCCCCGCGGAATGCACGCGACACCGGGCGCCGAGGTTGCGATCATGGCGAGAAAACCTCTCCGGACGAGGAAGGGCGATGCCCGATGCCGGCCATACCCGCCGACCCGACAGTGCTGCACCCGATGCCCGAGCAGCCACGGGTGGTGCTGCTGAAGCCGCTGATCACCTCGCCGCTGATCGAGGCCGGGGAGTTCACGTACTACGACGACCCGGATGACCCCACCGCGTTCGAGACCCGCAATGTGCTCTACCACTACGGGCCCGAGCGGCTGGTCATCGGGAAGTTCTGCGCGCTGGGCGAAGGGGTGCGGTTCATCATGAACGGCGCCAACCACCGTATGGACGGACCCTCCACCTTCCCCTTCCCCATCATGGGCGGTTCGTGGGCCGACCACTTCGACCTGATCACCGGCCTGCCGGGCCGGGGCGACACCGTGGTCGGCCACGACGTCTGGTTCGGATACCGGACGACGGTGATGCCCGGCGTCCGCATCGGCCACGGCGCGGTCATCGCCTCCGGTTCCGTGGTGGTGGACGACGTCCCCGACTACGGCATCGTCGGCGGCAACCCGGCCAAGCTCATCCGCCGCCGCTACGACGACGAGGACATCGCCCGGCTGCTGGCCCTGGCCTGGTGGGACTGGCCGATCGAGCACCTCACCGCCCATATCCGCACGATCATGTCCGGAAGCGTGGACGAGCTGGAGGCGGCGGCCCCACGCTGAACCCTGAGCAGTAGGGCGCGGTTTGCTCTACGGCCGCGACCGTAGAGCAAACCCCCCTTCTGTCAGCTTCTGTCAGCGCTCGAGACTCATGTACAGACGGGTGCCGAGGGGCTGGTAGCCGACGCGTTCGTAGACGCGGCGGGAGCCCTCACCCGAGTACTCCAGCCATACCGACTGGGCTCCTCGGGCGAACATCGTCTCGGTCAGCGCGGCGGTGACCGCGGCGGCGATGCCCCGGCCGCGGAAGGCGGGCCGAGTGCCCACGCCCGCCAGTTCCGCGGTGCCCACGGCGGGTGCCGAGCAGGTGGCCCCGCCGGCGCAGCCCCCATCGGGTGCCCGGACGAACCGGACCGCGCCCCCGTCCTCCTGGATGCGGCGCAGCCGGGCCGCCCCCTCCGGAGAGGAGGCGAACTCACCAACGAACGCCTCGGACAGCGCGGCGTCGATCGCCCGGTAGTCCTCGTCCGTGGACGGGACCGCCACCGGGACGGCCACCGGACCGGACTCCGTGTCCTGGGGAAGCGTGAGCCTGTCCGGGGTGCACACCAGATACGCGTGCACCGCCTCCACGCTGAACCCCGCCTCCCGCAGCGCGGGCTCCACGGCGGGCGCGGCGTCCGGCGCGAACTCGAGCCGGGGCTTGAGATCGCGTACCCGGAACGCCTCGATCAGCTCCTTGACGTCCCGGGCGGTGGGCCGGGTGCCGGGGAGAGGGGTCGCGTAGTTGATGTACGGGCTGGTGGTACCGGGCTCGAACCCCGCCACGAAGCCCCCGGTCTCGACGAGCACGGGGCGGCGGCGGAGGTTGGCTACGGCGAAGCTCTGGACGTCAGTGCCCATGGTGATGTGACCTCACGAAGAAACGCGGCGTAAGGCGCCGCGAAAGAAACGGTATGCGGATACGTGGGGCCGCCGTGAGGAGACGCGTGTGGCACCGATCGTTCAGTGCCGACGGCGGCCGCTGGGGGACGCCGAGTCCATGGGCTTCAGTCCTTTGACAGATGGTGGAATCGCCATGCGGAACGTATCGCACGGCGTGGCCGAGTGACACGTGGTTTTTGAGAGGCGGCGCGTAAGTCCGCCCCACCGCTTGGCGGCGCCTCAATTGCCCGGCCTCTCACCGACCTTGCCAGACGGTCGCGCAGCGGCCTTGGGCGGCCTTGGGCGGCCTTTCTCCGCACGGAGGATTGACGCGGACACACCACGACTCTACCGTCTCGTCAGATCTCGTCGTTCATAACGGAACACACGTTTCATGTACATGGACGCGCGGTCCATACCAACCCCCCACGGGAAGGCAATTCCCATGCGCATCCGTACGCTGCTCACCGCCGTGGCGACCGTGACCACCGTCATCGGTGGCCTGGCCCTCGCGGCCCCCGCCGGCGCCTCCCCCACGGCCACCTTCGCCGACCCGTCGAAGGCGCCGGGCGGCAACTTCGACCTGTCGGTGTGGCAGCTCCAGGAACCGGTCGGCTCCCCCGGCAAGCCGACGACCATCCCCTCGTCCCGGCTCCAGGGCGCGAACGGATTCCAGGACGACTACTTCTACACCGACAAACGCGACGGAGCGATGACGTTCTGGGCGCCGGAAAAGGGCGTCACCACGCCGAACTCCAACTACGCCCGCTCCGAACTGCGCGAGATGAACCGCAACGGCGGCGCCGCGGACTGGTCGCTGAGCGGCTCCCACAAGCTGCAGGCGACGCTGCGCGTGGTGTCGGTGACGAAGAACGTCTGCGTCGGGCAGATCCACCTCGGCTCGGGCGGATCCTCCACGAAGCCGCTGGTGGAGCTGTACTACCGCGCCAACGGCGACATCGTCCTCGGTACGGAGAACTCGCCCGAGGGCGGCCAGACGCTGCACAACGTCGGCAATGTGTCGGTCGGCAAGACGTGGAACTACACGATCGGCGTCTCCGGCGGCGACACCATCGACCTGACGGTCAACGGCGCCACGACGCACTACGACATCCCGTCGTCCTTCTTCTCCTACAAGCAGTACTTCAAGGCCGGCTCCTACAACCAGTCGTCCTCCGACAGCACCACGAACGGAGCGCGCGTCGGCTTCTACGGCCTGACCGTCTCCCACGCCTGAGCGCCCAAGACCCGGCGGCCAAGGGGGCCGCCGGGTCGTCGGTGTCAGCCGCCCGGGAACCGAGCCACCCAGCGCCGCTGCCAAGGGGTCTCGACGGCGCGGGGATGATGGTGCACGCGCGTCCAGGCCACCGCGTCCGCGGACGACACCCCCGCCATGATGGCCAGGCAGGCGATGACGGTCCCGGTACGCCCGACGCCGCCTCCGCAGGCGACTTCGACGGGCGTGCCCGCCCGTGCCCGCTGGTGCAGCGCGCGGATCTGCCGCACGGCCAGGTCACGGTCACGCGGCAGCAGGAAATCGGGCCACTCGATCCACGCGCGCTCCCACTCCAGCTCCCCGTCATGCCGCTGGCGCAGCCGGGTGGACCCCAGGTAGAGGCCGAAGCCGGGCAGCGGCCCGTCCGGTCGTGGGTGGCGCAGGCCCCGGCCACGGACCCAGGAGCCATCGGGGAGCCGAAGGGCGCCCGGCAGTGGTGCGTCGCTCATCGGTCCCCGCTCCCGGTCCGAAGACCCGCATCTCTCGAAGGTCGAAGTGCAGCCACCTTTGAACAGCGTAGTCCGTTCGGGCGCATATCCCGCTCGCACGGGGTTACCCACAGGAGACGAGCGGGGCGTGAGCGGAGTGCGGTCCGGTGTGCTCGGCTCGACTCCCCGCTGGGAAGAAAGGGCCACGGCCATGACGACTCCCGGCAATCTGCCCACACCTGAGCAAGGGCTCGTTCTCACCCACTTCCTGACCGTGCGCGACGTCGTGAGATCGAGACGCTTCTACGCCGACATCTTCGGCGGCGAGGTCGTACTGGAGGAGAACCCGGCCATCGTGCAGGTGGCCAACAGCTGGATCATCATGAACCCCGGAGGCGGGCCCACCCCGGACAAGCCCGAGGTGACGCTTGTGCCGCCGGAGAACGGTGCCACCGTGTCCAGTTTCCTGAACGTCCGTGTCGCCGATATCGGCGCCTTCTACGCCGATGCCGTGGCCAAAGGCGCGGAGTTCCTCACGGAGCCCCTCGATCGCAAGGCCGAGCTGCGCTGCTATCTGCGCGACCCCGATGGCTACCTCATCGAGGTCGGCCAGGCCACCGGCATGCTCCAGGGGGTGTTCGCCGACCGTTGACTCAACCGGTTTCCCGCGCACAGTGCGGTGCCTGACGGTTCAGCAAGTCAGTCGTGCGTCTGCCCAGTCGGCATGGTCGTAGGAGCTGCCGTCACCGCCGTCGGTGACTCGCAACTGGAGTTTGGTCGCGCCCGTGAGATCGACATCGACGGGACTCGCCGGGTCGGCGCCCTTCAGAACAGGGCTCTTCCACACTTGCTTGCCGTCCGCCCAGACTTCGAAAGCGACACTGCCGTTCTGTGCCACCTCCGCGTCCACGCCGACGGCAGCGGTCAGCCTGGAGCACTGTTTGCCGAGGTGGAGGCCGACCTCGGAGGGAGCGTGCACGCCGAGGCCCTTGGCATAGGCCGTGGTGCCGATCGTGAGGGTGCGGCCGTCTCCGACGGCCAAATCGCCGTTGCTCTGGTCGGCTTCGACCGGGCCCCAGCCATTGGTCTGGGAGGTGAAGGTCAGGTCGCTCACCCACGCCTCACCGGTCGGCGGGGCAGGTGGAGCCGCCACCGACACCGTCACGGGGTTGGAGCGGACCCGTTTGCCGTCGTACGTGGCCTGGGCCGTGATGACGGACCGACCGACGCCGACTCCCGTGACCACTCCGTGGCTGTCGACGGTGGCGACGGAGGGGGCCGAGCTGGTGTAGGTGACCGACACGGGTGCGCTCGTGATGTTGTCGGCGTTCAGGGCGAGATCGTCACGGACGACGGTGACCTCCGAGACAGGCATACCCGCGGTGTTGACTCGCTTGTTGAAGCCCTTGTCGTAGGTGTTGCCGGCGAGAGTGATGTCGTCGGCACCGTCGAAGGTGAAGAGCGGGGCGGTGTTGTTCGCGGGTGGCGCGTCCGTGGAGAGGGTTGCGGTGCTGCCGACGTACAGCGGCCGGCCCGACCCGGTCAGGTGCAGGCCGGCGTAGTGCTGGATCCTGTTGCCGCGGAAGGTGAGGTCGCCGACACTGCGGCCGGAGATCACCGTCGCGGAGGTGAGGTTGAAGTCGTTGTCCTCGATGCGGACGTTGCGGTGCACCGGCTGTCCGGCGACGGCGTCCTGGTTGGTGGGGTCGAAGAAGATCACCGGGCTTGCCGGACGGTCGAAGACGTTGCCGCGGATGACGACGTCCCGTACGGGCCCGGACTCGTACCAGGAGCGTGCGTCGGACGAGATGGAGATGCTGGACATGGTCATACCGTCGAAGTGGTTGTTCTCGATCAGCACCGGCTTGCGGGTGGTGACGAGAATGCCCCGGGTGGGGACCGCCTGGAATGTGTTGCCCTTGATCACGACGGACGGGGTGTAACTGATGTTCTCCGCGGCATAGTCGCCGGGGGTGTCGGCGACCGACTTGGGCAGGGCTCGGTCGAGCGTCACGGTCATATTGCGCAGGTACGTCTCCGGATCGGCGCCGGCAGGCACACTCCGGCCGGTGGGTCCGTCCACGGAGACAACGGTTGCCGTGGCGCCGGGCACTGCCAGCATGGTGCGTCTGTTGACCAGCTCGATCACGTCGCCGGGGTAGAACTGGGGAAAGCCCGACGTCTCGTTGTGCATGTAGCGCAGATCCAGTTGCTTGCGCTCCGCGTCCAGGCCGGTTGCCTCGAGGTAGGTGCCGTGGACGTTGATGGGGTCGTCCTGCGGGTTGTCGAAGACGCAGTTGGTGATGCGTACGGTGCCTTTGACCCCCGACATTTGAATGTGGTCGGCGAAGGAGGACGTGACGCGGCCGGTCCTGCGGTCGGTCTTGAACACGACCGAGTCGATGGTGATGTCCTCGCTGAACTGGCCGACAAGTCCGAAGCCGTGCAGGTAGCCGAGCCGCATGTGGTCGACGGTGATCCGGGCCGACTCCCAGAACAGGGCACCGGGCGTGTCCCGTGTGTCCTCACGCATGGCATAGACGTATCCGTCGTCCGTCGGTGCGGCGCCGCTCCTGTAGACGATCTCCAGTCGGTTACTGCCCAGGTCGGTGATCTTGGCTACGTTCTCGAAGACCGGGTTCGACGTACGCCAGGTCCGGTTGGACGAAGGGTCGTGAACCTGCGCGTAGTTGAAGGAGTTCGTGCCCGTCCAGTACGGCTGCCCGGTCACCGGACTCCGCTCCCCCGTCCAGCGGACCGAGGCGCCCTCCACGGCGTAGTGGTAGGTCCGGGGCACCGAGATGACGCGGTAGGCCCGTCCGTTCCTGACGCCGGTCTCGGCAACCGTGATGTCGACCGTCTTTGGGGTGACCCAGTCCTGAGTGAAGTTGGTGAACCGTACGTCGGTGGAGCGGATCGTGGCGAAGATGGTCTGGAACCCGTGATTGAGGATGGTCGCGCCGCCGCCGTCCACCACGACGTCGTGCATGTCCTCAAGGAGGATGCCGATGTTCTTCGTCTTGAACGCCTGGTCGGTGCCGACCGTGTTGCTGACGTACAGCTCCCGCTTGGGAGTGCGCTCGGGATAGATCTGGTACGTGCCGGGTTTGAAGCGGATCGTCGTGGGGCGGTGGAGGCGCTTCGCGTGCGTGATGGCCGCCGCGATCCCGGCCGCGGAGTCCGACTTTCCGGTGCGGTCCGCGCCGAAGTCCGTGACGTCGACGACGGTTCGTTTGGAGTTGTCGACCGACGCTCGGCTGGCCACAGGTCCGATGACTGAAGCCCGGTGAGTATCGTCCGCGATCCGTTCGGCCGCGGAAGCGGGGGCCACGAAGCACAGTGCCGCAGCACCGCATGCCGCGATAGCGCAGGTGAGCACCTTGAAACGGCGCAACGTGCGGGCGGACCACGGATGTCTGGATCTCATGGCGTCCCTTCCAAGGACCGAGCGCGATATCCGATGAATCGACTGTGAAGGAAGATAGAGGCTGACTAATCAGAAGGGCAAGGCACGATCCGCGATCGCATCGCGAGGACCTGCGGCGTCGAAGAGACCCGCTCCCACCGCTGCGGCACCTGCCGTTCGTGACCCCACAAGACCGAGCACCCCGACCACCGTCACTGTCCACCTGGTCACCCGGTCACCCGGTCACCGAAGCCGAGATCGGCCTCCCGCAGCCGTTCGACGATCTTGTTGTGGCAGGCGGTGGTGATCTCCGAGGAGCGTCCGGGGAAGGCCGCCGAGCCGTGATCTTCTCCAGCACGCCCGCCCCCGCTTTGCTCTGCGCCCGCTCGTTCGGGACGGATCACAGGAACTCGGCGACGAGAAGCACACGAGAACATAGAAATCCGGACGGCCCCAGGTGACCTGTGCCACGCTGATGGAACCGTTGGCACTGGTGGGATCACATGGGGGAGTTAGGCGTGCCTGAGGAACCGACAGAGCCGGTGCAGCGACTGCACACCGAGAACTCCTTGTCCGACCGTTCGCACGTGGACGGTCCAGTTGTCCAAGCGGGCGTCATCCATGGTGGCGTCACCATCCACCACGCCAATGAGTCGCGAGGACTCGAGACCCCCTGTATGGCGACCGGTTCAAGTATCCGGACGGCCAATGACGTCTATCGGTGGGCAGACGAACCTGCCGCCCCCCATACGTGGGCAGGCACGTGGACTCCAGAAGATGGGGCCAGCGTCCTCGTGGAAGGGCTTGCTACACAGGCCGTGGTGCTCAGGGGAATGCGTCCTGTCGTGCTCTCCCGTAAAGTCCCGCGTCCTGCGCAACATTGGGGCCTGATCATGAGCATGCTGGAGACGCGGGGGTTCACCACCGACCTGGACGCAGATCACCCGGTTCTCCGGCCCCTGGACGGCCCGGACTTTCCATTCACTGTCACCAGCAGTGACCCTGAACTATTCGAGGTCTACCCCGCCGCCTCGGCCTTCGAAATCGAGTGGCACCTTGAATTGGAGTGGTCGAGTGCCGGCCGTCACGGGACGCTCACTGTTGACGACGGCGGCCGCCCCTTCCACTTCGTGCCGCGCCCCCGGACGCCCGTGCAGTGAGCGTTGTCCAAGCTGAAGTTGCTGGTCAAGTCCAGCACGGTCGCGAGAAGGAGGTCGTACTTCGGCGCCTGCGTCGAGGCAAGGAGCCGCAGGCGTTCCCTCTCCAGCCGGTGCGAGTGCTCACCGCGGTGCTCAAGGGCCGCGTGGTAGTACGCGTGGTAGTACGCGAGGGCGTCGAAGGAGGCGCGGTCGACGAGGACGACGTCGGCGCCTTGTGCTGCGGCGGCGATGTCGTCGGCGATGCCCTGCGTGATGATCCACTCGGTGGAGGCAGCGGTGTGGTGCCGCATCTTCGGCAGGCCGATGGCGGCGGCGCGTTTGGCGAGTCGGCCCGTGCGGGCCACGGTGAGCCCGCGGCCGCGCAGTTGCATCTGGATCCGCTTGAGCAGTGTCGTCTTGCCGGTGGAGTGAGTGCCGAGCACGCCGATACGGATGGGTGGCTGGTGGGTCACCACAGGGTGGGGTCCTCTTCTGGCATAGGGGCGCCAGGCAGGCCGGGCGGCACGGCCGCGGCGACGAGCTGGTCCCAGGTGTCGTAGTGGCTGGCCATGGCGATGAGGAGCTGTGCGGTGGCGTAGGCGTCGTAGGTGGCACGGTGCCGCTGGGCGGGAGCGGCCCTGAGGTCCGGCGCGGTGTGCTTGATCAGGGCGTCGAGGCTGTAACCGGGCAGGTCCTTGTACGTGGCCTTGGCCAGGCGGAGCGTGTCGAGGACTCCGGCCGGTTCCCAATCCGGCAGGTGCGCCTTGAGTACTCGGTAGTCCGTGTGCGCGTTGTGGGCGCAGATCCACGCCTTGCCCAGGAGCCCGTGGACCCGCGCGGCGATCTCCCCCCATCCGGGCGACTGCGCCAATAGCCCGTTGGTCAGGCCGTGGATGCTGGCGGCGCGGAGGGTGACGGGCCGGGGCGGGCGGATGAGCCACGCCCCGGCCGTGCTGGTGTCCGGCCCGCCGTCGCGAACGGGTAGCGCGGCCACCTCGACCAGGTCGGGCGGGTTGGCGCCGTTGCCTTCGACGTCCACGACGAACAGTGCGGGCCAGGTCGCGAAGTTCATGGTGCGGGTGTTCCGTTCTCCGCCGGCCAGCCGATGGGGGCACGGCCGTGCCGGCGGTAGTGGTGAGGCTTCTCGCGGTCGTGGCACTGGTAGCCGTAGCCGTGCTGGAGGTAGTGGCGCGGCGGCTCGTCCAGACCCTCCACGATGATGGCCCGGTCAGTGATCTCAACGGACCCGGTGCGCCAAGGGCTCGGGCGCTTGCGGTGACGTCCGCCAGGTCGGGCTTGGCCCAGGCACCGCGTCAACGTCACGATCAGCTCCGCCCTGTCCTGGGGCATCAAAACGGAGGAGGCGCTCGCCAAGAACTGGGCACAGCTCGTGGAGCTGCCGTCGGTCACCCGGCCGAAGCCGCTCCTCTGGACGACCTGCGTCACCTCGCAGCCGCTCTGTCCCTGCTCGCCGGGACCGACATCAAGGTGGTCCAGGAGAAGCTGGGGCACTCCTCGCGCCAGATCACCTCCGACACCTACACAAGCGTGCTACCCCGGACCTGGACGGCTGGGCGCCACTGGCGGGACCGCCGCCAGCCGGAGCCCGGACCACTCGCCGAGCTCCGAACGGGCGTCGGAAGGCAGCGTGACGGCCATCTGTCCACTGAACCGGCCCCGTGTCCCCTGTGTGTCCCCTGGATCTTGGTCTGAACGAATGAACGGGAGCCACCGCGTCAGCGCGGCGACTCCCGTATCTGCGCCTGCGCAGGTCAGGATGGGTCTGCCCGCGTAGTGCCCTGGTGGGGCGGGTGGGACTCGAACCCACGGCCGACGGATTATGAGTCCTTTGAGGATCGTCCGTGATCTTCCCGATCCTGCCTTATGCTTCCCGTTTTCGCAGGCCAGGGCCGCATTTCCGTCCGGCAAGGACCCGGCCTTTACTGATCTTTCCCGGTCGTTCCGGCCCCTGGCCAGCCCCTGGGCCCGTTCCCCGGGCTCCTGGAGACTGGCTGCTGCTACTCGTCGGGGGAGATGATCTCCAGTTTCGGGAAGTAAGAGCGGAAGTCTTTTCGGTACCGGGTCAGGAGCCGATACCCCTTCACGGCCGCATGCGCACCGATGTAGAAGTCGGGCAACGGAGCCGTCCTGACTCCTCCGGCTCGCCGGTACTTCAAGAACGCCTTACCGGCGAGGAACCCCGCTTCCCAGGGGAGGGCTTCGCGTGCGTAGTCCTCGGCGGGGATGGCGGCGTCCAGGTCCTCACAGCGGGTGTACTGGATGGACACCTCGGTGTAGATGAGTGGGTTGATCACCGCGCCGCCGTCGACGGCCTCGGCGATCTTCCCGACGGACCATTCGGCCCACTTCGGGTCGTCACCCAGCATGTCGAGCAGGACGCAGGAGTCGACCAGAGTCGGGACGTCACTCACCGCGCAGAAGCTCCATGAGTTCGTCGGTGGACATGCCCCGGGTCTCGGGGTTGTTCGCGGTGCCACGGGCTCGTCGTACCGCACGCTGCCCGCGCGTCTCTCCCGCCCGGACCACCGGGGCGGGGTGAGCCGCGTCGCAGGCGAGGAGGTCGAGCGCGTACGCCTGGAGGGACTTGCCGGCCTGAGCGGCATGCACCTTCACGGCGGTACCGCGCCCAAGGTCCCGCCGCCATCCGCGTGGACGCCCCCATAGAGCCGGACGGCGAGGCCTGCGACGACGCCTGAGCGGCCAAACCCTTCGGTAACGTACTGCGCGGTCCGCCAAAAAGTGGATGCGGCTGATCGCCCGCAAGGAACGAACCCGGCACCCAGCTCCGCTTCACGGATACTGACAGCCTGCGTCCGACCTGCTTTGCCACCAGCACCTAGCACGAGCCGATCGCCGCCCCCGGGGCTACGGCACCAGCGCCCCGCGCCGATCGAGCCGAGGGCGCCGGAATCCGACCTCGCACTGGTGAGCTCGCGTATTCAATTGTCGCCAGTTCCTGGATGAGGCGGGGGTGACGGTGACCGTGTGTGGTAGCCAGGGCCGCTTGCGGCTTATGGGTGCCGCCACTGCACCGCGAATGCGCAGGCCGGGTTCTGAGTGAAGATCGCAGAGGCAATGTCGGGGCCCAGTCCGTTCTCGATCCGGGGGCGCAGGCTACTCAGGAGGAACGGCACTCCCGGGCCATCCGCAGTGGATCTGGCCGTCGATGTGACCGTGTCGCCTCCGAGCAGGACCTGGTGGACGTGACTGGCGTCGGCCAGAGCGGTGAGGGAGTCCAGCAAGCGCCAGTCGACGCCCTGGCGCACGCGGGATGGACCATCGAATGCCAGGAAGGCGCCGGCCTCGGCGACTCGCCAGTGGATTCTGGCATCCGGGAATCGATGCAGGTACCCGAGCCGAGTCGACCCTCCTAATAGCGATCATCCAGAAGCCGCCCTGCACATGTCTCGCTGGCGTATCCGGTGCCGCAGAAGCTGCCGTCGATCCCGGCTGCGCTTCTGCGCCGACAGACTGCCAGGGACACAGAGTTAGCGTCGTGTGGGCCGGCAACCAAGCACGCTCCCTGGCTTGGATGTTGATGAGGTCCGCGAGCCAACAAGTGGGCGGCGGGACCAAGGGGCACCGCCCTACAAGCAGGGTGGACCCGTGCGACTGGCCCACCGGCACGAGCGTCCGCAACGCCGTCTCCAGCATGAGCACCCCCGTACCGCTCACGGTTGCGTGATCTCCACCCCAAGCCGCTCCAGGAGCGCGGTGCAGGAACGGCAGGGCAGGATGGTACGGCCGTGCTCGGGGTCGCCGGGCTCACGGATCAGCTTGGACAAAATCACCGAACCGGTGAAGTGCGGCACCGCCTCGTCAAGGCTGGCCCATCCGCCGCCGGTGCGCCCCTTATCCAGGGCCCACAACTGGTCTGAGACCAGCGCGGACTCGGCGCAGTAGCCGACGAAGGGCTCGCGGAGGCCAACGGGGAGGGCGTCGAAGAGCTCCCGTACGGCGGAATGGAGATGAGGGGTGCCCTCGCCCGTGAGATTGGTCTGGCTGTAGATGCTGCCCTGAATGAGCACGCTGGAGGCGACCCCAAAGGAGGTATCAGACATAGAATTCCGCCGCGTCACCCTGGTTGTCGCCGGTCAGCAGGTTGTTGAGCACATCGTAGCGTCCCTTTCCGAGATAATAGAACCCCGACCAGTGAATATAGAAAAATCGACCGAGGGGATCCATGACGGCCATACCGCGATCGTTCTCCTCGAAGGCCACGGGAAACAGCGGCTGCTGGAGGTCGGCGGAGAGCTCGGAAATCTCCTCGGCCCGGGCAGCATCGATGAAGCGGACCTCGAAGACCAGGTGCTCAGTCGGCGGATCTCCCGAGAACTCCAGGTCCAGGAAGGCAAATTCCTGGAGGAAGGAGAACGCGGCCGGGAAAGGGTCCGCCTCGTATTCATGCGACTGGAGCTGGCCCACGGCTGAGGCCATGAGGGCGGCTACGGCCTCCTCCCCCGCGTCGCGCCCGGGATGCCAACCGGCTGTCCGAAGTCGGGCGTCGATCTCTTCGTGCGTGAGCTGGCGAGGCACTGAATGCGTTCCTTGTCTTTCGTCTGGTGTCCGGCTAACGATGCACCTTTATGCCCAAGGCCCGCAGCGCGTGTTTACACGAGTCGCAGGCCGGCAGATGGTGCCCGTGCGGAGCCACCTCGCCGGTCCTCGGATGCACCATGTCGCCGATGGTCCGCGTATCGATCATCGCACCCTCCAGCGCGCGCTTCGCGCCCTCGATGGTCTTGATCGACTGTCCTGTGGGGTCGAGCTGGTACAGGCGGTCCGAGATCAGGGCGACCTCGGCACACTTCCCATGGCTGGTGCCGATCTTCTCCTGAGTATCCGCAATTTTCTGGTAGAGGTCCTTCACGACCGGATGCGTAAGAGGCCCCTGGGTAGCCTTCATCCTTTCCCGGTCTTCTCCCCTCACATTCTTGGGCACATTGTGCTGCATACTGGTGTGCGAGGTGACCACGCCGTTATGAAGGAGACTGCCGGAGCAGCCCGACTTGAGCCGTTCCTTGCCGATACCCGCGTTCCCTCTGGTGTTCAGTGCGTCATCGGCGAGTTTCTTGGTCTGCTCCTCCAACAGACCAAGTTGCTCCTTCGGGCTCAGGCCGTTCGCGTTGAGCGCGTCCAGTCGGTGGTGGCGTGTGGTTCCGGCCGTCTGGCCGTGCCACTGCGGCTGCGGGTTCAGCGGCTGCGCGCCGGATGAGCCGCTTCCCCCGTTCCCGCCGCTTCCCCCGCTTCCCCCGCTTCCGCCACTTCCCCCGCTTCCGCCACTTCCGCCACTTCCCCCGCTTCCGCCACTTCCCCCGCTTCCCCCGCTTCCCCCGCTTCCGCCACTTCCGCCACTTCCCCCGCTTCCGCCACTTCCCCCGCTTCCTCTCGGTGCCGCTGCGCGTATGGCCTGCGCGCATGCGGCCTCGGCTTCGTTTGCGGCCCGCGCGGCGGCACGGGCCATCTGTGCCGCGGTTTGGCGTTCCTGTTCGGCTTGTCCGGCGTAGTTGCCGATCTGGACAGCCATCTGGCGGATTTCAGGTCGCTGGTACTGGCTGTACTGCCCCGCGGTCGCCCCGTTCAAGCCGCGCCAGACGCCGCCTCCGGAGAAGGTCATCGGCACAAGCGAGCAGAACTGCTGTAACGCGGCCCTGTACTGGGCGTCCGCCTGCAGGCCCAGGCTCAGTGCGGTCCGGGACTGGATCTTGGCCTGTTCCAGTTGTTCCGCGTACGCGGCAAGGGCGTTGCCGCAGCTTTGGTGGGCTGGGCCCAAGCGTGCTGCCTGGCGTGGGAGTTCGGCGAGCCTCCGCAGGAATCGTGGGGCGTAGTCGCCTTGCATGCGGAGGTCTCTGCTGTTGGCGGCGATCTGGTGGAGCCGGTTGGCGTGCTGTTCGGCGTACTCGGCTTCACGTTTCAGCCGCGCCGCAAGGGTCTGGATCTGTGTGGGGTCGCCCGGGACGGGATCTCCCGGCAGGTCCAGAACTCTCCAGTCCTCCATATCTCTGATACGAGGTCAGGTCAGCTGCCGGCGCCCCCGGCGAGCCGGGCGTCCAACTCCTGGTGGGACCGTACGACGTCGCTGAGATAGGCGGCCATGCCCTCCAGGCCCTGCAGCATGTTCTGGGCGCCGGTGGTCCACTGCTGGTAGGAGTCCTGGAACTTGCTCGAGGCCAGCTGGGTGCGGAACTCGCTGGTCACCAACTGGTCGATCATGGTCTTGAGGGACTGGAGCTGTCCGCTCATCTCGGTCTGCCCGCTCTTCAACTGCCCGGCTGCTCGGTTCACACCGTCGTAGCCGACATTCACATCAGCCATCAGGGCCCCCTCATGTCTCCGTAGCTCGGTCAGCGAATGCCTTGTCCAGGTCGAGGGTGCCTTCCGCCAGCCCGGCGAACAACCCCGCTGCCGAGCCGACCGCGGCGATCAACGCGGTTCGGGTTGCGGTGACGGCTTGAACGAATTCGCTCAGCGCCGCCTCGACCGCCCCGGAATCCGTTATTCCTGTAGCACCGTCCAGAGGGTGCGGCGGCGAGAGCCGCATATCGGAGCTTATGCGGGTCAACTCACGTGCGACCACCACAGCTTCCTGCGGATCGCAGGCGAATTCCCCAGCCATCGGCCCGTGACCTCCCCCGCAAGACCTTTACTTGACGGCACCGCTGGATAACCTGCTCTCAGGCTAGCCCGCGGGGTGCCGGCCGGGGAGCGATTCCGATAGGAGCGCGGTTGTGGGGACAGATTCCCAGGGGGCACAACGGCTGGTGGCGGGCCGGTACCGGCTGATCAGCGTACTGGGCCGGGGCGCGATGGGCGTGGTCTGGAGAGCGGACGATGAGTTGATCCGGCGTTCGGTGGCAGTCAAGGAACTACGTCTCCCGCCGGGACTGTCGGAGCGGGAACGGTCGCTGTTCGCCGAGCGGGCCCTGCGCGAGGCCCGTACGGCAGGACAGCTCAACCATCCAGGTGTCGTGGCGATCCACGATCTCGCGCCGGCGACACCCGAGGACGACGCTGTCTACATCGTCATGGAGTTGGTGGAGACGCCCTCGCTGGCGGAGCTCCTGGAGCGGAACAGAACCCTGGAAGAAGAGAGAGCGACCGTTATAGCGGGGCAGTTGCTCGGGGTGCTGGAGGCCGCACACTCGATCGGGCTGGTCCACCGGGACATCAAACCCAGCAACATCATGGTGCTGCCGGGCGATGAGGTGAAGCTCGTCGATTTCGGCATCGCGCACGCATTGGACGACACTCGGCTGACCCGCCACGGTGTCGCAGGCTCGACCGGCTACATGGCTCCGGAGCTGTTCCATGGTCACGGTCCGTCGCCCGCGGCGGATCTATGGTCGCTCGGCGCGACGTTGTTTCACGCCGTCGAGGGATGTGATCCGTTCGCTCGCCAGACCCCGGCCGCGACCTTGCACGCCATCCTCCACGACGACCTGCCGCCGCTGAACTGCCGCCCTCCGCTCTCGGCACTGATCACCGGACTCCTGACCCGCGACACCGCCCACCGGATGACCAGCGGCGAAGCCCGCGCCCTGCTCCCCTCCACCACCACCGCGGCCACCACCCCACCGCCCACAACAGAACCAGCCCGCCCCAGCCAGGCCATAAGTGAGAACCACACCACCACTGCCAGACCGACGACCACACCACCGCACACACCGTCAGCTCCACCGACACACTCCTCCCAAGCTGGCTGGGAGGGCCACCCCACCACCATCAGACAGCACACCGACGCCCAATCGCCCGGCCCCATGCCGGACTTTCCACCGGTCGACCCCCTGATCCCCACACCCGGCGCGAGGAGGAAAAAGGCCACATGGATCACCCTTGCGGTGGTGGTGACGATTCTTCTGGGAGGTGGAGCCTTCTTCCTCCTCAGCTCCAACGGCGAAGCAGAACGTAAAGCGCAGGCGAAAAAGGTTACATTGAATTTTCTCCGGGCCTACTTTCTGAATGATTTCGATACCGCATGCCGACTCGTGGTTCCTCATGCGCGCTCCGACGGCGATATTATGTTTCCTGAATGCGAAGACGCAGAGAAACGCAAGGAAGCTGAAGAAGAGAAAATCACCGACGAGGCACGTGCCGCGATCAAGCGCTTTGAGGTCAGGTCCGTCGAGCTGCAGGGTGACTCAAAAGCCCTTGTCCTCGCCGGTTACGGACAGTACAGGCAGTGGCAGTTGAGGCGGAGCGGCGACAGTTGGCTCGTCGAGGGGCTGGGACCCCAACCTCAGTGATGACCGCCGGGCGCCGACGCGAGACACATGCCTGCCAGCCACTCGACGAACCTCGCGGCCCTCCACGGTCCGGTTCTGTGCGCTGCAGAGGCCCTAAGCATGTTCCTCTCAGCATTCCCGTTGAGCCGCTTTGGGATGGGGTATTGCCATGGTCGAGGACGGGGATCGGCGATGATTCTGCGGTTGACCGTTGAGGACGCTCAAGCATCGACACTCCAGGATGTCGAGGTGCTGGCTACGCCGACCAGCACGGTGGGCTCGTTGCTGGAGTCACTGCCGGTTCCTGTGGGCGGCAGGCGGTGTTTCGTCGGGGCCGTCGAACTCGATCCCCGCGCTGTCGTGGCCGAGAGTCCCCTGATACCGGGCGCGGTGATCAGAGTGGGGGCTCCTGGGCCGGTGTTCCGTCCTGTGCCTGGTCATACGGCGGGTGTTCTCACGGTGGCCGCCGGGCCGGACACGGGCCTCATCGTGCCGTTGACTCCGGGGACGCACACCGTGGCCAGGAACTCAAAGGCAGCGGTGTGTCTACGGGATCTGGACGTCTCGCGCAACGAGCATGCCAGGCTGGAGATCTCCGAAGACGGCCGAGCCGTCGTCGTGGACGGGGGATCGACCAACGGCACGTTCGTCGGTAGTGCCAGGGTCACCGGCAGAGCGGCGTTGAAGCCGGGCACCGTGATGCAGGTGGGCGCCGACGAGTTGCTGTGGACTCCCCACTCGGCGGAGGCCCTGCGGGCGACACGCAGCGCGGATGGGCGACTGGACTTCGATCGGGCCTTCGCCGCTGCCCCGGCGATCCCGCGCACTGAGGCGACCCTACCGGTGCAGCAGGTCCTTGTGCGCAACACGGGCATGATGGCGTTGTCCGCCCTGCTGCCCGTGGGCGGGGCTGTGCTGATGGCCCTGACGATGCATCGGATGTCCATGCTGTGGTTCGGGCTGCTCGGTGTCCTGGGCTTCCTCGTCATGCAATTCATCCAGGACAAGCAGCACCAGGAGAACGAGGCTGCCTTCGCCAAGGCGAAGAAGACCACCCAGGACAAGATCGATACCCATGTAGCCGAGGAGCAGCGTGTGCGGCGGCGGCTGGGCCCGGGCCCCGTACAGATCGCGGAGGCCGCCACGGGGGTGCGGTCAGACCTTTGGCCGCGAAGGATGGATTCCCCGCACGGGCTGGTACTGCGGGTGGGAGTCGCCGACCAGCGGGCAGCGGTGGACTTGCGCGGCGAGCCCTGGGAGGGGTTCCAGGTGCCGATGTTGCGCATGGTGCCGGTCACGGTGGATCTGCGGGCCACCGGCGTGCTCGGGGTGGTCGGGCCTGGCAAGCCGGTGCAGTCACTGCTGAGGTGGCTGTTGATTCAGCTGAGTACCCTGCGTGGCCCCGATGACTTGCGCATCATGGTGATCACGGCGGCCGGCCACGACGGTTTGGCCTGGACACGATGGCTGCCGCACGTGGACGCGGGCCACGCCGCGGCCATTCCCTGCTCGATCGGCAATACCGATGCCACTCGCGTGGCATCGGTGCAGGAGTTGAGAAGGCTCATCACTGCGCGGCGGGCGGAGCGCGCCACCTCCTCCACGGTCCGCTTCGCCGAGGAAGTCGTCGTCGTACTGGACGGCGCCTTGGCCCTGCGGGAACTCCCCGGTATGGACGAGGTGCTCCGCGACGGACCTTCGGTTGGCATCTATCTGGTCTGCGCCGACCAGCGCGGCATGAACGAGTGCCGCGGCCTGTGCGAGACGGACCATGACACTCTGCGTCTCACCACCACTCCGGACGGCCACCCCGTCACAGCCAAGCCCGACGCGCTCGGCGAGGCGGCCGCCGAGCCACTGGCCCGGGCCCTCGCCCCCATGCGCGACCGGCTCACCCTCGCCTCCACGCTGAACGCCGTCCCCGACCATATGCGCTTCCTCGACCTGCTCGGCGTTGGCATACCGACCGCCGATGACGTCGCCGGCCTCTGGAGCAGGGGGCAGGGACCACAGACGCGTGTCGTACTGGGTGCGGATGCCAGCGGCCCGGTGACCGTCGACCTGGCCCGCCAAGGCCCGCACACCATGCTCGGCGGGGCCACCGGAGCAGGCAAGAGCATCCTGCTGCAGACCCTGGTGACCTCCCTGCTGCTGGCCAACCGGCCCGACGAACTCAACCTCGTCCTGGTCGACTTCAAAGGAGGCAGCGCGTTCCTGCCGTTCCAGCACTGCCCCCACGTGGTCGCGCTGATCCGTTCCACCGGCGAGACACCCGCCGACGTGTTCGACTCCGCCGCCGCGGACCGCGTGCTGGCCTCCGTACGCGCCGAGGTCAGCCGCCGCGAATCTCTGCTCGCCCGGTACGACGGAGAGATCGACAGGTACTGGCGCAAGCGCCGCACCGACCCCGGCATGCCGCCGCTGCCGCGCCTGGTGATGGTCTTCGACGAGTTCGCCCGCGTGCTGGAAAGCTCACCCGACTTCCTCAAGGAACTGGTCAACGTCGCCGCCAAAGGCCGCTCACTCGGCATGCACCTGGTACTGGCCACCCAGTCACTGCAAGGCAAGCTCTCGCCCGAGCTCAAGAACAACATCTCACTGCGGATCAGCCTGCGGCAGAACGAGCCCGCCGACAGCACCGAAGTCCTCGGCGCACCCGACGCCGCCGCCATCCCCGGCTCCCTGCGCGGCCGCGGCATGATCCTGTGCACCACCGGCGAAACCCGTATCCCGCAGGTGTTCCAGTCCGGCTACCTCGGCGCCCCGCCACCATCCGGCGCAGCCCAGCCCGTTACCGTCCGCGCCCTGCGATGGGCGGACTTCGGCGCGCCCCGCCCCCCGGAGCACACCAGGCACGGCGAGGCGCCCACCGATCAGGACCTGGCCATCGCCGCCATCGAAGAAGCCGCCCGGCACAGCGGGCTCGCCGCCCCGTTCCGGCCCCTGCTGCCCCCACTGCCCGTCACCATGGCGCTGGAGGGCCTCACCAACAGCCAGACCGCCGCTCCTCCCGCCACGGACGTGCCGTTCGGCTTGGCCGACGATCCAAAAGAGCAGGCCCAGCCCACCGAGTTCCTCGACCTCGCCGGCACAGACAGGCTGCTGGTCGCCGGCGGCCCTCAATCCGGCCGCACCACCTTCGCCCGCGCCCTGATCACGAGCCTCGCCACCAGGCTCCGCCCCGACCAGGCCCACCTCTACATCATCGAACGCCACCCGGCCGGACTGTCCGACTACAGCCACCTGCCGCACTGCGGCGGCGTCTTCTCCCCCGCCGAGCCCGACCGCATCCGACGCCTCATCACCTGGCTCGACCAGGAAGTCCACCGCCGCGCCACCACCAGGTCCATACCCCGGGCCGCGCCTCTCCCCCGCATCGTGGTCATCATCGACGGCTGGGAGCACTTCGAGGACCACAGCGACCCCTCGTTCACCGAGACCTCGCTGCTCACCACCCTGCGCGGCATCGTCGCCGCAGGAGCCCCGCTGGGAGTACACATCGTGCCGCTGGGCGGACACGACATGCTCAACCACAAGCTCCCCACCTACTACACCCGCCGCCTGCTCCTGCCCTTCCCGAAGGAAGAGACCCGCCGCGCACACCTGACCTCGCGGATGACCAGCCCACCCATCCTGCCCGGCCGGGCGATCGACGCCGCCACCGGCCGACACCTCCACATCTGCCACCCCACCACACCCCCCGCCGACCTCCCCTCCCAGTTCCCCGATGCCGACCCCACACGTCTACCGCGACAGTTCCCCGCCCTGCCCACCTATGTGACCCTCGACGAACTGCCCTTGCCCGAGACGCCGCAATCCCCCAGCTGGATCCCCCTCGGAGTCGGCGGACCCGACCACACCACCATCGGCGTCGACCTCGTCCAAGGACCCCACCTGCTGCTGCTCTCCGGACCCCACGGCTCGGGCCGCACCACCACCGCCGCCGCACTCGCCCACTCACTGCGCCGAGCGGGCATCGGCGTGTTCGCCATCGCCCCGCCCCGCTCCCCCCTGCCCCACCTGCTTCCCGACGACGCCGGCGTGCGCGTCCTCACCGGCATCTCGCTCAAGGACTCCGACCTCCGCGACGCAGCCGCGGCATTCGGCGACTGCCCCTACACGGTGATCCTCGACGACGCCGACCACATCACCCTCCAGCCCACCCAGCAAGGCTTCACCGACGCCCCCACCCTCCTCGACGACATCACCCGCCTCTCCGCCCGCGGCCACCACGCCCTCATCCTCACCGCCGACGCCACCCCCATCCTCACCGGCTTCCCCAACCCCCTCGCACGCCTGATCAACACCATCATCACCACGGGACACCGGATCCTCCTCACCCCCACCAGCCGCCCCACCGCCATCGCCCACACCATCACCCTCGAACCCGACCAATACTTCAACGCACCGCCCGGCCGCAGCTACCTCGCCACCGGCCAGACCCCCACCCTCCTCCAACTGGCCACACCCGAATAAGCCGGAGACAAGCGCGCCGAAAGCCCTTCACCTTGACCGCGACCGCCGACGAGATCCTCGCCAAAGCCCGACTCGCACAGACCAGCGTGAAGAAACTCGTCAATAACAACTCGAAGTAACACAATCAGGGTCACGAGACACCAGTGCGCGGGGCGCCGGCCGGCGGGCGATTCTGACAGGAGCGCGGTTGCCGGGGACTGACTTCCAGGGGGCACAACGGCTGATAGCGGGGTAGGCCACCAAGTTCAAGATCCTTTCTGTCCAGCGTATTCTCGCGCGATAGCACCGCCGGATAACCTGAGTCAGATAGCTTACGAATTATTGCTGTTGACGCAATTCCCGTGGGGGGTATGGCCAGTGGAGGGGACGAGCTCCCTAACGCCACAACGGCTGGTGGCGGGGCGGTATCGCCTGGCTGGCGTGCTGGGTCGAGGTGCGGTGGGGGTGGTGTGGAGGGCGCACGATGAATTGATCGGGCGTTCGGTGGCAGTCAAGGAGTTACGTATTCCGCCAGGGCTGTCGGAGCGGGAGCGATCGGTGTTCGCTGAGCGGGCGCTGCGTGAGGCCCGTACGGCGGGTCGGCTCAACCATCCAGGTGTTGTGGCGATCTATGATCTCGTGCCGCCGACTCCGGAGGACGACGCTGTCTACATCGTGATGGAGTTGGTGGAGGCGCCTTCGCTGGCGGAGCTCCTGGAGCGGAACGGAGTCCTGGATGGCGGAAGAGTGGCCGGCATGGCGGGGCAGTTGCTCGGCGCGTTGGAGGCCGCGCACGCGATCGGGCTGGTCCACCGGGACATCAAACCCAGCAACATCATGGTGCTGCCCGGCGGCGAGGTGAAGCTCGTCGACTTCGGCATCGCCCACGCGATGGACGACACTCGGCTGACCCGCCACGGTGTCGCCGGCTCGACCGGCTATATGGCTCCGGAGCTGTTCCAGGGCGCCGATCCCACGCCCGCGGCGGATCTATGGTCGCTCGGCGCGACCTTGTTCCACGCCGTCGAGGGATGCGATCCGTTCGCCCGCCAGACCCCGGCCGCGGCCTTGCATGCGATCCTCTATGACGACCTGCCGCCACTGAACTGCCGTCCTCCGCTGTCGACACTGATCACCGGACTCCTCACCCGCGACGTCGCCGACCGGATGACCAGCGACCAGGCCCGCGCCCTGATCCGGCCCACCGCCACCGCGGCCACCACAGCACCACCCACAGCAACACCAGCCCACCCGGACCAGGCCACGAGTGAGGACCACACCACCACTGCCAGACCGACGACCACACCACCGCGCACGCTGCCGGCTCCGCCGACTCACTCCCCCCAGGCCACCTGGGAGGGCTACCCCACCACCATCAGGCAGTACACCGACGCGCCGCCGGTCCCCACACCCGGCGCGAAGAGGAACAAAGCCACGTGGATCGCCCATGCGGTGATGGTGCCGATTCTTCTGGGAATTGCAGCCTTCATCCTCCTCAGCGACAGCCAACGATGACGCAGCGCGTAAGGCACAGGCGGAATAGGTCACATTGCAATTCCTCCGGGCCTTGGCACTGAATGATTTCGATACCCCATGCCCACTCGTGGCTCCTGATGCGAGCTCCGAAGGCAAACCTCTGATCCTGGCATGCGAAGACTAACCTCGATTCGTCAGCAGGATTCGGTGGCTGATCTGTTCGGCAGTTCGCCCGTAATATCCTCGGGTCGTTCGAGGTGGGCCGTCGCGTGACGCCGCGGGTGCGCCGGGTTCCACGGTCCCGGAGTGGTGCCTGTCTTCTCCTTCCTGGTCCTTGTCGCGGCAGTGCCCGGCCGTCAGGTGACAGCCGGGAGGGCGGTGAGCCGCTGCCAGCAGGTGGTGAACGCTTCTGCCCAGGGCCAGGTCGCATCGATACGCAGCCATCGGCGTCGGGCGTGGTCGGCGAGGTGGGCGGGCAGGTGGTAGGGGCGGAAGCACATGGTCTCCGGCTCGGCGTCGGCCAGGCCTTCGGTGTCGTGCAGAGCCGGCAGGCGCACCCAGGCGTCGAGATCACTCGCGAGATTTGCGGCGAGCATCCAGTGGCGGCATGCGGTGCGGTCCGCTGTCCGGTGAGCGGGTCCGCAGCGAAGCCGAGAACACCCAGGACGTGCTGCGGGGCGTCGGCGATCCACTCACCGATCGTGATGAGCGAGCCGGCACCGGCCAGCACCGCCGCAGCCGCAACGGCTACGACGTCGTTGTCCACGTGGAGCACGGTGTGACCGTGGTGGACCGCCGTCGCACACACCAGGAGGTCAAGAGCGCCCGCAGAGCGATGCTGTCCGCGCTGCGTGAGCTTGTACTGCGCCGTGTCCACCCAGCGCCAGGCATTCTTCGGGAAACAAGATGAGGATCGGCGCACCCGCCGTTCGATGGAGCCCCACAGACTCCGCCACCCTGGCGCCGCGCCGCTGACCGCGGCACCGATCAGGTGATACGGCGGATTACGGGCATGGCTCACATATCGCGCGCACCGCGCCCCCTGCGTGTCCCCTGGATCTTGGTCTGAACGGATGAAGGGGGCCGGCGTCTCGGAGCGGCGACCCCCGTCTCTACGTCTTCGCAGGTAGAAGGGGTTCTGCCCGCGTAGCGCGTGGTGGGGCGGGTGGGACTCGAACCCACGGCCGACGGATTATGAGTCCGCTGCTCTAACCGGCTGAGCTACCGCCCCGTAACGGCGCGTCGTACACATCTGCGCGCGCCGTCTGCCGCAGCATAGCCGCTCATACGATCTGCTGCTTCGAAGGGCCGGTCATGGGAGCCCCCCTGGCTTCGATCATGGCGTAGATCACGTCCACAGGGGCCCGGAAATGAAAAAGGACCCCTCAAGGGGTCCTCCTCACTGCTCCCCCGACTGGACTCGAACCAGTAACCCTCCGGTTAACAGCCGAATGCTCTGCCAATTGAGCTACAGGGGACCGAGCTCCCCCGACTGGACTCGAACCAGTAACCTGCCGGTTAACAGCCGGCTGCTCTGCCAATTGAGCTACAGGGGATTGCTCCGTGTGCCGCGACCGTGACCCCGCCCGGGGCTTCCGGACGGCGTGCGCTCGCTGCGACACATACATTAGCGCAAGCAGGGGGGTGCTCCGCCAATCGGTTCGCCGCGTCCGCCCTCGGGCGATCCGCGGCCGTTCCAGGGATGATCTTCTACGTGATCGTGGGTGATCTGCGGCGCGGGCGGGTAGGCGCGCAGCACGACCCCGGGGTCCGGACGTGAAGGACAGCGAGAAGGGCAGGTCGATGCGCTACCGGCTGACGTTCATCACTGGGATGGCTGTGGGTTACGTGCTGGGCACGCGAGCGGGCCATGAGCGGTACGAGCAGTTGCGCGCCTGTGCGCAGAAGTTCGCGCGGAATCCGGCCGTCCGCAATACCGCCGAGTCGGCCGCACAGGGAGGCCGACTGGCCGCCGTGCGGGCGCTGGACAAGGTCCGGCCGCTGCGCGAGAAGATCGGGCAGCGCGACGCCCGCGCGGTGGGCGAGGACGACTGGGGCACCAGCAACACCTGACCGCGGCGGTGGCATGATCTGATCCATGGGGATAGTCGCCGGGTTGGACAGTTCGTCCGAGAGCACACGAATCGTCGTCTGTGACACCGATACGGGTGCCGTGATCAAACAGGGGTACGCCCCGCACCCGGTCGGCGGCAGTGGCGATGTGGATCCGCAGGCGTGGCTGATGTCCCTCGGCGAGGCCGCCGAGGGCGGGCTGCTCGAAGGGGTCCAGGCCATCGGCGTCTCGGCGCAGCAGCACGGGCTGCTGACGCTGGACGCGGGCGGGGTGCTGGTTCGCCCCGCGCTGATGGGCAACGACAAGCGCGCACAGTCCGCGGCCGCCGACCTCACCGAGGCGCTCGGCGGCCGCACCGCGTGGGCCCAGGCGGTCGGCGCCGTGCCGACCGCCTCGCAGCCGGTGGCCAAGCTGCGCTGGCTGGCGCGGAACGAGCCGGACTCGGCGCACCGCGTGGCCGAGCTGATGCAGCCGCACGACTGGCTGGTCTGGCAGTTGCTGGGGCGGCCGGTGCGGCGTACGACCGACCGCGGCACGGCCTCCAGCAGCGGCTACTGGTCGGCGGCGAACGGATCCTGGCGCCCCGACCTGGTCCAGCTGGCCCTCGGTCACCAGGTGCGGCTGCCCGAGGTCATCGGCCCTGCCGACGCCGCCGGGCACACCCCCGAGGGGCTGCTGATCTCCGCCGGTACGGGCGAGACCATGGCCGCCGCCTTCGGGCTCGGGGTCGGAGTCGGCGACGCGGTGATCTCGCTGGGCGCCTCCGGCTCGGTCTTCTCCGTCCACCATGAGGCGCTGGCCGATCCGACCGGCACGATCCTCTCGTACGCGGACGCCACCGGAATGCATCTGCCGGTGGTGCATACGCTCAACGCGGTACGGACGCTGCGCGGTACGGCGGAGCTGCTCGGTACGAATCTCGACGGGCTCTCCGCGCTCGCGATGAAGTCCACCCCGGGGTCGTACGGGCTGGTGCTGCTGCCCTATTTGGAGGGTGAGCGGACCCCGCATCTGCCGCATACGGCCGGCACGCTGACCGGGCTGCGACGCGAGTCGATGAAGCCCGAACATCTGGCGCGGGCCGCGTTCGAGGGGATGCTGTGCGGGCTCGCGGACGCGCTGGACGTGCTGCGCGGGCGCGGCGTCCAGGTGCGGCGCGTCTTCCTGCTCGGGCCCGCGGCCGATCTGCAGGCCGTCCGCGCGATCGCGCCCGCGCTGCTGGGGGTGCAGGTCGTGGTGCCCCAACCCGCCGACTACGCCGCCCTGGGCGCGGCCCGCCAGGCCGCGTGGGCGCTGGGCGTCTCGCACGGCACCCAGTCGCCGCACGAGCCGCCGCGCTGGCCGGCCGCGGCGAGCCAGGTCTTCGAGCCGGGCGAGGAGCTGCCGGTGGGGCAGGCGGTGCGGCAGCAGTACGTGGCGGTGCGGGAGCAGACCCACCCCGGTGCCTTCGAGCCCGAAGCCTTCGAGCCCGGGACCGTCGAGCCGGGAGCCCAGGAGGCCGTGGGGCATGGGCCGGGCGGTGGGTACGAGCCCGGGGGGTTCGAGACCGGTGGTGGTCATGATCATGGGGCGAGCGGAGGGTACGGGGCGATGTGAGGCCCTGGGGTCTCGGGACGGGGCGGGCGTGAGGGCCCCTGGGGTTTTGGCCGGGCATGAGCCGCCCTGGAGTGTTTTGGGCCGGGCGTGAGCCGTGGGTTTGGGCCGGGCGTGAGCCCTGGGTTTTGGGCCAGGCGTGAGCCCCGAGTTTGGGCCGGGCGTGAGCCGTGGGTTTTGGGCCGGGCATGAGCCCCGAGTTCGGGCCAGGCGTGAGCCGTGGGTTTTGGGCAGGGTGGGGCTCGGCCTGCCTGGGGCGGGGTCGGTGCCCGGATCGCTAGTCCAGATAGCCGCGGAGCTGATCGGCGAAGGCGTGGTCGCGGAGCTTGTTGAGCGTCTTCGACTCGATCTGGCGGATCCGCTCCCGCGTCACCCCGAAGATCCGGCCGATCTCCTCCAGCGTGCGGGGGCGGCCGTCGGCCAGTCCGTACCGCAACTGCACCACCTTGCGTTCGCGCTCGCCGAGCGTCGACAGCACGGCCTCCAGGTGCTCGCGGAGCAGCAGGAAGGCCGCGGACTCCACGGGTGAGGCCGCGTCGCCGTCCTCGATGAGGTCGCCGAGGGCCACATCGTCCTCCTCGCCCACCGGGGCGTGGAGCGACACCGGCTCCTGGGCCAGCCGCAGCACCTCGCTCACCCGCTCCGGGAGGAGGTCGAGATGGGCGGCGACCTCCTCGGGGGTGGGTTCGTAGCCGCGCTCCTGGAGCATCCGGCGCTGGACCCGGACCACCCGGTTGATCAGCTCGACGACATGCACCGGGACCCGGATCGTCCGGGCCTGGTCGGCCAGGGCGCGGGACATGGCCTGGCGGATCCACCAGGTCGCGTACGTCGAGAACTTGTACCCGCGGGCGTAGTCGAACTTCTCGACCGCGCGGATCAGGCCGAGGTTGCCCTCCTGGACCAGGTCGAGCATGGTCAGGCCGCGGCCGATATAACGCTTGGCGACGGAGACGACGAGCCGGAGGTTGGCCTCGATCAGCCGGCGCTTGGCCATCCGGCCCAGGACCACCAACCGGTCGAGGTCCACGGCGAGTTGGGAGTCGAGGTCGGGGGTGTTGCCGAGTTTCTCCTCGGCGAAGAGACCCGCCTCGACCCGGCGGGCAAGCTCGACCTCCTCGACCGCGGAGAGCAGCGGTATCCGCCCGATCTCGCGGAGGTACTGGCGGAAGAGGTCGGCGGAGGGGCCGCTGGTGTCGGCGCGGGCGGGCGGCTCGATCGGTTCGATCGGTTCGACGGGCTCTACGACGGTATCGACGGGCTCGACCGACTCGACCGACTCGGCGGGCTCGGCGGATTCCGCTTCGGGGGCGCCGTCGGGGTCGGGGTCGGCAGCTACGTCGGCCATGGCGTCCGGTGCGGCGTCCTGGTCGGTCTCCGGTGCACCCTCCGGGGCGAGGTCCGCCGGGTCCTCGGGCACGGCCGGCGCTACCGGTGCGGCGCCGGGCGGGCGGGCGGACACGGGGTGCGGCGACGCCGCGAGGGCCGCGTCGGTGAGGGTCTGGGTCTGCACGGGGGCGACCTCCAGGGTGATCGCTGCTGAGGGGGCAGAACGATCGGGCACGGCACGGCGGCCGCGCCGCCGTCCGTCCCGTACATCATGAGCGGATCTGCGGGGGATTCCGGCCCTACCTGACCAACACCGCCGCGCTCCGAGGACTCAGGCACCACACCCCAGTGTGGGGTACGACACAGGCCCCCCACGAGGGGCGTGCGGGCATTTTTTGCTCAGCGGCCCGTGACCGTACGACTACCCGGCGGCTACAGCGCCCCCTACGGCTCGCCCGCCAAGGCACGAACGCGCTGGCCGGAACCCATCCACCGGCCCTGACCCCCCTCTGCCCCGCTCGCCCTACAGCGCCGCCGCGCCCCGGTCCCGGAGGGACTGGCCGTACTGCTGCAGCACCCACAGCTCGTTCTGCACGGCGGCGAGGTGGGCGGGGTCCGCGTGCTGCCCCAGGCGCTGGAGGGCGCCCCGCACCTCGGTCACGCGCTGATTCACCGCGGCCAGCCGTACGGCCACCAACTGCACGCCCGCGTACACCTCGTCCGGGTCGCGGCGGGTGTGCGGCGGCTCGACGGCGAGCTCGGTGACCATGGCCCGGACCGTGTCGTCGGGGGCCGCTTCCCGGACCCGGGCGAGATAGTCGGCGTCCGCGGCGGCCGTACCGCCCGCGTCCTCGATGGTGCGGCGCACCGCCGCGTACGGCGGGGCGGTGAACTCGTCGATGCCGTAGGCGTCGAAGGCCGGGGAGACCAGGTCTGGATGCTGAAGCGCCAGCTTGAGCAGCTCACGCTCGACGCGGTGGGCGGGACTGCGCAGATTCAGCGCCGGACCGCGCGGGACCGGCGGCGCGCCCGCGGCACCAGGGCCTCCGGGCCCGCCCGGCCCGCCATGGCCTCCAGGCCCGCCATGGCCGCCCGGACCGCCGCCGCGCTGGTCACCCCGTCCGCCGTACCGGGACCCGCCCGGGCCGCCGCCCCGCTGATCGCCTCGGCCACCCTGCTCCGGGCCGCCCGGGCCGCCGTTCTGCCTGCTGCGGGCCAGCCCGCGCACCCTGCGGATGATCGACTGCTCCTCCGCCTGGGTGGCGATGCCGACCATCCCGATCAGCCGGATCGCATAGCGGTCCCGCAGCCCGGGATTCTTGATCGCCGCGACGACCGGCACCGCCTCGTCGACCGCGGCGATACGCCCCTCCTCGGTGTCCAGGTTGTACCGGGAGACGATCGACTTCAGCGCGAAGGCGAACAGCGGCGTACGGCTGTCGACCAGGGACGCCACGGCCTCGTCGCCGCGGGCCAGCCGCAGTTCGCACGGGTCCATCCCGTCGGGCGTGATCGCGATGGAGGTCTCGGCGGCGAACCGCTGGTCGTCCTCGAAGGCGCGCAGGGCCGCCTTCTGCCCGGCCGCGTCGCCGTCGAAGGTGAAGACGACCTCCGCGCCCGCGTTGTCCATCAGCAGCCGTCGGAGGATCTTGATGTGGTCGCCGCCGAAGGCGGTGCCGCAGGTGGCGATGGCGGTGGTGACTCCCGCGAGATGGCAGGCCATGACGTCCGTATAGCCCTCGACCACCACTGCCCGGCTGGCCTTGGCGATGTCCTTCTTGGCGAGGTCGATGCCGTAGAGGACCTGGGACTTGCGGTAGAGCGGGGTCTCGGGGGTGTTGAGGTACTTCGGTCCGTTGTCGTCGTCGCGCAGCTTCCGGGCGCCGAAGCCGACGACCTCACCGGAGATGTCCCGGATCGGCCACATCAGCCGGCCCCGGAAGCGGTCGATGGGGCCGCGACGGCCCTCCTGGACGAGCCCGGAGAGAATCAGCTCCTTGTCGGTGAATCCGCGGCCGCGCAGATAGCGGACGAGATGGTCCCAGCCGGCCGGGCTGTAGCCGACGCCGAAGTGCTGCGCGGCGGCCTGGTCGAAGCCGCGCTCGGCCAGGAAGGTGCGGCCGATCTCCGCCTCGGGGCGCTCAAGCTGCTCGACATAGAACTGCGCGGCCGCCTTATGGGCCTCGACCAGCCGGGTGCGCTCGCCCTGCTGGCGGCCGGGGGTGTAGCCGCCCTCTTCGTAGCGCAGGGTGATGCCGGCCTGGGAGGCCAGCCGCTCGATGGTCTCGGCGAAGGAGAGGTGGTCGATCTTCATGACGAAGTCGACGGTGTCTCCGCCCTCCTGGCAGCCGAAGCAGTAGTAGAGCCCCTTACTGGGGCTGACCTGGAAGGACGGGGATTTCTCGTCATGGAAGGGGCACAGGCCCTTGAGATTGCCACCCCCCCCATTGCGCAGCTGGAGGTATTCGGACACGACGGCGTCGATCGGGACCGCTGCCCGGACCGCCTTCACGTCGTCATCATTGATCCTGCCTGCCACGCCCGAATTCTACGGCCGGGGTCCGACACGGCTGTCCGTCGCCTGCCGGACCCCGGTGGGAACGTGCCCCAGGGCCTACGGGAGCAGCGAGGTCAGCGGGACGGACGGGTCGGCCAGGGCCGCCACGTCGAGCTGGTCGCCGCCGCGGATGAGCCGTTGGATCGATTCGGTGACGTCCCAGACGTTGACGTTCATGCCCGCGAGCAGCCGGCCCTCGTTCAGCCAGAAGGCGATGAACTGCCGCTTGCCGACGTCGCCGCGCACCAGCACCTGGTCGTACGAGCCGGGCGGGGCGTAGCCGGAGTACTCCAGGCCGACGTCGTACTGGTCGGAGAAGAAGTACGGCACCCGGTCGTACGCGACGTCCTGGCCGAGCATGGCGCGGGCCGCCGCCGGGCCGCCGTTCAGCGCGTTGGCCCAGTGCTCGACGCGCAGCCGGGCGCTCTGCGGGAGTGCGGCCCGTACGGGGGTGCCCTCGAGGAAGCCGAGCGGGGCGGAGGCGACGTCGCCCGCCGCGAAGATGTCCGGGTCGCTGGTGCGCAGCGAGGTGTCGACCGCGATACCGCCGCCCGCCGCGCGGTCCACCACCTCCAGCCCCGCGGCCTCAGCGAGGGCGGTGCGCGGGGCGGCGCCGATGGCGGCCAGGACGCTGTGGGCGGGGTGCTCCTCGCCGTCGTCGGTGAGGGCGGCCAGCACCATGCCGTCCTGGCCGGTGATCTCGGTAAGGCGGGCACCGAAGTGGAAGCGGACGCCGTGCTCGCCGTGCAGGTCGGCGAAGAGGGCGCCCAGCTCGGGGCCGAGGACGGGGTGGAGCGGGGTGGGCTCGGGCTCGACGATGGTCACCTCGGCGCCGTAGCCGCGGGCGGCAGCGGCGACTTCGAGGCCGATCCAGCCCGCGCCCGCGATGACGAGCTGGCCGTTGTCCCGGCCGAGGGTGGTGAGGACGCCCTTGAGCCGCTCCGCGTGGGCGAGCCGGCGCAGATGGTGGACCCCGGCCAGATCGGTGCCGGGGATGTCGAGGCGGCGCGGCTCGGCGCCGGTGGCCAGCAGCAGCCGGTCGTAGTGGACCCGGGTGCCGTCGCCCAGGGTCACCGCCTTGGCGGCGCGGTCCAGGTGGACGGCGGGCAGGCCGAGGTGGAGCTCGATGTCGGCCTGGGCGTACCAGGCGGGTTCGTGGACGAAGACGCTGTCGCGCTCCTGGCCGCCGGTGAGGAAGCCCTTGGACAGCGGGGGCCGCTCATAGGGGTGGTCGCGCTCGTCACCGATGAGGATCACCCGCCCGGTGAAGCCCTCCGCTCGCAGGGTTTCCGCGGCTTTCGCCCCGGCCAGACCCCCTCCGACGATGACGAATGTCTGGTGTGCGTCGACCACTTGTGTCCTCCTCGCTGCCGAGCAGTGCCGAGCAGTGCCTCTATGAGTGCCTTACCCCGGTCGCGTCAGGTCGTGCTCTCCGAAAGGGGCGCCAAATGCTGTGCCCATGGCTGTGCCAGAGGCTGTGCTGAAAATCCGTGCCCGAAACCTGTACCGAAAGCTGTGCGGCACACTGTGCCGAATGCTGTGCCGATAGCTGTGTCACAGGGGAGCCTCCCGCACGGCGAGTGCGTCCGGAAGGGCCCGTACGCCGGACGTGTGCACGCAAGCCGGATCCGGCGGGCGGCGGTTCACACGGTGAGCCGGGCGTGGAGCCACCGGGCCGAGGTGTCGGTCAGGGAGCCGATCTGGTCGACGATCGCCCGCAGCCGGCCCCGGTCGTCCCCGGCCGCGTCGAAGAGCGCGCGGAACTGGGGGTCCAGGCCCTCGGGGGCGCGGGCGATCAGGGCATCGCCCAGCTCGGCGATGACGACGCGCTGATCGGCCCGGACCAGCTCCTGGTCGGGGCGCTGGATGACATACCGGTCGGCGACCGCCTTGAGGACCGCGCACTCCAGACGGGCGGCGCGGGGGACGACCAGCTCGGCGTGGTAGCGGGTGAAGCGGCCCGTGCCGTACGCCGCGCGGGTGGCGCCCTCGGCGGCCAGGCAGAAGCGGCCGATGAGCTGGCTGGTGGCGTCCTTGAGGCGGGCCTGGGCGACGGACGAGCCGTCGTAGCGGTGCGGCCACCACTCCTGGCCCAGCAGCCGGTCCAGCGCCTCGGCCAGCTCTCCGGGCTCGGCCCCCGGGGCGTAGCGGTCGGCGGCGACGGCGAAGACCTCGCGGCGCTCGGGCTCGGAGAGCAGGCTCGCGGGGTCGAGATGGCCCGCGTGCAGCCCGTCCTCGACATCGTGGACGGAGTACGCGACATCGTCGGCCCAGTCCATGACCTGCGCCTCGAAGGTCGTACGGCCCTCGGGGGCACCCTGCCGGTACCACGCGAAGATCGGGAGGTCGTCCTCGTAGACCCCGAACTTCGGGGAGCGGGGGCTGTACGGATGGCCGCCGCGCGGCCAGGGGTACTTGGTGGCGGCGTCCAGCGCGGCGCGGGTGAGGTTGAGGCCGACGCTCACCGGCTCACCGGCCTCCGGACCGGGCACGAACCGCTTCGGTTCGATCCGGGCCAGCAGCCGCAGCGACTGCGCGTTTCCCTCGAAACCGCCGCAGGGCTCGGCGATCTCGTTGAGCACCCGCTCACCGTTGTGCCCGAACGGCGGATGGCCGAGGTCATGGGCGAGGCAGGCCGTCTCCACCAGATCCGGGTCGCAGCCGAGGGCGGCCCCCAGCTCACGGCCCACCTGGGCGCACTCCAGGGAGTGGGTCAGCCGGGTGCGGGGCGTGGCGTCGTAGGCCAGGGCGCGCCCGGCCGGTCCGGGGTCGGCGGCCGGTGTGGCGGGCACCACCTGGGTCTTCCCGGCCAGTCTGCGCAGCGCGGCGGAGTGCAGCACCCGCGCCCGGTCCCGCTGGAAGGCGGTCCGGCCCGGCCGCTTGTCGGGCTCTGGCGCCCAGCGCTCGAGGTCCGCCGGGGCGTAGCCGGGGACGTGGCCGGTGTCGGCCTCGGGGGCACCGGTCGGAGGGGCCGGATCCGGTTCAGGAGGTGCGCTGCGACTCATACACCGACGGTAGCCGCCGGTGGTGACAAGGGCGCAAAGGCGAGGGTCTGTTCGTACCGGCGCAGTATGAGACGCGCCACCGCCGGGTGGGCGCCGAGCGGGGCGGCCGCGATCCTGGGGGCGGCGGGTGCGCATGGGGTGACGCCTGCGCCGCCTTGGGCGGCATTCGCACACCGGGCAGCGTTCACGCACTGGGTGGCGCTTGCGCCCTGGGCGGCGTTCGCACACTGGGCGGCGTGCGCGCACTGGGCGGCATTCGCGGACTGGGCGACGTTCGCGCACTGGGTGGCGAAGCGGCCGGGCGCGGTGAAGTAGGAGGCGATCGCGATCCGGTCATGGCCGAGGGCGGCCAGGGCCCGTACGGCCTCGGGCACGGTGGGCCCGGAGCCGGAGGCGTAGCCGGGCAGGACGGGCACACCGCCGAGCCGGGTGCTGAGCAGGGCGGCGGTCCGGGCCACGTCGACGGCCGCGTCCGGGTCGCGGGAGCCCGCCGCGGCCAGGACGACGCCCGCCCGGTGCGAAGCCGGTACGCCCGCGACGCCTGTCCTGTGCGGAGCCGCGACGCCCGCGACGCCTGTCCCGTGCGGAGCCGCGACACCCTCCCCGTGCGGAACCCCGGCCCGGTGGCCTGCCTCCGCCAGCCGGGCGTGCAGCGCCTCGGCGAGCAGCGGGTCCGGGCCGAGCGGGGCGGCGATCCGGGCGGCGAGGTGGGGCGCGGCGGCGACGGCGTCCGGGATGTCTTGTTTGGTGTGGTAGCCGCGGCTCAGGAGCAGCGGGACGAGCACGGCCTCGCCGCGCAGCGCGGCCAGCGTGTCGGCCAGCAGCGGCCGGTTGAGCTCGATATGGCCGAGACGTACGGGCAGTCCCGGGCGGAGCGCGCGGACGCGGTCCAGGAGTGCGGTCACGGTGCGCAGCGCCTCGGGGTCCCGGCTGCCGTGGGCGACGGCGACGAGCGTCGGCGGGCGGTCGCGGCCACCCCGGCGGACGTCGTGGCGGCTGCCAGGACGGCTGCTGTGGCCCAGCCGGTCGAGCTGAGTGGTGAGCTGTGCGGTGAACTGGGTCATGAGCCGCTGGGCACTGTCGAAGTCCGCCGTGCTGTCCATATCGGCCGTGCCGTCGGGGCCAGGAGAACCGGAGGGGGCGTCATGACCAGAGCGTGGCAGCGGCAGATTGCACCGCCGTTGCGCGGCCGTGACGGGTGGTTGCGCCGATTTCACCGGCCGCCGGGCCCCGTGCTGAGGTCCGCTTCCCGCAGGCGTAATCCGGGGCGACACGGGCCGTAACACGGCCGTAGCACGCTCCTTGGCATGGCGCACGTTCCCGGGGAGCACTCCCCCGCCCCCGACCCCGCCCCCGTCGACACGCACTGCCCTTACTGTTCGCTCCAGTGCGGGATGACGCTGCGCCCGCTGCCGCCGGGCGGCGGATCGGACGAGAGGCCGGGCGGTGTCGAGGTCATCGAGCGCACCGCCTTCCCCGTCAACCGCGGCGCGCTCTGCGGTAAGGGCCGCACCGCGCCCGCTGTGCTCTCCTCCCGGGTGCGTCTGACCGAGCCGCTGGTCCGCCGCCCTGACTCCGGTCGGCTCGAACCGGCCACCTGGGAGGAGGCCCTCGACCGGATCGCCGAGGGCCTGGAGGCGACCGGCCGGGCGTACGGCCGCGACGCGGTGGGGGTCTTCGGCGGCGGCGGGCTGACGAACGAGAAGGCGTACGCGCTGGGGAAGTTCGCCCGGGTGGTGCTCGGCACCTCGCAGATCGACTACAACGGCCGGTTCTGCATGTCCTCGGCCGCCGCCGCCCATCAGCGGGCCTTCGGGCTGGACCGCGGGCTGCCGTTCCCGCTGGCGGACGTGGCCCGCACCGGATGCGTCGTCCTCGTCGGCTCGAACCTGGCCGAGACCATGCCGCCCGCGCTGCGCTATCTGACCGAGCTGAAGGAGGCGGGCGGCCGGCTGATCGTGGTCGATCCCCGGCGTACCCGTACGGCGGAGCAGGCGGATCTGCATCTGGCGCCGCGGCCCGGCACCGATCTCGCGCTCGCACTGGGGCTGCTGCACCTGGTGGTCGCGGAGGGCCGGGTGGACGAGGAGTTCGTCGAACGGCGTACCAGTGGCTGGCCCGAGGCGCGGGCCGCCGCGATGGCCCACTGGCCGGAGCTGGTGGAGCGGATCACGGGCGTCCCCGTCCCTGACCTCCGTAAGGCGGTCACGATGTTCTGCGACGCCGAGAACTCGATGGTGCTGACCGCCCGGGGCCCCGAGCAGCAGTCCAAGGGCACCGACACCGTCGGCGCATGGATCAACCTGTGCCTGGCCACCGGCCGCGCGGGCCGCCCGCTGTCCGGTTACGGCTGCCTGACCGGCCAGGGCAACGGCCAGGGCGGTCGCGAACACGGCCAGAAGGCCGACCAGCTACCCGGCTACCGCAAGCTGGCCGACCCGGCCGCGCGCGCCCATGTGGCGGCCGTATGGGGCGTCGAACCCGACGCCCTCCCCGGGCCGGGGCGCAGCGCGTACGAGCTCCTGGACGCGCTCGGGCGGGACGTCCGGGCGCTGCTGCTGATGGGCTCCAACCCGCTGGTCTCCGCCCCGCGTGCGGCCCATGTGGAATCCCGGCTGCGGTCGCTGGACTTCCTCGCGGTCGCCGATGTCGTGCTCTCGGAGACCGCCGCGCTCGCCGATGTCGTCCTGCCGGTGGCGCAGTGGGCCGAGGAGACCGGGACCATGACCAACCTGGAGGGCCGGGTCATCCTCCGCCGGGCGGCCCTCACCCCGCCGCCGGGCGTCCGGACGGACCTGTGGGTGCTGAGCGGGCTCGCGGCCCGGCTCGGCTGGGAGAAGGGGTTCCCGGCCGACGCGGAGGAGGTCTTCGAGGAGCTGCGGCGGGCCTCGGCCGGCGGCCCGGCGGACTACTCGGGCATCACGTACCGGAGGATCGCGGAGGAGGACGGGGTGTTCTGGCCCTGTCCGGAGCGCGCGGAGGAGACCGCCCGTAAGGGCGCGGAGGGTGCCGACTCGGAAGGCACGGAGCGGGCCGCCAAGGGGACGGAGCGGGCCTCCGAGGACGCGGAGGGCACCTCCAAGGAGGCGGAGGGGACCCACTCGGAGGGCGCGGAGCGGCCCGGTCCGCATCCCGGTACGCCACGGCTGTTCCTCGACCGCTTCGCCACCGACGACGGGCGGGCCCACTTCGCCCCCGTGAGCCATCGCCCGGCCGCCGAGGAGCCGGACGCGGCGTATCCGGTCCTGCTGACGACAGGCCGGGTGCTGGCTCAATACCAGTCCGGCGCCCAGACCCGGCGCGTCACCGAACTCAACGAGGCCGCACCCGGCCCCTACGTCCAGCTCCACCCGCTGCTCGCCGAGCGGCTGGGGGCGGCCGAGGGCGTGCCGATCGCGGTGGTCTCCCGGCGCGGCCGCGCCGTGGCCCCGGCCCGCATCAGCCGGGACATCCGGCCGGACACGGTGTTCATGCCGTTCCACTGGGCGGGGCCGGGGCGGGCCAACACGGTGACGAACCCGGCGCTGGATCCGGTGTCGCGGATGCCGGAGTTCAAGGTGTGCGCGGTGCGGCTGGAGCTGGCCGAGGGCTGAGGGCCGAGCGCTGAGGGCTGATCGCCCCAGGGCTCAGCGGGTCCAGCCGTCGACCTCCTTCAGGTACGCCGCCCGCGTCTCCTCGTCCAGGAAGGCGGCCTCGAAGGAGTTGCGGGCCAGGGTGCGCAGGGTCGTCTCGTCGAGGCCGAGCGCGTCCCGTATGGCGGTGAAGTTGTCGCCCACGTGGCCGCCGAAATAGGCGGGGTCGTCGGAGTTGACCGTCACCAGCAGACCGGCGTCCAGCATCGCGGGCAGCGGATGGTCCTCCAGGCGGTCCACGACGCGCAGCCGGACGTTCGACAGGGGGCAGACGGTCAGCGGGGTCCGGTCCGCGACCAGCCGGGCCACCAGCGCCTCGTCCTCCAGGCAGCGCACCCCGTGGTCGACGCGGTCCACGCCGAGGATGTCCAGCGCCTCCCACACATACGCGGGCGGCCCCTCCTCCCCCGCGTGCGCGACGCACTTCAGCCCGGCCTCCCGCGCGAGCGCGTACACCTCGCGGAACTTCGACGGCGGATTCCCGACCTCCGCCGAGTCCAGGCCGACGGCGGCGATCCGGTCCAGGTGGGGGCGGGCCGCCTCGAAGGTCGCCAGGGCCGATTCGGCGCTCTCGTCGCGCAGGAAGCACATGATCAGGCGCGTGGTGATGCCGTACGTCCCCGGCGCCGCGTCCAGCGCGCGGCCGATCCCGCGGATGACCGTATCGATCTCGACGCCACGGGCGGTGTGCGCCTGCGGGTCGAAGAAGATCTCGGCATGGCGCACACCCTGCTCACGGGCGCGGGCGAGATACGCGTTGGTGAGGTCGGCGAAGTCGTCCTCGGTGCGCAGCACGGTCATCAGCGCGTAGTACAGGTTCAGGAAGTCCTGCAGATCGCTGAAGGAGTACGCGGCCCGCAGCTCCTCCTGGGTGGCGTACGGCAGCTCGACCCCGTTGCGCTCGGCGAGCGCGAAGGCCAGATCGGGCTCCAGGGTGCCCTCGATGTGGAGATGGAGCTCTGCGGTGGGGATCGGGGGCATGGAGGGGATCACCTGCTGGTTTCGCTGACGGGGGGAGTCACTCAGCCTATCCGGGCGGCGGACCCGCCCCGAGCGCTAGGCTCGGCGTCGCCAGCAGTGCACTCAGGGACACAGGAGGCCACCGTGAGCAGTCAGCCGACCGAGGCGAGCGCTCCGCTGATCCCCATGCCGTCGCTGACTCCGGACGCGCTTCGGGCGGCAGTCGCTCAGATCGTTCCGAGTCGCCTCCCAGAACTGAACGAACACCTGGCGAGCGCGGCAACCAGCGCGCAGCGCACCAGCAGTGTGGGGCCGCTGAGAGCCTTCACCGCGCATTGGGGAACCGTCGTCAACATCGAACGCTGGCCACAGCGCGCCGCCCGCTTCCATGCCTGTGAGGACCTGGCCGCGGATCCGCTGGCCGACCCGGAAGAGGCTCGCGCGGCGGCGAGTGAGATCGGCCGCATCCTCCGGGCCGCGGGCGAGGAGATCGGTGCATGAGCGATGCGTGGAGGTGGGAGTACGACCCGGACGCGGCACACGTCGTGGGTGGTCTTCCGCCGCATATCGTCACTGAAGTGGAACGACTCGCCCATGAACTGGCCGTGCTGGGGAGAGACGCCACCGAGGTGGGCGCCGGTCACCGGCTGCGCAATCTGCCCTTCCTGGATGTGGGGCTGCTGTACTTCCTGCCGGTGCCCAGCCAGCAACTGATCGCGGTGGTTAACGTCACCTGGGCCGGGTGAGGCAACCGCCACCCCCTCTCCGGCGTCCCACAGCGCGACCGGATCGGTGATGCGGAAGGGGGAGCGCATGCTGGGGTGGGTGCGGGGGCGGTTGCCGCGGACGCGGCGGGGGTGGCGGCGGCTGGTGCAGGGGGGCGTCCTCGTCTGCGTACTGGCCCTGCTCCCCGCGACCTGGCTGCGGCTGAGCACGGACGACCGGATCCATACGGTCGCCGATGTGCCCTCGGCCCCGGTGGGGGTGGTCTTCGGGGCGGGGCTGTGGAACGGGGAGCCGTCGCCGTATCTGGCGCATCGGCTGGACGCCGCCGTGCGGCTCTACAAGGACGGCAGGGTCCGTGCGCTGCTGGTCACCGGGGACAACAGCCGCCATGACTACGACGAACCGGACGCGATGCGCGGGTATCTCGTCAAGCGCGGGGTGCCGGACCGGCGGATCGTGAGCGACTTCGCGGGGTTCGACACCTGGGACTCCTGCAGCCGGGCCCGGCGGGTCTTCGGGGTGCACAAGGCGGTGCTGGTGAGCCAGGGGTTCCATGTGCGGCGGGCGCTGGCGCTGTGCGGGGCGGCGGGGATCGACGCGTATGGGGTCGCGGTCGACGAGCCGCACGATGTGACCTGGTACTTCGGTGGGACGCGGGAGGTCGTGGCGGCGGGCAAGGCGGCCCTGGACGCGGCGTTCGAGCCGGATCCGCACTTCCTGGGGCCGCGGGAGCGGGGGATCGAGCAGGCGCTGGCGGGGCGGGGGGCCTACGGCTCCCGCTGAGCGGTCGGCCCAGCCTCGCCCCCTGTCACCGGTCGCCGGTCGCCGGTCGCCGGTCGCCGTCAGCCGATCGTCGTCTCCGACACCACCCACGCCAGATAGTCCTCGCTGCCGTTCACGATGGGCATCGCGATGACCTCTGGCGTCTCGTAGTCGTGCGCCTCGCGGATATGGGCCTCCAGCTCGTCGTAGCGCGCGGCGGTCGTCTTGAACAGCACCTGCCACTCGGCCGCCGTCTCGACCTCCCCCTCCCACCGGTACACGGATGTCACGGGCTGGCTGATCTGCGCACAGGCCGCCAGCCGGGCCTCGATCGCCCCGCGGGCCAGCGCCTCGGCCTTCTCGGGGGTGTCGGTGGTGGTCAATACGGTCAGGTAGTCGGCCACTGCTGCGGTACCTCTCTCCACGGCGCGGTCGTACGGCGCGGCTGCGAACTGGCGCCCACCACGCTAGCCGGTGAGGATTGAGGGAACCCGCCGACGATCAGACCGGACCGATCGAGGGGCACTCATGGATGACCTCACCACGCTCGCGCGCCACCATCTGGACCAGGCCAAGGCCGATCCGCACGGGCGCAGCGCACATCTGTTCCTGCACGACGGCCCGCTGCGGCAGAGCGTGATCGCCATGGTCTCCGGCTGCGAGCTCGATGAGCACAACGCTCCTCCGGCGGCCAGTCTCCAGGTGCTGCTCGGGCATGTGCGGCTGACCGGCGGCGGTGACCGGTTGGATCTCATCGCGGGCCAGGTGCAGGAGATCCCGCATGAGCGGCACGGGTTGCGGGCGTTGGAGGACTCGGTGGTGCTGCTGACCGCCGTGACCGCCACGCAGGGCTGCCCCACCCCCTACGAGGACGCGGCCACCGCCTGACGGCAACCTAGTCGCTTCCCCCGCCGCCGCCACCGCCGCCGCAGGAGTGGTGGCCGCCTCCGTGGCTACCACCGTGGTCGCCACCGTAGCCACCGCCGTGGCCTCCGCCATGGTCGTCGCCCCACGCGTGCGTCTCGTAGAAGGACTCGTGGTCGGGGTAGCCGGGGTCGTAGGCGATGAGGACGTGCCGCTCCCAGTAGGCCGGATCGCCGTTCGGGATGGGTATCGCCGCGCTGACGGCCTTGCGCCGCACCGGCTCCGGGAGGACGACGGGCCCGTAGAAGACGTACGAGGGGAGCGCCCCCGCCCGCACGGCCGCTTCCACGCGGCGTCGGCCCGTGCGGGTGGGGCGGCCCCGGAGGCGGGTGAGCAGACCGCCGGAGGCGAGCCGGTCCCGGATCGCCTCCAGCTCGGGTCCGCGGAGCAGCGTGGGGACCACATGGTCCACCGGCTTCGGGCGGGGGCACAGCGCGATGAGCGCGCGCTCGACCGGGTGCCCGGCCTCCCCCGCCTTGGCGTGTATCCGGGAGCGCCGGAGGGTGATCACATCCCGCTCCTGAAGCGCTATCAGGAGGGTCTGGATCACCCACCGCCGCCCGCCCACCAGATAGGCGATGTCATAGAGGTCATAGAGGTCCGGCGCCTGGCCCGCCGCCTCCTGTGGCTCCGCCGAGGCGGGGCGTCTGAATATGGCCCACATCGGAATGCCCCCGTCCATCCACGTCCATCCGAACTACTCACTTACCGTCAGTTTTGTCCTTCTGAACGGTGATGAACCCGGATCGACGTGGTTTCAGAGCGGGATTTGAGCTTTCCCGCCCTTATCCGGACGGGGTCGTGACGGACACCTCGGCGGACGGGCCGGTGCCGGTGGCCGTGAGGGCCGCGATCGAGAAGGTGTACGCGGTGGATGGGCGCAGATTGCCGATCACCCGCAGCATGCCCTTGGCCCGGGGCTGGGCGACCAGGACGTCGCGGCCGGTCACGGTGACGGTGCGGCCGTCGGAGACGGTGATCCGGTAGCCGATGACCGGGGTGTCGCCGGTGGTCTTGGGCGGCGTCCAGGACAGCCTGGCGGCCGTGGCCTCCGCGTTGACCTTCACGCCGGTGGAGACGGCGGGCAGAGCGCCGGAGCCGTCGGCGGTGGGCGTGACGGGGGCGGCGGCCGGCGACCTCTCGCTCTGCCCCACCCGGTTTTGGGCCGTGACGGTCACCGTGTACGGCGTGCCGTTGGTGAGCCCGTCGACCACCGCGTACGCGGTGCGCTTGAAGCGCGCCGCCGGGACGGTGGTGGAGACGGCGTGGGTGCCGTTGGTGGCGGTGACGGTGTACGAGGTGACCGGGGACCCGCCATCGACGTACGACGGGTTCCAGGTGACGTACGCCGAGCCGTCCGCCGCGAAGTCGCCCACGCGGGTGGGTGCTTCGGGTACGGAGCGGGTGGCGAACGTGCGGCCGAGCAGCCCTCGGTAGCGGGGTTCGAGACCGGCCGCGGCCACGATGCCGGCCGGGGCCTTCGAGGGGTCGGCCAGGATGTGGTTACCGGACGTCACCACGCCCTTGTCGTTGCCGTCGCGGTCGCCCTGCTCCCAGTAGTTGCCGACGATGCGGGTCGGGTCGTTGTTGCCGAGGTTGTCGCGGTAGTCGACATGTGCGCTGAGGACGTTGGCCTGGGCGCCGTAGAGGACGTTGCCCTCTACCGTGACGTAGGTGCAGCCGTTATCGGTGTAGATGGTCCGGCCCAGCCCCCACCCGTCGTGGATGACATTGCCGGTGATCTTCTCGCCGTTGTCGAGGGAGCTACCGGTGAGGCCCTGGGTGTAGACGCCCGCGCCGTCGTCGAGGGCCTGCATGTAGTCGAAGATGAGGTTGTTGGCCACCGAGTTGTCGTGCGACACATTGGCGGTGGCCGGTTTGCCGATCTTGTCGGGCCAGCCGCCCCAGCCCATGGAGATCGCCGAGTAGCCGACATGGTCGATCTGGTTGTGGGCGATGGTGTTGTTCTGGGTGTAGCCGTTGAGGATGGCGACACCGCCGTGGTACTCGCGGGGCAGCGCGTAGAGGTGGTTGTTCGTCACCGACACCTTGCGGGTGAGGTCGGCGTCGCTGCCGGGCCGGGGGGCATCGACCCCGCCGATCTCCATGCCGTTGCCGGAGATGTCGGTGAAGACGTTGCCGCGCACGGTGGTGTTCCGTGTTCCGGTGCCGAGTTCGAGCCCGGCCGCGCCGAGGTGGACGAAGGCGTTGTCGGAGAACTCCAGGTCGCGGCCGTGGCTGATGGCCACGTTGCCGGGCATCCTGGTCCAGGACGCGTACGGGCAGGTGCCGCCCGGGGTGTATTCGCACAGCCCCTGGGTCTTCCAGCCCTCCGCGCCGGTCACCGTGTAGCCCGCCTGCACCTCGGAGAAGCCCTCGGGTGAGGAGGGGGTGAGCCAGGTGGCGTACGAGAACTGGATGCCCCGCAGGGCGATGTCGTGCAGTGGCGCGCTTCCGGTGCCCCGCCCGTCGACCAGCTTCTGCAGGACCGGCGCCTCCACATCCGCGGTGCGCGGGTTCTCCCCGGAGCGCGGGCGGTAGTAGACGGTGCGGGTGTGCCGGTCGAGGTACCACTCTCCGGGCTGGTCGAGGACCTCGTAGGCGTTCTCGACATAGCCGGGCAGTGCGTCACTGGTGAGCTTGCCGGGGCCGACCATGTTGATGCTGCGGCCGGGGATGTCGGGGAACTCCACGCGCTTGGTGGAGTTGTCCCAGCACGGCTGGGCCATGGTGACGGTGGTGCCGGTCATCGAGCCGATCGGGCAGCGCGGTTCGGTCCAGGGGCCGAGGCCGTACTGCTGGATGTTCCACAGCGCCTCACCGCTGGGGTAGACGAACTCGATGTCCGACGGATTGCGCCAGCGGGCGAGGGTGTCGGCGGACGCGGTGTAGCCGGTGGCGGTGGACTTGAGCGTCACCGGTATCGGCCCGCGCGCCCGCTGGGCGCGGACGCCGTTCACGTAGAGCTGCCGGGTGTTGTCCAGCCCGGCGGGCGCGGGCGCCGACCACAGCCCGGACCTGCCGTTGACCGGCTTCCAGTGCTGGACGGCCCGGCCGCCGCTGAACACGGTGCCCTTGCTGCCCTGCCAGATGACGCGGTGCCCATTGCCCCCGGAGTCACGGGAGTCGAGGACGAGCGGGCGGGCGAGGCGGTACGTACCCGGCGCGAGGTGCACCGTGAGGTCGGCGGCGAGCCGGTCGGTGCGCTGCCGTACGAGGTCGCGGGCGCGCTCGGGGGTGCGGACGGGGGCGGTGCGGGTGCCGGGCGCGCGGTCGTCGCCGCTCGGCGCGACATACACATCGGGGGCGGGGCGAGGCGCCCGCGCGACGGCGTCGGCGGTGCCGCCGAAGGCGGCGCCGAGGGTGGCGAGGACGGCCGCGACGGCGGCGAATCTCGGGGCCTTGCGGGCGGTCCGGGTGCGTGAGCGTACGTACTCCGACATGTCCCTCCCTGCGGAACCTTGCTGGAACCCTGTTGGAACCCTGCTGGAACTCGTGGAGTGGCCCCGGGAAAGGTAGGATCTATAAGAGGAACACGTCAATATAGGCGGCAGAATCCGCCTTACTTCGCCCCTAGGGCGTCAATTCATTGGATCTATCGGCCTGGTGTTGGCCTCATGGGCGGGGCGGGAGCACCGGCCACCGCCGACGCCCCCGCCCAACCGCCCAACCGCCCAACCGCCCAACCGCCCAACGGTGCGTCAGGACACCGTGTCGTAGAGGACGGCGAACCGGCCGCGGGCCTCGCCGTCCTCCGACAGCCGCCAGCCCGCGCTGACATGGCCCCGGACCCCGGCCGTCTCCGCACCGGACTCCGGACGCAGAACGCGCGTCACCTGGAGAACGACCCCGTCGCCGACCAGCAGGCGGGTGCCGTCCGGCCCGTTGGCGACGGCCGACGCCTCGGCGACCCCGGCCGGGACCTCGAACCCGGCTCCGGTCACCTCGGCGGTGACGGAGGGGTCGGGGGTGTCGGACAGGCTCTGCGCCTGCGGTTCGGCGCGGCCCTGGAGGAGTGCGAGCAACTGGCCCACGAGCACCGGGTCGTGCGCCCCGTCGTAGATCCACCGCTGCCCCAGGACCCCGTGCTCGGTCGTGCCGATGAGGGCCTGCCCGGCTCCGGCGAGCGGCGCCGCGCGGTAGGTCATCGGTACGTGGTACCAGGCGGGCCGATCACCGGCGTCGTCCCGCACCACCATGAACTCGATCCCCACCTCGCCCTCGGGGTCGTCGAGCCGGAAGCCACCGACCCTGGACAGCTCCGGCGCGCGCTGGGCGACGGCGTACCACGGCTGCCCGGGCAGCCAGGCCGTGAGCAGCTCCACCTTGGTCGGACTCATCGTGGTCTTGTGAATGATCGACATGACGGGAGAACGCCTTGCCCCGGCGTGTGCTTCCCACGGAACGCGCGAGGGCCCGGCGCGCCGTGCGCGCCGGGCCGCCGGCCGATCCCCCCACGGGCCGGCCGGTGGTTCAGGAGCGGGTCGCCTCGACCGCCGCGCTCGTCACGTCCGCGGACCGGTCGTCGGCGCGGTGCCCCTCCTTGATCACCACGATCTTGCAGGTCTTGGACGGCTTACCGGGCTTGGCCGGCTCACTGGGCCTGGTCGGCTTACCCGGCTTGGTCGGCGTCGTGGGGCGGGCGGGGACGGCGGAGTCGTCGTCCTTGGTCCCGGCCTTGCCCTTGATGATGACGACCGTGCACACCTTGCCGGGCTTTCCCGGGAAGGCGGGGATGGTGGGGATGGCGCAGACGTCGCCGTGCCCGCGGGCACCGTCCTTCGGCGCCACGGTGACCGTCTTACCGTCGGCCTTGACCGCCGCGGTGGCCTTGCCCACCTCGGTCAGCTCGACCGACTTGGCGGAGCTGGCGGAGTTGGCGGGCTTGGCGGGCTTGACGGCCTTGGCGCCCGGCACCGCCCGGCAGATGGCCGTGTCGCTGGGCTTCGACTTCGCGTTGGAGGCGGAGGCCGACGCCGAGGAGTGAGACGAGGACGAAGCCGAGGCGGGGACCGCGGCCCCCAGCGCCAGGGCACCGGCCGCCATGGCGAGCACGACACCGCGCCGCTTCGCGGTCGTGGCACGAGGCAGGAAATGAGACATGGGCACAGCTCTCCTTCATTCGGGGAGTGGAACTGGCTGCCGAAGGACCATTGATCCGTCGGCGCACTCACCGTGGCGCACCGATGCTGAGTCCTCGCTGAACCGCCTGAGGCGCCGCTGAAACCGGTGCCGGTTCAGCGGGGCCTCAGCTTGCCCATGCCATCCTGACCGCGTGCGCATACTGGTGGTGGAAGACGACGCCCGGCTCCGCGAACTGCTCACCGAGGGCTTGGAGCAGGAGGGTTTCACCATCGAGACGGCGGCGGACGGGCTCAGCGGCCTGGCGCTCGCCCGCTCCGGCGGATACGCGGCGATCGTGCTGGATGTGATGCTCCCCGGGTGCTCCGGCTATCAGCTGTGCTCGCGGCTGCGCGAGAAGGGCGACTGGACGCCGATCCTGATGCTCACCGCCAAGGACGGCGAGTACGACGAGGCCGATGGGCTCGACGTGGGCGCGGACGACTATCTGACCAAGCCGTTCTCCTTCGTCGTCCTGATCGCACGGGTGCGGGCCCTGGTGCGGCGCGGCGGGCTGGACCGGCCCGACGTGCTGGAGCTGGGCGATCTGCGGCTGGAGCCCGCGGCGTTGGCCTGTGCGCGGGGGAAGGAGGAGGTCACGCTCACGGCCAAGGAGTTCGCCGTGCTGGAGTACCTCGCCCGGCGCGCGGGCCAGGTGGTCTCCAAGTCCGAGATCGTGCAGAGCGTGTGGGACACCGCGTACGACGGCGGGGCCAATCTGGTCGAGGTCTACATCCGGAGCCTGCGCCGGAAGATCGACGTGCCGTACGGACGGCAGTCGATCCGCACGATACGGGGCGCGGGCTATCTGCTGGCCCGCGACGGAGGGTGAGACGGTGGGGCACATCAGCGCGGACGCGGGGCGCACGGCGGACACGGGGCATATCGCGGACGTCGGCCAGGGCGTGCGGCAGGACGTCGGCCAGGACGTCCGGCAGAACATCGGGCACACGGCCGACGGTGAGGACCCAGGGGACACGGAACGCCGCCGCCCGCGCCTGACGTCCGGGTTGACCGTGCGCGCCAAGGCCGTGCTGGCGGCAGCCGGAACCGTGGCCTTCGCGATCGGGCTGTGCATGCTGGCCCTGGTGCTGGCCCTGCAGCACAACCTCCGTGCCAGCGCCGACCTGGACGCCCGGAACGCCGCCGTGGCGATCAAGGGTCAGCTGGCGCAGACCCACCCCGCGCCGCAGCGGGCGTTCATCGTCGCCCCCGGCCAGGTGACGATCAAGGACGTCTCCGGCCGGACGGTCACCCCCACCATGCCGACAGAGACCGGCTCGCAGCAGGCAGAGGCCACCCCGCAGGACTCGGCGGGTTCCACGATGCTTCCGGCCGAGCCCGTCGAGCCCGTCGAGGCCGGGCAGCCGTACAGCGTGAAGGTGAGCCCCTCGACCACCGCCGTCGACAACGCCACCGGTCTGCTGCTGCGCCAGGCCGCCCCCGCGGCCGCCGGTCTGGTGCTGTTCGTGGCGGGGCTCACCTGGCTGCTCGTGGGGCGCGCCCTGCGCCCGGTCGCCGCGATGCGGCAGGAGTTCACCGAGATCACCGAGCGCGATCTGCATCGCCGGGTGCCGGTGCCCCGGGCGCGGGACGAGATCCACCGGCTGGCCCGGACCATGAACGCCACGCTGGACCGGCTGCACCGGGCCATGACCCGGCAGCGGCAGTTCGTGGCCGACGCCTCGCATGAGCTGCGCAGCCCCATCGCGGCCGTGCGCGCGCAGCTCGAACTGGTCCTGGCCCGCCCGTCGCGTACCGACTGGCCGGCCGCCGTGCACAAGGCGCTGCGGGACACCGACCGGCTGCAGGCCGTCGCGTCCGATCTGCTGCTGCTCGCCCGGCTCGACGCGCAGGAGGCGCCGCGCACCGCGGCGGTGGATCTTGGCGCGCTGGCGGCCGAGGAGGTACGACGCCACCCGGGCGCGCTCACGTTGGCCGGGGAGCGGGAGCGGGCGGCCGTCGTGACCGGCAGCCGGGTGCAGCTGTCCCGGCTGCTCACCAACCTCGCCGACAACGCCCGCCGGCACACCCGTACCACCGTCTCGATCACCGTGGCGGTCCGCGGTGGCCAGGTCGAACTGGCCGTGGACGACGACGGTCCGGGCATCCCCGAAGCCGACCGCGAGCGCGTATTCGAGCGGTTCACCCGGCTGGATGATGCCCGGGCCCGCCAGGACGGCGGCACCGGTCTCGGACTCGCCATCGCCAATGACATCGCTCACGCCCACGGTGGCACCCTTACGGTGCTCACCAGCCCGCGGGGCGGGGCTCGTCTGCTGTTGTGTCTGCCGCGAACGGACGTCGCCCAACCCTGACCCCGGTGCGGACGCGCCGTCTCACTCGTGAGAGTTTGGCAACTACCGGACCAGACTGATCAGTTGGTCAGTAGTATCTGCCCTTTCCTGGCCGTGTCCCAGATGGAGGTGTCAAAGGTGCTGTCGGGGACGGAGGCCGTCGTCGTGGCCGCGTCCGCGGTGCTGGTACTGGTGCTGTCGCTGTGCCTCACCTGGGTGGTCAGACTCCGTCGCGCGCTTGCTGACGCGCGTACGGCGACCGAGCGAGAACGAGCCGTTTCCGAACGGGAACGAGCCAATACCGCGCGCGAGCGCGCGCTGGCGGCCGAGCGCGGCGAAGAGGTCACGCGGCTGGCCGCCGTACAGACCGACCTGGACGAGGCCGCGCGCCGGGAGCGGCGGCTGCGCGACTCCGTCCAGGCGTCGTTCGAGTCCGTGGCCCGCAATATGCACGCCATGTCGATGGTGCAGCAGCAGGTCCTCGACGGCCTCGAGCAGCATGTCGAGGACGCGCGGCTGATGGGCGAGGTGATGAAGGCGGACCACGCCGCCGCCCAGATGACCCGCAAGGCCCAGACGCTGCTGGTGATGTGCGGGATCTGGCCCGCCCGGCGGGAGACCAGGCCGGTGTCGCTCTTCGACTGTGTGCGCGGCGCGCAGTCGCGCATCGTGGAGTTCGGCCGGGTGGACGTCCACGGCGGCCAGACCCTCTACGCGGTGGCACCCGCCGTGGAGGGCCTGATGCACGCGGTGGCCGAACTCCTGGAGAACGCCACGGTCTTCTCCCCCTCCCGCACCCAGGTCGCGGTCGCCGTCCGGGAGGTCGCGGCGGGCGCGGTCATCGAGATCGACGACGCGGGGCTCGGCATGCCGCCGGACGTGCTGGAAAAGGCCGTGGGCCAACTGCGGGACGGTCTGGACCTGGCCCAGCTCGGCGCCGTGCCGCGGCTGGGGCTCGCCTGTGTCGGGCGCTGGTCGCGGGAGCTGGGCTTCGGGGTGGAGCTGTCCACGGCCTCGGCGTACGGCGGTACCCGGGTGGTGGTCTTCGTACCGCACCGGCTGCTGACCGAGCCGGCGAGCACGGTCCGGGCGGCGGACCACAAGCCGGTGGTCGTGGAGCCGGTGACCGTCGGCACGGTGAGCCACGACGCGGGCGGTACCGGCCTCGGCCCGGCCGCCGTGGACCCGGCCGGGAGCGGCTCGTTCAACGGCCTGTCCGCGGACGACACCCCCGACGCGCCCGAGGCCCCCGCGCCGCTCGGCACCGGGCTGCCCCGGCGCCGCAACCGCCGCCGCCCGGCCTCCGGAACCGCCCTGGCCGACACGGCCACCGCCTCCGGCGCCCCGGCCCGCGCCGCGCCCACCCCGCGGGCCGGCGCCTCCTGGACGCCCGAGGCCGCCCGCGCCTCCATCACCAGCGTCGTCTCCGGCACCCGCCGCGGACGGGTGGAAGCGGAGGCGGAGGACAAGGCCGTACCACTGACGGAAGAAAAGAGTCCGGACCGAGAAGACCGAGAAGGAGGCCGGTAGTGGCCGGAACCATATCCAAATTGCCCGATGTTGGATGGATGCTGCGTCCGCTGACAGGGATCCCCGGGGTGCGGCATGCCGTCGTCGTCTCGGAGGACGGTCTGCGCATGGGCCACGACTCCGCCGAGGGGCTGTCCGGCGAGGTGTCCCGGCTCGGCGTGGACGAGGCCGAGTCGCTGGCCGCCGCCTGCGCCGCGCTGACGGTGACCAGCCAGTCCACCGTGTCGCTGCTGTTCGGCGAGGAGGCGGGGGTGCGGCAGCTGATGATCGAATCCGACAGCGGGTTCGTGCTGTTCACCTCGGCCGGTCAGGGCGCCTCGCTGGGGGTGGCCACCGACACCGAGACGGATGTCGGCCTGGTGGCCCAGCAGATGCAGTTACTGGTCGCGAAGATCGGTGCCCATCTGAGCAGTCAGCCGCGGGACCCGATGGGCCGCCCGGCGTCATGAGCTCGCCCGGCGAGGAACGCACGACGGCCGCGGTGCGCCCCTACGTGATCACACGGGGGCGCGCCGGTTCCTCACGGGAAGCTCTGCCGCTGGAAACGCTCGTCATGGCGTCCGGGAGCGCGCTGCCGCCGCATCTGCAGCCCGAGTACCGGCGGATCGCCGACCACTGCCAGGGGCTGCTGTCGGTGGCGGAGGTCGCCGCCCATCTCGGTCAGCCGCCGGCCGTGGTGCAGGTGCTGCTCGCGGATCTCATCGACTGGGGGCACATCGTGGCGCGTCCGCCGATCCGGGTGGTCAAGCGAAAACGTGCCGATTTGGACTTGCTGAGGAAGGTGCTCGATGGGCTTGAGAGCAAGCTCTGAGATCTCGATGGCCGGTACGGACGGCACAACGCAGACGAACCCCACGGCCCGCCAGGGCGACGCGGACCGCACGACCCGCACAGACCACACCAACGAGACAGGCGAGACGGACGAGACGGGCGATACGGACGACATGGACGACATGGACGACACCCCCGTCATGTACGTGCAGTCCAGCGTGGCCGGGGCCGCCAAGATCCTGGTGGTCGGCCCGATGGGCGTCGGCAAGACCACGCTGATCGGCACGGTGTCGGAGATCAAGCCGCTCTCCACCGAGGCGACGATGAGCCAGGCCGGGGCCCGGCTCGACACCAAGGTGCGGCCGTCGAAGACCACGACCACCGTCGCGCTGGACTTCGGGCGGATCACGCTGGGCGGCGAGCTGGTGCTCTATCTCTTCGGCACCCCCGGCCAGCAGCGATTCCTCCCCGCCTGGAAGGACCTGGCGCGCGGCGCGCTGGGCGCGCTCGCACTGGTCGACACCCGCGATCTGGAGGCGTCCTTCGACGCCATCGGGCATCTGGAGGACCTGGATGTGCCGTTCTCCGTCGCGGTCAACGCCTTCCCGGACAGCAAGCCGCACAGCGAGGACGATCTGCGCTCCGCGCTCGATCTGCTCCCGCACACCCCGCTGGTCATCTGTGACGCCCGTGAGCACCAGTCCTCGGTCAAGGCGCTGATCTCGCTCGTCTCGCATCTGATCGAGACGCTCACGGAGGCGTCATGACCGCCCCGGCCCCCACCCGGGTGCCGCTGTACGGAACCGCGCTCGACGGTCCGCTGACCGACCTGTACGAGCGGATGCGGCGCGACCACGGTCCGGTGGTCCCGGTGGAGATCGCGCCCCGGGTCGAGGCATGGCTGGTCATCGGCCACCGCGAGCTGCTCCATCTCACCCGCGACGAGCAGTACTTCTCCCATGACCCGCGCCGCTGGAGCCCGCTGCGCGAGGGCCGGGTGGCCGCCGACTCACCGCTGATGCCGCTGGTCGGCTGGCGCCCGGCGCTGCTGTTCGCCGACGGCGCGGCGCACCGCCGGATGCGCTCGGCGGTGGCCGACGCGCTGGGGCGGGTCAACGGCCATGAGCTGATCCGTACGGTGCGGGCCACCGCGGAGCGGCTGGTCGCCGGGTTCGCCGACCGGCACGCGGCGGATCTGGTGGAGAGCTACGCGCGTCTCCTGCCGCTGCAGGTCGTCACCGAACTGCTGGGGCTCGACGAGGAGAACGGGGCGCGGCTGGTCGAGACGCTCACCACGATCGTCGCCCCGACCGTGGCCGCCACCGGCGCCAACAAGCGGATGGGCCAGATCCTGCTGGAGCTGATCGCCGGGAAGAAGCGGCGGCCGGGCGCGGATCTGACGTCCTGGCTGCTGGAGCACCCCGTCGGGCTCAGCGACGAGGAGGTGCTGCACAACCTCGTGGTGATCATCGTCGCGGGGAACAACACCACCGTGAACTGGATCGCCTCCACGATCCAGATCCTGCTCACCGACCCCGCGTTCCGCTCCTCGCTGACCCACGGCCATCTCACCGTCGACGACGCCCTGGACCTGGTGCTGTGGCGCCAGCCGCCCACCCAGAACTTCCCCGGCCGCTACGCCACCCGTGATCTGCGCTTCGGCGGCCAGGACATCCGCACCGGGGACATGCTCATCCTGGGCCTCGCGGGCGCCAACGCCGATCCGGAGGTGCTGCCCGAGGACGGGCGGCCGGTGGTCGGCAACCGCTCGTACCTCGCCTTCGGCGCGGGCCCGCACACCTGCCCGGCGCGCGATCCGGCCCGGCTGATCACCCGTACCGCCGTGGACACCCTGCGCCACCGGCTGCCCGATATGGAGATCGCGGTGCCGGAGGAGCAGCTTCCGTGGATCACCTCGCCGTGGTCCAAGGGGCTGGCCAAGCTGCCGGTGCGGTTCTCCGCGCCGCAGCTCGCGGCCGACACCACGGGCCGGGCCTCCGACTCCACGAGCCGGGCCTCCGGCTCCACGGGCCGGACGTCCGCCCACTCCGCGGCCCGGTCCTCCGGCTCCACGGCTCCTCCGACCTCGCACTCCCCGGCTACGACCCCCGCCTCCCCGGCCCCCGACTCCCCCGCAGGAGACCGCAGATGACCGACGGCCGATGCCCCGTGTCGCACGCCGACCTCGCACCGCACCGCCTGGACCCCACCGGGGCACACCAGCACGCGGTCAACGAAGAGCTGCGCGCCCGCGGGGCCGCGGTCCCGGTCCTGCTGCCCGGTGACGTACCGGGATACGCCATCACCCGGCACGAGGAACTGAAGGACTTCGTCACCCACCCCGACGTGGCCAAGAACGCCTGCCACTTCGCCGCCCTGCAGCGGGACGAGCTCCCGCCGGGCTGGCCGATGCGGACCTTCGCCACCGTCCGGGGCATGATCACCGCGGACGGCGAGGACCACAAGCGGCTGCGGTCCCTGGTGACCCGGGCGTTCACCCCGCGCCGGGTGGAGGCGCTGCACCCGGTGGTCCACGAGCTGACCGGCACGCTGCTGGACCGGCTGGCCGGGGCCGCCGCCGCGGATCCGGACGGGGTGGCCGACCTGCGCCGCCACTTCGCGCTGCCGCTGCCGATGAGCGTGATCTGCCGGCTCCTGGGCGTCGACGACCAGTACCAGGACCGGCTGCACGAGCTGTCCAACGAGATCGTCTCCACCCACACGGCCCCGGAGCGGGTCCCGGCCGCCAACCGAGAGATGGTCGCGATCCTCGGCCAGGTGGCGGCGGCCCGGGCGAAGGACCCCGGCGACGATCTGACCAGCGCGCTGATAGCGGCCCGTGAGGAGGACGGCGACCGGCTCGCCGAGGAAGAGCTGATCGGCACCCTGATGCTGACGATCATCGCCGGACACGAGACCACGCTCAACCTGATCACCAACGCGGTGCGGGCGCTGTGCAACCACCGCGACCAGTTGGATCTTGTTCGCTCCGGTGCCGCGACCTGGGGCGATGTGGTCGAGGAGACGCTGCGGTACGACGGCCCGGTGAGCTACTTCCCGTTCCGCTACCCCACCAGGGACCTCCCGGTCGGGGACACGGTCATCCCCAAGGGCGCGCCCGTGCTCGTCTCGTACACCGCCGCCGGGCGCGACGAGCGGGCGTACGGCCCGGACGCGGGTCGCTTCGACGTCACCCGGGGCGCCCGCCATCTGTCCTTCGGCCACGGCGCCCACTTCTGCCTGGGCGCCCCGCTGGCCCGGATGGAGGCCGTGGTCGCCCTCGAGGCGCTCTTCACCCGCTTCCCCGGCCTCGATCTGGCCGTCCCGGACGAGGAGCTGGTCCCCCACCCCAGCTTCGTCGGCAACAGCCCGCAGCGGCTCCCCATCCGGCTCGGGGCGGCTCACAGCGCCTGAGCCGGTGCGCTGAGGGCAGCGTTGCCTCCGGGAAACGGAGGTGATGCGGTCGGGTAACAGGCACCCCGCACGCTTCCTGGCATGGAGTCGAACAGGGAGCCGGGGAGCCCGCAGCAGCGGCGGGTGGTGATCGTCGGCGGCGGGATGGCGGGCACGAGGCTGGCGCAGCAGCTAGTCGTGAGTGCCGGTGTGAGTGCGGGTGTGGGTACTGGCCCGGTCGCCCTCGACGTCACGATCATCGGCGAGGAGCCGCACCCCGCGTACAACCGGGTGCTGCTCGCCGAGGTCCTCGCCGGGCGGTACGCCCCGGAGGTCATCGCCCTCCCCGGCGCCCTCTCCGCCCCCGCCGCCGGGGCCGGGGTGCGGCGGCTCAGCGGGGTGCGGGTGGTCCGCGTCGACCGCCCCACGGCGGAGGTGCTGTGCGACGACGGCCGCCGCGTGCCGTACGACGCGCTGGTGCTGGCCACCGGCTCCAACCCGGTGCTGCCACCGCTGCGCGGCCTGTTCGAGCCGGACGGCCGCGACCTCCACGGCCTCCCGGAGGGCGTCCATGCCTTCCGCACCATGGACGACTGCCTGGCCCTCGGCGCGGCCGTACGACCCGGGACGCGGGCCGTCGTCATCGGCGGCGGACTCCTCGGCGTCTCCGCCGCCCGTGCGCTGGCCCAGCGAGGTGCCCAGGTGGTCCTGGCGCACCAGGGCGAACACCTGATGGAGCGCCAGCTGGACCCGGGCGCGTCACGGCTGCTGCGGCAGCATATGACGGCGCTGGGCGTGGAGGTGCACACCGAATGCCGGGTCCGGGGCCTGCGCACCCGCGTCGCGGGGCCGGGGGGCGGCGGGCGGGCGGCGCGGGCAGTCCGCGCCGTCGAACTGGCCGACGGATACGCCCTGGAGGCCGATCTGGTCGTGCTCGCGTGCGGGGTCCGGCCACGGGTCGGGCTGGCACGGGCAGCCGGACTGGAGGTGGCACACGGCATCGTCGTCGACGACGAGCTACGGACGAGTGACCCGTGGGTGTTCGCGATCGGCGACTGCGCGGAACACGACGGCGTCGTGTACGGCCTGGCGGGCCCCGCCCAGGAGCAAGCAGACGTCCTGGCGCGGTTGCTGGCCCCCACCTCGCCCCTTCCCGAAACAAGGGGGCTCCGCCCCCTTGACCCCCACCGGGGCACCGCCCCGGACCCCGCTCCTCAATCGCCGGAGGGGCTGGATTTTCGCTACACAGGCACCCGTGCCCTCACCCGCCTGACCCTCACCTCAGCGTCCGACCGCCCCCTCGACCTCGCTGCCTTCGGCAACCCCACCCCCGCCCCCGGCGACGACGTCATCCACCTCACCGACGCCACCCGCAACACGTACCGAAAAGTCGTGGTCCGCGGCGACCGTCTCCTCGGCGGCATCCTTCTCGGCGATCTCGGCACCGTCGGCGCGCTCGCCCGCGCCTGGGAGGGCGATGAGCCGCTCCCGGCCACCCCCCTGCTCCACCTGCTGACCAACGATGGAGGCTCCTGACGATGAGCGCACCGATCACGACGAGCACACCGAAGCCCGAGACCGCCGCCGCCCCCACCATCGTGCTGGTCGGCCACGGAATGGTCGGCCAGCGGTTTCTCGAAGCGCTCGTCGAGCGGAACGTCACCGAGATCGCCGCCCGCGTCGTCGTGTTCTGCGAGGAGCCCCGGCCCGCCTACGACCGCGTCCAGTTGACCTCGTACTTCTCCGGCCGCACCCCCGACGAACTCTCCCTCGTCGAGGACGGCTTCATGGCGCGGCACGGCATCGAGTTGCATCTCGGCGACCCGGCCGAGTCCATCGACCGCGCCGCCCGCACCGTGACCGCCCGCTCCGGGCTGACGGTGGCGTACGACACGCTCGTGCTGGCCACCGGCTCGTATCCGTTCGTCCCGCCCGTGCCCGGCAAGGACAGCGACGGCTGCTTCGTCTACCGCACCGTCGAGGATCTGCTCGCGATCGAGGAGTACGCCGAGCACCGCACCACCGGCGTCGTCGTGGGCGGGGGGCTGCTGGGCCTGGAGGCGGCGGGGGCGCTGAAGGGGCTCGGGCTGACCACGCACATCGTGGAGTTCAACCCGCGGCTGATGGCCATCCAGGTGGACGAGGGCGGTGGTGCCGCGCTGCGCCGCACGGTCGAGGACATGGGCCTGATCGTGCACACCGGCGTCGGCGGCAAGGAGATCACGGCGGACGACGACGGCGCGGTCACCGCCATGGCGCTGTCCGACGGCTCGTCCATCGACACCGACCTCGTCATCTTCTCGGCGGGCGTACGCCCCCGCGATCAGCTCGCCCGCGACTGCGGCCTGGAGGTCGGCGAGCGCGGCGGGATCGCGGTGGACGAGCGGTGCCGCACCAGCGATCCGGCGGTGTACGCGATCGGCGAATGCGCGCTGGCCGCCGACGGCCGGGTGTACGGGCTGGTCGCGCCGGGCTATGAGATGGCCGAGGTCGCGGCCGGCACCATCGCCGACCAAGCCACCGCGCGCTTCAGCGGCGCCGACACCTCCACCAAGCTCAAGCTCCTCGGCGTCGACGTGGCCAGCTTCGGCGATGCCCACGGCACCGCCGACGGCTGCCTGGACGTCGTCTACTCCGACTCCCGCACGGGCGTCTACAAGAAGCTGGTGGTCGGCGCCGACGGCACCCTCCTCGGTGGGGTGCTGGTCGGCGACGCCGAGGCGTACGGCATGCTGCGTCCGCTCACCGGCTCCGTACCGCCCGTCGCCCCCGAACAGCTCGTGCTCCCGGCGGGGCTGGGCGCGCCCGCCGCGCTCGGGCCGTCGGCGCTGCCGGACGAGGCGGTCGTCTGCAACTGCCACAACGTCACCAAGGGCGCGATCCGTTCGGCCGTCGCCGACCACCACTGCACCAGCGTCCCGGAGGTGAAGAAGTGCACCAAGGCGGGCACGGGCTGCGGCAGTTGCGTCAAGGCGCTCACCTCACTCGTCAACGACGAACTGGAGGCGAGCGGCGTCAGCGTCGACAAGGGGCTGTGCGGCTGCTTCGCGTACACCCGCGCCGAGCTGTACGAGATCGTCCGCACCCTGCGCATCACCAGCTACGCCCAGTTGCTGGACAGCCACGGCCGGGCCGAGGCCCGGCAGGGCGACGGCTGTGAGGTGTGCAAGCCCGCCGTCGGCTCGATCATCGCCTCGCTGGCCCCGACCCTGGGCGCGAGCGGCTATGTCCTGGACGGCGAGCAGGCAGCGCTGCAGGACACCAACGACCACTTCCTGGCGAATCTGCAGCGCAACGGGTCGTATTCGATCGTGCCCCGGATCCCCGGCGGGGAGATCACCCCGGAGAAGCTGATCGTGATCGGCGAGGTGGCCCGGGACTTCGGGCTCTATACGAAGATCACCGGCGGTCAGCGGATCGACCTCTTCGGCGCCCGGGTGGACCAGCTCCCCCTGATCTGGGCGCGGCTGGTGGACGCCGGATTCGAGTCGGGCCACGCGTACGGCAAGGCGCTGCGCACCGTGAAGTCGTGTGTGGGGCAGACCTGGTGCCGCTACGGAGTGCAGGACTCGGTCCGGATGGCCATCGACCTGGAGCTGCGCTACCGGGGGCTGCGCTCACCGCACAAGCTGAAGTCGGCCGTCTCGGGGTGTGCCCGCGAATGCGCGGAGGCACGCGGCAAGGACTTCGGCGTGATCGCCACCTCCACCGGCTGGAACCTGTACGTGGGCGGCAACGGCGGAGCCGATCCGCGCCACGCCGATCTGCTCGCCCAGGACCTGGACGACGAGGAGCTGATCCGGCTCATCGACCGGTTCCTGATGTTCTACATCCGCACCGCGGACCGTCTGGAGCGCACCTCGGCCTGGCTGGAGCGGATCGAGGGCGGCCTGGACCATGTGCGCGATGTGGTGGTCGACGACTCGCTGGGGCTGTGCGCCGAGCTGGAGGCGATGATGGCCGACCATGTGACCGGCTACCGCGACGAGTGGGCCGAGACCCTGGGCGACCCGGAACGGCTGCGGCGCTTCGTCTCCTTCGTCAACGCGCCCGACGCGCCGGACCCGACGGTGAAGTTCGTGCCCGAACGCGACCAGGTCAAGCCGGACCTGACGATCCTGTCCGGCCCCACCCTCCCCGTCCGTACTCTCGAAGGGACTGCCAGCCGATGACCATGGCACCCGAGCGGACCGCCGTCCGCGTGGAACTCCTCATCGACCAGCGGTGGTTCGCGGTCTGCGAGCTGACCGACCTCACCCCCGGGCGCGGCGTGGCCGCCCTGCTGCCGGACGGCACCCAGGTGGCGGTCTTCCTCGACCGGTCGGGACGCGCGTACGCGATCGCCAACCGCGACCCGTTCACCGGGGCGTACGTCCTCTCCCGGGGGCTGCTGGGCTCGGCGGGCGGACGGCCGTTCGCCGCCTCCCCGCTGCTGAAGCAGCGCTTCGACCTGGAGACGGGGCGGTGCCTGGACGACGAGACGGTCGCCGTCCAGGCTTACGCCACGCGCATCAGCGACGTGTGAAGTCAGTTGACGCAGTTGACGCGACTGTCAGCCCAGGTCGCGTGAGACCAGCATCCCGCACTGGACGGGGTCGCTCGCGCAGCCGGCCGTCCCCGCGGCGAACACGCCCTTCGTCCCTGGGACGCCCGCGATGCCGAGCACCGTGGACATCTCGCTGTGCTCGGTGACGTCGGCGGGCAACTCCTCGGTCGCCCACTCCGTACCGGTCCAGCGGGACAGCACGGAGTGGCGGTTGCCCGGGGTCCAGCCGCCGATCCACAGCCGCCCGGCGCCGTCCGCGCCCACGGCGTTCGCCTCGCCGACGGGGAGCGCGGGCAGCGACTCCCAGCGGCTGCCGGTCCAGTGGGTGGCCATGGTGGCCTTGGGCGTGTCCTCGTTGGTCTTGCCGACCACGTAGACCGAGTTACGGCCGGTGGCCACGGCGTGGCCGGCCGTCCAGCCGGTCGGGGACTCGGCGGGGGTGGGCACCTCGCGGACCGTCCAGCCGCTGCCGTTCCAGTGGTGGAGCAGCGGCTTTGTCACATCGCCGGTGACGGCGTCGGAAGTGACCCAGACATCGTCCGGGCCGGTGCCGGTGATGCTCGAGGGACGCACCTCCCCGCCGCCGGGTGCGGCGGGGAGGGACACCCTCTGCCACCCGGAACCGGTCCAGCGCTCCAGATAGGAGACCTCGGCGCCGCTCTCCGGATTCCAGTCGAAGCCGGTCAGCCAGGCCGACTTCTCACCGAACGTGGCGATGTCGAGGACGAAGCTCAGCGACCCCTCGGGGGCGGCGGCATGGTCGACCTTGTTCCACTTCTTCCCGTCCCAGTGCTGCAGCACGACCGAGGTGTTGTCGTCCAGCGTGCCGGCGGCCCAGGCGTCGTCGGGCGCGGAGGCGGCGATCTCCTGCAGCCACGTGGCCTTGCCGCCGGTGGCGGCGGCGGGCACATCCGTCCACGTGGTGCCGTTCCAGTGCCTGATCAGGGGGGTGGATCCGGCGGCGCCGTCCGTGTTCCGGCCCACGATCCACGCGTCCTTGGCACCGGTCGAGGCGACGTCCCAGAACTCCTTCGAAGCCGTCTCGCCCATCGGCGTCCGCAGCTTCCACGGGGTGGCGGCGCGGGCCGCCGGGTCCGACGCGGTGGTGGACGTGGCGGCGGGGACGGCGCCCGGCGCGGCGTTCGCCGGGGTGGCGTTCGCCGGGGTGCCGAGGGTGCCGAGCGCGACCGCGCACACGGCGACCGCCGTGCGCAGCCAGATCCGGCGGGTTCCGGGCCGTCCTGTGGTTCTGTCCATGACCTTCCTTCTGCTCGGGTGGGGTTCTCAGAAGGAAATGGCCGCGGCCCGGCCGTTCTTACAGCCCGCCCCGGCCAGTCATTCCGGGGTTTCCGGGGTCTTCAGTTGCCGGTCGGTCCACTCCGACCTGACGGTGGCGGTGTAGTTCACCACCGTGCCCGAGGTGAGCCCCGCCTTCGCGGCCTTCGCGTCCGGCTCGGTCAGGACCTCCTGCTCGGACAGCAGGGCCCCGGTCGCCGGGTCCACGATCAGCTCGGACCGTCCGGTCCCGTAGCCGGGCCGGTCGGACGCGGGCAGGGCGAAGCCGACGCCCTCGCGGCCCAGCGGATCGGTCACCTCGCCGAGCGCGCGGATGCCCGGCAGCCCCGCGATGACGCGGTACGCGGCGGCCCGTACCTCGGCCTTCACCGGCAGGCCGATCAGCCCGGCGGCCTGCCGCCACATCCACTCGGTGCGGCCGCGGACCTCGCTCCCGCCGTCCTCCCGGTACAGGTCCGACAGCACCTCCTTCAGCTTCGCGCTGTCGCCCGGGAGTTCCCGTAGGTCCTCGTAGGTCACATTGCGTGCGCCTAGGGCGGCGATCCGGTCGCCCGAGTTGATGCGGTCCACCGTCGGCCGCTTCCCGGCCCCGGTCTCGATCCGCAGACCGAGCCTGCCGCCCGATCCGGTGTCGGCGAGCGTCAGGTCCTTCGGCGAGCCGGCGGCCCGCCAGCGCGCCGTATCGCGCTCGGTACGGGGCTTGGTGGTGGCGTCGAGCCCCATGACGTTGAGGCTTTCCGTGCCGGGCCGTACCCCGAAGGACCGCTGCTGCTTCTCGGAGGAGGACACCGCGAAGGTCTCCCCGGACGCGTCGACGACGCCGATCCAGCCCGACCGGGTGGTCACCTGCCAGTAGGTGCCCTCGTCCGCCGCCGTCCGGTCCAGCCGGTCGGCGACGTGTTGCAGCGCCAGACGGCCGTTGGCCGGGATGTGCCGGGCGCCGTCCGTCGTGGGGCCGACGGACGCCCGGGAGCCCTCGGCGCCCGAGCCGCCCTGAGGGAGGGTGGCGACGAGCACTCCGGCGGCAGCCGCTGTCGCCGCGACGGGCAGCGCCCAGCGCCAGGTGAACATCCGGGGGGACCGGCGGAGTTCCGACGCCTCGGCTGTGCCGGCCGTACCGGCCGTACCGGCCAGGATGGTCTCCAGGTCGCGGCGGGCGCGTGCGGAACCGGCCAGGTGGTCCGGATCGAGTTCCGGGGGCCGCGCGTCCGCCAGGGTCTTCATCACATCGTGCCGCTTGCGTGCCATCTCAGGTCTCCTTCACTGTCACGTTCGCGCGAGGGGCGCGAGGGCGGGGGCGAGGGTCAAGGTCGGGCTCGGGGCCGGGGCCAGGGCCGGGGCCGGGGTCCGGGGAGGGTCCGACCGCGTCCACGGCCCGCTCCAGCCGCCGTCTGGCCCGGTGCAGCCGCACCGCGAACGTGGCGCTGGAACAGCCAAGGACGCGCGCGGCCTCTCGCGGGCCGAGCCCGTGCCAGGCGACCAGCGTCAGCAGCTCGCGGTCGGCGGCGGACAGCCCCGCCAGCGCCTGCAGTGCCACCGCGCGCTCGGTCACCCCCGCGGCCACGTCCTCGACCTGGGCGCCGGAGGTCATGACGCGCTGAGCCTCCTGGGCGGCCAGGGCGTACTGCCTGCCGTCTCTGCGCCGCAGCTCGCGGGTCAGATTGCGGGCCACGCCGAGCAGCCACGGCAGCGGCGGCGTCGGGATGTCCCGCATCCGCCGCCAGGCGACCGTGAAGGTCTCGCTGGTGATGTCCTCACCGACCTGCCGACCCACCAGGCTGGCCGCGTAGGCCAGCACACGGGGGTGGCACTCCTCGTAAAGGTCCCGAAAGCGTTGGGCGTCGGTCACGCCGTCTCCTCATCTCGGCTCTCTCACCATGCAGTGGTCGAGCGCCGCGCTTTCTTACACCCGGGGAGAGGAAAGTTTGGGCGGCGAGGTGCCTACACGCTGGAGCGGGGTCACCGGCCAAGTGGTGCGGGGGCACCGGCCAAGTGGTGCGGGGCCAACGGCCAAGCAGACGACGGCGCCCAGCCGGCCGAACGGCGCCAACGACCACGCGGACCACGGCGCCCAGCCGAGCGCGCGGGGCCAACGGCCAGACAGACGAGGACGCACGGCCGGTGCAGCGGGTCAACGACCAGGCAGACGACGGCCCTCAGCCGGTCGCTTGGGGCCAACGGCCGGGCGGACGAGGGCGGTCAGCCGGGCGCGCGGGACCAACAGCCAGGCAGACCACGACCTCAGCCGGTCGAACGGGACCACCGACCACGCGGACCACGGCGCCCAGCCAGTCGAGCAGGCGGCCCCGCCGAGGGGGAAGCCGCCCAGCACGGTGGTGTGACGGCGGCGGAGGCCGGCCCCGCGGCGCTGCGTAAGCTCAGAAGCTTATGGGGACGTCCCTCTCTCGTCTCTTCACGTCCGATCCGGTTTTCCGGAAGACTTCTGCAAGGTTCCGAGGGTGCGCCCCGGAAAGTGAGAGGCGGGGGTGGCTCCCGTCAACCGAGGAGGCGGAATGGCTACGGAGAGCAGGGGCACCGAGGGCGGCGCCCGGCCCAAGGTGACGATCACGGCCATCGCGCAGGAGGCCGGGGTGTCGGTGCCCACGGTCTCCCGGGTGGTCAACGGCCGTTCGGATGTCTCGCCCGAGACCCGGGCCCGGGTCGAGGACCTGCTGCGGGTCCACGGCTACCGCCGCCGCCAGCGCGTGCCCGGCGACCGCGCCGCCCTGGTGGACCTGGTCTTCAACGACCTGGACAGCCCCTGGGCGGTGGAGATCATCCGCGGCGTGGAGGAGGTCGCCCACCAGGACGGGGTGGGCACGGTGGTCTCGGCCATCCACGACCGCGCGGGCTCGGCCCGGCAGTGGCTGAAGAACCTGCGGGCCCGCGCCTCGGACGGGGTGATCCTGGTCACGTCCGTGCTGGAGCCGGTGGTCCACGAGGAGCTGCGGCGGCTGAACGTGCCGATCGTGGTCGTCGACCCGGCCGGCTCCCCGGCGCTGGACGCGCCCACCGTGGGGGCGACCAACTGGGCGGGCGGCATGGCCGCCACCGAACATCTGCTGAGCCTTGGCCACCGCCGGATCGGTCTGATCGCCGGTCCGCCGCGGCTGCTGTGCAGCCGCGCCCGGCTGGACGGCCACCGTGCGGCGCTGGAGGCGGCGGGCGTGCCGTTCGATCCGGCGCTGGTGGCGCAGGGCGACTTCTACCACGAGTCCGGTTTCCACGGCTGCGACCAGCTGATGTCCGGGCCCACCCCGCCGACCGCCATCTTCGCCTCCAGCGACCAGATGGCCCTGGGTGCGATCGAGGCTCTGCGGCGTCGGGGGCTACGGGTTCCGGAGGATGTGAGCATCGTCGGCTTCGATGACCTGCCCGAGGTGCGGTGGTCGGCGCCGCCGTTGACGACGGTCCGCCAACCGCTGGCGGATATGGGGAAGTTGGCTGCCCGTACGGTGTTGCGGCAGGCGCGGGGGGAGGAGATCGAGTCGCCCAGGGTGGAGCTGGCCACGCAGTTGGTTGTCCGCTCCAGCACCGCGCCACCGGCCGAGGGCTGATTCCCCACCCCGCCCCTTCCCGAACGGGGGCTGCGCCCCCGCCCCCGCCGGGGCTCCGCCCCGGACCCCGGTCCTCAAGCGCCGGACGGGCTGGATTTTCCAGCCCGTCCGGCGCTCGAGGACACGCCCGAAGGGCGCTCAAGAGTGCGGCCCCCGGCGGGGTCCGGGGGTGTCCCCCGGTTCGGGAAGGGGCGGGGTGGGGAACAAAGCCGCCCGCCGCCAGAACCCTTGACACCGCATCAGCACCCCCATACCTTCCACGCAACCGCTTCCGAGAATTATCGGGCTACTTCCGGAAGGCACACGATGCGCATACCTCGGTCAAGATCATGGTCAAGGTCAAGGTCCACCCTTCGTGCGTCCACCCTGGCGGCGGCCCTGCTGCTGACCGGGACGGCACTCGCCGGCTGCGGGAGCGGCGGGCCCGGGGGTTCGGATGGCGGGTCCCTCGACGTCTGGGTCTACCAGGACGCCTCGACCAAGGTGCAGCGCGAGGTCGTCAAGCGGTTCAATAAGACCTCCGACATCAAGGCGAAGCTCACCCAGGTGCCCGGTGAGGGCTACTCGGACAAGATGCGCACCTCCATGGGCACACCCAACGCACCGGATGTCTTCTTCAACTGGGGCGGCGGCAGCATCAGCGACTTCGTCAAGAAGGACATGCTGCTCGGCCTCGACCCGGCCATGGCCAAGGACCCGGAGCTGAAGAAGGCGTTCATCCCCACGATCCTCGACGCGGGCGCGATCGACGGGAAGCACTACGGCATCCCCATGCGCGGGATGCAGCCGGTGATTCTCTTCTACAACAAGGACGTCTTCACCGACGCTGGGGCCCGGCCACCGAAGTCCTGGGACGATCTGCTGAAGCTCATCGATACCTTCAAGGGCGCGGGCGTCACCCCGTTCGCGCTGGCCGGCACCGATCCCTGGACCGAGCTGATGTGGGTGGAGTACCTGGTGGACCGCTACGGCGGGGCCGGGGTGTTCCAGAAGATCCAGAGCCAGGGCATGGCGGCGTGGGACGACCCGGCGGTGCTCAAGGCCGCGCAGACGATCAAGGATCTGGTGGACCGGGGCGCGTTCGGCAAGAACTACAAGTCGGTCAACTACACCGCCGACGGGGCCTCCACGCTCTTCGCCAAGGGCAAGGCGGCCATGCATCTGATGGGTAGCTGGGAGTACGCCAACCAGAAGGCCAATCAGCCCGCGTTCGCCACGTCGGGGCTGGGCTGGACCACCTTCCCGGCGGTCCCCGGTGGCAGCGGTGACCCCAAGAGCGTCGTCGGCAACCCGACCAACTACTGGTCGATCAACGCCAAGGTCAAGGGCGACAAGCAGAAGGCCGCGCTCGAATTCGTGAAGTTCGCGGCCCGGCAGGACTACTCCGGCGACCTCATCGCCAACGGGGACGTGCCCGCCACCTCCGACGCCACCTCCCTGCTCGGGAAGCACGAGAACCCCGACTACGCGCGGTTCCAGTACGACCTGGTCAAGCAGGCCCCCGACTTCACGCTCTCCTGGGACCAGGCGCTGCCCGCCAAGTACACCCCGCCGCTGCACACCACCGTGCAGAAGCTGTTCAACGGGCAGCTCAGCCCGGCCGACTTCGTCGACGCCCTGAAGGGCATGTGATGGCGGACGCCGCGACGCGCGAGCGGCGCCCGGCACCCGAGCGCCGCCGGAGCGTCGGCCGGTCGCAGGTCGGCCGGCCGGGGGTCGGCCGGCCCGGCGTCGTCTGGGCCCTGCCCGGGGCGCTGTTCTTCGTCTTCTTCGCGGTGGCGCCGATGGTCCTGGTCGGCGCCCTCGCCTTCACCGACTGGGACGGCATCGGCACCCCGAGCTGGACCGGGATGAGCAACTGGTCCCGGCTGTGGGACGACCCGGAAACCCATCAGGCCATCTGGCTCAGCCTGGTGCTGACCGTGCTGACCTGGGTCTTCCAGACCCCGCTCGCCCTGCTGCTGGGCGTATGGGCGGCCGGGCGGCAGCGCAACCGGGCCGTACTGTCGGCGATCTTCTTCCTGCCGCTGCTGGGCTCCTCCGTCGCGCTCGCGCTGGTCTGGAAGTCGCTGCTGGACCCCAACTTCGGCCTGATCGCCGACATCGGGCCCGCCCTGGGCTTCGCGGACGGCGATCTGCTCGGCAGCTCCAAGGGCGCCTTCGGGGCGGTCCTCTTCGTCACCGCCTGGCAGTTCATCCCGCTGCACACACTGATCTACCAGGGCGGCGCCCGCGCCATCCCCCGCTCGCTCTACGACGCGGCCGCGATCGACGGCGCCGGGACCGTACGGCAGTTCTTCTCGATCACCCTGCCCCAGTTGCGCAACACCATCGTCACCTCCTCGGTGATCATGGTGGTGGGCGCGCTGACCTTCTTCGACACCGTCCTGATCCTCACCAAGGGCGGGCCGGGCACGGACACCACGATCGTGCCGTATCTGATGTACAAGAACGGCTTCCAGGCGTTCGACCTCGGCTACGCCAGCGCGGTCGCCACCATCCTCGTCGTCGTCGCCACCACCGTCTCGCTGCTGCTGGTGCGGCTCACCGGCTTCGCCGCGATGCGCAGCACCCGGGAGGGGATGTGACCGACGTCCTGCCCGGCCACCCGAACCGCTCACCGAACCACCCCCCGGACGGCGTCCGTACGCCGAACAAGACCCCGGCGGCCCCTGGCCCCCGCTTCCGCCGCCGGGGTCTGTCCCGCCGCCCGCGCCTTGTCGCACGCGGCTCCCGGACCCCCAATTACCCTGCCGGGCTCGGCTCCCTGATCTGGCTCGGCATCGTCGGACTGCCGCTGTACGTCCTGGTGGCCGCCACCTTCCAGACCCGCGACGGCTATATCGACGACGGGCCGCTGGCCCTGCCCGACCACCCCACGCTCGCCAACTACCGGCGGGTGCTGGGCTCCGACTTCCTCTCCTACCTCCTCAACACCGCGCTGGTCACGGCGGTATGCGCGGCGATCGTGATCACGCTGTCGGTGACCGTCGGCTACACCGTCGTGCGCGCCCGCGGCCGGGCCTCCCGCCGGATCTTCCAGATCTTCCTGCTGGGGCTGGCGATCCCCTCCCAGGCGGTGGTGATCCCGGTCTATCTGGTCATCACCAAGCTCCATCTGTACGACACCCTGCTCGCGGTGATCCTGCCGACGGCCGCCTTCTCCCTCCCGGTCAGCGTGCTGATCCTGGTCGGCACGATGCGCGATATCGACGAGGAGCTGTACGAGTCGATGGCGCTGGACGGGGCGAGCCCGACCCGGGTGCTGCTCCAGCTCGTCGTGCCGCTGTCGCGGTCCGGGATCTCCACGGTCGGGGTGATGTCGGCCCTGCACGCCTGGAACGGCTTCCTCTTCCCGCTGCTGCTCACCCAGTCCAAGAGCAACCGGCTGCTGACCCTGGGGCTGTACGACTACGTGGGCGAGTTCCGGGTGGACACCCCGGCGCTGCTCACCGCCGTGGTGCTCTCCATCCTCCCGATCTTCCTCGTCTATCTCGTCGCCCGCCGTCAGCTGATCAACGGACTGATGGGCATGGGCGGCAAATAGGCCGCCTCCGGCGGCAGGCAAGCCGTTCCCCCACCTCGACAAGGAGCTTCATGCCTCAGCCCTGGCAGGACACCTCCCTCTCCGCCGAGGACCGCGCGGCGGCCCTGCTCTCCTCGATGACGCTGGAGGAGAAGCTCGCCCAACTCTCCAGCGTATGGCCGGGATCCGAGGCCGAGGAGGGCGAGGACGTCGCCCCGCTCCAGCACGAGGTGTCCGAGGCCGTGGACCTCGACGGCCTCCTCCCCCATGGCGTCGGTCAGCTCACCCGCCCCTTCGGCACCTCCCCCGTCGAAGCGGCCGAGGGCGCCGCCGCGCTGGCCCGCCTCCAGACCCGGATCGCCGCCGGGAACCGCTTCGGGATCCCGGCACTGGCCCATGAGGAGTGTCTGACCGGCTTCTTCGCCTGGCGCGCCACCGTCTTTCCCACTCCGCTCGCCTGGGGCGCGTCCTTCGACCCGGCGCTGGTGGGGCGGGCCGCCGAGCTGATCGGCGGTTCGCTGCGGTCGGCCGGTATCCACCAGGGGCTGGCCCCGGTGCTGGACGTGGTGCGGGACGCGCGCTGGGGCCGTACGGAGGAGTCCATCGGCGAGGACCCCTATCTGGTCGCGACCATCGGCACCGCGTATGTCCGCGGCCTGGAGTCCGCCGGGATCGTCGCCACCCTCAAGCATTTCGCGGGCTACTCCGCCTCCCGGGGCGGCCGCAACCACGCACCGGTCTCCATCGGCCCGCGGGAACTCGCCGATGTGATCCTGCCGCCCTTCGAGCTGGCGGTGCGGGACGGGGGCGCGCGGTCGGTCATGCACTCCTACAACGACATCGACGGTGTGCCCTCGGCCGCCAACCCCTGGCTGCTGACCGAACTGCTCCGCGACACCTGGGGCTTCACCGGCACCGTCGTCGCCGACTACTTCGGGGTGTCCTTCCTGGAGCTGGCCCACCGGGTCGCCGCCACCCGGGGCGACGCGGCCGGGCTCGCCCTGGCGGCGGGGGTGGACGTGGAGCTGCCCGCGGTGCGCTGCTTCGGCACCCCGCTGCGGGACGCGGTGCGGGCGGGGGAAGTGGACGAGGCGCTGGTGGACCGGGCGGCGCTGCGGGTACTGCGGCAGAAGTGCGAGCTGGGGCTGCTGGACGCGGACTGGTCGCCGATTCCGTCGGCGCTCGCGGAGCCCACGGAATCCGCCGGGCCCGCCGGAACCCCCGGCCTCGATCTCGATCCGCCCGGGATGCGGGCCGTGGCGCGCGAGCTGGCCGAGGAGTCGGTGGTGCTGCTCGCCGACGATGGCGATGTGCTGCCGCTCGCGCCGGACGCCCGGATCGCGGTGGTCGGCCCGCTCGCCGACGACCCGGCCGCCATGCTCGGCTGCTACACCTTCCCCCGCCATGTGGGGGTGGAACACCCCCAACTGCCCCTGGGCATCGAGGTGCCGACGCTGTTCGCCGCGCTGCGCGCCGAGCTGCCCGGTGCGCGGATCACCCACGCCGAGGGGTGCGCCGCGCCCGGCCCGGGCGGGTCCGCCGGGGACCCGGGCGCGGCGGCCTCGGCCGGTGCGGCGGCGCTCACCGCCGAGAGCCGGCTGGCGCAGGCGGCCAGGACGGCGGCGGACGCGGATGTGTGCGTCGCCGTGCTGGGCGACCGCTCGGGCCTGTTCGGCCGGGGCACCTCGGGCGAGGGCTGTGACGCCGCCGACCTCGAACTCCCCGGTGATCAGGGGGCGTTGCTGGACACCCTGGTGGCCACCGGCACTCCGGTGGTGCTGGTGCTGTTCACGGGTCGGCCGTACGCCCTCGGCCGCTGGTCGAGGCTGCTGGCCGCCGCCGTGCAGACGTTCTTCCCCGGTGAGGAGGGCGGCCCGGCGGTGGCCGGGGTGCTGAGCGGCCGCGTCAACCCCTCGGGACGGCTGCCGGTGAGCGTCCCGTACGCGTCCGGCGGCCAGCCCTGGACGTACGCACAGCCGCCGCTCGGGCTGCGGGGCGACTCCAGCTCGATCGACCCGACCCCGCTGTTCCCCTTCGGCCACGGGCTGTCGTACACCTCGTTCGCCTGGGAGCGCCCGGAGGCCGACGCCGCCGAGGTGCCGACCGACGGGGAGACCACGGTCCGGCTGACCGTGCGCAACACCGGGGACCGGGCCGGGACGGAGGTCGTACAGCTCTATCTCCATGACCCGGTGGCGCGGATCGCCCGGCCGGTGTCCCGGCTGATCGGCTACGCACGGGTGCCGCTGCGGCCGGGCGAGTCGGCCGAGGTCCACTTCGCCTTCCACGCCGACCTCGCCTCGTATCCGCTGCGGGCCGATGGCACGAGGGTGGTGGAACCGGGCGCGCTGGAGCTGCGGCTGGCCTCCTCCAGCGCCGACTCCGGCGTACGGCACACGGTCCCGCTGACGCTCACCGGACCCGAGCGCACGGTGGGCCACCGGCGGCGGATGGTGTGCGAGGCGCGGGTGAAATAGGGGCGGGGCGGGGCCGGTTCAGACCGGCCCCTCGCCCTTCTCCACCAGCGCCCAGGCGTGGGCGAACAGTTCGGGCAGGGTGCGGGTGGGGAGCGGAAGGGGGTTCTCCAGCCGTCGGTTGTACGAGCGCCGCACCCCGATCAGCTCCGCCTTCCACGCCTCCATGGGCTGGTACGGCTTCTTGGCGTGGATCCACTCGCCCGGCAGGAAGACCTGGCGGCCCGCCCGGGGGCGCTTGTCCTCGGTGACGAGGCCGCGCCCGGCCAGCGCGGCGGCGGCCGTCTGGTGCCGGGCGGTCTGCCAGCCGTTCCAGGTGCGGACGTTCCGGTCGGTCGGCGCGGGCAGGGCCAGCAGTTGGAGGTAGAGCGCCGCCGCGTCCTCGTCGAGGCCGAGTGTGTCGGCGACCCGCGCCACGAGGTCGGGCGTGGAGACCGCCGGGTTCGACTCGTACGCGCCGGGCGGCAGCGAGACGCTCTCGATCCGCTCGACGATGCGCGCGCAGGCCGGGCCGCGCAGCCACTCGACGAGGGGGAAATCCTCACGGCCGTAGCCGGATGTGACCTCCGCCAGGGCCCTTGAACGCTCGTCGTCGCCGTAGAACGCGGGGCGGAAGTACACCCTGGGCGGGGATCGGTCCCCCCTGCGGCTGACCATGCCGTCCGTGATGACGGTGAGCCCGTCGTCGATGCTCGCGACGTCCAGCCGCTCCGGGCCCGCGTACGGCCGGAACCCGAACCGCTCCCGCAGATCGGCGACCGTACGCCCGGCGCCGGCGGAGAGTCCGGCGCGCAGCAGCAGCCCCGGGTGGTCCAGGCGCTCCAGGAGCAGCCGCACCAGGCCGGGCACACCCTCGCGGACCGGGTCGCCGGCGGGGAGTTCGGCGTAGACCCAGGACAGGTGCGGCACGACGGAGTGCAGACGGTCCTGGAACCTCATGATGTCCCACCGGGCATCGGTGAGCAGCGGGCCGTGCTCGCTGTTCTTGATCCAGGTGTCGAGGGGCGCGCTGAGCCCGGGTTCGGCGGCGGGGTGGGTGAACGCCGCGCAGAACTCGGCCGCCGATACGCGGAGCAGTTGCAGCTCGACGACCGCGTTGAGCGTGCGCTCGGGCACCACGGCCCGCCGGCCGCGCCGCGCCTGCCACGCCTCGGCGAGCCGCTCCGCCACGCCCCGCATCCCGTCCGGCTCCCATAGCTCGGCCGGGTCCTCGGGCAGCACGTCGGCCAGCAGCTCCAGCCGCTCCAGCGTGGTCAGCCGGGCCAGTTCGGACGCGCCGTCCTCGGCCTCGGCGACCTTCAGCCGCAGCGTCGCCCGCTCGTCGGCGTCCAGGAACGGGACGTACATCCGCTGCAGGAGCCCGGCGAGCGCGAGGGACGCGGCGGGGCGCCCCATGCCCGTACGCTCCCGCAGCAGGGCCACGGCCTCCTTGTCCCACGGTGCGGGCCCCCGCTCCCGCACCAGCGCCACCAGCCGCCGCAGTTGCTCCGGGCTCCCCCAGCCGTGCGGCACCTCCTGCGCCTCTTCGATCTCACCGAGTCTCGGCGGCTCCGCGTCCCCCGTCCGCAACTCGACGAACGTGCGCCGCCCCTCACGGCCCCACCTCACGCTGACGGCCGCCCCGCGCTCATCCCGCACCGCCGCTCGCTCGGTGACCACGATCCCGGTGCGCAGCCGGGCGGCCGGATCGGCGAACGGGCTCTCCGCCCACATCTCCAGCAGCGCCAGCAGCCGCTCGCGCCGCTCAGGACGCGTGGACGCGACGGCGGCCCGGAGCGCCACGGCCCCGATCCGCCCGATGAAACGCAGCCACGACCCTTCCCCGGCGATGCCGGGCCCGTCTTCGCTCTCGCCCTCGCCCTCTCCCTCGGCGCCCTGGGGATCCCAAGTCCCGTTCAGAAACCGGCCGGTCCGCTCGATACAGGCCAGCGCCCCGGGCCGCCACATCCCCGTGCCGTCGATGAGCCCGCCCAGCGCGGGCACCACGCGTCGGTCATCCACAGCCGTCCATGCACCGGTCGCCATCGGACGTCCCCCGTCCTCCCCCGTCGGATACGCCATGGGGAGATCATCGCTCATGGGACCGACGATCTACCGCTCGCCCACTTGACTATTTGCTATAGCAAGAGCATTCTTGCGGTCATGAGCACTGACACCCTCGGCCCCGTGGAGACCGTGTCGCTGGCCGACCAGGCATACCGGCGGCTGAGGGACGCGATCCGTGAGGGCGTCCTGCGTCCGGGCGAGAAGATCACCGAGCGCGATCTCGCCGCCCGGCTCGGCGTGAGCCCCACCCCCGTCCGCGAGGCGCTGCGCCAGCTCGTGCACGAGAAGGTCGTCGAGCGCGTCAGCCCCCGGGCCCTGCGGATCGCCGACCATTCCTCGGCCGCCCGCTCCGAGATCGTCGAGGCCGAGGTCCGGCTGTCCGCCCTGATGGCCCGCCTCGCCGCCCGTAACGCCACCGCTCAGCAGCTCACCGACCTGGTCGCCTTGCTGGCCCAGACCGACCAGATCACCGCCGGCATCGAACGGACCGTCGCCGAGGAGGGGTTGGACGCCGATGTGTCCGAGCAGCTCGCGGCCGTCTTCCACAAGCTGCGGCTCTTCCATCAGCAGGTCGAGTCGTGCGTGGGCAACCCCGTCCTGGAGGGGCTGCTCGGCCAGGCGAGGGCCTTCAGCTACGAGGAGCGGCTCGACCTCACCATGAAGCTCGCGCCCGAGCACGCCGAGGCGTTCCGCGCCCGTTACTCCGAGCACCGCCAGCTCCTGGACGCTCTCCTCGAACGGGACGAGGAGCGCGCCGAGGAGCTCGCCGCGCGGCACCACCGCGCCGCGCTCGTCCAGCTCTCCGGCAGCTGACCCCGAGCTCCGGCGGCCGACCGCAACGCCACCTGCCCGCCATGGGGCGCACAGTATGCGCTCCGGCGGGCAGACTCCTCCCTCGCTTGCTATAGCATGTAGCACAGGAGCCATCACCATGCCCGAAACTCCCCCCATATCCCCGCCCGGCGCGGTGAGCATGAGCGCCCTTCCCCGCCCGGCACCCGGCGACCATATGAACCGCGGCGCCGTGCTGTGGGTGACCCTCGCCGTCTTCGCGCAGGAAGCGGTGTGGAACTTCTACGACACCCAGGTTCCCGAGCAGTTGCGGCACTACTTCAGCTCCGCGGGCGTAGTCGGCCTGATCATGGGGTTGGACCACTCCTGGGGCATCTTCACGCAGCCGTCGGTCGGGTTCCTCTCCGACAAGCTCGCCCGCCGCCGCACCGGCCGGTGGCCGATCGTGCTGATCGGCGCCGCGGTCGCGACCGTGCCGTTCGTCCTCATCCCCTGGGCGACGAACCTTCCCACCCTGTTGGTGTGCGTGGTCGGTTTCGCCGCGATCGCCAACGCGTTCAAGGGCGTTACCGAGACCCTGGTGTCCGACTACGTCGCGCCGTCCAACCGCAGCAAGGCGCAGGGCTTCATCAAGGCCGGCGTCAGTCTGACCATCGTCGTGTCCTCCCTGATCAGCCTTCTCGTCGTCGACCGGTCCCTGCGCCTCGCGTTCGCCATCCCCCCGCTGCTGATGCTGATCATGCTGGGACTGTCCTGGGCGTTCCTCGGCCGCCGTCACACGAACATGCTGCTGCCGGAGGAGGAGGGGGAGCGGGAGGGGGCGAAGGCTGCCCCCGAGCAGGAGTTCGCCTCCCCGTGGGCGGTGCTGAAGGACGCGCTGCGTTCGCCGTCCAGCCCGACGCTGCTGCTGATGGTCGGCATCTTCTGCTTCGCCGGCATGTGGTCCGCGCTGCGCTCGCTCATGACGCCCTACGGCACGCAGGTGCTCGGCCTGACCCGCGGCGAGGCGGCCGGTCTGGCGCTGCCGAGGGCGGTCGCGTTCCTCGTCTGTGTGCTGCCGATCGCGTACGCCTCCAACCGGTTCGGGCAGTTGCGCGCGATGCGGTACGGCGTCGGGCTGTTCATCGCGGGCCTGCTCCTCGGGTTCACGGTGCCGACCGTGCCCGGCACGATCACCTCGATGGTGCTCTGCTCGCTCGGGTACACCTCGTTCGCGGTCAACGCGCTGGTCGCGCTGTGGAACCTGGCACCAACCCAGAAGGTGCTGGGCACCTACACCACGCTGTACACGATCGCCTCGGCGTCCGGGATGGCGCTGGGCCCGGCGATCCTCGGCACCACGATCGACCTGACCCGCTGGCGCTATATGCACCTGAACGCCGCGGTGTTCGCCGGCGTCACCTTCCTCGTCTTCACCCGCCTGGTCCGCCGCGCACCCGACCGCGCCGCCGACCGCGCCGCCGCCTGACCGGCCGAGATTCCCTCTTCCCGCACGATGAAAGGCACCAGCCTCATGGAACTCCGCATCCTGGCCCCGACCGGCGCGCTCGGCGCCGGGTTCGACGCCGACGCCTTCGCTCGCGGTGTCGCCGCCCTGCCGGACGTGATCGCCTGCGACGCCGGCTCCACCGACTCCGGCCCCGCCGCCCTGGGCTCCGGCACCCCGAAGCTGTCCGCCCAGGCCGTCACCCGCGATCTGCGCCTGCTGCTCAGGGCCCGCGACGAGCTCGGCGTGCCGCTGATCATCGGCTCCTGCGGCACCTCGGGCCGCGATGACGGTGTCGACTGGGTCGCCGACATCGCCCGCTCCATCGCCGCGGAGGAGAACCTGAGCTTCAAGCTCGGCCTGATCTACTCCGACCAGCCCGCCCAGCGCTTGCGGGACCTGTACGACGCGGGCAGGATCCGGCCGCTCCCCCACGCGCCCGCCATCGACCGCGAGCTGTTCGACCGCAGCCACACCGTCGCCATGATGGGCGTCGAACCCATCCAGGACGCCCTGCGCGACGGCTGCGAGGTGATCCTCGCCGGACGGGCCAGCGACACCGCCCTGTTCGCCGCCGTCCCGCACCTGCGGGGCGCCGACCCGGGCCTGACCTGGCACCTGGCCAAGACCATCGAATGCGGCGCCGCCTGCGCGATCCCGCCGTCCGCGGGCGGCCTGCTCGTCACGTTGCGCGAGGACCACTTCGACGTCACCACCCTCGCCGACGGCACCCGCCTGACCCCCCGCTCCGTCGCCGCCCACACGCTGTACGAGAACGCCGACCCGTACCGTGTCGCCGAACCGTCGGGTGTACTCGACACCACCGAGGCCACCTACGAGGCCATCGACGAGCGGACCGTCCGCGTCCGCGGCGCCCGCTACCTGCCGGCCGACGGCTACACCAACAAGCTCGAGGGCGCCGAACTCATCGGCTACCAGACCGTCATCTTCGGCGGCGTACGCGACCGCGTCGTCATCGCCGCCCTGCCCAGGCTGGTGCCGATGGCCAAGGAGTACTTCGAGGCGAAGATCCTCGACGTCTTCGGCGGCGCGGTCGAACCCGCCGACGTCGACATCGACTACCGCCTCTACGGCGCCGGCGCGGTCCTCGGCGGCAGCGAACCCGACCTGCTCACCCCCCGCGAGCTCGGCGTGCTCATCACCGTCACCGCGCCCGACCAGGCGACCGCCCACGCCATCGCCACATTCGTCGCCCACGCCAGCAGCCACCTGCCGGTCGCCGAGTACGACGGCCTGGTCTCCACCCTCGCCTACCCCTACTCCCCACCCGAGACGGACAGGGGCCCGCTCTACCGCTTCACCCTCAACCACGTCGCCACGGGCGTCACCCCCACCGAACTCTTCCGCACCACCACCGAGGAGCTGTGAACCCCATGACCACCCTGCTCGACTACTGCTCCCTGATCCGCTCCAAGAACGCCGGCCCCTTCACCCTCACCTTCGACTTCATGTGCCACGACCAGGCCGCCTACGACGCCCTCGTCGCCACCGGCTTCCTCAACCCCGGCCTCTTCGCCACCCTCTACGACGCCGACCCCGACCAGATCCTCGTCGTCAACCACCCCCTCGCCCTCGCCGTCAAGGTCTCCCTCCCCCGCCCCACCGTCCAAGGCGACCTCCGCGACACCGACTGCTACGCCGGGCAGCAGTACGCCCCGCTCATGGACATGGACGTGATCCCCACATGAATCCCGCCGATTCGAATCCCGATCCACACGCCTCGCACCTTCACCACGCCACCCTTAGGCTGTCGCCGGACACAGGGGCTACCGGCGCGTAGCGCACACCGCGAAGGAGCGCGAGATGAAGGGCTGGACCGCGAGCGACATCCCCGATCAGACGGGCCGCACCGCCGTGGTCACCGGCGCCAACAGCGGCCTCGGCTTCGTCACCGCCCGGGAGTTGGCACGGCGCGGCGCGCAGGTGGTGCTCGCGTGCCGCAGCGAGGCGCGCGGGGCCGAGGCCGCGCAGCGGATCCGGGCGCAGGCGCCGGGCGTGTATGTGCGGGTCGCGCCGCTGGACCTCGCGGATCTGAAGTCCGTACGCACCTTCGCGGCCGAGTACCAGGGCGACCGGCTCGATCTGCTCATCAACAACGCGGGCGTGATGGCCCTTCCGCGCCGCAGGACCGCCGATGGCTTCGAGATGCAGTTCGGCGTCAACCACCTGGGGCACTTCGCGCTGACCGGGCTGCTGCTGCCGAAGCTCCTGGAGGCGGGCCCGGGGGCACGGGTGGTCAGCGTGTCCAGCTTTATGCACATGCTGGGGACGGTCGATCCGCGCGACCTGCACATGGAGCGCGGATACCGGCGTTGGACCGCCTACGCCCGCTCCAAGTCCGCCAATCTCCTCTTCATCCACGAGTTGTCCCGCCGCCTGCGCGCGACGGGCGCCCGCCTGGTGGCAGCCGCCGCACACCCCGGCTATGCCTCGACCAACCTCCAGACCGCCGCCCCGAAAATGGAGGGCCGCCGGGCGACCGAGCGATTCATGGAAATCGGCAACCGCTACTTCGCCCAGAGCCCGGACCAGGGCGCCCTCCCCACCCTGTACGCGGCCACCGGCCCGGACGTCCGCCAGGACGACTTCTTCGGCCCGCCGTTTCAGGGAATCTGGCACGGCTCCCCCGTCCGCTCGGCCCGCGCCAGGTGGACGCGCAGCGACACGGCGGGGCGGGGGCTGTGGGCCGCGTCCGAGCGGCTGACGGGGGTGCGGTACGAGGCGCTCGCGAACTGATTCACGCCAGTGGCTGCGGACAGCCGATCTCGGGGCGTAAGCGGTGGGGACCGCAGGCGATCAGGCATACGGCGAGAAACCGCTGCCCGGTGAGATACCACCCTCCGGCGACGTCCTCCCCGCCAGCGACCGCCTTGGCCGCGCCCTGGACCTTCGCCGACAGTGTTTCGGGCGCGCGGTCGTGGGCGGAGGCGAAGGAGTCGGCGTGTTCGCGGGCCCGGGTGCCGAACCAGTCGGCGGCTTGGGTGGGGTCGGTCCAGGTCCCTTGGATGAAGGTGGGGGGCTTGAGCAGCCAGTGGGCGAGTTCGAGGGGGACGACTTTGGAAGCCTTGAACTCCGGGTGGATGGGGCGTCTGGGGCCGTCCTTGAGGAGGTCGTGACCCGAGCCGAGCCAGGTGTAACCGTGGTGGTGGTGCAAGATGTCGCCTTCACTGACCGAAGAGGGCAGCCCCCGCGTTGGCCGGGACCGCCCTGCCTACCGGGGTTATCGACGGCCGCAGCCGTCACCGCCACCGCAGTCGCCGTCCGAAGGGGGCGATGGTGCGTCGGAGTCGGGCATGGTGTCGCCGTCGTCCGGGTCCTGCCGTAAGACGGCCTTGTGTCCTGTCGACCGCATCGGGATGATTCCCTTCTGCGCTGTCGGCACGGGGGCTCTCCTCGCGCCGTCGTGCACCTGCACCCGTTCCGGCTGGGCTCGACCTGCCAGGGCTCCGGTCCAGTCGGTACGGGGGTTCAAGGGGCGGCGGGACGCGTACCGCCTACGCCGAGGTGGCGTTCTTCGTCTGCTCCTCCAGCGCGGCCCGCATCAGGACATCCGCGAGCCGATTCGCGCTGTCGAGGGGAATGCGCCCGAGGGCCACCAGCGGATAGCCGGACACCGTGAGCTCGCCTCGTAGGGTCGGCCAGTACAGCTCCCCGCCCTTGACGCCGTGTCTCGCGGATTCGCATCGGTCACCCTTTCCCGCCGTTTCTGCGTGAACGGGACGTTAGAGACAAGGAGTCGGGGAGCGCGAGGCGATGTTCTCGAATGTTCTCGCTTCTGGGTGAGATGTTCTTGATTGATCTCACGTAGGGTCAGGAAAGGCATACCGAGCGCATTCGTGGGTGCGGCATGCTCGGGGTGTCCAGATCGACAAGGAAGGACGTGATCATGGCGCGTCGACTGCGCTTCAACGGCACGGGTTCTGGCGTTGGGGGCTGCCCCGCCGTACACGAGGACTTGAACAGCGGAGAGATCGTCATCCACGGAACACCGCTTACCGACCCCGAGGACGTTGCCCAGCTCCAACACCTTGGAGAGGGCGAGACACCGATCGTGGTGCCGCGCGAACTGCTGGTCGACTACGGCCCCAAGGAGATCACTCGCACGCCGCGCATCATCGATCTGGATGACTTCGGCAAGCTCTTCGAGAACTTCGAGCACACCGCCTGGCGGCTGGAGACCCGGCGCCGGTTCGCGAGTGATGAAACGGCGCCCGACTACCAGGCGTTCGCCGAGACAGGTGAGGCTCCGCTGGAACTCTACGCGTCGTTCTTCACCACGATCCGCGACCAAACCCAGCAGGGCAAGCGGGTCGAGCGAGTGCGCATCGTCGACGATCCGCCCACGACCGGCCAGCGCTACCTCCTCTACAGCGCCAAGCGGAACTGCGACATGGGAGAGGACATCCGTAATCTGTGGCGTGCCGGTGCCAACCGGCTGCGGCTGCCTGCAGAGGACTTCTGGATCTTCGACTCCCGGCTCGTCGCTCTCCTCAACTTCGATGACGACGACAACCTGTTCAACGTGGAGCTGATCACGGAGCCGGTGGCGGTCAACCGGTATCTCCAAGTCCGTGACGCGGCATGGCACTACGCCGTCCGGTACGACACGTTCGCGGCGGGACCGACTACGTAGGTTGCAAGTACCGTGTGACCGGTGAGCGGTGACTTTCAGCAAGCACGGGTGGCCCTAGGAGTGCGGCTTCGGGAGCTGCGTGCGTCATGCCCTGGAGGTCGGCTCACCGGTACACAACTCGCCGAACGGCTGGGCTGGCCTCACTCCAAGATCTACAAGCTGGAGAACGGGCGCCAGACCGCGACAGCCGAGGATCTGCGCGCCTGGAACACCCTCCGCGAATCCGCCGTCTTCGGGGCCGACGCCCAGCGCTTGATCCACGAGGCCCGGCGGGCGCTGATCGGGTAGTGTGGCCGTCGCCCGTACGCACCGAGGAGGTGAGACCCATCAATGCCAGTTCAGGCTGGGTGCTCTCGCCGCAGGGATACACGGGATAGCTGACTGCCGGGAGCGCCCTCGGGGATTCCGAAAGGCTTCCAGGCTCCCATGTCGGCTTCATCAGCTTCACCTTCGCTTGTCACCTTTTCCGCCGTCGTCTCCAGGCTCCGCGCCGCCGGGTGCGTGTTCGCCGAGGACGAGGCGCGGCTGATCCTCGCCACGGCCCGTACCCCGGCCGGGCTCCGCGCCATGGTGGACCAACGCGCCGCCGGGCTTCCGCTGGAGCATGTGCTCGGCTGGGCGGAGTTCCGGGGGCTTCGGATATCCGTCGACGCCGGGGTCTTCGTACCGCGCCGACGCACCGAGTTCCTGGTCGAGCGGGCCGTGGCGCTGGCCCGGCCCGGGGCCGTCGTGGTCGATCTGTGTTGCGGCTCGGGCGCGCTGGGCGCCGCGCTGGCCTCGGACCTGGGCGAGGCGGAGCTGTACGCGGCCGATATCGACCCCGTCGCGGTGGCCTGCGCGCGGCGCAACGTCGAGCCCGCGGGCGGCACGGTGTACGAGGGCGATCTCTACGAGCCGCTGCCCGCCGCGCTGCGCGGCCGCGTGGACGTCCTGCTGGCCAACGTCCCGTATGTGCCGACGGAGGAGGTCGGGCTGCTGCCGCCGGAGGCCCGGGTGCACGAGGCGCGGGTGGCGCTGGACGGTGGCGTGGACGGGCTGGACGTCCTGCGCCGGGTGACCGCCGGGGCGGGCGGGTGGCTGGCCCCGGGCGGCTCGCTGCTGTTCGAGACGAGCGGGCGGCAGGCGGCCTCGGCCATGGCCATCGTGTCCGGCGACGGCCTGGAGCCGCGCCTGGCCGAATCCGACGAACTGGACGCCACGGTCATCATCGCCACCAGGCCATCGGCCCCTTAAGGCTCTGCCGCCCATGCGCGCTGCCCATGCACGCTGCCCGCGCAGAGGCCGCCTCTTTGTCTTTCACGCTCTGAGCTGGTCCTGCTCAGAGAGGTTTTTGGCTGTTTCAGCCGATGGGGTTGACGAAGGTGGCGGGGTGGGTGGCACCCCGCTGGTCGACGAGCCCGCCCCAGGGCCAGTCCAGGGTCAGCGAGCTGGTCTCGTTCGGCGGGGTGATGACCGCGAAGGCGGGCGTCCAGGAGTTCTCGTCGTTCTCCCCGGCCAGGGCGAGGTTGATGGTGAAGTCGGTGCTGTCGCCGGGGTTCAGGGTGATGGAGCTGTACTTGGCCGAGGAGCGCTGCAGCGACCAGTCCGCACTGCCGTGCTCGGTGTTGAGGTCCACGCCGGGGAAGCCGCCGATCTTGCAGGTGCTGCCGCTGGTGTTGGTGAGCACGATGCTGGTGGTCGTCGAGCCGCCGGCGTTGGGGTCCGGGGTCGCGTCGCCGCCGGTGGCGAACGCCGCCTTCAGGCCGGAGGTGTGGCAGCGCTGAACACCCGACTGCGCACCCCCGGCGGCCTGCTTGCCGGACTGCTTGCCCACGGTCTCCGACTTCGCGCCGGATCCGGAGTCCGCCTGCGACCCGGAGCCCTGCACCTCGTTGGAGGAGCCCGTGGCCTCGCGGTCCGCGGCGGCCGCGGCCGAGTCCGCCTTGCCCGAGGTCTTCGCGCCGGCGGTGTCCGAGCCGTTGCAGGCGGTCAGGGTCAGACCGGCGGCCACGGTCAGGGCCGCGGCGGCGACCCGCAGGGTACGGCGGCGACGGAGGGTGATCGAGCTCATTTTGGGTGCCCCCAGGGCGGTCGGTGACGTTGTCTCCTCGGTACGTCAACCACTCTGCTCGGGGTCACTACCGCGAGGCTGCCGCTCCACTAACACCCGCCTAACGCGGGTGTTGGCAGGGGAAGTTGGCACGCCAAGGAGAACCCCGAAGAACTAAGCGGCAGGTTCATCTTGTGGCTACGAGCATTCGGGCCGGTTCGAGCATCGCCTCGGGCAGATCCTCCCATTTCACGATCGGGGAGTAGAAGGCTGAGGGCTTGATCCTGGCGGTGGCGATGGCGTCGAGTGCTCCGGGGATGTTCGCGGCACTGTTGGGGCGCGCGAGGTGCATGGTGATGCCTTTTAGGAACATAGGCCAGGTGGGGATCGGTACCTCGCCCGTCAGGCCGCCGAGGCTTTCGAAGACACCTTCCCCCGCGAGCAGGCTGAGGCCGCGGTGGAACCATTTGGTGCTTCCGGATGCCTCGACCGTCAGGTCGAACAGTCCATCGGCCTCGCCTGGGGGCTCGGCTGCGGTCTGCGCGCCGCACTGTTCGGCGAGGGCTCGATTGCCGGGATCGGGATCGACGTACAGGACATACTCGGCTCCGTAGGCGATTGCCAAGGCGGCCTGGATGAGCCCCGTCACGCCCGGGGCGAGCACGAGCACCCGCTTACGCGCGCCGTTTACGACATGACGGCGTGCCAGTTCGTTGTTGTGTCCGGTGATGTCGCCGACGGTGACGCACTCGAGTGGATCGACCCCGGCGGGGATGCGGTGCAGCATCGCGTCGGCGTAGGGGATGCGCACGAGGTCGTCGAACAGGCCGCCCCAGTGTCCGTTCACCGCCACTCCGTAGGTGGCGCCGTAGGGCACGGTGGTGCAGTGGGCGGTCCATCCGCGCAGACATGGCGCGCACTGCCCGCAGGACAGCTCGGGCGGCACGACCACCAGGTCTCCGACGGCGACGCCGGTGACCGTGTCCCCGATGGCGACGACCTCGGCGACCGCGTTGTGCCCGATCGCGTATCCGGGCGGTACGGGAAGCCGGCCCTGCAGAATCGGCACGTCCAACGGGCAGCGTCCGGCGATCACCGGCCGTACCAGCGCATCGGCATCGCCTTTCAGCACCGGTGTGGGCACTTCACGCCACTCGAGCCGACCGGGCTCGACGAACCAGAGGGACTGCATCGAATCAGCCATGGTGAACCACGTTCTCTCTATGGGTTGGAGTTCGGGTAGCGCTCGGCCGGGCAGCTCCGCAGATACTATACCTGGAGCTATAGTAGATGATGTGATCTAGTTCACAACTGCAGTCGTATGTAGCTATGACTCGTCGGCAGTAGGTAGCGGTCCAGCCGGTTTTCCTGCACCTCTGACCGGCATACACAGACGACAGTCGCATCGCTGCACGGATGAGCTATGGTTCTAGCTATAGCTTACGAGGAGGCTGATGTGCCCACGAAGCCACGGACCGATGTCCGCCGCCGGATGCTGTTCGCCGGGATCGAGACCGTGCAGGAAAACGGTGTCGACGCGACATCGCTGACCGAGGTCGCCGACCGGGCCCAGGCGCCGCGCGGCTCGATCTACCACCACTTTCCCGGAGGCAAGGCCGAGTTGCTGCGCGACGCGATCCGCTTGGCCGGGACGCTGCGCAGCAAGCAACTCGCTGTCCTCCTGGCCGACGACGACCCGACCCGCATCGTCGACGAAATCATCGACATGTTCCGGCAGCAGTTGCAGGCCAGCGACTACCGGGCCGGATGCCCCGTCGCCGCGAGCGTGACACACGGCGACAACTACCCCGAAGCGATGACCGCTGCCGGCGAATCGTTCTCCTCCTGGGAAGAGCTGATCACCCAGGGCCTGTGGCAACGCGGACTCACGATGGAACACGCCCAATCTCTGGCCACCATGATCCTCACCTCCATCGAAGGCGCACTGTTGCTTGCCAAAGCCCAACAGGACACCCAGGCGCTGGACCGCATCCAGACCGAACTCACCAAGGCGATCACCACCGCGATACACACCGCCACCCCCGAAAGAAAGGGATGACGCAATGGCATTCGTGGCCTCGATCGTATGGACTGCCCGCGAGGGAATGGAAAAGACGCTGCAGCAGGCCGTCGAGCGACTGATTCCAGCGAGCAGGAAGGAACCTGCCTGCCTGAGCTACGTCGCGTACCGGGATCCGGCGCAGCCCGGGACGATCCGAATCCTCGAGATCTACACCGATCGCGCCGGGTTCGAGGCCCACGCGGCCAGCGATCACTTCAAGACCTGGGGATTCGGGCAGGCCTTTCCGGCCCTCGAGACTCGGGACGTGCATTTCTACGAAACCGTCGAACCGTAAGCGAGATGACCGCTGCCACAGCCCGAGCCGAGGCGTGAGGTTGACGATGACTGACATCTTTGGTGTGTGACGAACGCTTCGCCGACCTGCGAGCACTGTTCGCCAAGAATATCGACGCGGGCGACGAGCTGGGGGCATCGCTTGTGGTCGACGTCGGCGGCGTACCGCTGGTCGTGCCGAGATCGGCGCGGCCAACGGCCACGGCAACGCCCGCTCACTTGCCAGAATTCAATCCGTCGTTGCCTGTGGCGGTGCGGTCGAAGGGGTGCGGTTGTTGTCGCCGGAGACAATCGCTCTCATTCTCCAGCCGCAGTCCGACGGCCCGGATCTCATGCTCGGCGCACACGTGCGATTCGGTACTCATTCACCTAGGCGCGCAGCTCCTCCGCCGCGTCCGTGACCCGGGCGATCAGCCGCAGCAGCGTTTCCCGCTCCGTCTCGTCCAGCGGGGACAGGAAGACGCGATTCATCCGGGCCGTCCGTGTGACCAGTTTCCGGTGGACCCTGGCCCCCTCCTCCGTCAGGCGCAGGACATTGCGGCGGCCGTCGTTCGGGTCGCGGACCCGCTCCAGGAGGCCGCGGCGGGCCAGTCGGGCGACCAGGTCGGCGATGGTGGAGCGGTCGAGGTGGACGTGTTCGCTCAGCGTCCGCTGGTCGATCTCCGGCTTCTCCGTCAGCGCGTTGACCACCGCGAACTGTGGCGAGGTGATCTCCTCGGAGACCATCGCGCCCCACAGCAGGGAGTGTGCCTGCTGGAAGCGGCGGGCCAGATGCCCGGGGTGCGTGTTCAGATCCACCGCGCTGCCCATCCCGTGCCTCCCGGCTTCCCCGCTGCTCGATCAGCCCGCTGGTCTATTAGTCCGTGTACTGAGTGATTCTGCCCTGTGGAAGACCCCATGTCGAGAGGCCGACATTCACCCTAGACTCCCTTGACGAGTGCACTAGCCAATGGCACCGTGCGAAGCTGACACCACATTAGTCAGCACACTGAGCATCCTGACCGCGGACTGAGCGGAGTGACGATGGCCGACATCCGAAGCCTGCAGGACGCCGTGGCGGACCTCGTCCACGACGGGGACACCATCGCGATGGAGGGCTTCACCCACCTGATCCCGTACGCCGCCGCGCACGAGGTCATCCGCCAGGGCATCACCGATCTGACCCTCGTCCGGATGACTCCGGACGTCATCTACGACCAGCTCATCGGCGCCGGACTCGTCCGCAAGCTGGTGTTCTCCTGGGGTGGCAACCCCGGCGTCGGCTCGCTGCACCGCTTCCGTGACGCCGTCGAGAACGGCTGGCCGCGGCCGCTGGAGCTGGACGAGCACAGCCACGCGGGCATGGCGAACCGCTATGTGGCGGGCGCGTCCAAGCTGCCGTTCGCCGTGTTGCGCGGCTATCGCGGCAGCGACATCCCGACCCGTACGGACACCGTCTCCACCGTCGTCTGCCCCTTCACGGGGGAGGAGCTGGCCGCCGTCGCGGCGCTCAACCCCGACGTCACCGTCATCCACGCCCAGCAGGCCGACCGCGCCGGAAATGTGCAGTTGTGGGGGCTGACCGGCGTACAGAAGGAGGCGGCGCTCGCGGCGGACCGGGTGCTGGTGACCGTGGAGGAGATCGTCGAGGAGCTTCAGCCACGCCCTGGCGGGATCGTCCTGCCGACCTGGGTGATCGACGCCGTCTCCGTCGTCCCCGGCGGTGCCCACCCCTCCTACGCCGCCGGGTATTCGACCCGCGACAACGCCTTCTACCAGGCATGGGACCCGATCGCCCGCGACCGCGAGGCGTTCACGCAGTGGATCGACGACAACGTGCGCAACACCGAGGGAGCTCTCACCCGATGACCGCGACCCCCGCCGGCCCGACCGGTTTCACCAGCGATGAGCTGATGGAGGTCAACGCCGCCCGCGCGCTCGCCGACGCCACCACCTGCTTCGTCGGCATCGGGCTCCCCAGCACCGCCGCCAACCTCGCCCGCGCCACCGTCAACCCCGGCCTCGTCCTGATCTACGAGTCCGGCACCATCGGCTCCAAGCCCACCCGGCTCCCCCTGTCCATCGGTGACGGCGAACTCGCCGACACCGCCGACGCGGTGATCCCGGTCCCGGAGGTGTTCAACTACTGGCTGCAGGGCGGCCGGATCGACGTCGGCTTCCTCGGCGCCGCCCAGGTCGACCGCTACGCCAACATCAACACCACCATCGTCGACCGCGGCCCGGACAAGCCCGAGGGCCGCCTCCCCGGCGCGGGCGGCGCCCCCGAGATCGCCTCCAACTGCGGCAAGGTGCTGATGGTGCTGCGCCACTCCACCCGCAACTTCGTGCAAAGGCTGGACTTCGTGACGACCCTGGGCCACGGCAGCGGCCCCGGCGACCGTAAGAAGCTCGGCATGCCGGGCGCCGGCCCCGTCGCCGTGATCACCGACCTCGGGGTGCTCCGCCCCGACCCGGCCACCGCCGAGCTGGTGCTGACCGAACTGCACCCGGGCGTCACCGTGGAGCAGGTGCGGGCCGCCACCGGCTGGGAGCTGGCCGTCGCCGACACCGTGGGCACCACCCAGCCACCCACCCCCGATGAGCTGGCGGCGCTGCGCGCCCTCAAGGCCGCAGGGAAGCCCGGAGCGGCCGGAGCGGCCGGGAAGCCCGGAGCGGCCGGAGCGGCCGGGAAGCCCGGAGCGGCCGGAGCGCCCGGAGCAGCCGAGAAGCCCGCAGCCGCCGGGAAGCCCGGGAAGGAGACCCGATGACCCCCCTGCGTGACGTCTATATCGTCGACGCCGTCCGCACCCCCGTCGGCAAATACGGCGGCGCGCTGGCCGGAGTACGCCCCGACGACCTGGCCGCCCATGTGGTGCGCGGCCTGCTCGCCCGCACCCCCGGCCTCGACCCGGCACGCATCGACGACGTGTACTTCGGCAACGCCAACGGCGCGGGCGAGGACAACCGCGATGTCGCCCGTATGGCCGTGCTGCTGGCCGGGCTGCCCGTCACCGTGCCCGGCGCGACCGTCAACCGGCTGTGCGCCTCGGGCCTGGAGGCGGTGCTGCAGGCCGCCCGCGCGATCGCGGTCGGCGACGCGCATATCGCCCTCGCGGGCGGGGTGGAGTCGATGAGCCGCGCCCCCTGGGTGCTGCCCAAGCCCGAGCGCGCCTTCCCCGCCGGGCATCAGCAGCTGTACTCCACGACCCTGGGCTGGCGGATGACCAACCCGGACATGCCGCCGGAGTGGACCGTCGCCCTCGGCGAGGGCGCCGAACTGATCGCCGACAAGCACGGCATCACCCGCGAGGCGCAGGACGCGTTCGCGTTCGGCAGCCATGAGAAGGCGGCGCGGGCGTGGAAGGAGGGGGCGTACGACGCCGAGGTGCTGCCGTATCCGGACAGCGACCTCGTCCGCGACGAGTCCATCCGCGACACCACCTCGACCGAGGCCCTGGCCAAGCTCAAGCCCGCCTTCCGCAAGCCCGGCGGCACCGTCACCGCGGGCAACTCCTCGCCCCTCAACGACGGCGCGGCCGCGCTGCTCCTCGTCGACGAGGAGGGGCTGAAGGCCACCGGACGCGAACCCCTGGCCCGGATCGGCGCCTCCGCCGTCACCGGTATCGAGCCGCAGTACTTCGGGCTCGGCCCGGTCGAGGCCGTACGCCGCGCCCTCGCCAAGGCGGGCCGCTCCTTCGCCGACCTGGCCACGCTCGAACTCAACGAGGCGTTCGCCGCGCAGGTGCTGGGCTGCCTCGCCGAATGGTCCGCCCAGGACCCCGGCTTCGACCCCGCGATCGTCAACCCGCGCGGCGGCGCCATCGCCATCGGCCACCCGCTCGGCGCCTCCGGGGCCCGGCTCGCCGGGGCCGTCGCCCATCAGCTCGCCGCCCGCGGCTCGGGGACGGGCCTGGCCACCTTGTGCATCGGCGTCGGACAGGGCCTGGCCCTCGTCCTGGAGAGGTAATCCGGACCGGAACGGCACGGCTGGTAAGGCCGGAAAGGTAAGGCTGACAGCAGACATGGCTCTCACCCAGTCCGACATCGACCGCGAACTCGCGCACATACGGGAGTCGTACGACACGGCGCGCGCCGAAGGAGCCCCCGCCGCCGACCATCCGCCGCGCGACTTCCCCCCGTACCGCAGCAGTGTGCTGCGCCACCCCAAACAGCCGCTGGTCGCGGTCCACGGCGACCCGGAGACCGTGGAGCTGCACACCCCCGTCTTCGGCCACACCGACATCACCGCGATCGACAACGACCTCACGGCACAGCACCAGGGCGAACCGCTCGGCGAGCGCATCACCGTCTCCGGACGGCTCCTGGACAGCCGGGGCCGCCCCGTCCGGGGCCAGCTCATCGAGCTGTGGCAAGCCAACGCGTCGGGCCGCTACGCCCATCTGCGCGATCAGCACCCCGCGCCGCTCGACCCCAACTTCACCGGTGTGGGGCGGACGTTGACCGGCGACGACGGTTCGTACCGCTTCACCACCATCAAGCCGGGCGCCTATCCGTGGCGCAACCACGAGAACGCGTGGCGCCCCGCGCATCTGCACTTCTCCGTCTTCGGCTCGGCGTTCACCCAGCGCCTGGTCACCCAGATGTACTTCCCCGGCGATCCGCTCTTCGGCTACGACCCGATCCTGCAGTCGGTGACGGACCCGTCGGCGCGGGGGCGGCTGGTCGCGGCATACGACCACGCGCTGTCGCAGCCGGAGTGGTCGCTGGGCTACCGCTGGGACATCGTGCTGGACGGGCCGTCCGCCACCTGGATCGAGGAGGGCCGCTGATGGCCGAGAGGCTCGTACCCGAGCAGGGGCTCGCACCCACCCCGTCCCACACCGTGGGCCCCTTCTACGGCTACGCCCTGCCCTTCCCCGACGGCGGCGAGATGGCCCCCGCGGGCCACCCCGACGCCATCACGCTCCACGGCTACGTCTACGACGGCGAGGGAGCGCCCGTCCCGGACGCGCTGATCGAGCTGTGGCAGGCCGGCCCGGACGGCTCCCTCACCGGCGCGGGCGGGTCCATGCGGCGCGACCCGGTGACCGGCGGCTTCCTCGGGCGCAACGGCGTGGACTTCACCGGTTTCGGCCGGATCGCCACCGACGCGGACGGCCACTGGACGGCCCGCACGCTGCCGCCGGGCGGCCCGGCCGCGCCCGCCGCCCCGTACATCAGCGTGTGCGTCCTCGCCCGGGGGCTGCTGCACCACCTCTTCACCCGCGTGTACTTCCCCGGGAACGCCGAGGCCAACGCCGCCGACCCGCTGCTCGCCTCGCTGGATCCGGCGCGCCGCGCGACGCTGGTGGCGACGGCGGGATCCCCGCTGGGGACGTATCGCTTCGACATCCGTTTGCAGGGCGAAGGGGAGACGGTCTTCCTTGAGTTCCGGTAGTTCTCGTCATTCGGACAGCCATGACGTGGGGCTGCTGTCCCCGGTGCGGGCCGGGTCGGCGGTGGAGACCGCCACGGGCGACACCGCGTTTGTGCAGGCCATGCTGGACGCGGAGGCCGCGCTGGCGCGAGTGGTCGCACCGGCCGGGGCGGCGGAGGCGGTGGCGGGCGCGGCCCGCGTCGAGCTGTACGACGTACGCGATCTGGCGCTGCGCGCCCGCTCCGGGGGCAACCCGGTCATTCCGCTGGTCGCCGATCTCACGGCGGCGGTGGCCCATACGGACGGCGAGGCCGCGCCGTATGTCCACCGGGGCGCGACCAGCCAGGACATCGTGGACACGGCCACGATGCTGGTGGCCGCCAGGGCGCTGCCGCTGATCGTGGCCGACCTGGACCGTACGGCGGCGGAGCTGGCGCGGCTCGCCGCCGCGCATCGCGACACCCCGATGCCCGGCCGTACCCTCACCCAGCACGCGGTGCCCACCACCTTCGGGCTGAAGGCGGCGGGCTGGCGGGCGCTGGTCCTGGACGCCCGTGACCGGCTGGCGCCGCTGCGGCCACCCGCCCAACTGGGCGGCGCGGCAGGCACGTTGGCCGCCTTCGGGGCAGGGATCGAGCTGCTGGCGCGCTTCGCCGAGGCGACCGGGCTGGCCGAGCCCGACCTCCCGTGGCACACCCTGCGCACCCCCGTCGCCGACCTGGGCTCCGCGCTCGCCTTCACCGTGGGGGCGCTGGGGAAGGTGGCGGCGGATGTGCTGGTGCTCTCGCGGACGGAGATCGGCGAGGTGGCCGAGGGCGCGGGTGGCGGATCGTCCGCGATGCCGCACAAGTCGAACCCCGTGCGCGCCACGCTGATGGCCGCCGCGGCCCGTCAGGCCCCGGGGCTCGCCGCGACCCTGCTGGGCGCGCTGGCCGCGGAGGACGAACGGCCGGGCGGGGCCTGGCACGCCGAGTGGCAGACGCTACGGGAGTTGCTGCGGCTCGCGGGGGGCTCCGCCCGGGACGCGGCGGAGCTGACGTCCGGTCTGAAGGTGTTTCCCGACCGGATGGCGGATCATCTGCGGCTGACGGGCGGTCTGATCGTGAGCGAGCGGATCGCGGCCGAGCTTGCGGAGGTGGTCGGCCGCGCCCGTGCGAAGGAACTGCTGACCGAGGCGTCACGGCGTGTCGCGGAAGGGGGCGTGGGGCTGGCGGAGGCACTGGCGGGTGCGCTGCCGCCGGACCGTCTGCGCGAGCTGACGGACCCGGGCACGTACGTGGGTGCGGCCCCGGCCCTGGTCGACCGTGCGCTTGGGCGTTATGCCTAACGTCCCCGGGCGGCAAGTTCCCCACCCCGCCCCTTCCCGAAACTGGGTGCTGCGCCCCCAGCCCCCCCACTTCGGGGGCTCCGCCCCCGGACCCCCGCTCCTCAATCGCCGGAGGGGCTAGAAGACGCCCCTCCGCCCCGGGGTCCAGGGGCGGAGCCCCTGAAGCGGGGGCTGGGGCGCAGCCCCAGCTTCGGGAAGGGGCGGGGTGGGGAGAACGCCCCGCCGCAGCCGCCCACGCCCCCGCACACACCCACCGACCGGAGCACCACGTGACCGACAACCGACCTCACCACGACCTCGCCGGGCCCGCCACCGCCCCACCTCTCATCCTCGGCCCCTCCATCGGCACCTCCCTCGCCGTCTGGGAGCCGCAGCTTCCCGCGCTCGCCCGCGAACACCGCGTGCTGCGCTGGGATTTGCCAGGCCACGGCGGCTCCCCCGCCGCGCTGCTGCCCGCCGACGGCTCCGCCACCATCGACGCGCTCGCCGCCCTCGTGCTGCGGCTCGCCGACGATCAGGGGTGGGAGCGGTTCGCGTACGCGGGCATCTCGATCGGGGGCGCGGTGGGGCTGCATCTCGCCGCCCACCACCCCGACCGGGTCAGCCGCCTCTCCGTCGTCTGCTCCTCGGCCCGTTTCGGGGACCCCGCCGTCTGGCGTGAGCGGGCCGCGCTGGTGCGGGCCGAGGGGACGGAGGCGATGGTGGCGAGCCGTCCGGGCACGTGGTTCTCGCACCGCTTCGCCCAATCGCCCGTCGGCGCCGCGCTGATCGAGGACCTGCGCGCCACGGACCGTGCGGGCTACGCCGCCTGCTGCGACGTTCTCGCGGCGTACGACATGACGGCCGACCTGGAGAAGATCGCGGCGCCCACCCTCGTCGTGGCCGGTCGCGACGACCCCGCGACCCCGCCCGCGCACGCCCGCCGGATCGCGGACGCGGTGCCCGGTGCGAGCCTGCTGGAGATCGCCGGGGCGGCCCATCTGGCGGGGGTCGAGCGGCCGGAGCCGGTGACGGCGGCGCTGCTGGCGCACCTGGCGCACAACGCCGACACGCCTCACGACGACGCCTCCCGCCACGCCGCCGGGATGGCGGTACGCCGTGCCGTCCTCGGGGACGCGCATGTGGACCGCGCGGTCGCCCGGACGACCTCGTTCACCGCCCGCTTCCAGGACTTCATCACCCGCTACGCATGGGGCGAGATCTGGACCGGCGACGGTCTGGACCGGCGGACCCGGAGCTGTATCACCCTCACCGCGCTGATCGCCCACGGCCATGACGCCGAGCTGGCCATGCACATCCGGGCGGCGCTCACCAACGGGCTGACCCGGGAGGAGATCGGCGAGGTGCTGCTGCAGTCGGCGATCTACTGCGGTGTCCCGGCGGCCAACTCGGCCTTCGCCACCGCCCAGCGCGTCTTCGACGATCTCGACGCCGACAACTAGCACGCCCCGCCCCGCTCCAGCCCCCACCCTCCACCCCCCACGTCGACTCAGCGTCACATTCCGGTACCGAAAAGTGACATCCCTTCGCAACACCTCTGTCGTAATCCGCCTCCATCGTTGATCGTTGGGTCGTACGGAGACCGGGAGACGAGGGGGCGCACGCCAATGTCCATGAGCCGCCGAAGGCTGCTGGGTGCTAGCGGAGGGCTGGCCCTGACGGGGGCGCTGGCCTCCGCCTGCGGGTCGAACACCGGGCGGGACGGCGATGACCACGCCGGCCAGCCCGTGATCGAGCAGTGGTACCACCAGTACGGCGAGCCCGGCACCGAACAGGCCGTCAGGCGCTACGCCGACGCGTTCGACCGGGCCAACGTCCAGGTGCAGTGGCGGCCGGGCGCCTACGACCAGCAGACCGCCGCCGCGCTGCTCACGAAGTCCGGCCCGGATGTCTTCGAGGTCAACGGCCCGACGCTGGACCAGATCCAGGGCGGTCAGGTGGTGGACCTCACCGATCTCCTCAGCGAGGCCAAGGACGACTTCAACCCGGCCGTGCTCGCCCCGAAGACGTATCAGGGCAAGATCTGGGCCATTCCGCAGGTCATCGACACCCAGTTGCTCTACTACCGCAGAAGCATGCTGGAGGACGCCGGGGTGGAGCCGCCCCGCACCCTCGACGCGCTGATCGACGCGGCGAAGAAGCTCACCACCAGGGACGTCAAGGGGCTCTTCCTGGGCAATGACGGCGGGCCCGGCGTCCTCGGCGGCACCCCGCTCAACGCCGCCGGGCTCACGCTGGTCACCGAGGACGGCAAGGTCGGCTTCGACGACCCGGCCGCCGCCCGGACGCTCGGCAAGCTGCGTCAGCTCTACGCCGAGAAGTCGCTGCTGCTCGGGGCGCCCTCCGACTGGTCGGATCCGGCCGCGTTCACCCAGGGGCTCACCGCCATGCAGTGGTCCGGGCTGTGGGCGCTGCCGCAGGTGAAGAAGGCGCTGGGGGACGACTTCGGGGTGCTGCCGTTCCCGCAGGACGGGGCGCACGGCGCGCCGGCGGTGCCGGTCGGCGCGTACGGGGCGGCGGTCAGCGCCCGGTCCCGGCACAAGGCGGTGGCGAAGGCGTATGTGAAGTGGCTGTGGGTGGAGCGGACCAACTACCAGGAGGACTTCGCGCTCCGCTACGGCTTCCACATCCCCGCCCGGATCTCGCTGGCCACGAAGGCGGCCAAGCTGCGGCAGGGCGCGGCCGGTGAGGCGGTGCGCTACGTCACCGACCACGGCCACGCCGAGCCGCTGCTGTGGACCTCGGCGAGCAGGACGGCCTATCAGGACGCGCTGAGCCGGATCATCAAGGGCGGCGCCGACCCGGACGGCGAGCTGCGGTCGGTGGTCCGCAAGACCGAGGCCGAGCTGCGGCGCGTGCAGAAGAAGAACTGATGCGGGGGGTGCGGACCACCGAACTGACACGCAAGCTGCTGGGCCCGCAGAACCGCCATCTGTGGTTCTGGATATTCGTCGGCCCCTTCGTTCTGGGGCTGACCCTCTTCACCTATGTCCCGCTGGCCTGGAGCGTGTATCTCAGCTTCTTCGACGCGCACAACACCGTCTCGCCCACGGACTTCGTCGGCTTCGACAACTACACGGCGATGCTGGGCGACGACGCGTTCACCGGCAGCCTGGTGACCTTCCTGGTCTTCACGGCGTTCATCGTCCCGGCGACCTATGTGCTCTCGCTCGCGCTCGCGCTGATGGTCAACCGGCTGCGCTGGGCGCAGGCGTTCTTCCGGTCGGTGTTCTTCCTGCCGGTGGCGTGCTCGTATGTGGTGGCGGCGCTGATCTGGAAGATGTCGATCTTCAACGGGGTGCGCTTCGGACTGGCCAACACCGTGCTGGACTGGTTCGGCGCCGATCAGATCGCCTGGCTGTCGACCACAGACCCGCCCTGGTACTGGCTGGTCATCGTGACCGTACGGCTGTGGCTGCAGGCCGGGTTCTACATGGTGCTGTTCCTCGCCGGGCTGCAGCGCATCTCGCCTCGGCTCTACGAGGCGGCGGCCGTGGACGGGGCGCGGCCGGGGTGGCAGGTGTTCCGGTACATCACCTTTCCGCAGTTGCGGGCGACCTCGGTCGCGGTGGTACTGCTGCTGGTGATCAACGCGTTCCAGGCGTTCGACGAGTTCTACAACCTGCTGTCGGACTCGCGCGGCTATCCGCCCTACGCCCGTCCGCCGCTGGTCTACCTCTACTACACGGCGCTGGGCCAGGGGCAGAACCTGGGCCTGGGCAGTGCGGGCGCGGTGATCCTGGCGCTGATCATCGCCGTGGTGACGGTGGTGCAGGCCCGCTGGTTCGGCCTGGGCCGGAAGGAGGACTGATGCGCACTCCCCGTAGCGCTTCCCCGAGCACTCGCCCCGGCGTCCCCCCGAACACGCGCGATGTCCGGGACGCCCTCGTCGGCGTGGGGCGCGCCGTGCGGCTGGTGCTGCTGCTCGCACTCGCGCTGCTCTTCCTGATCCCCTTCTACCTCCTGGTGCGCAACGGTCTGTCGAGCGAGGCGGACATCACCTCGCCGGAGTGGCGGTTCTTCCCCAGCGAGCTGCACTGGTCCAACATCCGCGAGTTGTTCGACGACCCCAACGTGCCGATGGCGCACGCACTGCTCAACTCCTCGCTGATCGCGGTCCTCACCACCGTGGGCACCCTGCTGCTGGCCTCGCTCGCCGGATACGGCCTGGCCCGCATCCCGTACGCCTACGCCAATGTGGTCTTCTACTGGATCCTGGGCACCTTGATGGTCCCGGCGGCGGTCACCTTCGTGCCCAGCTTTGTGCTGGTCAGCTCGCTCGGCTGGGTGTCCACCCTGCGCGGTCTGGTGGTGCCGACGCTGTTCAGCGCGGTCGCGGCGTTCATCTTCCGCCAGTACTTCCTGGGCTTTCCGAGGGAGCTGGAGGACGCGGCGCGGGTGGACGGTCTGGGCTACTGGCGTACGTACTGGCGGGTCGTGGTGCCGAACTCCCGGCCGGTCTTCGCGGCGGTCGGCACGATCGTCTTCATCGGCGCCTGGAACTCCTTCCTGTGGCCGCTGGTCATCGGCCAGGACCGGGACGCGTGGACGGTGCAGGTGGCGCTGTCGACGTTCACCACCGCCCAGACCGTCAACATCCATGAGCTGTTCGTGGCGGCGGCGGTGTCGATCGTGCCGCTGCTGGTGGTCTTTCTCGTCCTCCAGCGGCATATCGTCGCGGGCGTCGAGCGCAGCGGTATCGACGACTAGACGCTGGTCAGTGGGCCGGGCCGCCGTCCGGGGACGGGCCGTACCGCCGCAGCCAGACCTCGGTCTGGGACAGATGCGAGGTGGCGGCCGCGGCGGCGGCCGCCGGATCGCGGGCGGCCACGGCGTTGATCAGGGCCTCATGGCCGAGGTCGCTGGCCAGCCGGATGGTGTCGGCCTCGGGGGCCCCGTAAATGCTGTAGTGACTGCCCCGAGCGCGCAGCACATCGGCGAGGGCGGCCAGCGCCTCATTGCCGCCGGCCTGGCAGAGGGTGGAGTGGAACTCCCGGTCCAGCGCATGCCGTTCCGCCTCGTCCTCGGAGGCGGCCAGCCGCTTCTGCACCTCGCGCAGCCGGGCGAGAACCTGCTCATCGGCGCGGGCGGCGGCCAGCGCGGCGGCCTGGGCCTCCAGGGGGCGGCGTACGTCGAACAGCTCCAGCAGCCCATCGAGCGGCAGGACATCCACGGTGGCGGCGAACCCGGCCAGCATCTGCCCGGGGCGCAGCGCCGATACGAAGGTGCCGGCGCCGTGGCGGGACTCCAGCATCCCGAGGGCCGCGAGCGAGCGCACGGCCTCGCGCAGCGAGCCGCGCGAGACGCCGAGCCGCGCGCAGAGCTCGGGCTCGGCGGGGAGCTGCCGGCCGGGCGCCAGCTCACCCTTGGCGATCATGGCGCGCAGCCCGTCCGCCGCCTCATCGGTCGCGGCCATCCGGCCACCCCTTCCTGACCACCCGTTTCTGGCCATCCATTCATGGCCAGCCATTCCTGACCACCCGGCCGAGTCATTAGATGACTCCACGCTACCGGTCGACTTCGTTACGCCCATTTTACGTCAAGGGCCTGGTCAGACCGGCGCGATCCCTCTACGGTTCCCGGAAGCTCGACGAAGTCATCGGACAACTCGTCGGACCACTCGCTCACGTCGGACCACTCGCTCACCTCCCCCCAGTCAACCAGGAAGGGACCCATGGCCGCCGCCCCGTCGCACTGGACGCTCGATCCCTCGGTCGTCCATCTCAACCACGGTTCGTTCGGCGCCGTGCCGCGCACCGTTCAGGACGCCCAGCGGGCGCTGCGCGAGGAGATGGAGACCAACCCGGACGCGTGGTTCCGCGAGCTGCCCGAGCGGGTGGGCCGGGCGCGGGCCGCCGTGGCGCGGTTTCTGCGGGTCCCCGCGGATCACACCGCCCTGGTGGCCAACGCCAGCGCCGGAGTGAGCACCGTATTGGGCTGCCTGACGCTACCGCCCGGCGCCGAGGTGCTGCTGACCGATCACACCTACGGCGCGGTGGCGATGGGCACGGCACGGGCCGCCGAGCGGGCCGGGGCCCGGGTGCGGACGCTGCACATCCCGCTGGAGGCGACCGCCGAGGAGATCGCGGCCGCCGTCGAGGGGGCGCTGAGCGAGGCCACCGCGCTGGTGGTCGTCGACCAGATCACCTCCGCCACCGCCCGGCTCTTCCCCGTGGCGGAGATCGCCCGGCTCGCCCACGCCGTCGGGGCGAAGGTGCTGGTCGACGGCGCGCACGCGCCCGGCATGCTGGCCGATCCGGTCGGCCTGGCCGGGGCGGCCGACTTCTGGGTCGGCAATCTGCACAAGTGGTGCTGTGCGCCGCGCGGTACGGCGGCGCTGGTCGCGCGCGGCCCCGACGCCCAGGACCTGTGGCCGCTCACCGACTCCTGGGGCACCCCGGACCCGTTCCCGCAGCGCTTCGACGTCCAGGGCACCTTGGACCTCACCGCCTGGCTCGCGGCGCCGCGCTCGCTGGAGTTCATCGAGGAGACGTACGGCTGGGACGCCGCCCGCGAGCGGATGTCCAAGCTGGCCGAGGTGGCCCAGGGGCTGCTGGCCGACGCCCTGGGCGCGGACCTGACGGCCGTCGGGGGCAGCGAGGCCCCGGCGATGCGGCTGGTCCCGCTGCCCGCCGGTTTCGCCGCCGACCACGAAGCCTCCCATGTGCTGCAGCGCGCGATCGCGGCCGACACCGGCTGCGAGACCGCGATCACCTCGTGGGACGGGCGGGGCTTCCTGCGGCTCTCGGCCCATCTCTACAACACCGTCTCCGACTACGAGCGACTGGCCGAGCGCCTCCCCGGAGTGCTCAGGGCCTAAGCGGCCTCGATGAAGTCCGGTGCGGTTCGGGTGCGCCCCGAAGGGGCGCGGGGAACTGCGCGACCAGCCACGACACAGCCGCGGATGAACGACCGCACCTCGCGGCACTTCCCGCGGAGCGCTTACGCACGGGCCCAGCGAAGGAGTGACCACCGCCATGCGCAACAAATCCATCGAAGCGACCATCGAGGACGCCGCGAGCCCCGAGACGCGGCTGGCCCGCGCCCTGGGCCCGCTCCAGCTCACCCTCATGGGCATCGGCGTCACCATCGGCGCGGGCATCTTCGTGCTGACCGGCACCGCGGCCGCGAACTACGCCGGGCCGAGCATCGCGATCTCCTACAGCATCGGCGCGGTGGCCACGGCCCTGGTCGCGCTGTGCTACATGGAGTTCGCCAGCACCGTCCCGGTGGCGGGCAGCGCCTACACCTTCGCCTACGTCTCGCTCGGGGAACTGGTGGCCTGGCTCATCGGCTGGGACCTCATCCTCGACATGACGATGGGCGCGGGCGCGGTGGCCAGTGGCTGGTCGCAGTACGTCACCGACTTCCTGGCGACCTTCGATATCCACCTCCCGGCCTCCGTCTCCGGCCCGGACGCCGCCGTCAACATCCCGGCCGTGCTGGTCATCCTGGTGCTCACCGCCGTCCTGGCCTCCGGGGTGCGCACCACCTCCCGGATCAACACGGTGATGACGATGGTGAAGCTCGTGGCCATCGTCATCTTCCTCGCGATCGGGGTGACGCATATCGACGCGGCCAACTGGTCGCCGTTCATCCCGGCGTCCCAACCGGTGGGCGGCAACGGCGACATGTGGGAGCAGCCGCTGCTGGGCTGGGCCGGAGTGGGCGCGGACGCCACGTTCGGCATGGCCGGGATCCTGACCGGTGGCGCGATCATCTTCGGCGCGTACTCCGGCTTCGACATCATGGCCAGCAACGCCGAGGAGGCCAAGCGCCCGCAGCGCACCCTGCCCATCGCGCTGCTGTCCACCGTCGCCGTCTGCGCCGTGCTCTACGTCGCCGTCGCCCTGACCGTGACCGGGATGCAGCACTACTCCAAGCTGGACAACGCCGCCCCCATCACCGGCGCCCTCAAGGCGGCGGGCGCGGACTGGGCGGTGCGGATCGTGGGCATCGGCGCGATCTGCGGGCTGACCACGGTCGTAATGATCATGCTGCTGGGGCAGAGCCGGGTCTTCCTCGCGATGAGCCGCGACCGGCTGCTGCCCGAGTGGTTCTCCCACGTCCACCCGGTCACCCGCAGCCCGCGCCGGATCACCTGGACCCTCGGGCTGCTGGTCGCGTTCATGACGGCGGTGCTGCCCATCGGGGACCTCGCCGAGCTGGGCAACATCGGCATGCTGACCTCCTTCATCGTCGTCTGCGTCGGCGTGGTCTACCTGCGCCGCTCCCGCCCCGACCTGCGGCGCGGCTTCCGCACCCCGTGGGTGCCGGTCGTGCCCGCCGTCGCGGTGCTGCTGTGTCTGCTCCTGGTGGGCAATCTGCCGCTGATCACCTGGGCCCGGTTCCTGGGCTGGATGGCGGCCGGACTGCTGATCTACCTGTGCTGGGGCCGCCGGAACAGCAAGGTGGCCACGGGCGAACTCGCCACCGGGGCCACACCGGGGACGGCGGAGGACCACGCGATGGCCGAGGGCCGAAAAGCCTAGCTGACCTTGAACGGCGTGTTCCCCTGCCTCCCTCAGGAGTGGGGCTACGCCAAGCGGCTGTGAGCGGCGGCGTCGCGTCGCCCGCGGACGCTCAGGGCGATGACGGAGACAAGGAACCAGAAGGCGCCGAAGGCCGAGTATCCGGCGACGGTGGACAGGCCGCTCGTCGCCGAGGCGGACGTGGCGGCGACGGTGGCACCGGCGAGGACGGACTGTCCGCCGCTGATGACCATGGGCCACTGGGCGCCGACGGTGCGCCGGCGTCGGATCGCCACGACGAGCTGGATCGCTCCGGAAAGGAGCGCCCAGATGCCGAACACGAGAAGGGCCGTCCCGATGGTGGAGAAGACGGCGATGATCATTCCGGTGGTGGTGGCGAGGCCGAGAGCCACGTTGATCGTACTGACGCGGTTCGTGGAGCCGGTGGCGGCCATCCGCCGCTCGAGGAGCGTGGCGATGACGTCCCACAGGGGGTAGCTGATGAGCAGCACGGCCGCGATCACTGTGGGCCTGTCCCTCGACACGAGCGAGGCGGAGGTCGTGAGGACGAGTGCCACCCAGATCAGGGAAAAGGCAACTCGGATCAGGTAGAGCGATCGGAGCCCGGAGGGCGCCGTCGTGGTCGTGGTCGTGGTCGTGGTCGGAGTTACGGTGGTCTGAGTCATCGGGTGTCCCGTTGTGATCGTGATGATGTGAGACGGTCGCCTCGATGAGGAGTCTCAGCGGTCTCGGGAAGGGCCACGTACTTCGAACGAAGTAGTTCTGCCATCCGCTTCGATCGAATGAGTTCTGCCGTCTCCACCGGCCGAATCAGGTTCGGCGTCTACATCGTTCGAAGTACACGGCCGCGGCACACGTGAACGAGAATCAGGGCATGGTCAAGGCGCAGAACAGTCCGGACGGGCCCGCAGCACCCCTGTGGGTCCGCCGCCCCGAGGCGCTGCACCGAGCCGCCTATGCGGTGGCCGCGCTGGTCTTCACGGGTCAGATCGTGGCAGTGATAGTGAGGGGCTCGGATGGGCCGACGGCCCTCTCGGTCCTCCTCGCCGGTGGCGGTGTCGCCCTCTCATGGTGGAAGCCATGGGCAGGACTGGTCGTCACGAGCGCGGCGTCCTTCGCCGTCACAGCGGTGGGCCAGGACCCCCTGTCGGTGTGGATGATGGCAGTGCTCGTGCTGTTCTCGGTCACTCTCAGGGGAAAGCAGCCGCTGGCCGGAACCAGCATCGTGGCGGCGTTCTTCCTGGGGGCGTTCATGTCGTTGGGAGGATTTCGTGGCGGCGCGATCGTGGGAGCCGCCGCCCTCTTCTCGGCCATAGCGGGAGGTGCGACAGGGGCCGCGCTCCGCATCCATCGAGACCACTGGTGGATCTTGGAGGAGCGGGCCGAAAGCGCCATCGCCACCCGTGAGATCGAAGCCACTCGACGAGTGACCGAAGAACGACTCCGCATCGCCCGAGACCTCCACGACGTCATCGGCCACCAGGTGGCGATGCTGAGCCTGCATCTCGGTGCCGCGGAAATCGGGCTGCCCGAGGACGCCGAATCGTCCCGGCAGGCCCTCGTCTCGGCCAGGTCCAGCGCTCGCACCGTCGTCGTCGAGACGCAACGGATCCTCGCGCTCCTCCGCGTCGGAGACGACACTTCCGACGGCGAGGCGCTCCGGCCGACTCCGTCGCTGAGCGGCCTGGAAGGACTGATCGCCTCTTTCGAGAGCATCGGTCTCGACGTCCAACCCTCCATCGACATCCCCGCCGGTTTCGTGGAGCCCAGCGTCGGCGTGACGGTCTACCGGGTCGTTCAGGAAGCACTCACGAATGCCTACCGGCATGGGGAGGGGACGGCAACGGTGGATGTGCGCGAGCGCGAGGGCAGGATCTGCGTCACCGTGGAGAACCGTGTCGGTCATTCACTCCGCGGCTCCGGCTCGGGCTCGGGCACAGACTCCGGCACCGGCACCGGCACCGGCACCGGCACCGGCACCGGCACCGGCTCCGGCAGCGGACTCGGACTCATCGGGATGCGCGAGCGCGTCGAGTCCTCCAGCGGGCGGCTGACGATCGACAGTGACGACGGACGATTCCGGGTGCGTGCGGAGTTCAGCCCCCTGGGAGCCGTCGTCTGATGACCCGGATTCTGATCGTCGACGACCAGGACGACATGAGAGCCGGCATCCGAACGATGCTTGCGCTCGACCCGAGTCTGGTGGTCACGGGTGATCTCTCCGATGGACTCCAGGTCCTCCCCTTCCTCCGGGACCACCCCGTCGACCTGGTCTTGATGGACATCCGGATGCCCGGCATCGACGGTGTCGAAGCCACCCGCCGGATCCGCAAAGAGCACCCACCCGAAGAGCTGCGGGTGATCGTGCTGACCACCTTTGACCAGGACGACATCGTTCTCGCCGCCCTTCGCGCGGGCGCCAACGGCTTCCTGAGCAAGACCGTGAGCCCTGCTGAACTCGTCGCCGGAATCAGTGAGGTCGTCCGCGGTGGCGGTGCGCTGTCGGCCGCCGCGACGGCCGCGCTCATCGGTCATATGACCGACAGTCCGCCCCCGGTGATCGACCAGGAACTGCTGCGACGCTTCGACGCTCTGACACCCAGGGAGCGGGACGTGGTCGTTCTCGTCGCAAGCGGTCTCGGCAACGAGGAGATCGCGGCCCAGATGTCCGTGTCGCCGTTCACCGTGAAGACGCATGCGGTGCGGGCCATGACGAAGGTCGGCGCACGTGATCGGGCGCAACTCGTCTCGTTCACCTTCCGGGCCGGTCTCTACCACCCCTGAGCCCACCGAGCACAGCCCACCGTACGGTCGGGCCGGAAAGCCTCATCCGCGCCCGGACGCCCCCCGCCCGCTCGTGGCGACCGGCGGGAGCTGCGCCGGTGAGCCGAAGACGCGCTCTCCGGGGGCCCCGCCGCGCAGCAGCGCCGCGCCCAGCGGCGTCAGCGTGTGCAGGACGGCACTGCCCTGACGCAGGGTGTGTACCAGGCCCGCCTCGCGCAGCACACTTGCGTGCTGACTGGCCGAGGCCAGCGATACGCCCACCCTGCGGGCGAGTTCACTGGTCGTACAGCCGCCGCCGACCTCCAGCAGCACCGCCGAGCGGGTCTGCCCGACCAGCTTGCCGAGCGTCCGGGCGGACCCGGCCCCGGACGCGGATGCCGACCCGGCCCCGGCCCCGGGCCTCGACGCGATGGCGGGCCGCTGCCCGGGGCGGAGCGGCAGGCCGCACGGGGCGTGTTCGACGGGGTAGACCAGTACGGGCGTCAGATCCGGGTTCCGGAACGTCACCGGCGTCCCCCGGCAGAAGAACGACGGCAGGAGCAGCAACCCCCGCCCGTGCAGCCGCAGATCGCGGTCCACCGGATAGTCGACCTCCAGCACGGGCGCCCGCCACCGCATCGTCGCCGGCAGCGAGGCCAGCAGCCCATCGGCGCCCCCGTCCAGCAGGGCACGGCCCCGGGCCACCCGGTCGGCCTCGATCCGGGCCTGTATATGCGGCCAGTACGGCGCGACGGCGGCCTGGTGGTAGGCGCGCAGCGTGCTGATCAGCCGGTCCAGCGGCTTTCGTTCGCCCTCCCCCAGATCCCGTATCCACCCCGGAAGCGCCCGGGCCGCCGGAAGCCCGGCGAGCTCCGCGTTCAGCCGCTCCCCCGGGATGGCGCGCAGCGCGGACATCGCGGCGTCGCAACCGATTACCCCTTCGGCGGGGGTCAGGAAGTCCGGGAAATAGCCGCGCGAGGGAATGAGCGGCGCGAGCAGCCGCGCTTCGCCGTTGAGTCGGTTTCGCGCCTCCGAACGCCATTTTCCGTATACGGACTCCGCCCGGTTCTCCCGCAGCCGATGGAAACTTAAAACGGTTTCCCAGAGCGCGTCCGGTCGGACCGCCATCCGCAGCCGGGCCAGATCGAGTTCACTGAAATGAACACGGAGCACCAGACCCCCACACGTGACATTACGACCGCCCCCCGATCACCGATGAGTATGCACGCTGGCACGGTCAGTCACCACGCCCTTTTGGCCAGATGTGAAACGGGGAGCGGCGCGGAGGCCGGAAGAGGAAAGCTGTTCTCCAGGAAAACCGGGGGCCGCCGGTAAACACTTCCAGGGGCTGTCCGGAATTCAACAGGCGGTGCTCAGAGCCAGATTGCTCGTTCCCGTGGGGGGTGACGAGTACGTTACGGCGACTGGGCACTTGTGTTGCCGCACGTAGCCGATGCGCGCGGCAACAGCTCCCGTGGGGGGAGTGAGAGGGGGCGGCACCTCCGCACAAGGTGCCGCCCCCTTTAAGTTCCGCGGTCGCGATGACGCTGCGCTGTGCGGAGACGTCGGTGACGGGCGAGACGCACCCGCGTCGGTCCCGTCGTGTCAAGGAGGCGCGACGCCCCTCACCGAAATGGGGGCGGATCAGCCGTACCGGCGAAGCGGGTCGCGGGTACCGTTCTGAGTGTCGAGGCCAGAACGGAGTTCAGCATGCCGCAGAGCATCGAGGAACACACCGGCGCACGCATCGCGGACTATCGGAAACTGCGTCAACTCACCCAGACCGCACTCGCGCAACGTTCGTTCCTCTCCCGCGGCACCATCGCCAAGGTCGAGCGCGGCCTGGCTCCGGCCACACCCTCCGTCGTAGCCGCCGTCGCCCGGGTCCTTCAGGTGGACATCGCTGTGCTCAACGGCCAGCCGTACACCTCCGAGTTGCGACAGGACCATCTCGACCGCCTGATCTCCCCACTGTCCGAGGCGCTCGACATGTACGACCTCGGGCCGGACCCCCACATCACCCCCCGGCCCATCGACCAGGTGGAGAGCGATGTGCGGGCGCTGTGCGCCGGGGCCTCCGCCACCGAGTACAAGGACATCGGATCGAAGCTGCCTGGCCTGCTCGGCGAACTCACCACCATGATCAGCCTGCTGTCGCCAGGTGAGAACTACCGGCGCGCGGCCTCATCGCTGAGCTGGTGCTACTGGGTCGCATACGAGTTCGCCTACCGGGTCGGCTACCACGACCTTGCCACCATCGCATTGGAGCGCATGGGGTGGATGGCCGAGCAGGCACAGGACCCGCTGCTGCTCGCCATCCGCCTGAACAAGCGGTCGAGCATGCTGCTCCGACGCGGGAACAACCAGATGTCGCTACAGGTCATCACGCGCGGCCATCGGCTCATCGGCCAGGTCGATCAGCCCGAGTCCGTGAAGGCGCTCGCGGTGACCGGCAGCCTGCATCTCGCGTCGGCTATCGCGGCAGCCCAAGCCAAGGACGCTGACGCCGTCACCGGGTACATGGGCCTGGCACGCGAGATGGCCAAGAAGATCGGCCGGGATGTGCCGGACGTCTACTGGTCGTCGTTCGGCCTGACGAATGTGCGGCACTTCGACGTCGCGACGAGCGTGGAGCTCGGTGAGCTCGGCGAAGCGGTGAAGCTGTCCAAGAAGCTGCACTTCCCGGAGACGCACCCGCGTATGCGGGTCGGCCGGTACTACATCGAGATGGCCCGTGCCTACGCGCAGATGGGCAAGACGGAACCTGCCGAGCGGTTCCTGGTACGGGCACGGAAGGTAGCGCCGCAGCAGGCCCGCTATCACCCGCTGGTGCGCGAGACCATCGGCGTCCTGGTGCGCCGTCAGCGGCGGGCGCCTGAGTCTCTGTCGTCGTTGGCCGCGTGGGTGGGCATGTAGCAGCGCCGAGGCGCCCCATTGTTCCGTATCTGGGAACACTGAGGACCTTGCCGGTCGGCACGATGTGACGGTCAGAACACAGACCGTGCACGGAGCCGACCATGACGACGACCAGAAACCTGCCGTGGACACCGCCGAACACCGAGGACATCGAGCCGTTACCGGTGGGCAGATGGTGGGACGCAGTCTCCGCGCCCACCGCCGTCGCGGACCGCGCACTGGAGCTGCTCGGCAGCCGGTCCGGAGCCGTGATCCAGGACGGCACCTACGACAAGACCTACTGGCTGATCGGCATCGGCGCCGCCCGGAGCTGGTGCATGCGCCAGCTCCGCGTGCTCACCGAACTCGCGGACGAAAGCACCCTCCTTGGCGTACCGCCAGCCACATGGGGGCCCGAGCACCAAACGTACTGGCGGATCCCGCTCGGCCCCGACCGGTATCTCACCGACCCCGACCACCTGGCCCCCGCCCTGCGCCAGGCCACCGAGGACGTACTCGGCCCCGTCCCGGAAGGCCGCCAGCTCTGCTACCGCTGCCAGTTACCCACCGACGAACCGGTCCCGGTAACGATGGAGCACAGCGGCAGCGTCGCCGGCGCCACCATCTACGCCTGCCCCACCCACGCCCGGGACTACCCGCGCGACGCGGTAACCCAGGCCGCCGCCATGCGCCGAACCCTCGACCAGGGCAGAACCCGATGACAGCCGCCGAGCAGACCACCGACCCGTTCTCCGACGAAGCCTGGCGTGCCGCCATCGAACACGCCGCGGGCTGCCCGGCCTGCCGCACCCCCGGCGCCGAGTGCGAAACCGGCGAGCGGCTGCTAGGCGCCTACGAGGCGGCCACGCGGCAGGCCCGGTCAGCAGGTGCGGCATGAGGCAACGTCGGCAGCCCCCGCCGTACGGGCCGCCCGCCCGGGCCTGCCGCTCACCGCGATCCTGTCGCGCGGGGGCCGGGCGACAACGCTGTGAGTCAGGCGGCCGGTTCCCGGCCACCGTGCCGACGCGGCAGACTGGGCGGAGCCGACGAGAACGGAGCGTCCCGCATGGACGACGAGTCCCTTGAGGAGTGGGCGGCACGCCGTGACCGGCGTCGCCCCACGCGCGGGGAGCGGCGGATCACCCCGCTCGGCGACCAGCCGGAGCAGGGTTCCCACGTTGACCCGGACGCTCCTCGCGGCATCCAGGAGTGGGACGGGCACCAGTGGGCCCCGGCCGGAGTCGCCGAGGACCTTACGGCTGCCACCGGCGAGATCGGCGATGACGCGACGTCCCGGGCCGAGCGGGTCCCCCTCCCCTCGTTCGACAAGCTGCCCCCACTGCCCGAACCGTGGCGGCCGACCGAACGGTTCTACCGCTCCTGACGCATGGCGACACAACCACATCTGCCACATGTCAGCAGGTAGCAAAAGAGGGGGCGGCACCTCCGCACAAGGTGCCGCCCCCTTTGAGATCCGGAGCCGCTGTCGGGGATGAGGGTGGGTGTTTCCCGGCGCCGGCTCCGGTGGCCTTATCGGCTGGTGGCCTACCGGCCGTTCGCCGCCGCTCGGCCCGCCTCCAGGCGGGCCACGGGGATGCGGAACGGGGAGCAGGAGACGTAGTCCAGGCCCACCTCGTGGAAGAAGTGGACGGACTCCGGGTCGCCGCCGTGCTCACCGCAGATGCCCAGCTTGAGGTCGGGGCGGGTGGCGCGGCCGGCTTGGGCGGCGTCGCGGACGAGGGCGCCGACGCCGTCCTTGTCGATGGTCTCGAACGGGCTGACGCCGAAGATGCCCTTCTCCAGGTAGGCGGTGAAGAAACTGGCCTCGACGTCGTCGCGGGAGAAGCCCCAGACGGTCTGGGTGAGGTCGTTGGTGCCGAAGGAGAAGAAGTCGGCGGACTCGGCGATCTGGGCGGCGGTCAGCGCGGCGCGCGGCAGCTCGATCATGGTGCCGAGGGTGAGCTTGAGGTCCACGCCGTGGGCCTGCTCGACCTCCGCGATGACCCGCTCGGCCTCCTCGCGGACGATCTCCAGCTCCTGGACCGTGCCGACCAGCGGAATCATGATCTCGGCCCGCGGGTCGGCCTTCGCGTTGCGGCGCTCGGCGGCGGCCTCGGCGATGGCGCGTACCTGCATGGCGAACAGGCCGGGGATGACCAGGCCGAGCCGCACGCCGCGCAGGCCCAGCATCGGGTTCTGCTCATGGAGCCGGTGCACGGCCTGCAGCAGTCGCAGATCGTTCTCGTTGTGGTCCTTGCGGGACTCGGCGAGCGCGACGCGCACCGACAGCTCGGTGATGTCGGGCAGGAACTCGTGCAGCGGCGGGTCGAGCAGCCGGACGGTGACGGGCAGCCCGTCCATCGCCTCGAAGAGCTCGACGAAGTCGTCCCGCTGCAGCGGCAGCAGCCCATCGAGCGCCGTGTCCCGCTCCTCGTCGGTGTGGGCGAGGATCAGCCGCTCGACCATCTCGCGCCGCTCGCCGAGGAACATGTGCTCGGTGCGGCACAGCCCGATGCCCTGGGCGCCGAACCGCCGGGCGCGGGCGGCGTCCTCGGCGTTGTCCGCGTTGGCCCGTACGCGCAGCCGGCGCACCCGGTCGGCGTACGCCATGATCCGGTGCACCGCGCCCACCAGTTCGTCCGCGTCGTCGGCGCCCGCGTGCATGCGGCCCTCGAAGTACTCCACGACCGGCGAGGGCACCACGGGGACCTCGCCGAGGTAGACCTTGCCGGAGGAGCCGTCGATCGAGACGACGTCGCCCTCCTCGATGACGATGCCGTCCTTGCCGTCCCGGCCGGGCACCGTCATCCGGCGCCGCTTGGTGTCGACTTCGAGCTCCTCGGCGCCGCACACACAGGTCTTGCCCATGCCGCGGGCGACGACGGCGGCGTGTGAGGTCTTGCCGCCGCGCGAGGTCAGAATGCCCTCCGCGGCGATCATGCCGTCGAGGTCGTCGGGGTTGGTCTCGCGGCGGATCAGGATGACCTTCTCGCCCGAGCGCGACCACTTGACGGCGGTGTACGAGTCGAAGACGGCCTTGCCGACGGCGGCGCCGGGGGACGCGGCGATGCCCCGCCCGATCTTCTGGACAGTGTCGCCGGAGGCCACCTCGTCGTCGAAGCGCGGGAACATGAGCTGCGCGAGCTGCGCCCCGGTGACCCGGTGCAGCGCCTCGGCCTCGTCGATGAGCCCCTGGTCGACGAGCTGGGTGGCGATGCGGAAGGCGGCACCGGCGGTGCGCTTGCCGACCCGGGTCTGCAGCATCCACAGCTTGCCGCGCTCGATGGTGAACTCGATGTCGCACAGGTCCTTGTAGTGCGTCTCGAGGGTTTCCATGATCTGCATGAGCTGGCCGTAGGACTGCTGGTCGATCCGCTCGAGGTCGGCCAGCGGGACCGTGTTGCGGATGCCCGCGACCACGTCCTCGCCCTGGGCGTTCTGCAGGTAGTCGCCGTAGACGCCCTGGTGGCCGCTGGCCGGGTCGCGGGTGAAGGCGACGCCGGTGCCCGAGTCGGGGCCGAGGTTGCCGAAGACCATGGAGCAGATGTTGACCGCGGTGCCGAGGTCGTGGGGGATGCGCTCCTGGCGGCGGTAGAGCTTGGCGCGGTCGCCGTTCCAGGAGTCGAACACGGCCCGTACGGCGAGGTCCATCTGCTCGCGCGGCTCCTGCGGGAAGCCCCGGCCGGTCTCCTTGGCGACGATGTTCTTGAACTCGCCGACCAGCTTCTTCAGGTCCGCGGCGTCGAGGTCGACGTCCACCGTGACGCCCTTGGCCTGCTTGGCGTCGTCGATGGCCTCCTCGAAGAGGTCGCCGTCCACGCCGAGCACGGTCTTGCCGAACATCTGGATGAGGCGCCGGTAGGAGTCCCAGGCGAACCGGTCGTCACCCGCCTGCGCGGCGAGCCCGGCCACGGACTGGTCCGAGAGGCCGATGTTGAGGACGGTGTCCATCATGCCGGGCATCGAGAACTTGGCGCCGGAGCGTACGGATACGAGGAGGGGGTCGTCCGCCTGGCCGAGTTTCTTACCCATCTTCGCTTCGAGGGCGTCGAGGTGCGCACTCACCTCGTCGCGCAGGGCCGCGGGTTCCTCACCGCTGTCGAGGTAGACCTTGCATGCCTCGGTGGTAATGGTGAAGCCCGGTGGCACGGGGAGACCGAGATTGGTCATCTCGGCGAGATTGGCTCCCTTACCGCCGAGCAGGTCCTTGAGATCCTTGTTGCCCTCGGTGAAGTCGTAAACGAACTTCTGCTGATCTTGTGTTTCCGGCACGGGACTCGATCTCCTCGGCTCGGCTGCCCTGACGGCGGGGAGCGTACCCAGATCAAAGGCCCCTGAGCAGGTCCACTCCACCGTCATACGGCCGTAACCACCCGCCTGCCACGTGTTCGAAAGTACGGCGCCCGATCGAGACTCGCTTGAAGTGCCTTCAAGTCTCGAACACACACCCACCCTCCGCCCGTGGCGGACGCTTGGAATTTCACTATACGTAACCGTTGGTTCGAGGTGTCGAACATCAATAGGGTGGCACTGAGTGCCACGCATTGGAGAGGTGAGCGCAGCGGAGGACCGCCGGATTACCCCTCGATCACTGCTCATATGAGCGACGCCCCGATCAGAGTGGCGAGAATCACGCCTTGTCAGAGCCCATTGTCTCGCCTTTTGGATACAACGAGAGGGGTGCTGCTCAGATGAGCGACACGCCAGGAGGGGTGGCCGAGCCCCCAGCCAGCGCACGGCCCGCGCCGACCGAACTGGCGAGCGGTGCCCGGCGCGTGCTGAGGAACAGCCTGACGATCGGATCGCGCCATATTTCGCCACGGCGCGCCCAGCGGGAACGGGAAGCCCTGCTCGCCGCCCGAGGGGGGCGGCGGGCGGATCCCCCCTCAGGACGCCTGCCCGTTCCCATCAGGACAGCGGGTCGTCCTCCGCCCCCCGCAGGTCGTCCTCCGGCCCCCGCAGCCCGGCCAGGGCCTCGCGGGTCTTGACGGTGCAGTTGTGCTCCTCGCCCAGGGCGCGCTCGCCGATCTCCAGCACGGCCCGCCACTCGGCCTCGGCCTCGTCGAGGCGGCCGAGGCCCTTGAGCGTGGTGCCGAGGTTGTGCCGGGTCCACAGAGTGTTGGCATGCTCCGGTCCCAGGACGCGCTGCCGGGCCGTGAGCGTTTCCCGGATCTCCGTCTCGGCCTCCGCGAACCGGCCCATCTTGTTGAGCACATTGCCCAGGCTGTGCCGGGCGGCCAGCGTCTCCTTGGCCTCGGCTCCCATGGATCGCGTGCGCCCCTCGGCCACCCGGCGGTACAAGGATTCGGACTCCTCGTAACGCTTCTGGTCACGCAGCAGAGCGGCCAGTTGGACGAGGGTCAGCAGGGCGCTCGGGTCGTCCGGCCCCAGCACCCGGGCCTCCCCCTCCATGGTCAGGCGGTACTCCTGCTCGGCCTCCTCCACGCGCCCGAGGCTCGACAGGACCCCGGCGCGGCTGTAGCGCTCCACCAGCGTCCCCGGGGCCTCCGGTCCCACGATGCGGATCCGGTCCTGGAGCACCTGGGTGTACGCCTCCAGCGCCTCCTCGTGCCGTCCGGCCATCCCTATGCTGACCGCCAGATGGTGCCGGGTGGTGAGAGCGCTGGGATGCTCGGCCCCGAGCACGGCCGTCTGCCGTTCCAGAAGGTCGCGGTAGGCCGCCTGCGCCTCGTCGTGCCGCCCCTGATCGTCCAGGACCAGCGCTCGCATCCGCAGGGCGGTCAACGCCTCATCGTGCCGCTCCCCGACGGCGGCGAACGTCTCCGCCACCAGCGCGTCGGCCTCCGACTCCGCCTCGGTGTACTGCCGCAGGCTGCGCAAGCGGTCGATGCGGTTGCGGCGCGCCCGGCGCACCCGCCAGTGGGTGGGGCTCAGAGCCGCCGACGTCCTGTCGACCAGGTCGTGCCACAGCGACTCCGCCTCTTCGTGACGCTGCCCGAGGTCCAGGATGTCGCCGAGCGTGAAGAGCGCCGTCATCAGGGCCGGGTCCACCTCCGACTCCGCCGACGCCGCGCAGTCCTCGGCCGCCGACCGCATCTCGGCCTCCGCCTCGTCGAGCCGGTTCTGCCGCCGCAGCGCGGTGGTCAGCCAGGCACGTGCGTTGACGGTCTCGTGGTTCGTGGGCCCGTGCAGTTCCCGCGCCATGGACAGCGAGACCCGGATTTCCTCCTCGGCCTCCGCCACCCGCCCGAGGTCCAGCAGCAGGCGCCCGCGCCTGAAGCGCTTGGCCTCGACATGCGACCGGGAGTCGTCGTCCCGCCGCTCCCACGCCTCGATCAGCGTGCGGCACTCCTCCTCCGCCGCGTCCGCCCGCCCGGCGTCGCTCAGCAGGTCGACGAGGTAGCCGCGGGCGAAGAGCGTGTAGTCGGCCTCCACGCCGTGCACCCTCCCCGAGATCGCGACCACCGCGCGCAGCTCGCGCTCCGCCTCGTCGTGCTCCCCGAGCTTGTTCAGGGTGATGGCCAGATGCCCGCGGAGGTTGCGGGATTCGAGGTCGTCCCGGGACCTGAGCCCCTCGATCTGCTCCCGCGCCACCTCCCGCAGTTCGGCCACGTGCTCCGCCCACCCGGCGTCGATGAGCTGCTCGGCCACATCGGGCAGGGTCCGCACTCCCCACCAGCCGGTTTCCTCGTTGCGCTCGTCGGCTTCGGCCAGCATTTTGTCGACGTAGTCACGCACCGACTTCGGCAGCCCGTCGTCCGCCGCGATCCGCCGCACCACCGCCATCACCGGCGGCTGAACCTCCTCGGAGGTGTAGGAGCGAGGCGGGACGGCGGTGGCCGGTGCCACCGGCTGCCGTTCGGGCACCTCCGGCGGCGGCGCCGGGTCGTCCGGGCCCTCCTCCAGCAGCCCCAGCCGCTGCAGCAGCTCCGGGGACGCCGCCGCGAACGGGCGGGCCTCCTCGGCGACGCGGGAGTCCCCATGGTCGCCGGAGAGCCGGGCGCGGAACTCGGGGCCGCTGCCCTGGCGGTGCAGCAGGAACTCGGTGACCTGCGCCGCCGTCTCCAGCGCGTCCGACGTCCGGACCGCGTCCAGCAGCAGATCCGCGACCCCGAGGTGGAACTCGTACTCCTCCGCGCCGCCCTCCCGCCTCCGCAGCAGCCCGCCCAGGAACACCTCGGCCAACTGCGCCGGGTGGAACCGCTCCCCGCGCCCCGCGCCCGCCTGGTGGATCAGCCGCATCACCGGCAGCGTCAGCGGATGGACGGTGGCCAGCGCCCCGGCCAGGCGCCGGGCCTCGGGCGAGGCGGCGCCCCTGAAGCGGCGCAACCGCTCCTCGGCCGTCGGCTCGGGGGCATGGGCCGTGGCCCGCGCGGCCACCGGCTTCTCCGCCCCGTCGAGCAGCATCACCGGCAGCGGCGCGCCGCTGCCGCCCGTACCGGTGAGCGCCGCCCACGCGCCCAGCTCGCCCTCGGCCAGCTCCAGCACGGGCACCGGCGTCTTGCCCTCGTACGACACCAGGCCGCGCGGCAGCACCGGATGGCGCACGGACAGCGCGCGGCCCGGGCTGCCCTCCCGGCCGCCGGAGTCGACCAGCAGCCGCTGCGTGGGCATTCCGCGCTCCGGCCACATCCGCGCGGGCAGCGGCTGGAGGACCGCCACCGGCGAGTGGCGGGCCCAGCGGCGCAGCAGCCGCGGAATCGCGCCGCCGCGCCAACCCGGGCCCACCCCGTCCGAGAGGACCAGCATCACGGTGCGGCCGGAGGTGTCGGTGAGCTGGCGCGCGGTGCGGCGCGGGGCGCCGGGGGCGTACGGGCGCGCCCTGAGCACCGGTGCGGCGTCCTGGGCGCTGTCCAGGCCGTAGGTCCGTACGGAACGGAAGGCGCCCTGCCGCTCCAGCAGTCCGCGCACCTCGGCGGCGAGCTGCTGCCACAGGACCATCGACGGGCCGTCGTCCACGATGAGCGCGACGCTCAGCCAGCGCTCCGGGCGGGGGCGCAGCACCACGTCCGGCAGACCGGTTTCGGCGATCCACTCGGCGGTGGCGGTCTCATCGACGCAGAAGGACGTGCGGGACGGCACGCTCCGCCGCAGCGGCCGCAGCGCGCGGGAGAGCCCGCGCGCCGCGGGGAGCGCCCGGACGCCCCGGACGCCGACGGCGCGCGCCTGGCGGGCCGCGGCGGGGCGGGCGGCGCCAGGGGCGTAGAGCCCGGCGGGGGCGAGGGGGCCGGGCTCGGGATCGCCTTCGGTGGGTGGCCCGGCGGGCTGCCGCTGGTCGCCCTTACCGTCGTCGTCGCCGTCGGCCGCGCCGGAGGTGGGACCGGCGGAACCCGGGGACGGCGTGGGTTCCCCTTCCTCGCTCCGCGCCGGGGCCGTGGTCGCGGCGAACCACAGGACGTCGCGCAGCTCCTCCTCGGAGAGCTCGACGCCCGCGTCCTCCAGCAGGGCGCACAGCCGCTCGATCATTACGCGTCGACTTCGTTCAGCGAACGGAACAGCTTGTCGAGGACGTCCTGGTCGACCCGCACCCCGGAGGACCGCAGCCGGACCGCGTTGAGGAGTTGATCGGTGGCCAGCTCCCGCTCGTTGCGCCGGGCCACGAAGTCGGCGATCAGCTCCTGGGCCCGGGCGCCGATCTCCTCACCCAGATGCATGGTGACGATTCTCTGGAGCTGTTGCTCATCGGGCTGCTTGAGGTCGAGCCGGACGCAGCGGCGCAGAAACGCCGGGGGGAACTCGCGCTCGCCGTTGCTGGTGATGACGACGACGGGGAAGACGCGGCAACTGACCCAGCCGCCGGTGATCTCGACCTTGTCCCGGGAGCCGGCGAACTGCACGTGGATCCCCGTGCCCTCCCCCAGCCGGGCCAGTTCCGGAATCTCGAACTCGCCCTCCTCGAAGACCGTAAGGAGGTCATTGGGCAGGTCGACATCGCCCTTGTCGAGCTCGTCCACGAGCAGAACCCGTGGCTTGGCCACCGGGAGGAGCGCGGTGCCGAGCGCGCCGAGCCGCAGATAGTCGCCGATGTCCGGTTCGGCTTCGGCGGTCTCGTCGGCGCGCCGCTTGAGGGAGGCTTCGCGCAGCCGGCCCACCGCGTCGTACGAGTAGAGGCCCTCGGTGAGCGTGGAGCGGCTGTTGACCGGCCAGTGCAGCACCTCGCCCAGCTTGAGCTCGCGGGCGATGGCGTGGGCCAGGGTCGACTTGCCGGTCCCGGGGCGGCCGGTGACCAGCAGCGGGCGGTGCAGATGCAGCGCCATGTTGACGACGTCGCGGTCCTCGTCGGAGATCAGATACGGCAGCGGCCGCTCCTGATCCCGGCGCCGCGCGTCGTCGCCGAAGCGCCGCCACGGCGGGGCGGCGGGCCAGGTCTCCACCTCGTGGGGCTCGGTGTCGCCGCCCTGGAAGAGCCTCCAGTCCTGTGCCATCTTCTTCGTCTCTCCTCAGGGTGCGGACAGGTCGAGTTGGTCGGGGAGCGGGCGGTGCGGATCGTCCCACAGGAGCGCCATATGGCGGCCGTGGTGGCTTTCGTCGGCCTCGCTCGCCGACCGGAGCTTGCGCAGATGCTGGGGCAGGGACCGCAGCCGTTCGGTGCCGAGCAGGGCCGTCAACTCGGCCCGCGCGGCGGCGGCTTCCGCCTCGCCATGCCATATGAGGACGGGCACTCCGTCGAACAGGCAGGCGTTGAAGACGTCCGACCGGGCCCGCAAGGGGGTGGTCAGCACCACGCCCGGAGCGTCCTCCTGCCCCTGGAGGACGCCGTGGACCTGTTTGAAGGTGTCCAGGTGAGCGGGCAGCCACTCCAGATCCTCGGTGCCCGCCGAGTCGACCCTCTCCCACCGCTGCTTCCAGACGTGCCGCTGGTTGTCCCGGAGTTCGGTGCAGCGCACCACGACCGGGTAGTCCGTACCGAGCGAGCGCTCCAGGGGCCCATCGGCGTCGAGCTGCCAGCGGTGCACGGCCAGTTCGAGGTCGGTGGGGGCCACGAAGAACTCCACGAGGGTGTCCCGCGTGCGGGCATGTGTCCTCAGGAGCTCATCGATGCCGCGCTGTATCTCCTCCAGGGAGGCGGGGGTGTCCACCTTGGCCAGGGAGGTGACGTCCTCACCGCGCCGCGTCCACACCTCGTACGCACGCCGCTGCCCTGAGCCGTTGGACGGGTGGAGCCGGATCTGGACGCGCTGATCCTGTGCGAGACCGGCGGCCTTGACGCCCTCGGCGTACTCCTCGGCCTCGCCGCGCCGCTCCATCAACTGGCCCTTCAGCCCCAGCCGTTCGGCACACCGCAGCGACCAGGCGCGCAGATCGGCCGCGACCGCCCCCTCATCGACGGCCGCGAAGCGCTCCACGACCCTGAGCAGTTGGGGAAGCTGATCCGGTTTGGGAATCAGCTCCTCCAGCGCGTCGGCGAGCACGGCCGGATCGTGGCACGACAGATCGACGAGGCCGAACAGCGCGCGGGCCTCCTCGGCGACGTCGTACCGGCCCCGCTCGTCCAGCCGCCCCAGCAGCGCGACCAGCTCCGTGTACTCGGCGCGGGTCAGCCACTGGTCCTGCAGCACATGGCAGGCCTTGCGGATCTCGGTACGGACCGGGGCGTGGGCGCTCAGTTCGGCGAGGAGGGTGATGGTGCCGTGCGGGTTCTCCAGCGCCCAGTCGACCAGTTCCTCGGCCGAGGGCGGCGTCGTGGCGGGCGGGGCGGTGGTGAACTGCTCGCACAGCCGGGCCGCGACCCTCCCCGCCGATCCGGCCGCATCCGCCCCGAGCAGCCCGGACGCCTCCAGGACCAACATCTCCCGGAACCGCCGCTTCTCCGGGTCGAGGGGCGGGGCGGGCGGGCCGAGCCGGACCGTCCGCTCCTCCTGCTCCCAGTTGATGACGTGCATCGTCGGGTACTGCCGACTGCTCCCGGTCGCACGCACCTGGGCGAACTCGTCCTGTACGCCCTTCCAGACCCGGTCCAGATCCAGCCCCGCCCCATCCGCGCCCGCCGTCTCAAGCTGCCGCAGCAGTGCGGAGGTGAAGCGCCCGGCGCCGCCCTGCTCCATGGCGACGGCCCCGGCCTGGCAGGCCCGCATCCAGAAGACCGGCCGCTCGGATCTGGTCTGGGTCACGTTGGTGAGCGGCTGCGGGACGTCGGCCAGCTCGTGGATGTCGAGGGGAAGGGCCCGCCGGCAGGCGTCGATGACCACGGTGACCCGGTCCGCTCCGTCCCAGTGCACATGGTCGGTGCGCACCAGGTCCATCAGGCTGTCGGCGTCCAGCCCCTGGAGGTCGGTGTCGGAGGTCTCCGGATACAGCAGGCTCCACCGGCCGCCCGGTGCCTGCACTCCGTGCCCGGCCCAGTAGATCCACAGCCACTCGCCGTCGATCTCGCGCAGCCCGTCCCGGAAGACCTTGCGCACATCGGCGCGCTCCGCCGGGCGGTAGCCAGGGTGCTCCGCCTCCAGGGCCGCCCTGTTGTGCTCCATGGGCGAGGCCAGTAACCGGATGTTCTCCGGCGGTACGCCCCGCCCGGTCAGCCACTTCCGCATGCCGATGGCGTCGTGCACCGGGCCGTCGAGGTTCAGGGCGTCGCTGCCGTTGTACCGCTCGACCGCCACGATCACGGCATGGGTGCGGCGCCAGTCGTGCTCCACCGCTGTCACTTCGGCAGCTCCGGGGCCAGCAGTTCGTACAGCCGCTGGTGGGCGAAGTACGAGGTGTGGGCGCGCGGGAAGGGCTGGCGGGTGTTGACGCGCAGATCGATGACCCGGTCGGGGAAGACCTTCTCCCCGACGAAACCGAGCAGATCCTGCTCGTCGTAGACATTGATCCAGCGGGGGAAGCCGGCGGGCAGCGACTCGCCGCGGCGCAGCGCGGTGAGCGCGTCCAGCTCGTAGAGGAACGGCGCCTGCGAGCCGACCGTCACCAGCAGGTCCACCCCGGCGGGCGGATCGGGCTCGGCGAGCAGATCGACGCAGGCGATACCGCCGAGGCTGTGGGCGAGCAGCACCACCGGGCCGCCCCCTGACGCGATCTCAGCGCGCACGGCCTCCCGGATCGCGGCACGCACCCCGGCGCCGCGCACCTGGTAGCGGAGGATGTCGCCACTGGCCGGGACGGATCCCTTGGTGATCCCGCCACGGAAGGTATGGGCCAGTGAAGACAGCGGCGAGAGGTAGGAGTTGAGCGCCCGTACGGCGACGCCCTTCGCGGCACGGGCCGCGAATCCGCCCCGGCCGGCGCCACCGAGCTGATCGGTGAGCGCGCCGACGACGGTGTCCCGGTCGGCGCCGTCCACCGCGAGCGGCTCATCGTCGCCGTGCGGGCCCTCGGCCCGCTGGACGGCCAGGGCGTACACGGCGCGGGCCGCGATCGCCTCGATGCCGTCGGCGGGCGGCGTACCGCCCAGAGCGCGGGAGATCTCCTGGGCGACGCGGCCACCGGCCGTGCCGAGGTGCGGCGCGAGGTCGGACACCAACTCGTCCAGGCTCCCCCCGCCGCCGGTCACCGCCTCCAGGCTCAGCCCGCGCGCCGTATCGGCGACGACCTGCCAGGGGTCCTGACGGCCGGGGGCGAAACCGGCCCGCGCGCCTCCACCGCGCCGCGCCTTCGCCGCCGCCGCGAACTCCCGCAGCTCGGCGAGCGGATCCACCTCCAGCAGCGCCCATACGGCCAGCGGATCGTCCTCGTCCAGCAGCTCGTCGCCGCCGACGCCGCGGTGCTTCGTCCGCACCGGGATCGACGCCCCGCCGAGCCCCAGCGAGGCTCCGTGCTCCTCGCCCCAGAAGCAGGGGGCGACCCTGACCTCGGCTCTCACCCGCCCCAGGCCGCTCACGACCCGCGCGAAGCTCTTCTCGTACGACTTGGCCCGGACCCCCGTGCCGTGGACGAAGACGACGCTTGTCACCGATCCCCCCAGATCGTCCAGATCCCACCGCGACCACGAGCCCATCACTTTAACCCGTGATGACCCCGTGTGACCCCCGGACTACGGGACTACGGGACTACGGGACTACGGGACTGCTGGAGGCTGGATTGGCGGGGTTCAGCCGCCCGAGGTGTCCAGCTCCGCGTCCGCGCCGACCCCCGCGCAGTCGTACGGGTCGTCCAGCCAGCCGTCGGGCAGCACCACGCGGTTGCGGCCCGAGGTGCGGCCGCGCGGGCCGTCGGCGCCGGGGGGCCACTCCTGGTCCAGGTCCAGCTCGGCCAGCAGGGCGTCCAGCTCGGCGAGGGACGAGGTGATCGCCAGTCGCTTGCGCATCTCCGAGCCGACCGAGAAGCCCTTGGTGTACCAGGCGACATGCTTACGGAAGTCGATCACGCCGCGCTCCTCGTCCTCCAGCCACTCGGCGAGCAGCTCGGCGTGGCGGCGCATCACGGCCGCGACCTCCTTGAGCGTCGGCCGCGCGTAGCCGGGTGCCTCGGAGCCGGGCGCCTCGTAGCCGGGCACCTCGTAGCCCGGCACCGGCACCTCGGAGCCGTCCACCGGCCCCTCCTGGCCGGGCTCGAACGCGGCCACCAGGTCGCCGAAGAGCCAGGGCCGCCCGAGGCAGCCGCGCCCCACGACCACGCCGTCACAGCCCGTCTCGCGCATCATCCGGACCGCGTCGTCGGCCGACCAGATGTCGCCGTTGCCCAGCACCGGGATCTCCGGGACGGCCTCCTTCAGGCGGGCGATCGCGTCCCAGTCGGCGGTGCCGCCGTAGTGCTGGGCCGCGGTGCGGCCGTGCAGGGCGATCGCGGTCACGCCCTCCTCGACCGCGATCCGGCCCGCGTCGAGGAAGGTGATGTGGTCGTCGTCGATGCCCTTGCGCATCTTCATGGTGACCGGCAGCGGGCCCGCGGCGGTCACGGCCTCGCGCAGGATCGAGCGCAGCAGATGCCGCTTGTACGGAAGCGCCGAGCCGCCGCCCTTACGGGTCACCTTGGGCACCGGGCAGCCGAAGTTGAGGTCGATATGGTCGGCGAGATCCTCGGACACGATCATCTGGACGGCCTTGCCGACGGTCATCGGGTCCACCCCGTAGAGCTGGATGGAGCGCGGCTTCTCGCTGCCGTCGAAGTGGATCAGCCGCATCGTCTTGGCGTCCCGCTCCACCAGCGCCCGGGTGGTGATCATCTCGCTGACAAACAGCCCCTTACCGCCGGAGAACTCCCTGCACAGGGTGCGGAACGGAGCGTTGGTGATCCCAGCCATCGGTGCGAGCACGACCGGCGGCTGGACCATATGCGGTCCGATCCGCAGCCGCGTCCGCGGCTGATGCGGAGTCTGCGGCGGCTGCGGCGTCTGCGTCATGGGGTCAGCTTCCTTGTGCGTACTACGGTGGAGAGGACGGGCCGATCTCTTATTGTCCCGCACCCGCCAGAGGGACCGACAGGGCGGTGATGACCGCCGCACCGACAGTATCGATGTAGCGTTCAACCATGCGTGAGCTCAGCCATCGGCGGCGCATGCTCGTGCTGGCGATTTGCTGCATGAGCCTGCTGCTCGTCAGCCTCGACAACACCGTCCTCAACGTCGCCCTGCCCTCGATCCGAAGCGATCTGCACGCCTCCGTCTCCGGGATGCAGTGGACGATCGACGCGTACACCCTGGTCCTCGCCGCGCTTTTGATGCTCTCGGGGTCGACGGCCGACCGGGTGGGACGCAAGCGCACCTTCCAGACCGGGCTGGTGATCTTCACCCTCGGGTCGGGGCTGTGCAGCCTCGCGCCCAACCTGGAGACGCTGGTCATCTTCCGCATGGTGCAGGCGATCGGCGGTTCGATGCTGAACCCCGTCGCCATGTCGATCATCACCAATGTCTTCACCGAGCCCAAGGAGCGGGCCCGCGCCATCGGGGTCTGGGGCGGGGTCGTCGGCATCAGCATGGCGGCCGGGCCGATCGTCGGCGGAGTGCTGGTGGAGTCCGTCGGCTGGCGCTCGATCTTCTGGATAAACCTTCCGGTCGGGATCGCGGCGCTGCTCCTCACCGCCCGCTACGTACCGGAGTCGCGTGCCCCCAAGCCGCGCCGGGCCGACCCCGTCGGCCAGTTGCTCGTCGTCGCGGTGCTGGGCACCATCACCTACGCGATCATCGAGGCGCCCGAACTCGGCTGGGACTCGCCGCTCATCGTGACCTTCGCGGCCATCGCCGCCATGGGGCTCATCGCGCTGATCCGCTACGAGCTACGACGTGCGGAACCGCTGATCGATGTGCGGTTCTTCCACAGCGCGCCATTCAGCGGGGCGACGGTCGTCGCGGTGTGCGCCTTCGCGGCGCTCGGCGGCTATCTCTTCATGAACACGCTCTATCTGCAGGACGTGCGAGGGCTCGACGCGCTGCACGCCGGGCTGTGGATGCTGCCCATGGCGTTCATGTGCTTCGTCTGCGCACCGCTGTCCGGGCGGCTGGTGGGCGCCCGCGGGCCCCGCCCGTCGATGCTGGTGGCCGGGGTGGCCATAACGGCCAGCGGGGTGATGTTCGCCGTTTTCGACGTCCAGACGACCGATATCGGGCTGCTGCTCGGCTATGCGATGTTCGGCCTCGGCTTCGGCATGGTCAACGCGCCCATCACCAACACGGCGGTCTCCGGGATGCCCCGCTCCCAGGCCGGAGTCGCCGCGGCCGTCGCCTCCACCAGCCGCCAGGTGGGCCAGTCGCTCGGTGTCGCGGTCATCGGCGCGGTGCTGGCGGCGGGCGCCGCCTCGGCGGCGGCGGGCCAGATGGGGCACGCCGCCTCGCCCGCGGCCACTGCCGCGTTCGTGGACGCCGCCCGTCCGGCCTGGTGGATCATCGCCGGATGCGGTGCCGTCATCCTGCTGCTGGGGATCGTGACCACGGGCCGCTGGGCCGAGAAGACGACCCGGCGCGCGGCCACGCTGCTCGAAGAGAGCACGCCGACGGGACGGGCATCGGCGAACGCGAAGGCGTGAGGGGCGTCATGGCGTGATGTGTGACGACGCCGAGGCGTGATGCGTACGACGGCGCTGGGGTCGGTGCGTAACGACGGCCCTGGGGCCGGTCCGTAACGACGGCCCTGGGGCCGGTCCGTAAGGAGGCCGCCCCAGGGCCGTCGGTCGGGTCAGACTGCTGCCGCCCGGGCGACCTCCGCCGTCGGCGCGGCCTCCGCCCCCGCCCCGGCCCCCTCCGCGAGCCCCATGGCGTGCAGCCGCTCCAGGCGCTCATGCGTCTCCGCGTCCGCCGGGGTGTAGGTGAGCAGCTTGGGGCCCTGCCTCGGGCCGGTCCACAGGCTGGTGGAGGCCAGCCGGAGGATGCCCACCTGCGACTGGCGGTAGACCTTGATCTTGTCGCCGGGCCGGACCACCTCATGCCGCGCCCAGATCTCCCGGAACTCCGCGGAGGCGTCCTCCAGCCGCTTCACCATCGCCTTCCAGGCGGGCTCGGCGACATGCTCGGCCATGACGGCACGGAACTTGGCCGCCATGAGCCGGATCGTCTCGTCCCGGTCCACCAGGCTCGAACGCCACTCGTCATGGGTGAAGGCCAGCCACAGGCAGTTGCGGTCCTCCGGTGGCACCTGGTCCAGGTCGCACATCATCAGCCGGTAGGTGCGGTTGTAGGCGAGCAGGTCGAAGCGGCTGTTCTGGACGCAGGCGGGGAACGGCTCCAACTGCTCCAGCATGCGCCGCAGGGACTGCGGAACGCCCGTGCACTCGCTCGCCGGGCTCGGGTCGACGGTCCCGGCGAGCGCGAAGAGATGGGCCCGCTCGCTGCGGTCCAGGATCAGCGCGCGGGCGATGGCATCGAGGACCTGCGCCGAGACATGGATGTCGCGGCCCTGCTCCAGCCACGTGTACCAGGTCACGCCGACGGTCGAGAGCTGCGCGACCTCCTCGCGGCGCAGACCGGGGGTGCGCCGGCGGCGGCCCCGGGGCAGCCCCACCTGCTCAGGGGTGATCCGCTCCCGCCGACTGCGCAGAAACGCGGCCAGCTCGCCCCTTCTTGGGTCGCTCGCCTCCAGGCGCTTTGATCCGGTGTCGACACTCCTCGTCGACGGTCGCTCGTTCCTCGCTCCCTGCTCCTCGTCGCTTTCGACACCGGCGCGCCCTGCGGCTCGCTCCCGGCGCCGTATCTCGGCCCCCGCGCTCCTGCTCTCGGCCGTGGCACCCGTCGTGGCACCGGCCGTGGCTTCCCGCACCATCGTGGTCATGGCTCCAGGGTGCCTGAAGGGCTCAGCCGGTTGCCAGGTACTTCTTGTACCAGGATAAAGACACTCTGGTACCAGCCTGAGCGACCCAGGATCTTCGTAAGCGTGACCGAAACGCAGATTTCCACGATACGAACGAGAACCCCCGCCCCGGACGCAGCGAAGACGACCGGCGGGAAGGTCAGCGGCGCGAAGAGCACTGGCGGGAAGACCACCGGGCGGACCCACACCTCCTCCGGCCCCGCGCTGAGCCCCCTCGGGCTGTTCACCGTGCTGCTGGGCGCGGCGCTGCCGCTGATCGACTTCTTCATCGTCAACGTGGCCCTGCCCACCATGGACCACGATCTCCACGCCGGTCCGGCCGTACTGGAGCTCGTCGTCGCCGGATACGGCGTGGCGTACGCGGTACTGCTGGTCCTCGGCGGCCGGCTGGGCGACACCTTCGGACGCCGCAGGCTCTTCCTCGCCGGGATGGCGGCCTTCGGGCTGACCTCGCTGGCCTGCGGGCTCGCGCCGGACGCCTGGAGCCTGGTGGGCGCCCGGGTGGCGCAGGGCGCCTCGGCGGCGCTGATGCTGCCCCAGGTGCTGGCCACGATCCACTCCTCGACCAGCGGTACGCGCCGCGCCCGCGCGCTCAGCATGTACGGCGCGACGGCCGGTCTGTCCATGGTGGCGGGCCAGATCCTGGGCGGTGTGCTGGTGGCCGCGGACATCGCGGGCACCGGGTGGCGCGCGGTCTTCCTGGTCAATGTGCCGGTCGCGGTGATCGGCCTGATCCTCGCGGTCCGTACGGTCCCCGAGACCCGTTCGGAGCGGCCCGCGCCGGTGGACGTGCCGGGCACCGTACTGCTGGCGCTGTCGCTGATCACGCTGATGGTGCCGCTGACCGAGGGCCGGGCGGCGGGCTGGCCGCTGTGGACCTGGCTGACGCTGGGCGCGTTCCCCCTCGTGGCCGCCGCGTTCTACGTCGTGGAGCGGCGCGCCGACCGGGCCGGCCGGACGCCGCTGCTGCCGCCGAGCCTTTTCGCGCTGAACGGGCTGCGGCGCGGGCTGCCGATGGTGGTGCCGTTCTCGATCGGCTTCGGTGGCTTCATGTTCGTCATCGCGGTCGCACTGCAGCAGGGGCTGCGGTACGGACCGGTCGAGGCCGGACTGGCGCTGGCGCCGATGGCCACGACGTTCTTCGTGGCCTCGCTGATGGGGCCGCGCCTGGTGGGCCGGTACGGCAGCCGTGTAGTGACCGCGGGCGGGCTGATCCAGGCCGTGGGCATCGCGGTGCTGATGCTGGCCGTATGGCGCGACTGGCAGGGTCTGTCGCTGGCCGGGCTGCTGCCGGGAGTCGCACTGGCCGGGTTCGGGCAGGGGCTGCAGCTTCCGGTGCTGATCCGGATCGTGCTCGCCGATGTGCCGAACGATCGGGCCGGGGTGGGAAGCGGCGTGATGGTCACCACCCAGCAGTCCGCGCTGGCACTGGGCGTGGCGACGCTCGGCACGCTCTTCCTGTCCCTGGAGCCTTCGATGGGCATGGGTGACGCACTGGTCATCACGCTCGCGGCCCAGCTTGCGGCGATCGCGCTGACCTTGCTGCTGAGCCTGCGCCTGCCGCGCGCGGTGGCGTAGGCGGCCGTAGGAGGTGATGGCCGGTGGGCGGTCGAGCGCGGGGATCCCGGCGAGGAGCCTTTGGGGATGTGCCGCGCCCGGTGCCCGCGCCCGGGGCCCCTCAGCCCACGCCCAGGAACCGCAGTACGGCCAGCACCCTGCGGTGGTCCGCCTCGGCGACCGGCAGGTCCAGCTTCCCGAAGATGGAGTTGATGTGCTTGGCCACCGCGCTCTCGCTGACCACCAGCGCCCCGGCGATCCCCGCGTTCGACCGCCCGCCGGCCATCAGCTCCAGTACGTCCCGCTCGCGCGAGGTCAGCCGGTCCAGCGGATCGCTGTGCCGCCGCACCAGCAACTGGGCCACGACCTGCGGGTCCAGGGCGGTGCCGCCGCCCGCCACCCGGCGCAGCGCGTCGATGAACTCCTCCACATCCGCGACCCGCTGCTTGAGCAGATAGCCGATCCCGCTGGTGTGGGACGTCAGCAGGTCAGCCGCGTACCGCTCCTCGACGTACTGCGACAGCAGCAGTACGGCCGTGTCCGGCCACTGCCGCCGGATCAGCAGCGCCGCCCGGACGCCCTCGTCCGTGAAGCCCGGCGGCATCCGGACGTCCACGACCGCGATGTCCGGACGGTGTTCCTCGACCGCCGCCAGCAGCCCCTCGGCGTCCTCCGCCTCCGCCACGACCTCGAAGCCCGCGGTCTGTACGACCTTGACCAGGCCGATCCGCAGCAGAACCGAGTCCTCGGCGATCACAGCGCGCACGGCAGCTCCACAGTGATGACGGTCGGGCCCCCGCGGGGGCTGCTGATGCCGAAGGTGCCGTCCACCGAGCCCGCCCGTTGGGCGAGCCCGCCGAGGCCGCTGCCCCGCGCGGGGTCGGCGCCGCCCACCCCGTCGTCCTCGACGACGATCCGCAGCGTGCCCCCGGCGCGGACGACCGTGACGTCGGCCCGCTCCGCCCGAGCGTGCTTGGCGACGTTGGCGAGCGCCTCGGACACGACGAAGTACGCGACGGCCTCGACGGTCGGGGCGGCTCGCTCCGGCACGTGGACATGCAGCCGCACCGGCAGGGGGGCGCGCGCCGCGATGCCGGAGAGGGCGGCGTCCAGGCCGAGTTCGTCGAGGACGGCCGGGTGCAGACCGCGCACCAGGCTGCTCAGCTCCTCGATGGCGCCCTTGGCCTCGCGGTGCGCCTCCTCGATGACCTGCCGCGCCTCGTCCGGCAAATCCTTGAGAGTGGCCTTCGCCAGCCCCAGGTTGACCGCCATGGACACCAGCCGCTGCTGAGCGCCGTCGTGCAGATCGCGTTCGATACGGCGGCGCTCGGCGTCTGCCGCGTCGACCGCCCCCGCACGGCTCTCGGTCAGGTCCTCGACCCGCCGTTCCAGCTCCTTGGCGGGGACGGGGCCCAGCAGCGTGGTGGCGGCGCGGGTGTCGAGCCGCGTGAGGGCACCGATGAGCGCGTAGGCGAGGGCCAGCAGGATCAGGCCGCCCGCCGTGACATAGGCGGCCTTGGTCGAGTACCCGACATGTTCGACCCGCCAGGACAGCGGGACGCCCCATATCCAGATGTACACAGTGGCGGCCGCGAGACCGACGAGGGCCATCGTGACGGCCAGCACCCCTCCCCAGGCGACCGCCGGTCCGGCCAACAGGTGGTACCACAGTTGCCGCGGGGCCCTCTTGGGCCCGGTGATCTCGATGTCGAGCAACGCCGCGAACCGCCGCCGCTGCACGCGCGTCAGCAGCGGCGTGGCCACGGCCGGGGCGACGAGCGGGATGGTGAGCGCGAGCAGGACGTCCATCAGCGACGAGGCGTCGTCGTAGATCAGCCACGGCACGCTCATCGGCACCGCCCAGGCCACGAACTGCACCGCGATGCCCGCGACGCCGAACCGGGCGTCGCGCCGCAGCCTGTGCAGCGAACGCCCGAACGCGGGGCGTATCGCGGTGAGGAGGCTCATACGACGACCTTAGAGCGGTCCCGATCGGCCACGCGCTGGACCACATGCCCGTAATCGGGGTGCATCTAGTGCCACCCCAAGTCGGCAACTGGTGTGACCGACACCGGAGGCGGCGCCGACAAGGCTGATGGCATGCCCGGCAACGAGCGGGCCCGGAAGGAGATCCGCCCCATGACCGCCCTGTACGCCACCCCTCCAGCCGCCACTCCGGCCGCCGCGCGGGCCACCGCTCCGGCCACCGGCCCGGCGACCGTACGGACAGCGCCATCCGCACGCCTGCGGCGTGCGCGGCCCGTACGGCGTGCGCGGCTCCTGCGGCACGCCCGGCGCGGGCGGCTGATACGGCCGGAGTCGGTGCTGCTGGCCTCGGGGGCGGCGCTGGTCCCCTGGCTGTACGTACTGGCCCGGACGGTGCCGTCCACGGCCCAGGTCGGCCACTGGAACGCCGCCTGGGTGGGCCTGGACGCCCTCGAGGCGCTCGGGCTGCTCTCCACCGCCGCGCTGCGCCGACGCGGCGACGACCGCCACCGCCTGACCGCGGCGGCGACGGGAGCGCTGCTCGTGGTGGACGCGTGGTTCGACACGGTGACCGCCGCGCCGGGCGGGGAACTGGCGGTGGCGGTCGCGATGGCGGCCTGCGCGGAGCTGCCGCTGGCGGCGCTGTGCACGGCACTGGCGCTCGGCCGGGGACAGCGGACCGTCCGCGACAACCCGCGGCTCACCCCTGCGAGGCGGCCCACCACAGAATGAGCGCGGCCGCCGCGAAACAGGCCAGCATGATCAGGAGGACCTGCCGCCGCGCCGCCGCGTCGGCCGTCATCCGCGGGGAGCCGAGGGCTCCGTGCGCCTGGGCGAGGTGGTCGAGTCCCTTGTGGCGGGCGCCGCCGTAGGTGATCCGCTCCTGCCAGTCGCAGTGCCGGCAGCCGAGCAGCCGCCGCTGCCCCGGACCGTAGCCGTAGCTCACCTCGAAGACCGTGCCGTCCTCGCGGGTGGCGGTGATGTGATGTGTCACGCCTCGCACGATTGGTGAACCCCCCGTTCTGCCGAACCGACGGGCCCCGGCGCCACGGACATCGCGTCCGTGGCGCCGGAGCCCGTCGTCGGGTATGTGTCCGGTGCCCGTGGTCCGGGCGCGATGGCCCGGGCCAGGTCAGCAGCCGATCAGACGGCCGCCCAGGTAGGACTGGATCTGGTCGAGGGAGACCCGCTCCTGCTTCATCGTGTCGCGCTCGCGCACGGTCACGGCGTTGTCGTCGAGGGTGTCGAAGTCCACGGTGACGCAGAAGGGCGTGCCGATCTCGTCCTGGCGACGGTAGCGGCGGCCGATCGCGCCCGCGTCGTCGAACTCGATGTTCCAGTGCTTGCGCAGGTCCGCCGCGAGCCCCTTGGCCTTCGGCGAGAGCTGCGGGTTGCGGGACAGCGGCAGCACCGCGACCTTGACCGGCGCCAGGCGCGGGTCGAGCCGCATCACGGTGCGCTTCTCCATCTTGCCCTTGGCGTTGGGCGCCTCGTCCTCGACGTACGCGTCGAGCATGAAGGCCAGCATCGCGCGGCCCACGCCCGCCGCCGGCTCGATGACATAGGGAGTCCAGCGCTCGCCGGCCTCCTGGTCGAAGTACGACAGGTCCTGGCCGGACGCCGCCGAGTGCGCCTTCAGGTCGAAGTCGGTGCGGTTGGCCAGGCCCTCCAGCTCGCCCCACTCCGAGCCGCCGAAGCTGAAGCGGTACTCGATGTCAGCGGTGCGCTTGGAGTAGTGGGAGAGCTTCTCCTTCGGGTGCTCGTACCACCGGATGTTCGCCTCTTGGAGACCGAGGTCCCGGTACCAGTTCCAGCGCTGCTCCATCCAGTACTCGTGCCACGTCTCGTCCTCGCCCGGCTTGACGAAGAACTCCATCTCCATCTGCTCGAATTCACGCGTCCGGAAGATGAAGTTTCCCGGCGTGATCTCGTTGCGGAACGACTTGCCGACCTGCGCGATACCGAACGGCGGCTTCCGGCGCGAGGTCTGCTGGACGGCGAGGAAGTTGGTGAAGATGCCCTGGGCGGTCTCGGGGCGCAGATAGGCGATCGAGCCGGAGTCCTGGGTCGGGCCGAGGTGGGTGGCGAGCAGCCCGGAGAACTGCTTGGGCTCGGTGAAGCTGCCCTTGTTGCCGCAGTGCGGGCAGTTGACGTCGGCCAGGCCGTTCTCGGGGAGCCGGCCGTGCTTGGCCTCGTACGCCTCCTCCAGGTGGTCGGCGCGGAACCGCTTGTGGCAGGAGGTGCACTCGGTGAGCGGGTCCGTGAAGGTGGCGACGTGGCCGGACGCCTCCCACACCTCACGGGCCAGGATCACGGACGAGTCGAGTCCGACGACGTCGTCACGAGAGGTGACCATGGAACGCCACCACTGCCGCTTGATGTTCTCCTTCAGCTCCACACCGAGCGGTCCGTAGTCCCAGGCGGCTCGCTGGCCGCCGTAGATCTCGCTGCACGGGTAGACGAAGCCACGGCGCTTGCTGAGGCTGACGATGGTGTCGATCTTGTCGGCGGCCACGGTGCTCTCTTCATTGATGACGACACTGACGACGAAGCGAATGCTTCAGGTTACCGGCGGCGGCACCCCCCGGATCAAATCGGTAGTCGAAGCGATCAACAAGAGGACAGTTGTTGACAATCGTTTCCATCTTTGTTGAAAATGAGAGTCATGAACATACGCCGCCTCAGGCCCACGACCGCCCTCGTCGGAGCCGCCGCACTGGGTCTGACCACCCTCACAGCCTGCTCCTCCAACGTTGGCGACGGAAGGACGGACGGCAAGCTGGACGTGGTGGCGTCGTTCTACCCCCTGCAGTTCCTCGCCCAGCGGATCGGCGGGAACGCCATCCATGTGTCCTCCCTGACCAAGCCCGGCGTCGAGCCGCACGATCTGGAGATAAGCCCCCGGCAGACCGCCGATCTCAGCAAGGCCGGTCTGGTGGTCTACCTCAAGGGGCTCCAGCCCTCCGTCGACCGGGCCATCGGACAGGCCGAGCCGAAGCACGTCGCCGACGCCGCCTCGTACACCACGATGGAGGACCACGGCACCGAGGTCGAGGGCGACCATGACCACGGGAGCGCGGACGCGGGCGAAGGCGGCCACGGGAGCGAGGGCGAGGAAGGGCACGAGGGCCACGCCCACTCCGGCGACGCCGCCGCCGACCCCCACATCTGGCTGGACCCGGTGCGCTACGCCCAGGTCGCCAAGGGCGTCGGCAAGGCGCTGGAGACGGCCGACCCCGATCACGCCACGACGTACAAGAAGAACACCACCGCCCTGGTCAAGGAGCTGACCACACTCGATCAGGACTTCCGGAACGGTTTGAAGGACCGTTCTTCGGACACCTTCATCACCACCCACGCCGCCTTCGGCTATCTCGCCGAGCGCTACGGCCTGCGGCAGGAGGCGATCTCCGGCCTCGACCCCGAATCCGAGCCCAGCCCGGCCCGGATCAAGGGGCTGCACGGCGTCGCCAAGAAGGACAAGGTCAACACCGTCTTCTTCGAAACCCTCGTGAGCGACCGGACGGCGAAGACGCTGGCGGGCGATCTCCATCTGCGGACCGATGTGCTCGATCCCATCGAGGGCATCGGCGACAAGTCCAAGGGTGACGACTACATCCAGGTCATGCGATCCAACCTGAAGGCCCTGCAGAAGGCACTGGGCACCAAGTGACGGACCACCCCACGGAGGTCGAGGAAACGATGGCGACCGAGGAACCCATGGAAACCGAGGAGCCGGACATAGCCCCGACCGCGCCCCCGCATCCGGGGCCCAAGGCACCCACACATCCGGCTCGGACCGCGGACCCGGCCGCCGACCCCATATCCCTGCGCGGCGCCACCGCCACCCTCGGTGGCCGCCCCGTGCTGCGCGGTATCGATCTGACCGTCCGCCGCGGCGAGGTCGTGGCGCTGCTCGGCGCCAACGGCTCCGGCAAGTCCACCGCCGTACGGTCCATCGTCGGCCAGGTGCCGCTCACCGGCGGTGAGCTGGCCCTCTTCGGCACCCCCCGCCGCCGTTTCCGCGACTGGGCCCGGATCGGGTACGTACCGCAGCGCACCACCGCCGCCAGCGGCGTCCCCGCGACCGTGCGCGAGGTCGTCTCGGCGGGCCGGCTGGCCCGGCGCCGGTTCGGCCCGCCGCGCAAGGCGGACCGGGCGGCCGTTCAGCGGGCCCTGGAGCTCGTCGGCATGGCCGACCGCGCCCGGGACCCGGTGAGCGCCCTCTCCGGCGGTCAGCACCAGCGCGTGCTGATCGCCCGCGCCCTCGCGGGCGAACCGGAACTGCTGATCATGGACGAGCCGATGGCCGGGGTCGACCTCGCCAGCCAGGAGATCCTCGCGGGCACCCTCCGCGAGCAGGTCGCCGCCGGTGCCACGGTCCTCCTCGTCCTCCATGAGCTCGGCCCGCTGGAGCCACTGATCGACCGCGCGGTGGTGCTCCGCGACGGCTGCGTGGTCCACGACGGACCGCCGCCCAAGGCCGTGGGCCAGCACGCGCTGCCCGGCCACGATCACGTCCATCCCCATGCGGCGCCCGACGCCGAACCGATCCGGACAGGGTTGCTGACCTGAGATGCTCGAGATCCTCGACTACGCCTTTATGCAGCGGGCCCTGCTCGCCGCCGTCCTGGTGGGCATCACCGCGCCCGCCGTCGGCATCTACCTCGTCCAGCGCCGCCAGGCGATCATGGGCGACGGGATCGGCCATGTCGCCCTTACCGGCGTCGCCCTCGGCTTCCTGACCGGCGCCAACCCCGTGTGGACCGCCGTCGCCGTATCCGCCCTCGGCGCGATCGCCATGGAGCTGATCCGCTGGTACGGCAAGACCCGCGGCGATCTCGCGCTCGCGATGCTCTTCTACGGCGGGATGGCGGGCGGTGTGCTGCTGATCAACCTCTCGCCGACCGGCTCCAACGCCAACCTCACCACCTATCTCTTCGGCTCGATCACCACGGTCTCCCCCGAGGACGTCGTCGCGATCTCCCTCCTCGCCGCATTCGTCGTACTGATCACCTTGGGGCTGCGCCGCCAGCTCTTCGCGGTGTGCCAGGACGAGGAGTTCGCCCGGGTGACCGGCCTCCCGGTGCGCACGCTCAACCTGCTGCTGGCCGTCACCGCGGCCGTCACGGTCACCGTCGCCATGCGCGTCGTGGGCCTGCTCCTGGTCAGCGCCCTGATGGTGGTCCCGGTCGCCGCCGCCCAGCAGGCCACCCGGGGCTTCGCGATGACGCTCGCGCTGGCGATCACCATCGGCGTCGTGGTGACCCTGTCCGGCACGGTCTTCTCCTTCTACAAGAACGTCCCGCCCGGCGCGAGCATCGTCGTCCTCGCCATCGGAGTCTTCGCCGTGATCACGGCCCTGGCCGCGCCCCTGGCGAAAAGACGCGCTCAACGGGTGGCCGCGGCCGGGGAAGGGTGCACGGTGAGGGACGATGTACTCGTATAGCGACTAACGACGATGTACTCGTAGAGTCCACGCACTCGCACGGTCCACCGCTCGCTCCGTCGCTCAGTCTGTCGCTCTCGTCCGCCCCCCGAGCGATAACTGGCACAATGGCCGGGCAGAAGACGCAGTGGGCGCGGAGAGAGCCCCGAGAGCGACGGAGCATGTGAGGTTGAGGAGGCAGCCGTGGTGACCGCGGGTCCCCCAGTACGCGGCCGGTCCACCAGGCAGCGCGCCGCGGTGGCGGCAGCACTGGACGAGGTGGACGAGTTCCGCAGTGCGCAGGAGCTCCACGACATGCTCAAGCACCGAGGCGACTCGGTGGGCCTGACCACCGTCTACCGCACCCTCCAGTCCCTCGCCGACGCCGGCGAGGTCGACGTCCTCCGCACCACGGAGGGCGAGGCGGTCTACCGCCGCTGCAACAGCGAGGAGCACCACCACCACCTGGTCTGCCGCGCCTGCGGCAAGGCGGTGGAGGTGGAGGGCCCCGCCGTCGAGAAGTGGGCCGACGCGATCGCCGCCGAGCACGGCTTCGTGGACGTGGCCCACACGATCGAGATCTTCGGCACCTGCGGCGACTGCGCGGCGACGAAGGCTTCGCAGGGTTGATCTCCCCTTCGCGGGATTGGCCCCCGCCCCGCTCCGATTGATCTCTGTCGGGGGTTGTGGATACGGTGCCCGACATGACGAGCCCTGAATCAGACAGAACGGAGCCGCCGGTCGTTCGGCGGCGAGCAGTTGTCTGAACCGCTGACCTGACTTTTGGTTTGGGTCGATCTCGCTTCCAGCGACCGGACACGACTCCGTGTGTCTGGTTCCGTCTCGGGCTCGTCGTAGTCATGACGTATTCATGGCTCGTCATGGCGTAGTCCGACATCCAGCACGCGGCTGTTCTTGCCCGCATCCGCTCTTCGCTGGAGTCGACCTCTTGCCTGTTTTCCTTTACGTCCTCGCGCTCGCTGTCTTCGCGCAAGGAACATCCGAGTTCATGCTGTCCGGTCTCGTACCAGGCATCGCCCAAGACCTCTCCGTGTCGGTGGGAGCCGCGGCGAGCCTGACGTCCGCGTACGCGATCGGGATGATCGTCGGCGCCCCGGTGATGGCCGCGCTGAGCGCGCAATGGCCACGGCGGAGGGCGCTGGCGGGCTTTCTGACGGCGTTCGTGGTTGTGCATGTGATCGGCGCGGTGACGACGGACTTCGCCGTGCTCTTCGGTACTCGTATCGTCGCCGCGATCGCCAACGCCGGTTTCCTGGCGGTCGCGATGTCCGTCGCGACCGCCCTCGTACCGACGGCGCAGCACGCCAGGGCCACCGCCGTTCTGCTGTCCGGGGTCACGCTGTCGTGCGTCGCGGGTGTCCCCGCGGGGGCGTTGCTCGGGGAGTGGTGCGGCTGGCGTTCCGCGTTCTGGGCCGTGGCGGCCCTGTGCCTGCCCGCGCTGGCTCTGGTCTTCCGCCAGGCACCCGCCGACGCGGCTGGTCGGGAGGATGTGTCGATCAGGCGGGAAGCGCGTGTGGTGGCGTCGCGCCCGGTGCAGTGGGCCATGGCCCTCGCGGCCGTGGTCAACGGGGCGACGTTCGCGACCTTCGCCTACCTGGCCGTCATCGCCACGGACATCACCCACCTCCCCGGGGCCGCCGTCCCCGCCCTTCTCGCCGCGTTCGGGGTGGGCGCCTTCGTGGGGGTCACCACGGCCGGCCGTAAGGCCGACGGCGGGTTCGGGAGGGGCCTGTTCCTGGCCATGTGCGCCCTGCCCGTGGGCTGGGCTTTGCTGGCGCTGGCCAGCCCCTATACGGCCCCGCTCTTCATCGCGACGATACTCCAGGGCGGCCTGTCGTTCGGCATCGGCTCAACCCTCGTCACCCGCGTCATGCACACGGCCTCCCAGGCCCCTTCGCTGGGCGGCTCGTTCGCCACGGTCGCGCTGAACACGGGTGCCTTCCTGGGCCCGTTGGCCGCAGGCGTCGCGACGGAGACGACGGGCGACTACCGGGGGGCGGTGTGGGTCAGCGCCGCGCTGGCCGCGACGGCGGTGGGTGCTGTCGCCGCTTCGCGGGCATGGGGTGCCCGGGCGGGCGTCGAGGAAGCCGGGTACTGACTTCGGCGATTCGGGGTGACGTACCGGACGCATCCTCGCCGCTGTCGTCAATCCGCGCTGCGGGAGCTGGACTTCCGCAGCGCGGATCTCTGTTGTTCAGCCGCCCGCCTGATGGAAAACGATCGTTGGCCCGTCGTCGGTAGAAAGGACATGGACCTTGAAAGCACGATCTGGAAAAGTGCGAGCCAGGACATGATCCCAGGATCCAGCAATGGCATCGGCTATGTCGGCGAGCGCACTGTCGTTCTCGGGAGACTCCTCACACGGAACCACATCGGCCACGACAAACCGATTCAGCGTATTCTCGATGGCGTAAACATTTCCGTCCAGATGTTGCCACCATTCCTCGAACCTGTTCTGATTATATTTACGCTCCCAGAGGATGCAGCCATGAATCTCAATGAACTCAGGGTTCACTAGACGGGAGAAGGCAAGCCACATACCGACACTGCAATTGTGCGTAAGGAAGTCCACAAAGTCAGGAGCCCCGGTAAGACTTTCGATCCAGGATCGAACTTCTGGGTACTCTTCAGGTTTCACGACACTCCATTTTCACTCCGGGAGCGGTATTTCGTCTGGCCTGGCCGGCCGCGTCGAGTTCTTGTCCCAGTTGTAATACACCTCACCAGTCTTCGGATTCACATGCTTCTTCATCTCGACCACATGTGGTGGCGGTACACCGTTGTGAGGCTTCGAGTCCGCCGATATGTCAACACGCTTCACCGGCTTGCCGTCAGCATCATAGACAGCATATGCGGTTACGCTTCCATCCTCTTTGCGGCGGACCAGGACCTCGCCAGGGTTTGCCGTCTGCGGGAACCGTCCTCTGTATGGAGTGGCCTGTGACAGGTCAATGCCACACTTCAAACCAAGCGCATCAAGCCACACGAATGGATTGGCGACATAGGCGTGGTGGTTGGGGACGGGATCGAGGCCCAGGGGGTCCGGGGTGACGTAGTGGGCCGTTTCCGGGTCGTAGTGGCGGAAGTAGTTGTAGTGCAGGCCCGTTTCGGGGTCGGCGTATTGGCCGGGGAAGCGGAGGGGGCAGTCGACCGTTGAGGTGCTCGCCCGGGAGGGGAAGTGGGTGCCCCAGAGGGTGGTGCGGTGTTGCCAGGACAGGTCTCCGTCAGGGGTGACCAGTTCTGTTGGGGTGCCGACCAGGTCCGTGATGATGGCGTGGAAGCGGGGGTGCGTTTCGGGGTTGTCCGCGCCCGTGAATTTCTCGATGAGGGATGCGCCCGGCTCCCGGATCAGCGGGGTGTGGTCGGTTTGGGTGAGGGGGCGGTGGGTGTCTGGGACGTAGTCCCAGGTGGTGTGCTTGCCCTCGGGGGTGGATTGTCCGCCAGGCGGGTGTCTTCCCACGTGAAGTCCACCGATTCGGCGACCGTGCCGTCCTCGGCCAGGCGTTGTTTGGATATGCGACGGCCCAGCGGGTCATGGGTGTAGTGCCAGTGGTCGCCGTCGGGCGTCGTCGCGTCGGTGAGGCGGTCTTCGGCGTTCCAGGTGTAGGTCCAGGTGCGGGTCTGGCCGTTCAACAATTTCCGGGTGCGGCGGGTCAGGCGGCCCTGGGGGTCATGTTCGTACGTCGTGCGGCCCGCTCGGTGGATGATCGTCCCCGAGAACTCCCGGTCGCCGGGTGACGCGTGCGCGGGGGCCGTTGCGTGGGTGAGGTTGCCTGCCGTGTCGTAGGCGTACGTCTCGGTCCAGCCGTGGGCGTGGACCCCCGTCACGCGGCCTACCGGATCCAGGTCGAAGCGGCGGGTGCCCGAGGTGAGTTCGCGGATCTCGGTGAGGTAGCCGTCCGGGCGGTAGGCGTACGCCCGGTGTTGGAGGATGCGGTCTGCCTCCCCCGGTTCGCGGGTGAGGGTCTGTGTGGTGAGGCGGTCTGCCTTGTCCCAGGTCTGGGTCAGGGTCACGCCCTCGCCCAGGCGGCGTTCGGTTTCCCGTCCCGCCGCGTCGTACGTGAAGGAGAGGGTTCCCGAGCCGTTGTCGAGGCACGTAGGGCGGCCTGCCGCGTCGTACGTCCACTCGCTCACGATGCCGCTGGGAGTTGTGCGCTGGGTCCGACGGCCCTCGGCGTCGTACGCGTACGTCGTCGTGCGGCCGTTGACCGTTTCTGACAGGACGCGCCCCAGCGCATCGCGTTCGATGGTCAGCTCGGCGTCCGCGTTGGTCGCTTGGGCCAGTTGGCCGACAGCGTTGTAGGCGAAGGTCGTGGTCTCGCCCGCGTCGTCCCGCTGCTCGACGGCACGGCCCAGCGCGTCCCGGGTGAAACGCATCGTTTCGCCCGCGCCGTTGGTCCGGGTCAGCAGGTCGCCGGCCGCATCGTGGGTGTAGGCGAGGGTGCGGCCGTTGAAGTCAGTCTCGGAGGTGACACGGCCCGCCGGGTCGTAGGTGTAGGTCCAGGTCAGGCCCTGGGGGTTGGTGACCTCGGTCAGGCGCAGCTCGGTGTCGTAGGCGAAGGCGTACGTCGCGCCGTCCGGCTCGGTGCGGCTGGCGGGGACGTCGAAGTGGGTGGAGGTCTGGTGGGTGGTGTGGCCCGCCGGGTCCGTGTGGGTGAGGAGGTTGCCCTCGCCGTCCCAGGTCCAGGTCTCCCGTGCCCCGTCCGGTTCCTCCCGCCACGCCGGTTTGCCCTCGGTCGTCCAGCCCATACGGGTGGTGTGGCCCAGGGGGTCCGTCGCCTCGACGACCCGGCCGAAGGTGTCCCGGCGGACGCTCGTGGTGTGGCCCAGCGGGTCCGTGACCGCCACCGGCAGTCCCGCCGGGTCACATGCGATGCGGCGGGTGCGGCCCAGTGCGTCCATCACCTGGGCGAGGTGGCCCCGGTCGGTGTAGGCGTAGGTGGTGGTCGACCCCGTCGGGTCGGTGGTGGCGGTCAGGTTGCCCGTGTCGTCGTACGTGTGGCGCCACGTCCCGCCGCCCGGCTCGGTGACCTCCAGCGGCAGGCACAGCGCGTTGTACGTGGCTCGGCCTGGTTGACCTCGTCCAGGCTGAAGCCCTTCTGCTGCCCCAGGGCGATCTTCACCGGCTGAGCCACCGCCGCGTCGATCGTCACCGACAGCACGCTGGTGAAGACCGCGCCCGTCAGCATCTCCGCGGCGATGACAGCGACCGCTTCCTCCACGGCGACGCCCAGACCGGCGGCCATGGCGATGATCTCCGCCGCCACCCCGTCGGAGGCACCCCCGGTGACGATGGTCAGCAGTCCACCGCCGACGAGCGCGACGGCATCGATGCTGATCTGCGTCCACAGCTTCTCGATCGCGTCATCGACGGTGTCGGCGAACTTGTCCAGCGCCTTGGCCATGTTCCGGGCGGACTTGGCGAGGTTGCTCAGCCAGCCCTCGTCCTTGCCCTTGGCGTAACGCCCCCAGAAGGTCTCGAAGGCGTCGATCGCCTCGCCCTTGTTGTGGTGGATGAGCGTCGTGGCCGCCTTGTCGGTCGCGACCCGCACATCGTCCACGCTGTCGGCGAACGTCCGCCAGGCGTCGGCCGCGTGGCGCAGAGTGCCGGAGTTGGCGTCCGGCCACCACATGCCGAGCTTCATGAGGAGGGCCTTGGCCTTCTCCTCGATCTCGCTGCCGAAACTCACCGATGGCCGCCCGCGCCCGGACCCTGATCATGGCCGGAGCCGTGCTTGGCCTTGGTGAACATGCCCTCGATGAGCTTGTCGTTGTCGACATGACCGTCGGCCATGTCGTTCATCGCCTCATAGATGCTGGTCAGCCCGAGAACGAGAATGCCGGCCGCCGACTCGATGTGCTTCTGGTTCGGCTTGTACTGCTTGCCGAAGTCCTTACCGGGCTTGTCGTCCCCCCACGCCTCCCCATAGCCGTCCAGCGTCGTGATCAGCTTGGTCAGCGCCTCACTCAGCTTCACCGACTGGTGGTGGAAGGTGGGCGCGACGGACTTGATGTCCGCCACCTTGATGTCCAGGACCTTGCCGCCGCCGTGCCCGCCGCCGCTGCTGCCGCTCCCCATGCGACGCCTCCCCCCGTTGAGCGTTTGCCGTGCAAAGCTTCCAGGCTAGGGCGGCGATCATCATGGACCGTTCAATGTGGGCCCTACAACGAGTAAAGAGCGCTGAGCGCCATGGCTAGCGGCGCGTGAGGTGGGTGAGGGTGACGCCGTTGGGGAAGGCGGTGCGCTCGGCGACGTCGAAGACGGTGGGGTCGAAGGCGCCGTCGAAGGCCGGGACCCCGGCACCGGCGACGACCGGGTAGTTCTTGATCACCAGTTCGTCGACCTCGGGCAGGAGGGCACCCGCCAGCTTGCCACCGCCGCAGAGCCATACGTCCAGCCCCGCGCCCTCCTCCCGCTTGAGCTCGCGTACGAGGGCGAGCGGGTCGCCCGGGACGACGGTGACGGCCGGGTCGATGTCCGGCTTGAGGGTGCTGGACACCACGTACTGGCGCAGATGCGCGTAGGGGCTGCCGATCCCCGCGTCCAGGGCGGGGCGGTAGGTGCCGAGGCCCATGATGACGGTGTCGAAGTGGCGGTTGGGCGCGTCGGTCAGGCCGACCATGGCGCGGTGGGCGGTCGGGACCGTCTCGGGAAACAGTGTGTTGGTCCAGGCCGAGTAGGCGGCGGACTGCTGTTCGTCGCCACCGGGGAAGAAGTCGTACTCGCCGCCGGGGCCGGCGATGCGGCCATCGAGCGTGACGGCGACGTAGTACACGAGCTTTCGCATCGTTGGCAGCTCCACCTGTAGTACTCTGACTGAAGTGGTTTGAGCGTAGTACTACAGACGGAGTGGTGTCAATGGTGAGACGGAACGACGAGCGGCGCGCCGCACTCGTCGACGCTGCGATCGAGGTGTTGGCCAGGGAAGGCGCACGCGGCCTGACCTTCCGGGCGGTGGACACCGAGGCCGCCGTCCCCGCCGGTACGGCATCCAACTACTTCGCCAACCGCGACGATCTGCTCACCCAGGCCGGCGCCCGTGTCTATGAGCGGCTCCAGCCCGACGAGGCCACGATCGCCCGCCAGCGGGCGGCAGGCCGCGACCGGGAGACCTACGTGGAGCTGATGCGTGAACTCGTCGGCCGCGTGGCCTCGTTCCGCACCGGCTATCTGGCCCTGCTGGAGCTCCGCCTCGAGGCCACCCGCCGCCCCGCGCTCCGTAAGGTCCTCACCGAGCGGGTGCGGGCCGACGTCGATGCCAACGTCGCCTACCACGAGGCGTCGGGGCTCCCCGGCGACGCCATTGCCGTCAAGCTGCTGATACTGGCTCTGAACTGGCTGATCGTCGAGCAGCTCACCTTGCCGGACGTCTTCACGGAGGCTGAGCGTGACCGGCTGGTGGCGGCCGCGGTGGAGCGCATCGTGGCGGCGGAATAGGCATGGCGGCGGAACAGGCGTGGCGGCGGCGGACCAAGCGGCCGCCGCTCACGCCGCCTACGCGCTTACTCGGACGGGGAGTCGTCCTTCTTCAACTGGTCCTCGTTCGGGATCGCCCCGCCGAAGCGGCGGTCCCGCGAGGCGTACTCCAGGCACGCCCGCCACAGGTCGCGGCGGTCGAAGTCCGGCCACAGCACGTCCTGGTACACCATCTCGGCGTACGCGCTCTGCCAGATCAGGTAGTTGGACGTCCGCTGCTCGCCCGAAGGGCGCAGGAAGAGATCCACATCCGGCATGTCCGGGTAGTAGAGGTACTTCGCGAACGTCTTCTCGTTCACCTTCGACGGATCGAGCCGACCCGACCGGACGTCCTCCGCCAGCGCCTTCGCCGCGTCCGCGATCTCCGCCCGGCCGCCGTAGTTCATGCAGAAGTACATCGTCATGGCGTCGTTGTCCTTGGTCTGCTCCTGAGCGACCTGGAGCTCCTGCGCCACCGACTTCCACAGCTTCGGCATCCGGCCCGCCCAGCGGATCCGTACGCCCATCGCGTCCATCTCGTCGCGGCGGCGGCGGATGACATCGCGGTTGAAGTTCATCAGGAAGCGCACCTCGTCGGGCGAGCGCTTCCAGTTCTCGGTCGAGAAGGCGTAGAGGGAGAGGTTCTTCACGCCCATCTCGAGGCAGCCCTTGAGCACGTCCAGCACGACGCCCTCGCCGACCTTGTGCCCCTCGGTGCGCGGCAGCCCGCGCTCCTTGGCCCAGCGGCCGTTCCCGTCCATCACGCACGCCACGTGCTGCGGCACCAGCTCACCGGGGATCTTCGGCGGCCGGGCGCCGGACGGGTGCGGCTCCGGGGTCCGGTACTCGCGCCGCTGTCGGCCCAGAAACCCGCGTCCTGCCATGCCTGCCACGTCTCCCTCAGCTCTTGCTCTCTGTGCTACTGCTTCTGCTGCTACTTCTCTACGTACCGCAGCGACCGAAGTCCCCGCTCCAGGTGCCAGGACAAATACGCCGCCACGAGCCCGCTGCCCTCCCGGGCATGCCGCACCTCACACGCGTCCGCCGTCTCCCAGTCCCCGGTCAGCAGCGCACCCAGCAGCGTCAGCGACTCCGCCGAGGGTACGACGCTTCCGGGCACCCGGCACTCTCCGCAGATGACCCCGCCCGCGCCAACCGAGAAGAACCGGTTCGGACCGGGCATCCCGCACTTGGCGCAGTCATCGAAACTCGGTGCGTAACCGTTGACCGCGAGGGAGCGGAGCAGAAACGCGTCCAGGACGAGATGCGGCTCGTGCTCCCCGGCGGCCAGGGTGCGCAGGGCGCCGACGAGCAGCAGATACTGCTGTACGGCGGGCTCGCCCTCGTGATCGGTGAACCGCTCGGCCGTCTCCAGCATGGCCGTACCGGCGGTGTAGCGGGCGTAATCGGTGACGATCGCCCCACCGTACGGCGCGATCGTCTCACTCTGCGTGCACAGCGGCAGCCCGCGCCCGATCAGCTCGCCACCACCGCGGGCGAAGAACTGCACGTCGACGTGGCTGAACGGTTCGAGCCGCGCGCCGAACTTCGACTTCGTCCGCCGCACGCCTCGCGCGACGGCGCGGACGCGGCCGTTGTTGCGGGTGAGCAGGGTGATGATCCGGTCCGCCTCCCCCAGCTTCTGGGTGCGCAGCACGATGCCGTCGTCGCGGAACAGACTCATGGCGCCCATTGTCCCCTAGCGGGACAGATGATCGAACCGCCCGGCCCGGGCGGCCCGGGTGAGCGCCCGGAGGGCGGCGGGGGTGGTGGCGATCACGGTCTGCGGCTCGTCGCTCTCGCGGAGGAGTATCGCGGCGGCGTCCGGGACCTGAGCCAGCTCGACGCAGTTGTTGGCAGCGTCACCTGAGTACGAGGACTTCCGCCAGTGTTGTATGTCAGACATCTCCATGCCTTCAGAGCTGTTGCGCGATGTCGCGAACGAAGTCGCGCGTGTCCTCAGGGCTGAGTGACAGCCCCTGCGTCCGGTCCAGGACTTCCCTGTAGTTGGCAACGAGCGTTTCCGCGTCCACCAAAGCGACTCCGGTCGCCACGTCGAGCTGAACGGTGTCCAGCTGCGGCACCGGTCCAGCCGCATAGAGTACGGAAGCCCCCGCGCCGGGAAAACCTCCGGCCGCGAATGGAATCACGCGCACGGTCACGTTGTCGCGCTCGGACGCCTCCAGCAGGTACTCCAACTGGCCACGGGCCACCTTGGCGCCGCCGAACCGCATCCGCAACGCGGCCTCATGGACGAGGAAGGTGCATTGCGGCGGATTGTCCCTGTCCAGTACGTCCCGACGCTTCAGCCGGTGGGACAGCCTGCGACGGTGCTCGGCCGCGGTGAGATCGGGTACCGCCGTAGCGAACACGGCTCTGGCATAGTCCTCCGTCTGCAGCAGCCCCGGGATGTGCATCGGCTGCATCGTCCTCAGGTTCACCGCGTGGTGTTCCAGTTCGGCCAGATCGAGCGCGCCTGCGGGCAGCTTGCCCCGGTACTCCTCCCACCAGCCGTGCACCCGTTCCACGGCCATGGCCGCCAACGCGTCAACGCACGCCTGGTCCGCGCACGAGTAGATCGCCGCCAGCGTCCTCACTCGCTCCTCGCTCATGCCGAGGCGGCCTGCCTCCATGTTGCTGATCCGAGTGCGATCCGCGCCCAGCTCCTCGCCGGCGCGGGCCACGGTCATTCCGGCGTGCTCGCGCATCTTGCGCAGTTCCGTACCGAGGCGCCGCTGCCTCGCGGTCGGGCCTGACCTGGGTGACACCAACACCCTCCCCTTCAGTCACGTCCACTCAGTTAACGGTTACCGGAAGCGTAGTGCACACGTGCACTCAGATGCTCTATGGTCCTGATAGCGCAGCGCATCGAACCAATCACGCACCGCGTTGGGAGCACCACCATGCCTGAAACCGCCGAACCCCCGTACGCCTACCGGTTCAGCGCCCCCAACTCCCCCAAGAGCCCCAGGGTCTGCCGGGACGCCATCGCCGCCCTCCTCCAGGCCAACGACCTGCACGACCTCGCGGACACGGCGAAACTCCTGGTCTCCGAGGCCGTGACGAACGTCAACCGGCACACGAACACCCAACTGATCCACATCGACACCCTCGTCCGCGACCGCATCGCGACGATCGCCGTACGCGACGGCTCCCCGGACCGCCACCCGTACCCCCGCGACGCGGCGCCCGACGAGGAGGGCGGCCGGGGGCTGTTCCTGATGCAGGAGCTGGCCTACGCGTGGGGCGTCACCTGGGAGCACGGGCTGCGCCCCACCAGCAAGCACATCTGGTTCGAACTGCGCGAACCGCTCACCGAATGACAGTAGCTACGCTGGAGGATCGGCCAGATGCCCCTCAATGCGAGACCGCACGGCCACGGCCCGGGGGTCGGCGTACGTGACCAGGTGGGACAGGGCCTCGGCCCAGTGGACGCGGGCCGCTTGGGGGTCCGCCATATCCACGACGGCGGCCAGGTGGTCGAGTTCCAAGGCGTGCTGCCACGCATCGCCGAGCTGTCCGTGCACGGCAGCGGCCTGACGATGAAACGCAGTGGCCTCGTCGTAGCGGTCCATCGCCGCAAAGGTCTGCCCGGTGCCCCGCCAAGCGAGGGCTTCTCGGCTGCGGTCGCCGAGACGGCGATGGAGTTTGGCGGACCGCTGGTACGAGATCAGCGCGTCGCCGTATTGCCCAGCGACACGCTGGATGTCGCCCAGAGTGAGCAGCCAAAAGCCTTCCAGGACGTGACTCCTGAGGTTGAGCGCGATGTCGAGGGCCTCGTCGATCGCATGTCGTGCCGCTGTGAGTTCGCCCTGCTCGCGGCGGAGCTCGGCGACGATATACAAGGCATTGCCCACGCTTCTTTCATTGTTCAGGGCTCGGTGGGCGGCGAGCCCCTGTTCGGCGGCCTCCTCGGCCTCGGGCAGGCGGCCCGCATCGAGACGGCTGCTGGCGATGTTGGACAGGGCCATAGCCACTCTGCGGGGTTCATCCGCGTCACGGAAGATCGCAGCGGCGCGCTCAAAGTGGTCAGCGGCCGGGTCAAGTTGGCGGCTCTCAAGGTGAATCAGGCCGATGAGATTCAGCGAGCGCGCCTCTTCGAGGGGCATGGCTGCCCTGTGCGCGAGTTCCCTGGCCCGTCGGTGACATTCCATGCCCTCGTCGAGGCGGCGGTATTTCCGGTAGGCCATGCCCAGGTAGTTGACCAATCGGATTTGGGCGCCCGGTTCGTCCGCCCGTTCGGCTGCCGCCAGACCGGCACGCATCGGGTCGATCCAGTCACTGTCTGGCGCTGACGGGTAGCGGGCAATCCACAGCACCTCGGCCAGGCGCCAGGCGAGAGTGTCGATCCCGTCCGATACGGCGGCCGGAACCAAACGGAGCAGAGTCGTGTGTTCGCGGTCCGCCCAGTCCGCCGCCGCGTCGTAATCGGCGAAGACCAGGGGAGGCACGGAAGCTGTCGATGCCGCCAGGGGGGAATGCTCCTCGGAAGGTCTGAGCCAACTCTGCGCCGCGTCAGCAGTATGCAGATACCAGTCCAGGACACGGCGCAGGGCCGCGTTCCGTTGCTCTACTGGCTCATCGCTCTGCGCCTGGCCAGTGGCGAAGGCGCGCAGTAAGTCGTGGAACTGGAATCGGTCGGTCCGGTGCGATCTGTTCCAGCAGGTGAGCGCTCACGAGATCGTCCAGAAGCTGCCTCGTCCGGCTAAGGCTGTGCTCACAGAGAGCGGCAGCCGCATGGAGACTGAACTCGGGGCCCGGATGAATCCCCAGCAGGCGGAAGAGCCGCGCGGAGGATACCGGCAAGGCGCGATAGGACCACGCGAAGACCGAATGGACCGCTTCCGCTTCCTCATCAATCCCGGTACTGAGCGCGTCCCACAACGCCGACTCGTCCCGCAAGTCAGAGATGAGATCGTCGATCCTCATATGAGGATGACTGGCAGCGCGCTCTGCCGCGATACGTAAGGCGAGTGGCAGCCGAGCGCACAGACGGGCCAGTTCAGTCAGCTTTTCCTCATCGTCTCCAGGCCGATAGCCGCTGGTGACCGCGCGCAGTAAGGCAATCGCCTCAGGCTCGGGAAGCGTGCCGAGCATCAGACGGCGAGCCCCGTCTCGTACGGTGAGGCCGGCGAGCCGGTTACGGCTGGTCACCACTACCAGGCTGTTACCACTCCCGGGGAGGAGCGGCCGCACCTGGCTGACCGTGGCGGCGTTGTCGAGCAGAATCAGGACGCGTCGCTCGGCGAGCAGGGAGCGGTACAAAGCGGCGGCATCATCGACGTCCTGGGGGATTTGGTCGGCAGGCACGCCGAGCGCGCGCAAGAATCGGCGTAGTGCCTGGTCCGCGGTGACGGGTTCGCCGGGGTCGTAGCCACGCAGATTGACGAAGAGCTGACCGTCGGGAAAGCGGTCCTTGACTTGGTGAGCCCAGTGCAGCACCAGCGAGGTCTTCCCCGCACCTGCCGTGCCGGCCACTACATGGATCGAGACAACCAGTCGGTCGCCGCTTGAGCTGGTCAGGATCGCATCAAGCTGATGCAGTTCGTCGGTGCGGTTGACAAAGGCGTGCACATCCGCCGGGAGCTGTCGCGGTATGAGGCTGGCCGACTCCCCCGGCATCCGCTGGTAAAAGTTGATGCCGCCCGAGACGTTGCCGGCCTGTACGACGTCCCGAGACGACCCTGACAAGTCATTCTGAGAGCCTTGTGGGCGACTTCCCTCGTCTCCGGCCGGGGCGTTGGATTCTGCTCCGCTCATGCCGCCGGGGGCGGCGGAAGGTGTACCACCGCGCGCTCGAAGTAGGTCCGGATATCCTCCGCTACAGCCCAAGCCTGTTTCACGTAGGTCACCCAAGGTTTTACGATCTCGGGGTCGGTGAAACGGCGGGCGCTCTCGAAGGCTCCGGTCTCGGTGTAGAGAATCTCATAAAGGGTGAGATTGTCGAGGATGACGAACTCGGGCAGAAGGTAATCGGTCTCAGCGGCGGCGACTTCCTTCGCGGGCAGCACACGGGTAGGGTGCCCGACCTCCGCGCGGACGTGAAGCGAGTGCAGCTCCCATTGCATGTATGGCGTCAGCGGCTCTTCCACCACGCGCAAGCGATGGAACGGGGAGCCGTTCCGCCGGTCCTCTTCAGCCGCCTTCTGTGTGGCCTCACGCCTCGCTTCGAAGAGCCGGAGCGCTTCGTCCCAGTCGCCTCGACGGAGCGCGTCCCTGGCAAGACTGCCCTCCTCTTCGAAGTGCTGCAGCCGTTCCAATTTCCAGGACTCGCCATTACGGATAGCCTTGCGTCGCGCCCGGAAATCAGTGACGTAGGCGTCGTCATCGAGTGGTTCGCCTTGGCTGGCCGGGAGCGTCGGGGCGCGAAGGTCAAGCATCGGGAATATCTACCTTCGCCGCACTGAGCATGTTTCCGGGAATGACAACCAGTCGCTCGTCGGCCCCAATGGACACACCAGTGGGTAAACGTGAGACATAGACGGCAGTAAGGTCACGGCCAATGACAGCGATATCACCATTGTCAAGCTGCCAGATATCCGGGCACTTTTCTTCGTCCTCAGAGTTCCCAAGCTCTGCAGCCGACTTTCCCAGACGCTTGGCGAATAACGCCGACGGGTCAGCCTCCCAAAGACGGGTCATCAATCCCCTCCGTAGCCCCGGCGTCACTGACTGTCCATCATCTCAAGGATGACACATGAGGTGTCAGGCATGCCACGGCTGCGGCGCCGAGGGGCCGGAGAGGACCGGACCACGTCCGGGCCCTCCGGCCACCTCTGCCTCACCCCAATACCTACGTTCCCGCGTCCGAGTTGCCGCGCAGTTTCACGTTCGCCGTGCTCGCGTTCTTGATCGCCGTCTCGATCTGGGCCATCGACGAGCCGGAGTTGATCCCGGGCACGGTCGCGCTGTTCAGGGCGTAGAGCGTGAAGGTGTACGGATGGGTCGAACCGCCGGGGCAGGGGCCGAAGTACTGCTGGGCGTTGGCGCCGCTGCCCATGGCCTTCTGTTTGGCGCCGTCCTGGCCGGGGACGTTGAATCCGGATCCCAGCGCCTCGGGCAGGGAGAGCTTGGCCGCCGGGATGTCCCAGATCGCCCAGTGGAGCTTGTTGCCGCTGTTCGCGACGTCGGCGAAGACGATGGCCCAGCCGCGTGCGCCGGTGGTTCCGGCGCCCCAGGCGAGCGGCGGTGAGGGGTCCTGGCCCGCGGTTCCGTCGCCGGCGCAGGTGTGGCGCTCCGGGATGGTCGCGTTGTCCTTGAAGGCGCTGCTGCTCAGCTTGAACTCACCGGCGGTGCCGTCGTCCGAGTAGACGATGTCGATCCGCAGGATGCGGTCGTTGCCGTCGGTGCCGTCCTTGTCGGTGGAGGTGGTGAGCCAGATGTCGCCGTCGTGGTCGACCTCGACCGTACGCAGCCGGTCGTAGGTCCCCTGGAAGTACGTCTTCTGCTCGACGAGGTTGGCGGAGGAGTCGATGCGCATCCGGTAGACGCGCTTCCCCACGGTGGTGGCGACGAAGACATGGTCATTGATGATCGTCAGCCCGCTGGGTGAGGCCGAGGAGGTCGACCAGGTCTTCTTCGGCGCGATGTAGTCGGAGTCCGAGCAGTCGCCGCTGGTGCCCTCGCAGTTGGGCCAGCCGTAGTTGCCGCCCTTCTGGATGAGGTTGACCTCGTCCATGACGCTGTTGCCGAACTCGGACTCCCACAGGCGGCCCTTGGAGTCGAAGTCCAGGCCCTGCGGGTTGCGGTGGCCCAGCGACCAGACGGCGTTGCCGAAGGGGTTGTCGGACGGGATCGAGCCGTCGGGGTTGATCCTGAGGATCTTGCCGTTGAGCGAGTTCCGGTCCTGCGCCCGCGACTCGGTCTGGGCGTCGCCCATGGAGGCGTACAGCTTGCCGTCGGGGCCGAAACGCAGTCGTCCGCCGTTGTGGAAGCGGCTCTTCTCCATGCCCTGGAGCAGCACCTTGTAGCCGCTGAGGGTGTTGTTCTCCAGCGTCATCCGGGCGATGCGGTTGCCCTCACTGGAGGTGTGCACGAAGTAGAGGTAGTGGTCGGTGGCGAAGGTCGGGGAGATCTCGAGGCCCAGCAGACCGCCCTCGCCGCCGGTGGTCTGGGAGTTGGGCACCTTGCCGACCAGGGTCTTCGTGCCGGACTTGGTCAGCTTGTAGACGTTGAAGGTGTTGCGCTCGGTGAAGATGCCGGTGCCGTCGGGCAGGAAGCCCAGGCCCCAGGCCACGTCCACGCCGCTCGCGATGGTGCTGACCGTGCCGGGGTCGGGGGTGCCGCCCGGCTGGCTTCCGGAGGTGGTCACCGTGATCTCGGGCGTGAAGGGGGACTTGTTGCCCTTGAGGTCGTACGCCCTGACCTTGAAGGCGTACGCGGTGTTCGGGGTCAGGCCCGCGACGCTGGTGGAGGTGGTCTCCGAGGTGCCGGACAGCACGCCGTCGCGGTAGATCTCGTAGCCCGTGACTTTGACGTTGTCGCTCGACGCGGACCAGCCCAGATCGACGGTCGTGGCCGTCTTCGAGGGGGAGGTCAGGTTGGCCGGGGCCGTCGGCGGCTCGGTGTCGGGCGGTGCGGGCAGGGTCGCGATGGTGACGGCGTTGGATGCCTCGGAGGCGTTCCCGGCCGCGTCCCGCGCGAAGACGGTCCAGTCGTACGAGGTCTCGGGGTCGAGGTTCTCGACGGTCGCCGCGAGGACGTCCGCGCCGACCTTCTTCATCAACTGGCCGTGCTGATAGATGTCGTAGCCGGTGACGCCGACGTTGTCGGTGGCCGCGTCCCAGGCCAGCGAGACGGTGGTGGCCGTCGGCTCCTTGTCCTTGCGCAGATTCGCGGGGGCGGTGGGCCGCTCGGTGTCGGCGGGGCCGGTCGGGGTGACGGTCAGTTTGTCGAGGTTGGGGCCGTCGGCGCCGGAGGTGGTCGCGCGGACCGTGTTGCCGCCGGCCTTGAGCGTGGCGTTCACGCTGACCGTCTTCCAGGTGGTCCAGGCGCCGGTCGCCGGGAAGGAGAGGTCGTCGGCGACGGTGCCGCCGTTGACGGCGATGTCGAGCGGGCGGTCGGCGGAGGCGCTGGCGTAGCGGAAGTCGAGCCGGGCGGGGCCGGCTTGTGCCGCGTCGACGGTGAATTCGACGTAGGCGCCCGTGACGACGTCGAAGTTGACGAATCCGGTGCCGGAGTAGCCGGCGTGGTTGGACTCGGCCGCGCCCTCGGAGATGACCGCGGACTCGGCCTCGTACCGCACGGATGCGGCGGCGGCCTTCGCGTCGGAGGGCTGGGCCGCGCTGATGTTCGGCAGCGTGATGGTTAAGGCCGCGGTGGCCGCGGCCAGGAAGGCACCGACCGCTCGGCGCGGTCTGCGGGGGATGGGCGCCACAGGGTTTCCTCCGGACAGACTGATAGGAAAGGTTCCTATCAGTGACGCGTAGCGACGCGTCCACGTCAAGGGGCGTGCATGGTGCGGAATTTGGTGTGCACGGCATGGATGTACGGGCGGGCCGTCCGAAGTGATCCGGGATGTCACAACTGTGTGCTGGGCGCGATCTGGGGCGGTCACAACCCGGCGGTGGGGCGGCAGTTGGCGCCCGGGCGGCGTTCTCCGTTGCGCACACTGGTTCTACAGAGCGGGTCAGCACGAGCACAACGGATGACGAGTGGGGGGAACGTGCCATGGCGGACGGTTGCCGGGACTGTGAGACGTGTACGAGGTCGTGGCTGGGGCGGCTGTTCCAGAACGCGGCGGTGGGGCTGATGCATGTGGTGACGATCGGCATCAGCTATCTGATCAAGAAGGGGTTCAGGCGGCACTGCCCGCAGTGCAAGCACCTGCTGTCGCGGCACTCGCGCAGGGAGGACGGTTCGTTCCGGGACTGAGCACTCCTCACGGCGTGAAGGTCAGTTGTCCGAGGGTGCCCTTAAGGTCATCGGATCAGCTTGCTTCGACGAGTGAACGAGTGAAGAGGGACCATGTTCGAAGAACGGCTCGCGACGTTCTCCCGTGAGCGGCTGGACGGCCGTCCGATCCCCGACGACCTGCGCACGATGCTGGTGGCGCAGTGGGAGAACCGCACCGAATTCCGTGCCCTTCTCGACCTCAAGTTCTTCGAATCCGATCAGCTCCATCCGCTCCTCGACACCAGCTATCTCAGCGAAAAGGAACGCGCCGACCCCGAGATGCAGGCCATCAACGCCGGAGCCGCCGAGATGGCCAAGTACGTCAAGCTCGTCGCGGAAGGCGGCAAGGGCTGGATCGGCTATTGGCTGCACCCCGACGAGCCCACGGACGGTCCTTGGCCCGTCATCGAGCTGGACACCGAGTTCTCGTACTGGAGCATGGCGGGCAGCACGCTGGCCGAAGCGTGTGCCGCGGACAGAGCCCATTACCACGACGAGCCCGACGACGCCCCGTCCGCATTCTCCCAACTGTCCGCCCGGCTGGCCGAGTTGGGGCTCCCTCTCAGCGGGCAGGACCATGACGACCTCTACGATCCCGAATGGATGGTGGATCCTGAGGAGCTCATGGAAGAGCTCATCGATGCCGAGCGCGCGAAGCGGGGTATCGCCTGAGCCCCGTCATGGATCAAGCGCCCTGGAGCTTGTCGAGTTGGTCGGCCAGGTCGGCCAGGTCGTCCGCGTGCACGTCGAAGCGGTCCGAGGCGGTGGGCGGGTCGCCTACGGGACGGGCGACGTAGGCGGTGCGCAGGCCGAGGCGCTGCGCTCCACGCAGGTCCCAGGCGTGGGCGGCGACCATCAGCAGCCGCTCCGGCGGTCGTCCGGAAACGGTGACGGCCAATTGGTAGACGGCCGGGTCGGGCTTGTAGGTCCGGGCGTCTTCGACGGACAGGGCCTGGTGCCAGCGCAGTCCGGCGTGGGCGTTGAGTCCCAGCAGTGCCGTACGGCTCGCGTTGGAGAGCCCGATCAGCGGGAACCGTTCGGCGAGTCGAGCGAGCCCCGCCACCGTGTCGGGCCACGGCGGGAGCCGGCGGCCGGACAGGGCCAGCGCCGCTACGGCGGCCGGGTCGTCGACTCCGGCGGCGTCGGCGACGAGCCGGGCGGCCTCCTGGTCGAGGGCGTCGCTGGTGAGGTACGGGCGGTCGCCGTCGAGGACGCGACGCTGCTCGCGGTCGATGTGCTGCTGCCACAGCGACAGGAGTCGCTCGATCCTGGAATCGTCGAGCGACTGGGCTGACGGGGCGAGTTCGCGGATACCGGCGCGGATACCGGCGCGTTCGTCGACGAGCGTGCCGAGCACGTCAAAGACGAGGGCATCGATCTCCAGCTCTGACATGGGCGGTCTCCTGGATGAAGCCACGGCAGGGGGCGGCATGGGCGACGGCATCACCGCCCTCCCCCGCCCCGCCCACCGGCTCGCATGCGTAAGGGGTAAAGTCGCTTTTAGTCGAAGGTAGCGAGAGGTTCGTCAAGGATGCAAGTGGCATTGGACGATTACGTCTGGGCGGCTGGGGTCGCGACCGAGCTGGTCAACACCACTGCCGAGGTCTGGCGCGGCGACGACCACCTGCCCGACCTGGCCGCCCTCGTCGCGTTCGCCGATCTGCACGGCGGTCAGTCCGGTCAGTCCGGTCAATCCGGTCAGTCCGGGAACGAGGGCGTTCGCGACGGGCTGTCCGAGCTCGCCCGCCGCGCACGCCCAGCCGAGCTGCGTGCGGTCCACGCACTTCGGGTGACCGTGCGCGAGCTGATCGATCACCCCGACCGCGATCACCTCATCGCCGGTGCCACCGCGCTCACCTCGCCCGCCCAGGGCGCCACCCTGATTCCCGATCCCGGGCGCGAGAACCGCACGCGCTGGGCCGCCCCGCTCCGGGACGGAGCAACCGTCGCCGACGCCCTCTCGTTGATCTGCGGCATGGGCATCCTCGGGGTCGTACACACCCTCGGCGAGCAGCGATTCCGCCCGTGCACCGCGCCCACCTGCCGCGGCGTGTTCATCGACACCACCCGGCCCGGCAGCCGTCGGTACTGCATGCCCGGCCTGTGCGGCAACCGCGTCAACGTCGCCAACCACCGCGCCCGCCACGCCGCGACGCGCGGAAGGGGCGCCGACTCACAGTAGGCCGCCGCCGCTATGGGGCGGCCCCTGCTCCCGGTGGGGTGCCCGCCGGGCCTGGGATGGTTGCGCTGATCATGCCGGTCAGGCGGTGCAGTTGCGCGGCCAGGGCGCGGCGCTCCTGCGGGGTGAACTGCGACAGCGCCTCGTACTGGCGCGCCCGTAGCTCGGTCCGCATCGCGGTGAGGCGTTCGGCGCCTTCTTCGGTGAGGCGGACGAGGACCTGGCGCTCGTCCTGCGGCGAGCGACGCCGCGTGATCACGCCCTTGGCCTCCAGTTGCTGGAGCATGCGGGTCGCGGTGGGCACGCTGACCTCGGCGCCGGCCGCGAGGCGGCCGACCGGCAGGCCGTCCCCCTCGGCGTCCTGCGCCAGGGGGTCGAGCAGGGCCACCTGCGACATGGACAGGCCGACCGCGGACTGGCCGACGGTGGCGGCCCGCGAGCGCCGCATGGCGTAGAAGAGCCGGTCGGCGGCCTGGGCCAGGTCTTCCACGCCCGCTTCGGGGGCGCAATCGGGCGCGGGACCGGCCGCTGGTTCGCCCGCCTGTTGGTTGCCTGCCTCTCGCATGACTGTTAGCTTACTAAATAAGATTGGTTAGCAAGCTAAATACTAGGAGGCTCATCATCATGACCTTCCCCGCCCGTATCGACGTCCACCAGCACATCGTTCCGCCCATCTGGGCCGAAACCCTCGCCGCGCACGGCCTCGACTCCGGCGGCTGGGCCATCCCCGCCTGGAGCCCGACCGACGCCATCGCGATGATGGATCAGCAGGGCATCGCCACCGGCGTCCTGTCGGTCACCTCCCCCGGCGTCCACCTGGGCAGCGACGCACAGGCGCGCGACCTCGCCCGCGCCGTCAACGAGTACGGCGCCGAGGTCGTCAGGGACCACCCCGGCCGCTTCGGCCACTTCGCCAGCGTCCCGCTGCCCGACGTCGACGCCGCCCTGGCCGAGACCGCGCACGCGCTGGACACCCTGGGTGCCGACGGCGTCGTCCTGATGTCCAACGCCCACGGCCGCTACCTCGGCGACCCCGACTTCGAACCGCTGTGGGCCGAAATCGACCGCCGCGGCGCCACCGTCTTCGTCCACCCCGCCCAGCCGCCGATGCCGCTCCTGCCCGGCACCCCCGCCCCGCTGGCCGACTACGTCTTCGACACCACGCGCACCGCCCTCAATCTGGTGCTGAACGGCGTCATGAGCCGCTACCCGAACATGCGCGTGATCCTCTCCCACGGCGGCGGCTTCCTGCCCTACGCCGCGTACCGCTTCTCCGGCCTGACCTCCACCGTCGTCGACCGCGAGCGCGAGGCCGAGGACATCCTGCGCGACCTGAAGCGGTTCTACTTCGACACCGCCCTGTCCGCGAGCCCCAGCGCCCTGCCCGCGCTGCTGGCCTTCGCCGAGCCCGGTCACGTCCTCTACGGCAGCGACTGGCCCTTCGCGCCCCAGGACGCCGGGACCTACTACAACCACTACCTGGAGACCTACCCCGACTACACCCCCGGGCAGGCCGAGGCCATCGACCGCGGCAATGCCGAGGCGCTCTTCCCTCGCCTCGCCCGCTGACCCACCCCATCCCGGCCCGAGGCCCGCTCCGAGGCCCGGCCCGGGAGGGAGACGCAGGTCACATGCGGTCCTGTCACATCTCCCCGAGCCGTTCCGTCAGGGAGGTGTCACCACAGCCACCGCAACGGCATAGGAGAGCTCACCATGGATGCTCGCTTGAACCTCTTCGGCAACCCGCTCCTCGGCACGTTCCTGAAGCACATCAACTCCGCGGGCAAGGCGGTCACGGGCTCGGCGCTGCCGGCCGCGACGCAGGAGCTGGTGAAGCTCCGCGCCAGCCAGATCAACGGCTGCGGCTTCTGCACCGATATGCACACCAAGGATGCCGCGAAGGCCGGGGAGACCTCGACGCGCCTCAACCTCGTCGCGGTCTGGCGGGAGGCCACGGTGTTCACCGACGCCGAGCGCGCCGCCCTGGAGCTGGCGGAGCAGGGCACCCGTATCGCCGACGCGGCCGGTGGTGTCACGGACGAGGCGTGGGCGAACGCGGCCAAGCACTACGACGAGGAACAGCTCGCCGCCCTGGTGGCCATCATCGCCATCATCAACACCTACAACCGCCTGAACGTCATCGTCCAGCAGCCCGCCGGCGACTACCAGCCCGGCCAGTTCGGCTGAGACCGGCCCGGCGTCCGCCGTTGGAAACCCTCATGGGCGGTCGAGCCGGAGGCGCTCGGCCTTCGGCAGCCCCGCGACCACCAGGTCGTAGGAGTCCTCGATGAGCTCCCGGACCAGCCGGTCCGGGAGGCCGCCGTCGACCGTCACCGTGTTCCAGTGGCGCTTGTTCATATGCCACCCCGGGATGATCAACTCCGGATGCCCCTCACGGAGCCGACCCGCGTCCGCCGGGTCGCACTTCAGATTCACCGTGAGGGGGCGGGCGTCCAGCGTCGTCAGGGCGAAGATCTTGCCGACCACCTTGAAGGCCGCGACCTCCGGGTGACGGGAGAACGGGAACTCCTCCACCACCGCGTTGAAGGAGAGGCAGAAGGACCGCAGTTGTTCGGGGGTCACTCCGGGTTCTCCTCGTACTCGACGTACTCGACGTACTCGACGTACTCGACGTACTCGACCGAAAGGCTCAAGGGGTGCAACAACGAACCCACCGTAGCCCGTGCCTCCGACAGCCGACTGGCGAGAATCCGTGGAGGCTCGGCAGAAACGCTCATGGTTGATGCCACGGCCCGTGCATAACCTGCCGAAAAGCGCGATTCCACGCGCTTTCGGCACACCACGGAGGATCGAGTTGGCAGAAGAGACGACGACACAGGAGAACGGTCCGCAGGCGGGCGCGGCCACACGTCCGATGGACGTCGGCATGCTGCTGTACGGAGGGCATACGACGCTCGACTTCGTCGGTCCGCATCTGGCTTTCGCGAGTGCGGGCATGCGGGTTCACCTGGTGTCGCACTCACTCGAACCAGTGGTGTCCGACATCGGCCTGGCCGTCCTGCCGACCGTCACCCTCCAGGACTGCCCCGCCGACCTGGACATCCTGTTCGTACCCGGCGGACGCGTCGACGAGGTGCTGCTCGACCCCACCAAGCTCGACTTCCTCGCGAACCACGGGCGTACGGCCTCGTACATCACCTCGGTCTGCACCGGCTCGCTCGCGCTCGCCGCGGCGGGCCTGCTCGACGGCTACCGGGCCGCGACCCACTGGGCCACACGGGACCAGCTGGCGCGGTTCGGCGTCGAGGTGTCGAGCGAGCGCGTGTGCATCGACAGGAACAGGGTCACCGGCGGCGGTGTGACCGCGGGTATCGACTTCGGGCTCACCCTCGTCGCGCGCATGCTCGGCGAGGACGCCGCGAAACTCGCCCAGCTGGCCATGGAGTACGACCCCCAGCCGCCCTTCGACGCCGGTTCCCCCGAGGGCGCCGGGGCCGAAGTGGTGGCCCGATTCGCCGAGTTCGCCGTAGCCACCTTCGGCGAACGCATCGACGAATCCATCGCCCGCACCGTCTCGCAGGCATTGGAGCAGCGCGCGGCGCAGAACGCATGACGGACTCACCTCAGCGCGCCCTGCCGTCGCCCACGGGCCCCGGCAGGGCGCGTCGTCACCGACACGCGCCGCCGCCGTCGTCGCCCACCGGGCGGCGGTGGCCGCGGCCGCGAGGCTGAGAGCCCCGCTTTCTGGCGGGACGGCCCCCGGGCTCCAAGTTGCGGCCCCCCCACGTGCGGGGTGACGGTGGACATAAGGGGGACACGGGGGTGTGGGAGAACGCGGGGGCTGAAGAAGACGCACAGGACCGCGTCGGTACACGGGAGCACCGGACCGTCGTCCTTAGGGCCTGGCTTTCCGCGCAGTGGCGCGTGTCCGCGATCCGGGGGAACGCACTGACCGCGACCGCGCACAGGAGCGGAGAAGGCAATGACGAACGGACCTGGGCCCGTGGGGCCCATGGGTAACGGCCCGAACGGGGAGCGGCCGCAGCGGCCCGGGCTGCCGCTGGGGACGCAGCCGACGGAGTACACCGGGCGGTATGTGGTCCTGCTCGATCAGCAGGAACCCGAGCGCGGGATGGAGGCGCTGCGCTCGTCCGTCGGGATCGCGTCCGTGGAACGCGTCCGCGGGGCGGAACCCGGGGCGGCGGAGCTGCTGGCGCGGCCTGATGTGTCGGTGGTCTTCGACGAACTCGGCGTCGCCGTCGTCGATGTACAGCCGGACCAGCGCCATGCGCTGGTCACCACGGCGGAGGCGGAGCCGACGATCATCGCGACCGAGCCGGAGCGCGTGGTGTACGCGTCGGTGATCACTGAGCCGCACCACACGCTGACCGGCTTCTTCCCGACGTACCGCAGCGACGAGGACGAGGTGACCCGGCACACCCGGGCCGAGCTCGCCACCTCACTGGGACCGGCGTGGGACGAGCAGAACACCACCTGGGGGCTCCAGGGGATCCGCGCCAACTGGTCGCATCTGACGGGCAGCGGGGTGAAGGTCGCCGTGCTCGACACCGGTGTGGACACCGACCATCCGGATCTGACCGAATGCGTCGAGGCGACGGCCTCCTTCGTGTCCGGGGCGAGTGTCGAGGACGGCCATGGCCACGGCACCCACTGCGTCGGCACGGTGGCCGGTCCGGCCAAGCCCGGGCACGCGCCGCGGTACGGCGTGGCCGGTGAGGCCGGGGTGCTGGTGGGCAAGGTGCTCAGCGACCAGGGCGTGGGGTCCGACGGCCAGATCCTGGCGGGGATGGCCTGGGCGGTCTCCCAGGGCGCCCGGGTGATCTCCATGTCGCTCGGGGCTCCGGTGGAGCCCGGGGAACTGTTCCCGCAGACCTACGAGAATGTGGCGCGGCGCGCGCTGCGGCGCGGCACCGTGATCGTGGCCGCGGCGGGCAACGAGAGTCGGCGCCCCGGCTTCCTGGCGCCGGTGGGGCGGCCCGCCAACTGCCCGTCCATCCTGGCGGTGGCGGCGCTCGGCAAGGACCTGGGGACCGCGTTCTTCTCCTGCGGCGCCATCAACGGAGAGGGCGGGGAGGTCAATATCGCGGCGCCCGGGGTCGACATCTTCTCGGCCGCGCCCGGCGGGACGTACCAGACGATGAGCGGCACGAGTATGGCGGCGCCGCATGCCGCCGGTGTCGTCACACTGCTGGCTCAGGCGCATCCGGAGGCCTCGGCGGCCGACCTCAGCACCCGTCTGCGGTCCGGGGCCCATCCGCTGGCGCAACCGGCCGCGGACGTCGGCTCGGGTCTGCTCCAGGCCCCATGAGCGGGGACGCTGTGGGGCAGGCGGCGGGGTCCGGGCCGGTCGGGGTCATCCTCTCGGTCGACCCGGACCGGTTCGCCCAGGTCGTGGAGGCCGCGCGCCGGGTCGGGCTGACGGTCACCGGTGAGCAGCAGATCCTCGGCTCGCTGTCCGGGACCATCGCCGAGGACCGGATCCCGGTCCTGGCGGTGGTGGACGGCGTCGAGTCGGTGGACCGGGAACAGATCGTCCGGCTTCCGCCGCCGCCCGACTCGCCGATCCAGTGAGCCGCAGGCCGCGGGGTGCGGGCTCAGACGTGGTTGAACGGTTCGGCGTACGCGAAGGCCCCCTTGAGGGTGGGCTGATAGGCGGTCAGGGTCCGGACCTGGAAGTAGTCGCCCCAGGCCGGGTCCGGGGCCGTGATGCCGTAGTCGGTCGACGGGCGGAAGCCGAACCGGCCGTAGTAGGCGGGGCTGCCCAGCAGGGCGACCAGCGATTCACCGAAGGCGTCCGCGGCACCGAGCACCGCGTGGACGAGCGCCTGGCCGACGCCGCGGCGCTGATGGGCGGGGTGCACGCTGAGCGGTCCGAGACCGAGGGCGAGGGCCAGGTCGGAGCCGACATGGCCGCGGGTGCAGACGACATGTCCGATCACCTCGTCACGGTCGCCAGTGGCGACGCACGACAGGGCGGGCAACCAGCCGTCGCTGATCCGGAGTTCGTCCAGCAGCGTGGTCTCGACCGGGACCGGGGTGTCCGGGGTGCCCGTGGTATCCGAGGTGTCCGGCTTCGCGAACGCGGCCGAGGTGACGGCCCGGATGGCGTCGATGTCGGAGCGGGTCTCTCGTCGGATCAACATCGGGTCAGGATGCGTCCCAACACGGTGCGGGAGCAAACCAATTGTGCGCCGTCGCGCGGGACGGGCTCCCGGGTCAGCCCTTCGTGGCGCGCGCGGAGAGGGCCCGTTCGACCTGGACGTACGTCACGTCGTGGTCGGCCAGGACATGCGCGGCGACACCGGGGCGGGCCGTGAGGGCGAGCAGCAGATGCTCATCCCCGATGTGCTTGTCGCCGCGGGCGAGAGCGATCCGCAGCGAGCGCTCCAGCACCGACTTGGCCTCCCGGGAGAACGGGCGGCGCAGCGGACGCCTGCCGCGGCGGGCAGCGCGTGCGGAGGTGGATCCGGGAGCGGATTCGGGGGTGGAGTCGGGGGTGGATCCGGGGGTGGATCCGGCCGTGGCGAGGGCGCCCACGCCATGGGCCTCCTCCACCCGCGCGACGATCTCGTCCACATCGATGCCGAGCCCGGCGAGCGCCTCCGCATCGGCGCCGGTGATGCCCCCGCGTCGGCGGACCTCGGCCAGGGCCCGCTCGATCGAGGCGCGTCGGCCGTGCGCGCCGAGGGCGGTGAGAACCTCGGCGGCGGGGCTGCCCTTACGGTCGCTGCGGGCACGGCCGCCGTCCTTACGGCCGCCGGGAACCTCCGTATGACTGCCGCCGTCCTCCGTACGGCTGCCGTCGGCACCGCTGCCGCCCGTACGGCCGCTGTCCGTACGGTCCAGGAGCGCGAGCAGCAGCTCGGCCTCGCCGACCGTGTCGGCCCCGGTGTCCTCCGCGTGGCGGACGGCGCCGCGTACGACCTCGCGGGCACTGGTGGTGAACCTCTCGAACATCAACGCCTCCCGTGCTTCTTGTGGACCGCCTGCCTGCTGACGCCCAGTTCGGCGGCGATCTCCTGCCACGACCAGCCCTGGGCACGGGCGCCGCGCACCTGCACGGCTTCCAGTTGCTCCAGCAACCGGCGCAGCGCGGCGACGGCACGCAGTCCGACCCGGGGGTCCCGGTCGCCCGCGCGCTCGGCGAGATCCGTTGCTTCGGTCATGCTGTCAATGTAAGTTGACGCCCCGCTCGCCGTCAACATGGGTTGACGAATGAGCCCGTAATTGGTTCGACGCGGCGGCCGTACGTCCGGCAGCCTCCCGTCATGGACCCCCATTACTGGCCCCTGTACGGGCTTCGCCTTCGTACGCCACACCTGGAACTGCGACTTCCCGACATCGCCCTGCTCGACGAACTCGCCGCGGTCGCGGCGGACGGGGTGCACGACCCGGCCGAGATGCCCTTCAGCATTCCCTGGACCGACGCCCCCCCGGAGGAGCGCGGACGCAGCTCCTTCCAGCATCTGCTGGGCACGATCGCCGAGTGGCGGCCGGAGAAGTGGACGCTGAGCCTCGCGGTGCTGTACGAGGGCGCCGTGATCGGGCGGCAGGACCTGTTCGCGACCGAATTCGCGGTCACGCGGGAGGCCGAGACGGGCTCCTGGCTGGGCGCCGCCCATCAGGGCAAGGGCCTGGGCACGGAGATGCGGGCGGCGGTGGCGCACCTGGCGTTCGAGGGCCTGGGCGCGCTGTCGCTGACCTCGGGCGCGATGGTGGAGAACGGCCGCTCGCTGGGGGTCTCCCGGCGGCTCGGCTACCGCCCCGACGGGCTGTCCGTGGTCGCCGTAAGAGGCGAGGCACGCACTATTCAGCGGCTGCGGCTGGACCGCGCGGCCTGGGAGGAACACCGCACCACCCCGGTCGAGATGGGCGGACTGGAGCCGTGCCGCACGCTGTTCGGCGCTCCGTGATGGGACTGATGGACCTTGATTGGACCCTGATGGGCCTCGATGGGACTCGATGGGACTCGGTGCCCCTCTGATGCGCCCTGATGCGAGAGTGCGAGGCCGCATCGCCCGCTCTACGGTGGTTTGAGGGGGTCGGTGCGGCTAATGGAGGTGGCATCCATGGCGGGCAAGTTCGAGATCTACGAGGACAAGGGCGGCAAGCACCGCTTCCGGCTGAAGGCGGGCAACGGCGAGATCATCGCCGTCGGCGAAGCCTACGAGTCCAAGTCGGCCGCGCAGAAGGGCGTCGAATCCGTCAAGAAGAACGCCCCGACGGCCGAGATCAAGGAAATCCCGAGCGACAAGATGTAAGCGCGGGGGGCCGGGCCAGGGACAGGCCGGAGAGGGCCGGGTAGCCGTGACCTCGTGCGGGCAACCGCGTTCGCACGGCGCTGGTTACCCTCCCTTCCGTGGTCAAACCTCATATATCGAAGCCTCTGGCCAAGGGGCGCGCCTCGCTCCGGCGTCTGCGCAAGGCGTTCCTGCGGCGCTGGCGCCATCCGCGGCTGAAATGGCCCAAGCGGATCGTGGCCGCCTTCGTCGGCTGCCTGGTGCTGGCCGTACTCGCCGCCGGGATCTCCCTGCGGCTGCTGTACGCGGGCGATCCCGGGCCCGGTACGCAGACCCGGGGCCGGGACGCCGTATGGCTCGGACACGCCTGGGTGGACGGCCGCAAGGGCGAGGCCGAACTCCAAGGGCTGGCGCGGCGGGTGCGCGGCACCGGGATCCGCGATCTGTACGTCCACGCGGGCCCGTTGGAGCATGACGGCACCCTGCCCCAAGGGCGCTACCCGAAAGCGGGGTGGCTGCTGAAGGCGGTGCACCGCGAACTGCCGGGCGTCCGCGTCCAGGCGTGGCTCGGCGACGTTCTGGACACCGAGGGCCCGACCGGGCTCAGCCTCGCCGACGGCGACAACCACACGCGGATCGTGGCCTCGGCGCGGCAGGTGCTGGACGCGGGGTTCGACGGCGTCCACTTCGACCTGGAGCCGCTGCACTCCGAGGACCGCGCCTACCTCGCCCTCCTCGACGCGCTGCACGCCCTCACCCGTCCCCGCCACGTCCCGCTGTCGGTCGCGGCCCACCAGATCGACCCGCTGCCCGCCCTGCACTCGGTCGCGGGGTTCCTCACCGGCCACCCCAAGTGGTGGTCGCAGTCGTACTTCGGGCAGGTGGCACGGCGGGTCGACCAGATCGCGGTGATGTCGTACGACACCTCGATGCCGATGGAGAGCCTCTACGGCGGCTATGTGGCCCAGCAGACGGAACTCGCGCTCGAGGTCACCCCGCCGACCACGGATCTCCTGATGGGCCTCCCCGGCTACCACACCAACAACTTCGGCCGGCACGCCTGGGCCGAGACCGTCCCGGCGGCGGTCCGCGGCGCCCGCCTCGGCCTCGGCCGCGAGGACCGGCGGCGTGAGCGCTTCGGGGTGGCGCTGTACGTGGACTACGCGGCGACGGACGACGACTGGGCGGCATACCGGGAGGGCTGGGGGCGACGGGAGGCGGACTGACAGGGGCGGGGCGTCCGGAGCGAGCGCCCGCGGTGGGGGCGCGCCCGGTCAGGAGCGGGACGGGGTGACCAGGCCGGACTCGTAGGCCGCGATGACCAGTTGGGCGCGGTCGCGGGCGCCCAGCTTGCCCATGATGCGGCTGACATGGGTCTTGGTGGTGAGCGGTGAGAGGCCGAGGGTCTGGGCGGCCTCGGCGTTGTTGAGGCCGCGGGCGACGAGGGTGAGCACCTGGCGTTCGCGCTCGGAGAGCGCGGCCAGTGCGGCGGGGGCCGGGGCGCCGGGCGGCGGGGCGTCCGGGAGCCGCAGGACGCGGGCGATGAGGCGGGCGGTGGGGCCGGGCGAGAGCAGGGACTCCCCCGCCGCCACGGTCCGTATGGCGTCCAGGAGTTCGGCGGGCCGGGTGTCCTTCACCAGGAAGCCGGACGCGCCCGCGCGCAGCGCCTCGACGATGTGCTCGTCGGTGTCGTAGGTCGTCAGGACGAGGACTTTGACACCGGCGAGGTCCTCGTCGGCGGCGATGCGGCGGGTCGCCTCGATGCCGTCGAGATCGGGCATCCGGATGTCCATGACCACGAGGTCGGCGCGGGCGGTGCGGGCCAGTTCGACGGCCTCGCGGCCGGTGCCCGCCTGCCCGACCACGTTCATGTCGCGGGCCGAGGAGACCAGCATGGCGAAGGCGGAACGGACCAGCCTCTGGTCGTCGGCGAGCAGCACCCTGATCGGCGCGGCGGTGCCGGACGCCGGGTCCGGTGGGGTGGTTCGGGAGGCGGGATCCGGCGAGGTGGTCCCGGGGGCGGGGCCCACTGGGGCGGTGCCTGACGCCGGGTCCGCTGGGCCGGTCCGCGGCGCCGGGTCCGGTGCGGTGGTCATGCGGTGGCCTCCCTGGGCGCTGCGGCGGTCTGTCCAGTGCCCGTACGGCCGCCGGGCGCGCCGCCCCTGCCCCACGGCAGCGCGGCCCTGATCGCGAAACCTGGGCCGTCCTCGCGTGGTCCGGCGGTCAGGGTGCCCGCGACGCTGCGGGCCCGCTCGCGCATGCCGACGATGCCATAGCCCGGTTCGGTGGGCGCGGTAAGGGGCTCACCGTCGCCGTCGGGGCCGTCGTCCACGGCGGCGACGTACAGCTCCCCCTCGTCCCGTACGAGCGTGATCCGCACCCGTGTGCCGGGGGCGTGGCGGACGGCGTTGGTCAGGGCCTCCTGCACGATCCGGTACGCCGCGGCGCCCACGGCGGGCGACAGCTCGGCTCCCTCCACGCCGACCGTAAGGTCCACGCGTACGCCCGCCGCCTCCGCCGCCGCGGCCAGGTCGGCGAGTCCGGCGAGCCCCGGCAGCGGGCCGATGTCTTCTTCGTCCGCGTGGTCGGCGTCGCCGTCCGCGCCCCCGCGGAGCACCTGGAGGGTGGCCCGGAGTTCGGCGCGGGCGTCCCGGCAGGTGTCGGCCATCGCGTCGAGCGCCTTGGCCATCGCCTCGCGGTCCAGCCGCTCGGGGTCGGCGATCAGGACATGCGCCGCGACGGAGGTCTGGACGCCGATGAGGGTGATGCTGTGCGCGAGCAGATCGTGCAGATCGCGCGCGATGCGCAGCCGTTCCTCGGCGACCCGCCGGGCCGCCTCCTCCTCGCGGGTCCGCTCGGCGCGTTCGGCCCGCTCCAGGATCGCGGTGATGTACTTACGGTGGATACGGACCGCCTCGCCGATCACCACGACCGACAGCACCCAGCCGGAGCTGCGCAGCATGTCGGCGCCGGCCCGCAGGTTGTTGCCCAGGGCCATCGTCGTCACCATGCTCGCGAGCAGGAGGCCGACCGTAAGGAAGGACCGCAGCGGCGGGCCGATCACGGCGAGGGTGTAGACGGCGAGGAGCCCGGCCGGGACGACCGCGATATGGACGTTGCCCATGGCGTGGTACGGCCCGACCATGAGCACCACGGCCGCGGTGACCACCATCGGGCTGTGCCGCCGCCCGACGAGCGCCACGGCGCTGGCGGTGAGCAGCGCCCAGCCGATCGCGTCGGGGCGATGGCCGTTCCGATCGAGGTTGAGCAGGGCCAGCGTGATCTGCAGGACCAGCACCGCACCGGCGATCCCGGCGTCCACCCGCCGCCGCCTGCGGGCCTCGTCCCGGGTCTCGGCGGGGCGGGAGCCACTGTGCAGGGCGCGCAGCACGGAGGCGAGCGCGCGGTGGGCGGTGAAGTGCGCGGTCGAGCGCGCGGCGGGGTGCGCCGGTGGGGCGGTCGCGGGGTGGGTCGCGGAAGGTGCGGGCACGGGCTCCATCCTCGGGGATCCGCCTCGGGCCGATCCATAGGGCGGTACGAAAGGGCGGTGCGCAGGGGGCGGGGCGCAGGGGGCGGTGCGAGGGGTGTTCCGGACCGGCCGTCCCCTGTGCGGCCGGTCCGGGCTCAGAGGCGGCCTCAGCCGCCGCGTACGGCCGGTTCGGGACGGGCCTCGGGGCCGGAGGCGCCGCCCTGGCCGGCCGACGCCGAGGAGGCCGACGAGGCGGGCGAGCCGGACGAGACCGACGAGGCGGGCGTACGGCGGAAGAGGGCACCCGGCCACCACACCCACCGCTTCAGCAGCAGGCTCGCCGACGTCACCAGATACGTCCGCACGAGGAAAGTGTCGAGCAGTACGCCGACCGCCACCACGAACCCCATCTCGACCAGCATCACCATCGGCAGCGAGGCCAGCACCGCGAAGGTCGCCGCCAGCACCAGACCGGCCGAGGCGATCACCCCGCCCGTCGTGCGCAGCGCGGTCACGGCCGCGTCCGGGACGTCCGCCCCGCGCAGCGACTCCTCTCGCATCCGGTGCATCAGGAAGATGCCGTAGTCGACGCCGAGGGCGACCAGGAAGACGAAGGAGAGCAGCGGCAGCCCGGGGTCGACCCCGGCGAAGCCGAAGACCGGGTCGAAGAGGAGCCCGCCGACTCCCATCGCGGCGCCCCATACGGCGACCACGGCGACGACCAGGACCAGCGGCGCGACGAGGCTGCGCAGCAGGGCCGCGAGGATCAGCAGCACGGCGATCAGCACCAGCGGGATGACCAGCATCCGGTCGTGGGCGTTGGTGTCCTTCAGATCGAGCTGCTGGGCGCTGGGCCCGCCGACCACCGCGTCGGCGTCCTCGACCCGTACGAGACCGGAGCGCAGGGCGTGCAGGGTGGCGGTCTCCCCCGCCGACTGCGGGGCGCTCTGGGGGAAGACGTCGATCTCCGTCCAGCCGCCGCCGCTGCGCCCGCGGTCCGCCCGCGCGACCCCCTCCGTGTCGCGCGCCCGCCGCAGCACCTCGTCCGCCCCCGCGGTGCGCGCCATCACGCTGATGGGCTGGCTGCTGCTGCCCGGATAGGCGTGGGCGAGGGTCTGGGTCGCGGCCACCGACTCGGGCTTGTCGGTGAAGGTGTCCTCCTGCTTGAGGTCGCCGGGCAGATTGAGCACGCCGATGGCGAGGGCGCCCAGCAGTGCGGCACCGCCGAGCAGGACGGCCCCGGGCCGGCGGCGGGCCGAGCCGCCCATCGCCTCGAAGAACCCGCGCCGGGTCGCCCGCGGCTCACTGCCGTAGGTGGGGATCAGCGGCCAGAACACCCGCCGCCCCAGCAGCACCAGCACCGCGGGCAGCAGCGTCATCATGGCCGCCAGGGCGCAGACGACCCCGACGGCGCCGACCGGGCCCAGTCCGCTGCTGCTGTTGAGGTCGGCGGCGAGCAGACACAGCAGCCCGGCGGCGACGGTGCCGCTGGAGGCGAGCACGGCCGGACCGCAGCCGCGCAGGGCCTCGCGCATCGCGTCGTACGGGGCGCGGTGGCGGCGGAGCTCCTCGCGGTAGCGGGAGACGATCAACAGGGCGTAGTCGGTGCCCGCCCCGAAGACCAGCACCGTCATGATCGAGGAGCTCATGCTGGTGACGACGAGGTCGAAGCCCTGGACGAGGCCGTAGACGATCGCCATCGCGGCCATGGCGGCGACGCCGACCGCCCCCAGAGGAACCAGCCACAGCAGGGGGCTGCGGTAGGTGATGATCAGCAGCAGGGCGACCACTCCGGCGGTGGCGAACATCAGCGTGCCGTCGGTGGAGGCGAAGACCTCCTGCGAATCGGCGCTGAGCGCCCCGGGACCGCCGACCTGGACGCTCAGGCCCTCGGGGTGGGAGGCGAGCTCGGCGCGGACGTCCTTGACGGCCTCGGCCCGCTCCTTCTCGTCCGTCACGCCGGTGAGCGCCATGGGGTACATCAGGGTCGTGCCGTCCTTGGACGGTATGGCGCGCGGCGCCTGCCCACCGACGATGTCGTGGCGCTCCGCCACCTCGGCGACCTTCCCGCCGGCCGCCTTACGGTCGGCATCGGTCAGCCCGCCGTCGCGGTGGTAGACGAGGACGAGGTCGATGGTGTCACCACCGGGCAACCGCTCCTGGAGCCGCGCCACCTGGGTGGAGTCGGCGCCCGCCGGGAGGTAGTCGACGGCCGTGTCCCGCTTGACGCCCTCGAGCTTGCCCGCGAAGGAGACGGCGACGAGGAGCAGCAGTACCCAGCCCGCGATGAGCGCCCAGGGCAGTGAGCGGCGCCGCTTGCCGCCGGGCCCGGAGGGCGGCCCGGCCGCGGAGGGCGGTGCCGCGTCCGATTGATGGGGATCGCTCGGGATCCCTGACGATGTCGTCTGCATGCCCCCAGGCTTCCGGCGCGGGGGCGCCGATACGTCGCGCCGACGACGGAGATGGCGGCTACTGCGCCGGGGGCGGGACGGGGCCGATTACTCCCTGGGGAGTAGGGAGGCGAACCGGAATCTCCGTTTCAGAGCGCCGCCCTTGTGGTTTCAGGACGGCTGCCCTTGTGGCGGCTTCGGAACGCCGCCCTTGTGGCTACTTCAGAACGCCGCCCTAGTGGCTACTTCAGAACGCCGCCCGCGTCGCGGCCAGCAGCCGGGCCGTGTCGTCGGGGCAGATCATCAGGGCCCGGCCGACGGTTTCCAGCACCGCGCGCTCGGCCGGGCGGTACGGGCCGTCGGCCACGGCGATCCGGGCGCCCTGGAGGAGGATGGCCTCCCGGCCGGTGGGGGCCAGATGCGGGGCCAGCGGCTCCAGGGCCTCATGCAGCTCGATGGCCAGCGCCGTACCGCACGGGTCCAGACCGTCGCGCTCGCCGCACGCGCCCGGGAGCCGCCCGGTGTCGGCGGCGAGCGCCTCGATGAGCGCGAGCAGCTGGTCCTCGCTGCAGTCGGCGAACCCGGCGGCGCGCACCGCGCCGACCGCGACCTGCCGGACCGCCGTCGCCTCGGTGCCGCCCGCGGCGAGGACCGCGAGGGCCACGGTGTGCACCGCGTCGCGGAGCATCGCGGAGAAGCGGATGGTCGTGGGGTGGTCGAGCACCTCCGTGCCGTAGCGGCCGCCGCAGGCCGCGCATTCCACGATGGGCGCGACCGGTCCGCGTGGAAGCACGGGCAGGCCGAGCACCACGATGCGACGGCGGCCGGTACGGCGGCGGAAATTGCGGTCGCCTCCGCATTCCGGGCAGAAGAACTCACCATCGCCGACGGTCCGCCACAGAGTGCGCACGCCTACCACACACAGGTCCCGGTCACGGCGGGCTCGCCGGTGCACCACGTCACACCTCCATAACGCTTCGGCCACGTTGCCGCGTTGACGTGATGCTAGCCACATCCATGATGTGACGTCAGTACCCCGAACGGAGACAACAGGCCAAACCCGAGGCCCCGCCCACCTCGCATGGTGAACGGGGCCCGTGTGGGTGACAAGGTCAACGGGGTGATGGACCCGTCGGATCCGTCGGATGAGAGATCATCCACGCACCGGAAAAATCACCGGCGCGCCCGGTTCACCGCGGAGACGACCGCCTTGAGCGAGGCCCGCACGATGTTGGCGTCGATCCCGACACCCCAGAGCACCTGCCCGTCGATCGCGCATTCGATGTACGCGGCGGCCTGGGACGCGGCACCCTCGCTCAGGGTGTGCTCGGAGTAGTCCAGCAGCCGTACATCCACATCGATCGAGGCCAGAGCCTCGAAGAAGGCCGCCAGCGGGCCGTTGCCGGTGCCGGTCAGCACCGTCTCGGCGCCGTCCACGACCGCCTCGACGGTGAGCGCGTCGGTGCCCTCGCTGGTGGTCGACGTCTGGGCGCTGCTCAGCGCGATCCGGCCCCACCGGTTGTCGTCGGTCGGCAGGTACTCGTCCTGGAAGGCCGCCCAGATCTGGCCCGGGGTGACCTCGCCGCCCTCGGCATCGGTCTTGGCCTGAATCGTCTTGGAGAACTCGATCTGCATCCTGCGCGGCAGGTCCAGGTTGTGGTCGTTCTTCAGGACATAGGCGATGCCGCCCTTGCCGGACTGGGAGTTCACCCGGATCACGGCCTCGTAGGAGCGGCCGACGTCCTTGGGGTCGATGGGCAGGTACGGGACCGCCCACTCGATCTCGTCCACCGTCTTGCCCTGCTCGGCGGCGCTCGCCTCCAGCGCCTCGAACCCCTTCTTGATGGCGTCCTGGTGGGAGCCGGAGAAGGAGGTGTAGACCAGATCGCCCGCGTAGGGGTGGCGCGGGTGGATCTCCATCTGGTTGCAGTACTCGGCGGTGCGGCGGATCTCGTCGATCTGCGAGAAGTCGATCTGCGGGTCGACGCCCTGGGAGAACAGGTTCATGCCCAGCGTCACCAGGTCGACATTGCCGGTGCGCTCGCCCTGCCCGAACAGACAGCCCTCGATCCGGTCCGCCCCGGCCATGATCGCCAGCTCGGCGGCGGCGACGGCGGTGCCGCGGTCGTTGTGCGGATGCACCGACAGGCAGATGTGCTCGCGCCGGGACAGCTGGCGCGACATCCACTCGAAGCGGTCCGCGTGGGTGGACGGGGTCGAGCGCTCGACGGTGGCCGGCAGATTGAGGATGATCTCGCGGCCCTCCTCGGGCTGCCAGACGTCCATGACGCCCTCGCAGACCTCCAGCGCGAAGTCCAGCTCGGTGTCGGTGAAGATCTCCGGGCTGTACTGGTAGCCGAAGACCGTCTCATCGCCGAGGATCTTGTCGGCGTACTCCACCACCAGCCGGGTGCCGTCCACCGCGATCTGCTTGACCTGCTCCCGGGTGCCGCGGAAGACGACGCGGCGGAAGGTGGGGGCGGTGGCGTTGTACAGGTGCACGGTGGCCCTGTGCGCCCCGCGCAGCGACTCCACGGTGCGCTCGATCAGCTCCTCGCGCGCCTGGGTGAGGACGGAGATCGTCACATCCTCCGGGATCGCGCCCTCCTCGATGATCGACCGTACGAAGTCGAAGTCGGTCTGGCCGGAGGAGGGGAAGCCGACCTCGATCTCCTTGTAGCCCATGCGCACCAGCAGGTCGAACATCTCGCGCTTACGGGCCGGGGACATCGGGTCGATCAGCGCCTGGTTGCCGTCCCGCAGATCGGTGGACAGCCAGCGCGGGGCGACGGTGATCCGGTTGTCCGGCCAGGTGCGGTCCGGGATGTCGACGGCCTCGTACTGGCCGTACTTATGGATCGGCATACCGGAGGGGCGCTGGGTGACGGTCGCGGCCGTGAGGGGCGTGGGACGCCCGACGGCACTACCGGAGGTCTGGGAATGGCCGGGCGTATCGGAGTGAGTCGTCATGGTGCGCGGGGCTCCTTGGGTAATCCGCTGCCCACAGGACGAATCCGTTGTCGCGGAGGTCCTGGGGCGGCCGACAGGGCGTGATCACTGCAACGCCGAACTCCGCGGGGAGGGGGTCGGCCTACGACTACAGGCCCTCGCCGCGGCAGCTAAGAAGAAGCAGCCCGAAACGCATGATGCCGAGCAGCCTAACCGACACGCACCGGAGCGGCGGAACCCGTATCACCATGCGGACCGAAACATGGTCTGCGGAGGAATACACATCTTCCACTCGATTTCAGCAATCATGACCGCAAGGCGTGACACCTACCTCACACGGTGCGACATTGCCAGCCATGGACGCCAACGCCAATGCCCCCGCGCAGGCCCGCAGTCACCGCCGTGGCACCTTCTGCACGATCGTGCCGCCGCATGTCCTCGACAAGCTGTCCCATGCCGAGGACGCCTCGCTGGCCGATCTCGCCCGCCGCACTCTGGAGCACGACGCCCTGCAGCGCACCCGCCGCCGGATCACCACCGTGCGCGGGGTCCCCGCCGCGCGGGCCGCCGCGCCCTCCGACAAGCCCGAGCGCACCATCTACGACGCCCACCGCAAGACCTCGCTGCCGGGGAAGAAGGTGCGCGGCGAGGGCGACCAGGCGAGCGGGGACGACTCGGTGAACCGCGCCTACGACGGGCTCGGCGCGACCTTCGAGCTCTTCCTCAAGGCGTACGGCAGGCGCTCGATCGACGACTCCGGCCTGCCGCTGAACGCGAGCGTCCACTACAGCGAGGACTACAACAACGCCTTCTGGGACGGCGAGCAGATGGTCTTCGGCGACGGGGACGGCGAGGTCTTCCTGGACTTCACCATCCCGGTCGACGTCATGGCCCACGAGCTCACCCACGGCGTCACGCAGTACACCGCCAACCTCGAGTACTTCGGCCAGTCCGGGGCGCTCAACGAGTCGATGTCCGACGTCTTCGGCTCACTGGTCAAGCAGCATGTGCTCGGCCACAGCGCCGAGCAGGCCGACTGGCTGATCGGCGCGGGGCTGCTGACGGACCGGGTCACCGGAGTGGCCCTGCGCTCGATGAAGGCCCCGGGCACGGCGTACGACGACGATGTGCTGGGCAAGGACCCGCAGCCGGGCACGATGGACGACTACGTCCGCACCTCACGCGACAACGGCGGCGTCCACATCAACTCCGGCATCCCCAACCACGCCTTCTACCTCGCCGCCACCGCCCTGGGCGGCAACGCCTGGGAGCGCGCCGGGCAGATCTGGTTCGACGTGCTGACCGGCGGCGATCTGGCCTCCGACGCGGAGTTCACCGACTTCGCCCACCTTACGGTGGCCGCGGCGCACGCCCGCTACGGCGAGGGCGAGGAGCAGACGGCGGTGCAGGAGGCGTGGGCCGGGGTGGGCATCACCGATCTGCGGGCCCGCGTGGACGCGCGCTAGAGCACGCCATCGGGTAGTGATGGAGCCATGCGCATCTCCGTCACCCGCACCGGCGGTTTCGCCGGAATCGAGCGCCGGGCCGAGCTGGACACCACCGGCCGGCCCGACGCCACGCATCTGGACGCCCTGGCCCACCAGGCCGTCGAGACCGGCCACATCACGGCCGCCCGCGGCGTCCCCGACGGCTTCCAGTACGAGATCACCGTCGACGGCCGCACCGTCCACGCCGCGGACCCCCATCTGAGCGACGCCCAGCGGGAACTGATCCGCACGGTGCTGAAGGAAGGCGCGTAGCGACGCTCAACGGGGGCCCAGACCCCCGTCTCCGCAGCCGCGTGGCCCAGGCTCAGAACCCCAGTTTCCGTAGCTGCTTCGGGTCGCGCTGCCAGTCCTTGGCGACCTTCACATGAAGGTCGAGGAAAACCGGCGTGCCCAGTAGCGCCTCGAACCCCCTCCCCCTGCCGCCCTCGCACCATTCGGCCCCAGGGGGCCTCCCAGGCTTCACACGGCCGCACCGGCCTCCGACCGGCAGTGAGGGCCAGCCTCAGAACCCCAACTTCCGCAACTGCTTCGGATCGCGCTGCCAATCCTTGGCGACCTTCACATGAAGGTCGAGGAAGACCGGCGTACCCAGTAGCGCCTCGAACCCCCTCCCCCTGCCGCCCTCGCACCACTCGGCCCCAGGGGGCCTCCCAGGCTTCACACGGCCGCACCGGCCTCCGACCGGCAGTGAGGACCAGCCTCAGAACCCCAACTTCCGCAACTGCTTCGGATCGCGCTGCCAATCCTTGGCAACCTTCACATGAAGGTCGAGGAAAACCGGCGTGCCCAGCAGCGCCTCGATGTGCTTGCGGGACTTGGTGCCGACCTCCTTGAGGCGGCGCCCCTTGGGGCCGATGATGATGCCCTTCTGGCTGGGCCGCTCGATATAGAGGTTGGCATGGATGTCGAGGAGCGGGCGGTCCGCGGGGCGGTCCTCGCGGGGCAGCATCTCCTCCACGACCACCGCGATGGAGTGCGGCAGTTCGTCCCGTACGCCCTCCAGCGCGGCCTCCCGGATCAGCTCGGCCACCATGACCTGCTCGGGCTCATCGGTAAGGTCGCCCTCGGGGTAGAGCGTCGGGCCCTCGGGCAGCAGCGGGACCAGCAGATCCGCCAGCAGGCCCACCTGCTTGTCACCGACAGCCGACACCGGGACGATCTCGGCCCATTCGAAGCCCAGCTCCGTGCCGAGCCGGTCGATGGCGATCAGTTGCTCGGCCAGTTGCTTGGACTCGACCAGATCGGTCTTGGTGACGATCGCGATCTTGGGGGTCTTCTTGATCCCCGCGAGTTCGGTGGCGATGTAGCGGTCGCCGGGGCCGAGCTTCTGGTCGGCGGGCAGGCAGAAGCCGATGACGTCGACCTCGGCCCAGGTGGTGCGCACGACATCGTTGAGCCGCTCGCCCAGCAGGGTGCGCGGCTTGTGCAGACCGGGGGTGTCGACGAGCACCAGCTGGGCGTCGGGGCGGTGCACGATGCCGCGGACGGTGTGGCGGGTGGTCTGCGGGCGGTTCGAGGTGATCGCGACCTTCGTCCCCACCAGCGCATTGGTCAGGGTCGACTTGCCCGCGTTGGGGCGGCCGACGAAGCAGGCGAAGCCCGAGCGGTGCGGGGTCTCCCGCTGCTCGGTCGGGGACGGGGAGGTACCGGCAGTCATGGACCCCATTCTCCCCGATACCCCGGCCCGCTCGGACCAGTCGTCCCGGGCCTCGTACGACCGGTCGTCCCGGGCCTCCTACGACCGGTCGTCCCGGGCCTCGTACGGCCAGTCGTCCCGGCCTCGTACGACCGCCGGTGGCCGGTGGGTCGGTCAGGCCGGGAGCGTGGCCCGCAGGGTGCCGTCGAGGCCCGCCAGCAGCACCGGCGTCCCGGCCCCGCCGAGGTCCCGTACGGCCGCGCGGTCCTCGTCCGACGCGCTCTCCGCCTCGGTCACCACGGCCGCGGCCTCCAGGGACGTGGCGCCGCTCGCCACGGCCATGGCGACGGCGGTCCGCAGGGCGCTCAGCTTCAGCGAGTCGAGGGCCACGGTCCCGGCGACATACGTACGCCCCGTCTCATCGCGGACGGCGGCGCCCTCCGCCACGGAGTTACGGGCCCGCGCGGAGCGGGCCAGCGTGATGATCTTGCGGTCTTCGGGGTCCAGCTCCGCTGCTTCGCTCATGCGGATGAGCATATGCGGGGCGTTGACCGGCGGTGACGCCGGTGGGGTGGACGGGGAGCCGGCCCCGAGCCCGCCCCGGGCACACGGCAGCCCGCGCCGGGCCGCTGTGCGGCGGCCCGGCGCGGGCGACTTGCGCGGTGCGGTTGTGCTCAGGCCCTTACGGTCAGGCCCTTACGGGAGGATCGGCGTCGGCTGGAAGGTCAGCGAGGCCGAGCCCGACGACGGGCTCAGGCCCGGGGCACCGGCGAAGGAGGCGGTGTACGTCGAGGCGGTGAGCACGGTCGGCGGGACGGTCACGTTGCTGAGCGTCGCCGTGCCGCTGGCGTTGGTGACCGCGCTGCCCAGCGGGATCGGGCCCAGCACGGAGTTGGCGACGAAGGTGAGGGTCTGGCCGGAGATCGGGTTGTTCGACGCGTCCCTCAGCGTCGCGCTCAGGGTCGGGATGATCAGCGTGCCGTTGAATCGCAGCCGGATGGTGGCCGGGGTGGCGGTCACGGTGGTCCCGGTCGGCGCCGCGACCACGTTCTGAGTGATCGTCGGTGAGGTCGAACCGCCGAAGCAGCCGTCGCCGCCGTAGGTGGCGGTGACCGTGTGCGGTCCGGCGGTGAGGGCGTTGGTGCTGGCCGTCGCCACGCCGGAGGCGTTGAGCGTGCCGGTGAGGGTGGGCCCGCCGCTGATCACGAAGGTGACGGTCCCGGTCGGCGTGCCCGTCGCAGGCGGCACCGCGGCCACGGTGGCCGTGAAGGTCACGTTCTGGCCCGGCGCGGACGGGTTCGGCGAGGAGGTGAGCGTGGTCGTCGTGCTCGCCTGGCCGACGGTGACGGTGCCGGAGGCCGACGAACCCGCGACGCCGGTGTTGCCCCCGTAGGTGGCCGTCACCGCATGTGCGCCGGTCGGGATGGCATTGGTCGTCACACATGCCTGGCCGCTGGCGTTGAGCGTTCCGGTCAAAGTCGGACCGCCCGTGATCACGAACGTCACGGTTCCGGTCGGAGCGCAGGTGCCGGGCGGATTCGTCGTCACCTGCGCGCACAAGGTCACCGGCTGGCCGCACACCGGAGAGGCGGGCGTGATGGTCAGCGTGGTCGTGGACGCGGCCTGGCCGACGGTGATGGAACCGGAGGCCGACGAGCCCGCGACGCCGGCGTTCCCCGCGTAGGTGGCCGTCACCGCATGCGTGCCCACCGGAATGGCGTTGGACGTCACACACGCCTGACCACTTGCGTCGAGCGTCCCGGTCAGCGTCGGACCGCCCGCGATCGTGAACGTCACCGTCCCGGTCGCGGTGCAGGTGCTGGGCGGCGAAACCGTCACCTGAGCACACAAGGTCACCGGCTGGCCGCACACCGGAGAGCTGGGCAGGAAGGACAGCGTCGTGGTCGAGACGCCCTGGTTGACCGTGACGGACCCGGTCGCGGACGAACTGGCGACGCCGGTGTCACCGGAGTAGGTGGCCGTCACCGCGTGGGTGCCGGGCGGGATGGCGCTGGTGGTCACGCAGGCCTGGCCGGTCCCATCGACCACCCCGGTCAGCGTCGGACCACCCGCGATCGCGAAGGTGACCGTTCCGGTCGGAACGCAGGTGCCGGGCGGCGTCGTGGTGACCTGGGCGCACAGAAGGACCGTCTCGCCGCATGACACCGTGCTGGGCGTGATGGTCAAGGCGGTCGTCGAGGACGCCTGGTTCACCGTGACGGATCCGGTCCCCGTCGAGCCCGTGACACCCCCGTCGCCCTCGTACGTCGCGGTCACGGTGTGCGTGCCGACCGGGATGGCATTGGTGGTCACGCACGCCTGGCCGGTCCCGTCCAGCGTGCCGGTCAGGGTCGGACCGCCGCTGATCACGAAGGTGACATTCCCGGTGGGGAGGCAGGTGCTCGGCGGCGCGACGGTCACGTCCGCGCAGATGGTCACCGTCTCACCGCAGACGGTCGGGCTGGACAAGACGCTCACCGTGGTGGTCGACGTGCCCTGCCCCACGGTGACCGACCCCGAGCCGGTGGAGCCCGCGACGCCCGTGTCGCCTCCGTACGTGGCCGTCACGGTGTAAGACCCCGCGGTCAGCGCGTTGGTGGACACGCATGCCTGGCCGGTCCCGTCCAGCACACCCGTCAGGGTCGGGCCGCCGGTGATCACGAAGGTCACCGTGCCCGTGGGCGTACAGGTGCTCGGCGGCGACACCGTCACCTGGGCGCAGATGGTGACCGTCTCACCGCAGACCGGTGCGGCCGGGGACACCGTGACCGTGGTGGTCGAGGCTCCCTGGCCGACCGTGACCGATGCGGTGTCGGTCGAGCCCGCGACATCCCCGTTGCCGTTGTAGGTGGCCGTCACGGTGTGAGTCCCCACCGGGATGGCGCTGGTCGTCACGCACACCTGGCCACTCGCGTCGAGCGCGGCGACGACGAACGGAACACCGTCGACGTCGAACGTCACCGTGCCCGTCGGGGTACAGGTGCCGGGCGGCGTCGTGGTGACCTGGGCGCACAGAGTCACCTCCTCACCGCAGACCGGCGCGGCAGGAGACACGGTGAGGGTCGTGGTCGAGTCCGCCGGGTTGACGGTGAGCGGCGTCAAGGCCGAGTTGGAAGCCGCGAAGTTGGTGTCGCCGTTGTAGAACGCGGCGACCTGGTGCGTGCCCACACTCAGGGCGGGGACGGTGACGGAGGCGTTCCCGGCCCCGTCGAGGGCCGCGGTCACCGTGGGCCCGTCCGCGCTGATGATGAAGGTGACCGTACCGGTGGGTGTGCCGCTGCCCGGGGGCACCGCCGCCACATTGGCGGTCAGCGTCACGGTCTCCCCGCAGACGGGCGCGGGCGGGACGAAGGTGACGGTGGTGACCGTCGCCGACTGGTTGACCTGCTGGATGGTCGTGCCGGACGAATTGTCCAGTGGGTCGGTGGAATTGACGAAGTTCGCCGTGACCACATGGGAGCCGACGGCGAGCGTCGAGTCGGTCACGCTGGCCGTACCGGAGTCGGGCCCGGTGGGGGTGAGCGTCACGGGGCCCAGGGTCGGGCCGCCGGTGATGACGAAGGTCACGTCTCCGAACGGAGCGGTCCCGGCGGTAATGCCGGTGACGGTGGCGGTGTAGGTGACGGATTGGCCGAAGACGGAGGGATTCGGCGTGGAGATCACCGCGGTGGTGGACATGGAAGCGGCCGCCCTTTCCTGATCTCAGGGGGATGAGCCGCCCGGCTCCGCGCGGCGCATGCAGCGCGGAGCCATGGCCTCTGCACGGGGGTGCCCATACGGCCGACCTGTCTACGTAAGCAAGACAAGTCGACTGTCCCCCGACAGAGGTATGGGCGACCCACCAGTCGGTATCTGCAAGTAAGCGGGTGCCTACGCCAGATGGGCCAGGGAGCGGACGGCTATTCCACTCGTATGGCGCAGCGCGGCCCGCGCGTTGCCGATGCGCTGGCGCGACGGCCCGCTGTCGCGCAGTCGGGTGCCGCGCCCCGGCGCGTGCCGCGGGAGCGCGCAGGGGCGGGTTTCGCGGCATGACAGTGCGGCCCGGTTTCTCGGCATAACGGCGCGGCCCCGCCCACGGGGTGTGGACGGGGCCGCATCACGGGCGCGTGGGGGCTGCTACAGGGCTACTCCGGCTCGGCCGCGGCGGTCTCGCGGACCGGCTCGACCAGCACCGTGACAATGCGGTTGCGGCGGCCCGCCGGGGACTCGGCGGTCAGCCGCAGCGCCTTGAGCGCGGGGTCGATGCCGCCCTCGGGGACGTCGACCTCGGCCGTGGCGCCCGCGATCGGCACCCGGCCCAGCGCCTTGGCGAGCAGCCCGCCCACCGTCTCGACGTCCTCGTCCTCCAGGTCGGTGCCGTACAGCTCGCCCAGGTCGCCGAGGGCGAGCCGGGCGGTCACCCGGTGGGTGCCGTCGCCGAGGTCCTCGATGGGCGGCAGCTCGCGGTCATACTCATCGGTGATCTCGCCGACGATCTCCTCGAGGATGTCCTCGATGGTGACGATGCCGGCCGTGCCGCCGTACTCGTCGATCACGACGGCGACATGGTTGCGCTCCTGCTGCATCTCGCGCAGCAGATCGCCCGCGTTCTTGGTGTCCGGGACGAAGGTGGCGGGCCGCATCGCGGTGGAGACCAGCTCGGCTTCGGCCTCGCGGTTGATATGCGTCTTACGGACAAGATCCTTGAGGTAGACGACCCCGACGATGTCGTCCTCGTTCTCCCCGGTGACCGGGATCCGGGAGAAGCCGGAGCGCAGCGCCAGGGTGAGGGCCTGCCGGATGGTCTTGAAGCGCTCGATGACCACGAGGTCGGTGCGCGGCACCATCACCTCGCGCACCAGGGTGTCGCCGAGCTCGAAGACGGAGTGGACCATGCGCCGCTCCTCGTCCTCGATCAGCGACTCCTGCTCGGCGAGGTCCACCAGGGCGCGCAGCTCGGCCTCGGAGGCGAACGGGCCCTTACGGAAGCCCTTGCCGGGCGTGAGCGCGTTACCGAGGAGGATCAGCAGCGGCGGGATGGGGCCCATGACCCGGGCCAGCGGGATCAGCACATAGGCGGCGACGGTCGCGGTGTTGAGCGGATGCTGGGCGCCGATCGTGCGCGGGGAGACGCCGACGGCCACATACGACACCAGGACCATCACGCCGATCGCGACGGTCAGCGCCTTCCAGGTCTCGTCGAACTCGCGCAGACTCGCGAACGTGACGACCGCGCCCGCCGCGACCTCGCAGGCGACCCTGACCAGCAGCGCCACATTGAGATAGCGGGTGGGGTCCTCGGCGACGAGCATCAGCTTGGCGCTGCCGCGCCGCCCGGAGCGCACGGCCTCCTCGGCCCGGAACCGGGTGGTGCGGGCGAGACCGGCCTCCGCGCAGGCCGCCAGCCAGGCCACCACGACCAGCAGGATGGTCGCGGTGACGAGCTGAGCGCTCATCGGACGGTGGGGGCCGGGGAGGGGCCGGTCAGGCCCTGCTCCGCGCGCCAGCCGTCGATGATGGCGGCCTGCAGGCCGAACATCTCGGCGCGCTCGTCCGCCTCCTCGTGGTCATAGCCGAGGAGGTGGAGGACGCCGTGGACGGTGAGCAGGTGCAGCTCCTCGTCCATGGAGTGCCCGGTCGGCGCCTCCTCCCCCTGCTTTTTGGCCACTTCGGGGCAGAGCACGATGTCCCCGAGGAGGCCCTGCGGGGGCTCCTCGTCGTCCTTGGCCGGCGGGCGCAGCTCGTCCATCGGGAAGGACATGACATCCGTCGGCCCCGGCAGGTCCATCCACTGGATGTGCAGCTGCTCCATGGCGTCGGCGTCAACGACGATCACCGAGAGCTCGGAGAGCGGGTGGATACGCATCCGGGCCAGCGCGTAGCGGGCGACGTCGAGCACAGCCCGCTCGTCGATGTCGATACCGGACTCGTTGTTGACGTCGATCGCCATGGGGGTTCGTGGTTACTTTCCGTTGCGGCTGTCGTACTGGTCGTATGCGTCGACGATACGGCCGACCAGCTTGTGACGGACCACGTCGGTGCTGGTGAGCATGGAGAAGTGAACGTCCTCGACGCCGTCCAGGATCTCCCGCACCTGGCGCAGACCGCTCTTGGTCCCGCCCGGGAGGTCGATCTGGGTGATGTCGCCCGTGATCACTATCTTGGAGTCGAAGCCGAGCCGGGTGAGGAACATCTTCATCTGCTCGGGGTTCGTGTTCTGGGCCTCGTCGAGGATGATGAACGCGTCATTGAGCGTCCGGCCACGCATATACGCCAGCGGCGCGACCTCGATCGTGCCCGCGGCCATCAGGCGCGGGATGGAGTCGGGGTCGAGCATGTCGTGCAGCGCGTCGTAGAGCGGCCGCAGATACGGGTCGATCTTCTCGTAGAGGGTGCCGGGCAGGAAGCCGAGCCGCTCCCCCGCCTCGACCGCCGGCCGGGTGAGGATGATCCGGGTGACCTGCTTGGACTGCAGCGCCTGGACCGCCTTGGCCATGGCCAGATAGGTCTTGCCGGTGCCCGCGGGGCCGATGCCGAAGACGACCGTGTGCTTGTCGATGGCGTCGACATAGCGCTTCTGGTTGAGCGTCTTGGGACGGATGGTGCGACCGCGGTTGGAGAGGATGTTCTGGGTGAGCACCTCGGCAGGCGTCTCCTGCCCTCCGCCCTCTCCATTTTCGGCCGCGCGCAACATGGAGATCGAGCGCTCCACCGCATCCTCCGTCATCGGTTGACCGGTGCGGAGCACCAGCATCATCTCATCGAACAGACGCTGGACCAGGGCGACTTCCTTCGGATCCCCGGTGGCGCTGACTTGGTTGCCCCGTACGTGAATATCGGTCGCCGGGAACGCGTTCTCGATCACACGCAGCAGCGCATCACCGGATCCCAGCACCATGACCATGGGGTGCTTGTTCGGGACCGTGAACTGCGCATGCGCCTGCGGTGCTGTGGTTGGTTGCGTCATGGGCCGGCTCTCTGGCCTGCTTCTACCTCCTGGCACAAGGGTTCTCGCCGCTCGACAACCTTGGCTACAAGGGTACGACGGAGCACCGACAAGACCCGAGTACTTTTACTCCTCATCCACTCATCACCTCACTCACCTGGGGCTCCCGCGCCCCGGCCGCCCCAGGGTCCGGGGCCTCGGCGCTACGCCTGGCGGAAACCGATCGTCGGAACGGCCCGGCGCAGCGGCCAGGGGCGGGCGGCGGCCGGGAGCAGCCGGTCGAGGAAGGCGTAGCGGCGCAGCGCGCGGCCGGGCTGGTCGTCGTAGGAGCGGGCGTGCTGCCACCAGGCGGCGATCTCGACCCAGCCGGGCGCGGACAGCGAGCCGCCGAACTCCTGCACCGACAGCGCGGCGGTCAGCCCGGCGAAGGCCAGCCGGTCGGCGAGCGGCCAGTCGGCGAGCGTGCCGGTGACGAAACCGGCGACGAACACGTCCCCGGCGCCGGTCGGGTCCAGGGCCTCCACGGAGATCGCGGGCACCTCTGCGGTCTCGCCGGTGCGGCCGTCGACCGCGTACGCCCCCTCGGAGCCGAGCGTGACGACGGCGAGCGGGACCAGGTCGGCGAGGGCCCGGGCGGCGGCGCGCGGGCAGTCGGTGCGGGTGTAGCGCATCGCCTCCTCGGCATTGGGCAGGAACGCCTCGCAGTGCTCCAGCTCGGCGAGGTCGGCCGGATCCCAGCGGCCGGTGTCGTCCCAGCCGACGTCCGCGAAGACCCTGCTGCCGCGGCGGGCGGCCTCGGCGACCCACTCCTGGCCGCGGCCGGGCACCAGGGAGGCCACGGCGGCGCGGGCCGGGGGCGGGCAGCTGGGGGCGGGCTCCTCGGGCGGCGGGGCCTCATGGCCGTGGGAGACCATGGTCCGCTCGCCCTCGTAGGCCATCGAGACGGTCACCGGGGAGTGCCAGCCGGGGATCGTGCGGGAGAGCGAGAGATCGATGCCCTCGCCGCGGTCCAGGGCGTCCTGGCAGTAGTCCCCGTAGTGGTCGTCGCCGAAGGCGGCGGCGAGCGAGGTGCGCAGGCCGAGCCGGGCCAGGGCGGTGGCCATATTGGCGACGCCGCCGGGGCTCGACCCCATACCGCGGGCCCAGGATTCGGTGCCGCGGACGGGGGCGGTGTCCAGACCGGTGAAGATGATGTCGAGGAAGACGGTGCCGGTGAGATAGACGTCGCACGCCGGGTCACCGGGCCGGCGAACGGCCTCGAGCGGGTCGAGCAGGGGGTAACCCGCTGTGAGCATGTCGCCGTTGTGTGTCGTCACCGCGCTCTCCCAGGTCTGACCGGTCCGCCTCCATCGTCGGATGCGGGTGCGGACAGTGTGCACGATGGCACGGACAACGGGCCGGGGACCGGCAAGCGTCACCCCCTCGGGGCGTCTGCCGTCCCCACCGGTCCGCAGGACCCGTCGCGGCGCGGGCCTGTACCGTCCGCGGCCCGGGCGGCCCGGGCGGCCCCGTCGCGGCGCGGCATGCGCCGTCCCCGGGGCCCTACGCCCTCGCCCAGGCGCCCTCAGCGCCGTTTGGGCAGCGCCACCGTCATCAGGTCCTCGGCGACCGTGAGCTCCCCCTCGAACCCGGCGGCCCGCGCCTGGCGCTCGAAGTCGGACGGATCGCCGTAGCGCTGCGAGAAGTGCGTCAGCACCAGATGCCGCGCCCCCGCCCCGGCCGCGACCCGGGCCGCCTGCCCGGCGGTCAGATGCCCGTACTCGACGGCCAGCGCCTCCTCCTCGTCCAGGAAGGTCGACTCGATGACCAGCAGATCGCACCCCTGCGCCAGCGCGGAGACGCCGTCGCACAGCCGGGTGTCCATGATGAACGCGAAGCGCTGCCCCCGGCGCACCTCGCTGACCTCTTCGAGCGTGACCGTACGCCCCTCGATCTCCAGCGCCCGATCCCGCTGCAGCCGGCCGATGTCCGGGCCGCGGACGCCGAACGCGGCGAGCCGCTCGGGCAGCATCCTGCGGCCGTCCGGTTCGATCAGGCGATAGCCGTACGACTCGACGGGGTGCGAGAGCCGGGCCGCCTCCAGTGTGTACGCGGGGGTGCGGGCCAGCACCGCGCCGTCACCGGCGACCGGCTCCTCGGTCAGCGCCACCGTCTCGCGGTAGGCGGTCGCGTACCGCAGCCGCTCGAAGAACCGCTGTCCGCTCGCCGGGTAGTGGGCGGTCACCCGGTGCGGCACCCGGTCGAGGTTGATCCGCTGGATCACCCCGGCCAGGCCCAGGGAGTGATCCCCGTGGAAGTGCGTGACGCAGATCCGGTCGATGTCATGGGCGGCGACCCCGGCCCGCAGCATCTGGCGCTGGGTGCCCTCGCCGGGGTCGAACAGCAGGCCCTCGCCATCCCAGCGCAGCAGATAGCCATTGTGGTTGCGGTGCCGGGTCGGCACCTGGCTGGCGGTGCCGAGGACGATCAGTTCCCGTGCGGACAAGGGTTATCCGGGGGGCCAGTTGAGCCCGCGGCCGCCCAGGACGTGGGCATGGGCGTGGAAGACGGTCTGACCGGCGCCGGAGCCGGTGTTGAACACCACGCGGTAGCCCGTCTCGACGAGCTTCTCATCGGCGGCGACCACGCCCGCCTCGCGCAGCACATCCGCGGCGACCTGGGGTTCGGCAGCGGCGAGGGAGGCCGCGTCCGGGTAGTGCACCTTGGGGATCACCAGGATGTGCGTGGGTGCCTGGGGGTTTATGTCGCGGAAGGCGACGGTGGTGTCCGTCTCGCGGACGACGGTGGCCGGCACCTCCCCCGAGACAATCTTGCAGAACAGGCAGTCGGCCTGCGGTTCTCCCGCCACCGGTGGCTCCTTACGGATCGTCGGCACATACGGTCCGGATGGTACCGGGAGCCCCTGCCGACAGGAGAGATCGCGGCCTATTCGCCCTGACTACCGCCCTCGGTACCGCCCTTACCGGCGCTGTCCCCGGTACCGGCCTGACCGGCGCCGCCTTCGGTCGTCGGATGGTCCCAGGGGTGGCTGCGGGTCGGCTGGGGGCTGTCCGTGGTCGGGCGGTCCCACGGGTGGCTGCGGGTCGGCTGGGGGGCCTCGGTGGTCCGGTGGTCCCACGGGTGACTGCGGGTCGGCTGGGGGCTCTTCGTGGTCGGGCGGTCCCACGAGTGGCTGAAGGTCGGCCGGGGGCTGTCGGTGTCCGGGCCGCCGCCCTGGCACTCCCCGATCACCTGCGCCTCGAAGACCTTCCGGCCGTCCACCTCGCCGGTCACATCGCCCCGGACGCAGTGGTCCGCCCGTACATAGGTCACCCGGCCTTTGATCCTGATGTCCTTGTCGTTGTCGGCCCTGCCGTGGCAGTCCACCCGCGCGTCGGTCTCCCCGGACCGCTCGCTCCGCGAGGGCGAAGCACCGGCCGTATGGCCGTTCTTGAACTCGGCGTTGCAGCTCATCCAGCGGACGCCGACGCCGCCCCGCTCCAGCGCCTCCGTGACGACCTGGTCCGTGGTGATCGCGACCGTCACGGAGCTGATGCCGCCGCCCGTCGGCTCACACGCCGTCACCGCGACCGCCGCGCCGACCGCCGCGACGGACAAGAGCGTCCGTCCCCGCCTTGCCTGACTCAATACCCCCATAGGGGATAGGTTCCCATCGGCCGACGCCTATCGGAAGGCCGTCCTCGGCCAGGTACGGGCGCACAGAAGCGCGAAGAGACCCCAGAGAGGCCGCTCACCCCAGAGGGGCCGCTCACCCCAGAGGGGCCCCTCAGCCCCAGCGGCCGGTGCGGCCGAGCAGCAGCGCGGCGGCCGCCGTTCCGGCCGTGGAGGTGCGCAGCACGCTCGGGCCCAGCCGGTACGGCCGCGCGCCCGCCTCCGCGAAGGCCGCCAACTCCTCGGCGGACACGCCCCCTTCGGGCCCGACGACCAGCACGATCTCGCCACTCGCGGGCAGTTGGGCCGTCGCGAGCGGTTCGCCGCCCTCCTCGTGGAGCACGGCCGCGAACGCGGCTTCGGCGAGAAGCCGGGCAACCTGCTTGGTCGTCATCGCGTCCGGGACCTCGGGGAAGGTCAGCCGACGGGACTGCTTGCCCGCCTCGCGCGCGGTCGACCGCCACTTGCCGAGCGCCTTGAGGCCGCGCTCGCCCTTCCACTGGGTGATGCAGCGGGACGCCGACCACGGAACGACGGCGTCCACACCGGTCTCCGTCATGGTCTCCACCGCCAGCTCGCCCCGGTCACCCTTGGGCAGCGCCTGGACGACGGTGATCCTCGGGTCCGGGGCCGCCTCCTGGCGCACCTCGTCCACCGCGATCTGCAGCCGGTCCTTGCCCTCGACGGCCGCCACGGTGCCCTGGACGCCCGTACCGTGACCGTCCGTCAGCACCACGGGCTCACCGACGCGCAGCCGCCTTACGGACACCGCGTGGCGCCCCTCCGGGCCCTCCAGCCAGACCCGGGCCCCCGCGGCCGCACCCGCCAGGGAGTCGGCCACGAACACCGGGGCGGTCACGACACCGCACCCCGCTGGGACTGAAGGCCCAACTGGGCCCGCGCGGCGTCGAGTTCCACCGCGAGCGTCTCCACCAGCCGCGCGGCGGGCAGTTCGCGCGCCAGCCGGTGCCCCTGCCCGGCCCACAGCGCCATCCCCTGCGGATCGCCCGCCTTGGCGGCCGCCTTACGGAGGCCGGACGTCATGTGGTGCAGCTGGGGGTAGGCGGCGGGCGCGTGCGGGCCGTGCTCGCGCATGAAGCGGTTGACCAGGCCCCGGGCCGGGCGGCCGGAGAAGGCGCGGGTCAGCTCGGTCCGGCCGAACAGCGGATCCGTCATCGCCTGCTTGTGCAGGGCGTTCGCCCCGGACTCGGGGCACACCAGGAACGCGGTCCCCAGCTGGGCCGCGACCGCGCCCGAGGCCAGCGCCGCGGCGATCTGCGAACCGCGCATTATCCCGCCCGCCGCGATGATCGGGATCTGCACATACTCACGGACCAGCGTGATCAGCGACAGCAGACCGAGCCCGGCGCCCATCCCGTCGACGGCCGGGTCATTGCTGTACGTGCCCTGGTGGCCGCCTGCCTCCACGCCCTGCACACAGACGGCGTCGGCGCCCGCCCACTGGGCGGTCTGCGCCTCGACGGGCGAGGTCACGGTCACGATCGTGCGGGTGCCTGCCTTGGCGAAGGCGTCGAGGACCGCGCGGGTCGGGCAGCCGAAGGTGAACGAGACGACCGGAACCGGGTTGTCGAGGAGTACGGCGAGCTTGGCGTCGTACGCGTCGTCCGAGCCCGCGTGCGGGTCGCCCAGCGGAGTCTCGTACCAGGCCGCCTCGCCCGTGAGCCGCGCCCGGTAAGCCCCGACGGCGGCCGTGTCGGCGTTGGACGGCTGCGGCATGAACAGATTGACACCGAAGTGCCGGCCGGTCAGCCCTCGCAGCTGTTTGATCTCCTCATACATCGCTTCCGGCGTCTTGTAGCCGGCAGCGAGGAAACCGAGGCCACCGGCCTCGGAGACAGTGGCGGCGAGCTGCGGGCAGGAGGCTCCACCCGCCATCGGCGCCTGCACGATCGGGTACCGGTAAAGATCGGTCAGCGCGGAGGACATGGCCACATCGTGCCATGCCCTCCACACGGGCTCACCACCGGATCAGCGGCGCCCTTACGGGCCGTATCGCGGCCCGTAAGCGCCTACCGTCCGTTGAACGCATCCTTCAAGCGCGAGAACAGCCCTTGCTGCCCCGGCTTACCGCACTCCCCCGGGGGACAACCCCCGTACCCCCGGCCGGAGCGCCTAACGCCCGTTGAACGCATCCTTCAAACGCGAGAACAGCCCTTGCTGCCCCGGTTTGAATTCGCCGATCGGGCGCTCCTCGCCACGCAGCTTCGACAGCCGCCGCAGCAGCTCCTCCTGCTCCGGGTCGAGCTTGGTCGGGGTGGTCACCTCGACATGCACGATCAGATCGCCCCGGCCGCCGCCCCGCAGATGGGTGACGCCGCGCTGGTGCAGCGGGATCGACTGGCCGGACTGGGTGCCGGGCCGGATGTCGACCTCCTCCATGCCGTCCAGCGTCTCCAGCGGCACCTTGGTGCCCAGCGACGCCGCCGTCATCGGGATGGTCACCGTGCAGTGCATATCGTCACCGCGCCGCTGGAAGACCGGGTGCGGGACCTCGTGGATCTCCACATACAGGTCGCCCGCCGGGCCGCCGCCCGGTCCGACCTCGCCCTCACCGGCCAGCTGGATCCTGGTGCCGTTGTCCACACCGGCGGGGATCTTCACGGTCAGGGTGCGCCGCGAGCGGATCCGGCCGTCGCCCGCGCACTCCGGGCACGGAGTCGGCACCACGGTGCCGAAGCCCTGGCACTGGGGGCACGGCCGCGAGGTCATGACCTGGCCCAGGAAGGACCGCGTCACCTGGGAGACCTCACCGCGGCCACGGCACATGTCACAGGTCTGCGCCGAGGTGCCCGGCGCCGCGCCCTCGCCGCTGCACGTCGTGCAGACGACCGCGGTGTCGACCTGGATGTCCTTGGTGGTCCCGAACGCGGCCTCGCTGAGCTCCACGTCCAGCCGGATCATCGCGTCCTGACCGCGCCGGGTCCTGGAGCGCGGACCGCGCTGCGAGGCGGTCCCGAAGAACGCGTCCATGATGTCGGAGAAGTTGCCGAAGCCCCCTCCGAAGCCGCCGGCACCACCGCCGCCCGCCCCGGACATCGGGTCCCCGCCCAGGTCGTAGACCTGCTTCTTCTGTGGGTCCGACAAGACCTCGTAAGCGGCGTTGATCTCCTTGAACCGCTCCTGGGTCTTCGGATCCGGGTTCACATCCGGATGCAGCTCGCGTGCGAGCCGGCGGAATGCCTTCTTGATCTGGTCCTGCGAGGCATCACGCGGCACGCCCAGGACTGCGTAGTAGTCCGTCGCCACTTACGACTCCGCCAGGATCTGTCCGACGTAACGTGCCACTGCGCGTACCGCTCCCATCGTTCCGGGGTAGTCCATGCGGGTCGGTCCGACCACGCCGAGTTTGGCGACCGCCTCGTCGCCGGAACCGTAGCCGACCGCGACGACCGAGGTGGCGTTGAGCCCCTCGTGAGCATTCTCATGCCCGATCCGCACGGTCATACCCGAGTCCTTGGCCTCGCCCAGCAACTTGAGGAGGACGACATGCTCCTCGAGTGCCTCCAGGACGGGCCGGATCGTCAGGGGGAAATCATGCACGAAACGCGTGAGGTTCGCGGTGCCGCCGATCATCAGCCGCTCCTCGGTCTCCTCCACAAGCGTCTCGAGCAAGGTCGACAGCACGATCGAGACGGTCCCCCGGTCCTCCTGTTCGAAGGACTCCGGAAGATCCTGCACCAACTGCGGCACATCCGCGAAACGCCGACCCACGACCCGGCTGTTGAGCCGGGCGCGCAGATCGGCCAGCGAGTCCTCGGTGATCGGGGTGGGGCAGTCCACCATGCGCTGCTCCACCCGGCCGGTGTCCGTGATCAGCACCAGCATCACCCGGGCCGTGGCCAGCGGCAGCAGCTCCACATGGCGCACCGTCGAACGGGTCAGCGACGGATACTGCACCACCGCCACCTGCCGGGTCAGCTGCGCCAGCAGCCGGACCGTGCGGCCCACCACGTCATCGAGGTCGACCGCGCCGTCCAGGAAGTTCTGAATGGCCCGCCGCTCCGGGCTGGACAGCGGCTTCACTCCCGCCAGCTTGTCCACGAAGAGGCGATAGCCCTTGTCCGTGGGGATCCGCCCGGCGCTCGTATGCGGCTGGGCGATGAACCCCTCGTCCTCCAGAGCGGCCATGTCGTTACGCACCGTGGCCGGCGAGACCCCCAGCCGGTGCCGCTCGGTGAGCGCCTTGGAGCCGACCGGCTCCTCCGTCCCCACATAGTCCTGGACAATGGCACGCAGCACCTCGAGTCTGCGTTCGCTGAGCACCCCGCGCACCTCCAGTCCAGCGGTCTCATCAGGTCGTCCGCCTGGCACTCACCGGGCACGAGTGCCAGACCCCCTTCGCCAGTGTACGGCGGGGTGCGGTGGCATGGGCAAGAGCCGCCGCTGGCAGCAACTCTCCCCCATCCCCGTTGAGCTAGCGTCGCGGTATGGAGACGTGTTGGGAAGAGGCAGGCTGGGAGCGGCTCGCACCCGGTGTGGCCCGCCGTCGGTCGCCGGAGTGGGACGAGACGGTCGGCGTGGTCGTCGGCCGGACCGACATCCTCGTCGTGGACACCGGCGCGACCCTGCGCGCCGGGGCCGAGCTGCGCGCCCTGATCACCCGGCTGACCGGCCGCCGCCCCACCCGGATCGCGCTCACCCATCCGCACTTCGACCACGTCCTGGGCTCGGCCGCCTTCGCGGGCTGCGAGGTGTACGGGGCCACGGGCATGGACGAGCTGCTGCGCCGTGAGCGGGAGACGCTGCGCGAGGACGCGATCCGCCACGGAGTGGACCGGGACGCCGCCACCGAGGCCGTGGACCATCTGGTCGGCCCGCACCACCTGGTCTCCGGGGAGCTCACCCTCGACCTGGGCGACCGGCCGGTGCTGCTGGCCAATGTGGGGCCCGGCCACACCGCCCATGACCTGGCCGTTCTGGTGCCCGGCCGGCCCGAGGTGGTCTTCTGCGGCGATCTGGCGGAGGAGTCCGGCACGCCGCAGGCCGGACCCGACGCGATCCCCGGCCGCTGGCCCGCCGCCCTCGACCGGCTGCTCACCCTCGGCGGCCCGGACGCGCGGTACGTCCCGGGGCACGGCTCGGTCGTGGACGCCGGGTTCGTCCGGGCCCAACGCGACGAACTGGCGGCCCGCTTCGGCGTGTCTCTCTAGGCGTCCACCTAGCCGCCCAACTAGGCGTCCACCTAGTTGTCCGCACTACAGGAGTGGGCTGTCGTCGCGCGCTATCGTCATCCGGATGCGACAGTACGACCCGGACCTCACCCCGCCCTGGAAGCGGCAGCGGCCCGCCCCCGAGGTCCCCGCCGATCCGGACCTCGTCGTGGAGGAGGTCACCACCGGCTTCTGCGGCGCCGTGATCCGCTGCGAGAAGACCGCCGAGGGACCCACGGTCACTCTGGAGGACCGCTTCGGCAAACATCGTGTCTTCCCCATGGAGCCGCGCGGTTTTCTGCTCGAGGGGCGTGTCGTCACCCTCGTACGCCCGCGCGCGGCGGCGCCCAGCGCGCCCCAGCGCACGGCCTCGGGGTCGATCGCCGTTCCGGGAGCGCGCGCGAGGGTCGCCCGTGCGGGGCGCATCTATGTCGAGGGGCGCCATGACGCGGAGCTGGTGGAGCGGGTCTGGGGCGACGATCTGCGTATCGAGGGCGTCGTCGTGGAGTACCTGGAGGGCGTCGACGACCTGCCCGCCATCGTCGATGACTTCTCCCCCGGCCCGGACGCCCGGCTCGGCGTCCTGGTCGACCATCTGGTGACGGGCTCCAAGGAGTCCCGTATCGCCGCACAGGTCACCGGCGAGCATGTGCTGGTCCTCGGCCACCCCTATATCGACATCTGGGAGGCCGTGAAGCCGTCCTCCGTCGGCATCCCGGCCTGGCCGACGGTGCCGCACGGCCAGGACTGGAAGAAGGGCGTCTGCCGCGCCCTGGGCTGGCCGGAGAACACCGGGGCCGCCTGGCAGCGGATCCTGTCCTCGGTCCACTCCTACAAGGACCTCCAGCCGGAGCTCCTGGGGCGGGTGGAGGAATTGATCGATCACGTAACCGCAGGGCGGTAACCCCTGCCCACGTCCTCCCGTTGACACGATGGTGGGCCGGCCGCTTCGCTCCGCCACCGCGGAGGTGCTCCGTCGATCAGCCCGTCCACACTCCCCAGGAGGTCGTGGTCCCCGCGCCGGCGGGGATGTGCCCGGTCAGTCCACCAGATCCCGCACCACCGCGTCCGCCAGCAGCCGCCCGCGCAGCGTGAGCACGGCCTGCCCCCGTCCGTACGGCTCCGGGTCCAGCAGGCCGTCCTCCAGCGCCCGTGCCGCGGCCGCCGCCCCGGCCGGGCGCAGCAGCTCCAGCGGGCAGCCCTCGGCCAGCCGCAGCTCCAGCAGGATCCGCTCCACCCGGCGCTCCTCGGCGGTCAGCAGCTCCCGGCCCGCGCCGGGCGACCTGCCCTCGCCCAGGGCCTGCGCATATGCCCCGGGGTGCTTCACGTTCCACCACCGCACGCCGCCCACGTGGCTGTGCGCGCCGGGGCCGGCGCCCCACCAGTCGGCGCCGCGCCAGTACAGCTCGTTGTGCCGGCAGCGCCCGGCGGGCGAGGTGGCCCAGTTGGAGACCTCGTACCAGGCGAACCCGGCGGCCGACAGGGTCTCCTCGGCGATCAGATAGCGGTCGGCGTGCACATCGTCGTCGGTCATCGGGACCTCGCCGCGCCGGATCCGCCGCGCCAGCTGGGTGCCCTCCTCCACGATCAGCGCATACGCCGACACATGGTCCGGCCCCGCCCCGAGCGCCGCCTCCAGGGAGGCCCGCCAGTCCGCGTCGCCCTCCCCCGGCGTCCCGTAGATCAGGTCCAGGTTCACATGGTCGAATCCGGCCGCCCGCGCCTCGGCCACGCACGCCTCCGGCCGCCCCGGGGTATGCGTACGGTCCAGCACCTTCAGGACGTGCTGCCGGGCGCTCTGCATCCCGAAGGAGATCCGGTTGAACCCCGCCTCCCGCAGCTCCGCCAGATAGCGCGGATCGACCGACTCCGGATTCGCCTCGGTCGTGACCTCGACCCCCTCGGCCAGCCCGAACTCCTCCCGGATCGCCCCGAGCATCCGCCCGAGATCCGCCGCGGCGAGCAGGGTCGGGGTCCCGCCGCCGACAAAGACGGTCTCCACGGGCCGTGGGTCGTCGCCCAGCACCTTCCGCGCCAGCCGCACCTCCTCGACGACCTGCTCGGCGTAGTTGTCCCGCGAGGCGAGCACACCGCCGGAGCCGCGCAGCTCACTGGCGGTGTAGGTGTTGAAGTCGCAGTAGCCGCAGCGGGTGGCGCAGTACGGCACATGTAGATAGAACCCCAACGGCCGCCGCTCCGCCCCCGCCAAAGCGGTCGCGGGCAGTGCGCCGTCCTCGGGCATGGGCTCACCATCTGGCAGTACGGAAGGCATGCCCCCATTGTCCGTCACGGCCCGCGCCGCCCAGGACCACGAGGCGCGGGCCCCTGGGGCCGGGGCCCGGGGCCCGCCTGGGCCTGTCCTGCGGATCGTCGCCGGACGGGCCTCGCCGGACAGGGCCACACCGGAGCGGCCCTCGCCGGATGGGGCCTAGACCACCTTCAGGACCAGCATCGCCAGGTCGTCGTCCGGCGGCTCCGCCGCGAACTCGTCCACCGCCTGCCGCACCCGCTCCGCGACCTCCCGCGCGCTCAGCCCCGCGCACAGCGCGAAAGCCGCCGCCAGGCCGTCCTCGTCGTCAAACTGCCGGTCGCCGGATCGGTGCTCCGTCACCCCGTCCGTCACACACAGCAGCGTTTCCCCGGGCGCCAGATCGAACGATTCACTCTCGTACGTCACATCGTCCACAACGCCCAGCAGTATCTGCGGCGCCGCGACGGTCCGCACCTCGCCTTCGGGCCGCAGCACCAGCGGCAGCGGATGCCCCGCGCTGGCCAGCGTGCAGCGCACCCCCTGGCCCTCGCCCAGCGGCTCCAGCTCCCCGTACAGCAGCGACAGGAACCGCGCGACCCCGCCGCCCGCCGGGAGCCCCGTGCCGACCAGGCCGCCGTCCATCAGCTCCACGACCCCGGCGGGGCCTCCCACGGCCTCCACACCGGCCGCCACGGCCTCCGCGGCGCCCTCGACCGCCTGTTCCACCGCCTCCTCGCCCAGGAGCTGGTTGAGCCGGTCCAGGACCTCTCCCACGCCGTATCCCTCGCGGGCGAGCAACCGCAGCCAGGGCCGGACGAGGCCGGTCACCACGGCCGCCTCCGGGCCGTTTCCGCAGACGTCGCCCAGGACGAAGCACCAGCGGCCGTCACCGGCCGGGAAGACGTCGTAGAAGTCGCCCCCGGCCGAGATGTCGCCGGTCGGCTCGTACACGACCGCCGACTCGACGCCGGGGATGCGCGGGATCACGGACGGCAGCAGCCCGCGCTGCAGCACCCGGCTGATGGTCGCCTGCCGGGTGTAGCGGCGGGCGGAGGCGAGCGCCAGGGCGACGCGGCGGGCGAAGTCCTCGACCAGGCCGATCGCCTCGTCCGGCATCCGCACCAGTCCGGCGCGCCCCAGCAGCAGCGTGCCGAGCGCGCGGCCGCCCGCGACCAGCCGGCAGGCGAGGGCCGCGCCGCCGGGCCCGTACGCGGCGGGGTCGGCCGGCCAGGGCCACTCCACGGCGCTGCCGCGGACGGCGGCGGGCACCTGGGGCGGCTCCTTCTCCAGCACCCGCCGCAGGCCCTCGATGCGCCCCTCGCTGGCGTGCCAGACCCGGGCCAGCCGGGGCGGGCCGCTCGTGGAGTCGAGCCAGATCGCGCACCAGTCGGCGAGCCGGGGCACCAGGAGCTGGCCGGCGAGCGAGGTCACCATGTCCTCGTCGAACTGCCCGGCCAGCAGGTCGGACGCCTCGGCGAGGAAGGAGAGCGCGCCGCGCTGGATCCAGTCGGGGTCGAGACGGACGGGGGCGCGGCCCGGCGCGGGCGCGACGATCTCGACGGCCTCCTTACGGCCTTCACGGACGACTCCCGCGCCCTCAGGAACGGAGCCCAGGCCCTCGCGGGCGGCCCCCGCCCCGAACCCGCCCTCGGGCTCGGGCACGGTGGCGGTCGCCGGGTCCATGGCGGCCGCGGCGTCCATGAAGCCCGAGCCCATGGCGCCCGTCCCCGCGGCGGCCGAGCCCGTGGGCGCCACCGCCATCTGGAACCACACCGACTTGGTCGCCCGCCGGTAGGTCGTCCCCCAGGACTCGGCGATCTCGGCCACCAGCCGCAGCCCGTGGCCACCGGCGTACTCCGGCCCCTCGTCCGCATCCGGCGGATCGCCGCGCACCACCCGGGTGGGATGGTGGTCGGTCACCTCCACGACCAGGGACGGCGGTTCGCCCTCGCGGTCCGACACATCGAGCGCACAGCTCACCTCGACGGCGGTGCCGGCATGCACCACCGCGTTGGTGACCAGCTCGCTCACCAGCAGTATGGCCTCGTCCGCGACCCGGTCGGTGACCCGGTCGGCGGCCGGGACCTCGAGCGCGGCCCAGTCGGCGAGGGCGGCACGGACGAACCGGCGGGCGGCCGAGGCCGCGAGCGGAGTGCCGGGCAGGCTGACGCGTGCCGAGGCACTGGTACGAACGGGGCCAACCCCACCCCCGACCGGCAGAACAACCCCACCGCCCTCAACCGACCCACCAGAAGTGGCAGAAGATGACGTCCCCACTGTGCGGCTCCTGAAGAAGCTCCGTCATAACGCCGTATCCGTAACCGTATCCGGCACGGACAGAGTGACAGACGGACCGCCCTCATATGCACCGGGTTACGCAAGTGAACCGCGATAAGGGGAAAATTCATGTGTCCGGCGGGCCGGTCAACCTGAAATCCGGTGCGGGGTCGTATCCTTGCCCGTTAAACCTCCCGCGTTCCCGCGTACATGTCCTCGATCAGAGCCTTGTACTCACGCTCGACCACCGGCCGCTTCAGCTTCAGACTGGGCGTCAACTCCCCGTGTTCCACGTCGAGATCGCGCGGCAGCAGCCGGAACTTCTTGATCGTCTGCCAGCGCTGCAGCCCCTCGTTGAGCCGGAGCACGTAGCTCTCGATCAGCTTCCGTGCCTCATCGGTGGCCACGACGTCCGCGTAGGACTTGCCCCCGAGGCCGTGCTCGGCCGCCCACTTCATGATCGTCGGCTCGTCGAGGGCGATCAGCGCGGTGCAGTAGTTGCGGTCGGCGCCGTGCACCAGGATGTTGGAGACGAACGGGCACACCGCCTTGAACTGGCCCTCGACCTCCGCCGGGGCGACGTACTTGCCGCCCGAGGTCTTGATCAGGTCCTTCTTGCGGTCGGTGATCCTCAGATAGCCGTCGGGGGACAGCTCACCGATGTCTCCGGTGTGGAACCAGCCGTCGGACTCCAGCACCTGCTCGGTCAGCTCCGGCAGCCCGTGGTAGCCCTGCATGATGCCGGGTCCGCGCAGCAGCACCTCGCCGTCGTCGGCGAACCGCACCTCCAGACCGGGGAACGCCTTGCCGACCGTGCCCGTGCGGTAGTCCGCCGGGTTGAGGAAGCTGGCGGCGCTGGACTCGGTCAGGCCGTAGCCCTCCAGGATGTTGATCCCGGCGCCCGCGAAGAAGTAGCCGATGTCGGGGGCGAGCGCGGCGGAACCGGACACCGCGGCCCGCAGCCGGCCGCCGAACGCCTCGCGCAGCTTGCCGTAGACCAGCTTGTCGGCCACCGCGTGCTGGGCCTTGAGGGCGAAGGGCACGGAGGCGGTGCCGGTGCGGCGGAAGGAGTCCTGGGAGGTCCTGGCGTAATCCCGGGAGACCTCGACCGCCCACTGGAAGATCTTGTATTTGGCCCCGCCGCCCTCGCGCGCCCGCTGGGCCACCCCGTTGTAGACCTTCTCGAAGATCCGCGGCACGGCACACATATAGGTCGGCCGGACCACCGGCAGATTGTCGATGATCTTGTCGACCCGGCCGTCCACCGCCGTGGTGTGGCCGACGTAGATCTGCCCCGCCGTCAGCACCTTGCCGAAGACATGCGCGAGCGGCAGCCACAGGTACTGCACATCGTCGGGGTAGAGCAGCCCGTCCTGGGTGCCGATCACAATGGCCATGTACGACCAGGAGTCATGCGCCAGCCGTACGCCCTTGGGGCGCCCGGTGGTACCGGAGGTGTAGATGAGCGTCGCAAGCTGATCGCCGCGCAGGGCGTCCATCCGCTCCCGCACGGCGCCCGGCTCGCGCTCCAGACGGGCCGCGCCCCGCTTCTCCAGCTCGGCGAGCGAGAGCACCCAGCCCTCGGGGTCGTCCGCGGCGGGGACCGCGTCCCCGGCCTCGATCACCACCACATGGGCCAGCTCGGGGAGTTCATCGCGCTGCGCCCGCACCTTGGCGAGCTGCGTCGCGTCCTCGGCGATCATCACCCGGCTGCCGGAGTCGGAGAGGATGAAGGAGGTCTCGTCGGCATTGGTGGTCGGGTAGACCGTGGTGGTGGCCGCGCCCGCGCACAGCACGCCGAGGTCGGCCAGGATCCACTCGACGCGGGTCGAGGAGGCCAGCGCCACCCGCTCCTCGGGGCGGATGCCCAGTTCGATCAGCCCGGCGGCGATGGCGAAGACCCGATCCGCGCTTTCCCGCCAGGTCAGCGGCCGCCAGTCGTCGGGGCCGGTGCCCGAGGCGGGAGGCACCGGATAGCGGTACGCCTCCCCGTCCGGTGTCGCCTCGACGCGCTGGAGGAAGTGCGTCGCCAAGGACGGCGGCCGGTTCTCGAGCAAGATCTGTGTGTCGGTCACGGCATCCTCCGGGGCCCGCCTCATTGCTTGGTGACTCGCGAGTAACCTTCGAGTGGTGATCAGGGTAGGGGTCGAATCCTTACCGCGTAAGGGGTGAGCGTCACGTTGTTCTCACGAGATGCCCAAGAGGTTCCCCCGCACACAGCGGGCCCGGCGCATCCATCACGCCAGGCCCGCTGACCACACTCGTTCCGTGGGCTCCGCCCTCACCTTCGCCAGGGCTCCGCGCCCGCCCAGGGCGGCTCCTACTTCTTCGCCTTGGCGTCCTTACCGTCGGAGTCGGAGGACAGCACCGCGATGAAGGCCTCCTGCGGGACCTCCACGTTGCCGACCATCTTCATCCGCTTCTTGCCTTCCTTCTGCTTCTCCAGCAGCTTCCGCTTACGGGAGATGTCACCGCCGTAGCACTTGGCGAGGACGTCCTTACGGATGGCACGGACCGTCTCACGGGCGATGACCCGGGAGCCGATGGCCGCCTGGATGGGCACCTCGAAGTTCTGCCGCGGGATGAGCTCGCGCAGCTTGGCGACCAGCCGGACGCCATACGCGTACGCCTTGTCCTTGTGGGTGATCGCCGAGAACGCGTCCACCTTGTCGCCGTGCAGCAGGATGTCGACCTTGACCAGCTCCGAGGTCTGCTCACCGGTGGGCTCGTAGTCCAGCGAGGCATAGCCACGGGTCTTGGACTTGAGCTGGTCGAAGAAGTCGAAGACGACCTCGGCCAGCGGCAGGGTGTAGCGGATCTCGACCCGGTCCTCGGAGAGGTAGTCCATGCCGAGCAGCACCCCGCGGCGGTTCTGGCACAGCTCCATGATCGCGCCGATGAACTCGCTCGGGGCGAGGATCGTGCCCCGGACGACCGGCTCGTGCACCGTGTCGATCTTGCCCACGGGGAACTCGCTGGGGTTGGTCACCGTGTGCTCGCTGCCGTCCTCCATCTCCACCCGATAGACCACATTGGGTGCGGTGGCGATCAGGTCGAGATTGAATTCGCGCTCCAGGCGCTCACGGATGACCTCCAGATGCAGCAGCCCGAGGAAGCCGACGCGGAAGCCGAAGCCGAGGGCGGCCGAGGTCTCCGGTTCGTAGACCAGCGCGGCATCGTTGAGCTGCAGCTTGTCCAGGGCCTCGCGCAGCTCCGGGTAGTCGGAGCCGTCCAGCGGATACAGCCCCGAGAACACCATCGGCTTCGGGTCCTTGTAACCGCCCAGCGCCTCCTGCGCACCGCGGGTGACCTGGGTGATCGTGTCACCGACCTTGGACTGGCGGACGTCCTTCACACCGGTGATCAGATAGCCCACCTCGCCCACGGACAGCCCGTCGGCGGGGGTCATCTCCGGGGAGTTGGTGCCGATCTCCAGCAGCTCATGGGCGGCGCCAGTGGACATCATCTTGATCCGCTCGCGCTTGCTGAGCGTGCCGTCGACGACCTTCACATAGGTCACGACGCCCCGGTAGGCGTCATAGACGGAGTCGAAGATCATCGCGCGGGCGGGGGCGTCATAAACGCCCACCGGGGACGGAACGAGCTCGACGACCCGGTTCAGCAGCTCGGCCACGCCCTCACCGGTCTTCGCGGACACCCTGAGCACGTCGGAGGTGTCGCAGCCGATGAGATGCGCCAGCTCGGCGGCGTACTTCTCGGGCTGGGCGGCGGGCAGGTCGATCTTGTTGAGGACCGGGATGATCGTGAGCTCGTTCTCCATCGCCAGGTAGAGGTTGGCGAGGGTCTGGGCCTCGATGCCCTGGGCCGCGTCCACCAGCAGGATGCAGCCCTCACAGGCGGCGAGGGAGCGCGAGACCTCATAGGTGAAGTCCACATGGCCGGGGGTGTCGATCATGTTGAGGATATGGGTGGCCGGCTCGCCGCCCTCGTCCTTCGTCGGCGCCCAGGGCAGCCGGACCGCCTGGGACTTGATCGTGATGCCGCGCTCGCGCTCGATGTCCATGCGGTCGAGGTACTGCGAGCGCATCTGCCGCTGATCAACCACACCGGTCAGCTGGAGCATGCGGTCGGCGAGCGTCGACTTGCCGTGGTCGATGTGCGCGATGATGCAGAAGTTACGGATCAGAGCCGGATCGGTACGGCTAGGCTCCGGCACATTGGTAGGGGTCGCGGGCACGCAGGGTCCTGTGTCTAGGCGGGACTCGGTGTTATCGGTATGGGTCAGTCCCGTCCATGGTCCCATGAATGGCGACCTCTTCCGGGTTTGGGACGCCATGGACCCTGCTGGTAATCTGGCCGACTGTGTCTCGTGCCCCTCGCTGACGGACAGCTCCATGGACTCTCATGGACACCTCCGCGGGCACGGACGCACACCGAAGCAAGCGAAACCCAACGAACCTGCGAAGGCTTTCTACGTGGCGAACATCAAGTCCCAGATCAAGCGGAACAAGACGAACGAGAAGGCGCGCCAGCGCAACAAGGCGGTCAAGTCCGAGCTGAAGACCGCCATCCGCCGTACCCGCGAGGCCGTGGCCGCCGGTGACGCCGAGAAGGCCACCGAAGCCGCCCGCGCCGCCGCGCGCAAGCTCGACAAGGCCGTCAGCAAGGGTGTTCTGCACAAGAACAACGCCGCCAACAAGAAGTCGGCGATCGCCCAGCAGGTCGCCGGTCTCAAGGGCTGACACCCTCCCGGCTGATCTCGAAGGCTGACCCTTCCGGGGCACACCGCCCCACCTCGCCGCCGGTTTGGGCACAGCGGTCCCTCTCACCCGCTCCGACCGGCAGCCGAGAGCTTCTTCAGCTCTCTCAGCGGCACCGCGCCGCACGCGGCCTGCGTTCGCCACGCGGGTGCGGCGCACTCGATCGACGCGAAGGCCCCGCGCCTGTCCTTTCCCCAAGGACAGCGCGGGGCTTTCGCGCTTAATTCGGGTATGTTCACGTCATGTCGACACCGGGGGAAACACCCAATCCGTACGGCCCGCCGCAGCCGCCTCAACCCCCTCAGCCACCTCAGCAGAGTCCGCCGCAGAACCCCCCGCAGAGTGCGCCGCAGAGCCCGCCGGAGATTCTGTCTCAGGGGCCCCAGGGATCACCGCAGGGGCCGCCGCAGAGCCCGCCGCCCGGCCCGTACGGTCAGGTGCCGCCCCAGCCCCAGCCGCCCCAGCACCCTCCGTACGCGTACGCCCAGCCGACGATGCCGTCCATCCCCCTGGGCGGTGGGTACGGGCCGATGGGCATGCCACCCGGGGCGCCGCCCACGGGCTCCGGAGGCGGGGGCGGCGGCAAGGGCTGGCTGTGGGGGCTGGGCGGGGCCGTCGTCGCCTCGGCGGTCTGGGCCGGGGTGCTGTTCGCCACGGGAGGGTTCGAGGACGAGACGAAGGCCGATCTCGCGGGCTACCGCTATCGGACCAATCTGTGCACCCCGACGGATACCCAGCCCTTCGAGGACGCCGGGTACGAGCAGAAGGACGAGAGCGGTTCGACGTCGACATCGACGTCGAACCCGCAGCACAGCAGCTCCGAGAACGCCGCGCTGGACTCGATGACCTGCAATATCGACTTCGAGCCGAGCGGCTCGAGCAGCAGCGACTACTCCTCGGTCTGGCTCTACACCACGGCGTCGCTGCACAAGAAGACCAACCCCGGGCCGGAGTTCGAGGCCCAGTACCGGTCGTACGAGGACCAGAAGACGTCCACCTACAGCTACGAGGTGAGCCCGGTCAGCGGGCTGGGCGACGAAGCCTATGTGGTGAAGCAGAACAACAGCAGCAGCTCCAACACCGGCGCCTATGTGATCCTCGCCGTGCGAGACGGCTGGATGACCTATCAGTCGACCTGGTCGCAGTATGTGTCGTCCTCGTCCAGCGGCTCGGCCAAGACGCCCGAGGAAGCCACCGAGCTGCTCAAGAAGAGCGCCAAGTCGACGCTGGAGAAGATGAAGGAGTAACTCGCGGGGCCGAGCCAGTGCCGCCGCTCGGATCGGATCGGATCGGATGCGGATTGCCCGCGGCCCCTCGGCCAGGGCCTACGGCTGACCTCGGCCCGCCCGGGCGGCGCGGACGATCGTGACGACCGCCTTCTCCAGGGCGTATGCCGGATCGTCTCCGCCGCCCTTGACCCCCGCGTCGGCCTCGGCGACGGCGCGCAGCGCGACCGCCACTCCGTCCGCCGACCACCCGCGCATCTGCTGCCGCACCCGGTCTATCTTCCACGGCGGCATGCCCAGCTCACGGGCGAGATCGCCGGGGCGCGCGTTACGCGGCGCGGAGGCCAGCTTGCCGATCGCACGGACGCCCTGAGCCAGGGCGCTGGTGATCAGCACCGGCGGCACCCCGGTGGAGACGGCCCAGCGCAGCGCCTCCAGCGCCTCGGCCGCGCGCCCCTCGACGGCGCGGTCGGCGACGGTGAAGCTGGACGCCTCGGCGCGGCCGGTGTAGTAGCGGGCAACGATGGCCTCGTCGATGGTGCCCTCGACATCGGCCACTAGCTGGGAGACCGCGCTGGCCAGCTCGCGCAGATCGCTCCCGATGGCGTCGACCAGAGCCTGGCATGCCTCGGGGGTGGCGGACCGGCCGGTGGCGCGGAACTCCGAGCGCACGAACGCCAGTCGGTCGGCGGGCTTGGTCATCTTGGGGCAGGCGACCTCGCGCGCCCCGGCCTTACGGGCGGCGTCGAGCAGCCCCTTGCCCTTGGCCGCGCCCGCGTGCAGCAGCACCAGGGTGATCTCCTCGGCGGGGGCGCCGAGATAGCCCTTCACGTCCTTGATCGTGTCGGCCGACAGATCCTGTGCGTTCCGCACCACGACCACCTTGCGCTCGGCGAAGAGCGAGGGGCTGGTGAGCTCGGCGAGGGTGCCGGGCTGGAGCGCGTCGGGCGTCAGGTCGCGCACATCGGTGTCGGGGTCGGCCGCGCGGGCAGCCGCCACCACCTGCTGCACGGCGCGGTCGAGCAGCAGGTCCTCCTGGCCCACGGCGAGCGTCACGGGGGCGAGCGGATCGTCGGTCGTCGTCTTCCTGGCCATCGCGGTCCAGCATCCCACGGACCACCGACAACCCCGCCGCGTGCTGCCGTCCGGATGTCCGACAATGTTCCGGTGATCGATGAAGGACTGACCGGCGCCCGGCACATCCTGGTGCTGCCCGACCGCGACGCCGCGGAGGAGGTGGCCGAGGCCCTGCCGGAGCGCTTCGGCATCGCCCAGGAGCCCCAGTTGGTGCGGGACGCGCTGGCGGGCGAGGACGACGCCGAAGACGCCCAGTGGCTGGTGGTGATCGAGGACCCGGCCAGGGGCCTGGATCCGGCGGCGCTGGACGCGTTCGCGGACGAGTACGACGGCTGGCTGGAGGCCGAATAGCCTGGCCCCCGGCCAGGGTCATGGCTCATCGTGGTCACTGAAGATGGTCGCTGAAGGTGGTCACTGAAGGTGGTCGCTGAAGGTGGTCGCTGAAGAGGGGGGCTCCAAGGATGAGTGGGACAGTGACGGCAGTCAGCAGCAACGGCGAGTACTCGTTCACCAAGCCGAACCGGGACGGCATCACACTGCTCGCCGGCCTCGGTGTCGAGGGCGACGTCCATGCCGGCGTGACGGTCAAGCACCGCTCACGCGTCGCCCAGGACCCCACCCAGCCGAACCTGCGCCAAGTCCACCTCATTCATGAAGAGCTCTTCGCCGAGGTCGGTGCCGAGGGATTCAAGGTTTTGCCCGGTGACCTCGGTGAGAACATCACCACCCATGGCATCGATCTGCTCGGCCTGCCGGTCGGCACGCTGCTGCGCATCGGCGATGACGCGGTGCTGGAGGTCACCGGCCTCCGCAATCCCTGTCTGCAGATCGACACCTTCCAGAACGGGCTCCTGAAGCGGGTCGTCGGCCGCGATGAGGCCGGGAACATCGTGCGCAAGGCCGGAATCATGAGCATCGTGAAGGAAGGCGGCACGGTGCGCCCAGGCGACACGATCACAGCAGAGCTCCCCACCGGCCCCCACCGCCCCCTGGACCGGGTCTGACGGCTTCCCGGCGGAGCGGGATCGTCCGGGGCGCTGTTCTTCCGGAGGCGTCTGTTCCGAAGACGTCCGTTCCGAAGGTGTCTGTTCCGAAGACGTCCGTTCCGAAGGTGTCTGTTCCGAAGGCGTCTGTTCCGGAGGCGCTCATATTCCCGTGCGCGACATCTGGCCGGGCCCCACACTGCGCGCATGGAGGAAACCACCGGCCCCGGGGCCGTCCCGCCCGCACAGCAGTCGAGTGAGCTACTCGGGCATCCGCCCGATGCGCGGCTGCTGATCGTCAACTGCGATGACTTCGGCATGTATCCAGCGATCAACACCGCGGTGATCGAGTCGATCGAAGAGGGCATCGCCAGTTCATGCAGTCTGATGGTCCCGTGCCCCGCGGCACCGCAGGCCATGGAACTGCTCGGCCGACGGCCGCGGATCCCGTTCGGAATCCATCTCACCCTGGTGTGCGAGATGCCCGACTGCCGATGGGGGCCGATCACCGCCAGGGAACGAGTTCCCTCACTGCTGGACCCCGCGGGTGAACTGTTCTCGCCGACGCCGGCCGGACGGGCGGCCCTGCTCGGCCAGGCCCGGCTCGATGAGATCGAGCTCGAGTTCCGCGCCCAGATCAATGCCGTCGCCGACGCCGGGCTCACGCCGACCCATCTGGACTTCCACTGCCTGGCCGATGGCGGCCGCGACGACATCCTCGAGCTGACGGTAGGGCTGGCCGCGGAGTACGGCCTCGCGGTCCGGGTCTGGCTCGAACCCGCGCGCCAGAGGATGCGGCACCGCGGGCTGCCGGTCACCGACAACGACTTCCTGGACAGCTTCTCGCTCGCCATCGACGGAAAGGCGGCCCGATACGTTCAGATGCTGCGCGACCTGCCTGCCGGGCTCAATGAATGGGCGGTGCACCCGAGTGTGGGAAACAAGGAGTCGCAGGCCGTCGACGATGGCTGGTGCGTGCGCCGGACGGACTATGAATTCCTGATATCGCCGCAGGCCCGTGAAGTTCTCCAGCAGGAGGACATAGCCGTGATCGACTACCGGACCATCCAGCGCGTCTGGGGCATGGCTGTGACCCCGGAAAAGCCCGCCGCGGCCTTCATTCGCCCTGCGCCAGGGCCTTGACGAGTTCTTTCGCGAGCGGGCCCGAGGAAGCTGGATTCTGCCCGGTGAAGAGGTTGCGGTCCACGACCGTATAGGGCTCCCAGGCGGGACCCCGCGAGTACTGGGTGGGCAGCGTCTTCAGCTCGTCCTCCAGCAGCCACTTGGCTTTGTCGGCGAGACCGACGCCGGCCTCCTCTTCATTGCAGAAACCCGTCAGATGGTAGTCGGCGAAGGGTGTGTCGCCGTTCGCGTCACGGGTGGCGAGGAGAGCGGCGGGGGCGTGGCAGACAATGGCGAGCGGATTGCCGGAAGCGAGTGCCTTCCGCAGCAGTTCCCCGGAGTCGGCGTCGACCGAGAGGTCTTGCATCGGGCCGTGCCCTCCGGGGTAGTAGATCGCGTCATAGTCCTCGAGGTGCACGTCCTTGAGCGAGATGGGGTGCCGCAGCTCATCCGCCGACTCGATGACGGCCTCCTCCTGAAGGGCGTTCTCCTCGCCGCCCGCCATACGGGGTTCCAGACTCATCGTGTCGACAACCGGGACGACCCCATTCGGAGTTGCCACGGTAACTTCGTGTCCGGCGCCGGTGAATACGCTATAGGGCGCCACGAACTCCTCGGCCCAGTACCCGGTGGGGTGCCGGTGTCCGTCTTTCAGGGTCCAATAGCTCGCGCCGGTCAGCACGCACAGGATCTTGGCCATGGGACGCTCCTTTGAAGCCGTTGCCCTGGAAAGGGACTGCGTCCGGGATTGAACATATGCAGCAAGTGTGGGCGGGCGCACTGGGGGCTGCAACTCGGCAAGAGCGCCACAGACATGGGCGAGGCGCCAGAGTCAAGGAAAGACCTCTGGCGCCCTACCCGCGGCCGAGCCGCTTAGTCGTGACGTAGAGCCTCAACGATCGCTGCCCAGACGGCTCGCGCCGCTAGGGACACCGCGAAGCGCTCCACGAGACTGCCGCGCCACCTTTTTCCCTTTTTGACGGACGACCTGAAAAAGCCGACCACCATCACCACCTCCTAGGGGTTCCACCCACCGCCCGCTGCGGTAGGCCCGTCCCTCCCCCTTCGGGGTCAGGCCAACCTGATGGCGGTGAGGAACCACACCTCGTCCGTGGTGACAGACTCAAAAGTACAACCGAAGCAAGATGATCGGTAGTTGGGCGTCAAGGGCATCGCGACTCACCGGCGCGGACGCCAAGCGGCGGTGACCGGCCCGGCAGTGCCTAAGCTTTCGCCGTGGACGACACGACACCTGGCATACGCGTCAGACCCGGCAGCCTGGCCGACGCACCAGCCATCCTGGACATGCTCGACTCCGCGGTGGCCTGGATGAACGATCGCGGCAACACCGAGCAGTGGGGCACGACGCCGTATTCGCAGAAGACAGGCGGGGTGGCGCGGGTCGAGCGGTACACGACCGAGAATGCCCCGTATATCGCGGAGTTGGACGGAACACCCGTCGGAGCCATGGTGCTGGACTCCGGGCCCAACCCGCAGGTGCCGATCGCACCGGCCGGGGAACCCGAGCGGTACGTCCGGCTGCTGGTCTCCGACCGACAACACGCCGGCCTCGGCATCGGGGCGGCGCTGCTGGCACATGCCGTCGAGGAGACCCGGCGGGCCGGCGTGGGGCTGCTGCGGGTCGACTGCTGGGCGGGCGGCGGGGGCGAACTGGTCGCGTTCTACGAGCGCAACGGTTTCACCGCCACCGACCGCTTCCTGTCCGGATCCTGGCCCGGACAGGTGCTGGCCCGGCGGGTCGACTGACGGCACGGGCAGGCAGGGCGGGGCAGGGCGCCACAGTGGCATCACGTGGCGCCACCAACGGCACCAGAGTGGCCGAGGCCCCACATGGCACCGCATTGACACAATCCGACACCAACACGTTTCCGCAGGCCAGAGCCGTCTAACGCACCCCGGAGCGCGACCACCACCCTTACCGTCTTGCACGTGGCGCCATTGTGGTGCCACTATGGCGTCATGGACCTCACGCCGTATGTCGACAACCTCCGCCGCGAACTCGCGGTGGCCGCCGAAGCCGGCGGCGAAGAAGCCCGCGAGCTGGCCGACCGGCTCACCGCTCCCCTGGAGTCGGCGACCCGGCTGACGATGCTCAATGTGCTCTCCGCCGCGATGGACGAGATCACCCGCGAACTCGCCCCCGGCTCGGTCGACGTACGGCTGCGCGGGCTCGACCCCGACTTCGTGGTGACCCGGCCGGCGGGCGGCGAGGCGTACGAGGACAAGAGCGGACCCGCTGAGCCGCTCAAGGCACCGGCCCCGGCACCCGCCGACGGCGACGACGGCGGCACCGCCCGCGTCAATCTGCGGCTGCCCGCCCACCTCAAGGCGCGCGCCGAGGAGGCCGCGAACCGCGAGGGCCTGTCGGTCAACGCGTGGCTGGTACGAGCCGTGTCGGCCGCGGTCGACGGCGGCACCCCGTCACGTAAGACGGAGCAGCCGCGTACCACCCGCACCGTCGGACAGAGCTTCACGGGCTGGGTGCGCTAACCGCGCCCCGCCTACGCCACCTCACCCGCACCACCTCACCCACACCACGTCCCACCAGCAGGGACGCCACGACGACCCAAGAGGACGGGACAGCCATGCCTTCTTTCGACGCTCCCTTCGACACTCCCCAGCCGATCTCGGTCACCGCCCACGTGGAAGCCGGGTCCATCCGGTTCATCGCCGCCGACCGGCTCGACACCCTCGTCGACGTGCGGCCCCGCGACCCGAAAAAGGACCAGGACGTACGGGCGGCGGAGCAGAGCGAAGTGCGCTACGCCAGTGGCCTGTTGACCATCAGGACGCCCAAGCAGCGCTATCTCATCGGGCGCACCGGCACCGTCGATGTGACGGTCGAACTGCCCACCGGCTCGCAGGTGGAGATGACCGGCGCCTGGGCACAGGTGCACGGCGAGGGGCGGCTCGGCGAGGTCCGGGTGAAGACCTCGTCGGGCGATGTCCGCCTCGACACCACCGGGCCGCTGCACCTGATCGCCTCCCACGGCACCATCACCGTGGACCGCGTCGAGGGGTCCGCCGAGATCACCACCAGCTCCGGCAGCCTGCGCGTCGGTGCCATCGACGGCGCGGCCGTCCTGAAGAACTCCCACGGCACCACGACCGTCGGCGACGCCCTGGGCGATCTGCGGGTGAGCGGCGCCAACGGTGACATCTTCATCGAGCACGCCGAGGGCTCGGTCACCGCCACCACCGCCCACGGCGCCGTCCGCCTCGACGAAGTCGCGCGCGGGACGGTCCAGTTGGAGACCTCCTACGGCGCCATCGATGTCGGCATCCGCGAGGGCACGGCCGCCTGGCTCGACGTCAGCTCGAGCGCCGGACAGGTGATCAACGCGCTCACCGCGTCCGAGAGCCCGGACAAGTCCGAGGACACCGCCGAGGTCAGGGCCCGTACCCGCTTCGGCAACATCAACATCCGCCGCGCCCGGGCCTGACCCGCTCCATTTCCCGACAACCAAGATCACTTCACCGCTCACCACGCCTTCGAAGGGGAGGGCCCCGTGCCTTCATCTGTCATGCCCACGTCCAGGCACGGCGGCCAGCAGCCGCCCGCCGTCTCCACCGCGGATCTGCGCAAGTCGTACGGCGACAAGACCGTCCTCGACGGCATCGATCTGCGCATCCCGTCCGGCTCCGTGTTCGCGCTGCTCGGGCCGAACGGCGCCGGAAAGACCACCACCGTGCAGATCCTGTCCACGCTGATCGCGGCCGACGGCGGCCAGGCCCAGGTCGCGGGCCACGACGTCGCCACCGCACCGGAGGGGGTGCGCACCGCGATCGGCGTCACCGGGCAGTTCGCCGCACTCGACAACCTGCTCACCGCCGAGGAGAACGTGCTCCTCATGGCCGACCTGCTGCGCCTCGGCAAGCGCGAAGGACGCAGGCGGGCCAAGGAGCTGCTGGAGCGGTTCGACATCGCGGACGTCGCGCACAAGCGCGCCGCGTTCTTCTCCGGCGGTATGCGGCGCCGACTCGACCTCGCCATGACACTGGTCGGCGACCCGCAGGTGATCTTCCTCGACGAGCCGACGACCGGGCTGGACCCGCGCAGCCGCCGCACCATGTGGGAGACCGTGCGCTCACTGGTCGCCGGTGGTGTCACCGTCTTCCTCACCACCCAGTACCTGGAAGAAGCCGACCAGTTGGCGGACCGGATCGCCGTGCTCGACGGCGGCCGGATCGTCGCCGAGGGCACCGCCGACGAGCTCAAGGCGCAGATCCCCGGCAGCCATGTACGCCTGCGGTTCACCGACCCCGACGAGTACGAGCGCGCGGCCGCCGCCTTCCCCGACGCGGCCCGGGACGATGAGCAGCTCGCCCTGCGCGTCGCGGGCGACGGCGATCTCGACGCGCTGCGCGCCCTGTTCGACCGGCTCGACGCCGCCGGTATCCGCGCCGCCGACTTCTCCGTGCACACCCCCGACCTCGACGACGTGTTCCTCGCCCTGACCGGCGACGGCAGCACCAACACCGCGCTCCACGTGAAGGAGACCCTGCGATGAGCACGCTCACCTACGCCGTGCACGACTCGATGACGATGCTGCGGCGCAATATCAAGCACGCGCTGCGCTATCCGGGCGTATCGCTGGGCGCCTCCATGATGCCCATCATGATGCTGCTGCTGTTCGTGTACGCCTTCGGCGACTCGATCGGCTCCGGCATGGGCGGCGGCCGGGACGCGTATCTGAACTATCTGACGCCCGGCATCATCATCATGGGAGTGGCCGCCGGCTCGATGTCGACCTCGGTCGCGGTCTGCACCGACATGACCGAGGGCATCATCAACCGCTTCCGCACCATGAACATCACGCGCTCGTCGTTCATGACGGGCCATGTCGTCGGCAGCGTCCTCACGACGATGGTGAGCCTCGTCCTGGTGGTGGGCGTCGCCCTCGCCATCGGCTTCCGGCCGAACGCCAATCCGCTGGAGTGGCTGGCCGTCGCCGGTCTCCTCACGGCCATCGCGTTCGCCGTGACGTGGTTGTCGTGCGCACTCGGCCTGATCTCCAAGACGGTGGAGTCCGCGAGCAACAAGCCGCTGCTGGTCCAGTTCCTGCCGTTCCTCGGCTCCGCCTTCGTCCCGGCCGAGTCGATGTCCCCGGGCCTGCGCTGGTTCGCCGAGTACCAGCCGTTCACACCAATGACCGAGACGCTGCGCGGCCTGCTCTCCGGCTCGGAGATCGGCAACGACGGCTGGATCTCGCTCGCCTGGTGCGCCGGTATCGCCCTGGTCGGCTACGTCTGGTCGCGCTCGCTCTTCAACAACAACACCACGCGCTGAACACCGGAACACACCCGGGCGGGGTGCCCACTCACCGGCAGGGAGTGGGCACCCCGCCCGGGTGTGTCCGCGCTCAGGGCCCACCATGGCCTCCGAGCACCGCGCGCAGCCCCGGATCTCGTATCACCGCGATCGGCCCATCGGTGTCGGTCCGCAGCACGGCGGCTCCCTGGGCGCGCAGGGCGGCGATGGTGCGGGGCGACGGATGGCCGTAGGGGTTGTCGGCGCCACAGGAGATCAGGGCGAGGCGGGGTCTGAGGCGTCGGAGCAGGTGCGGGTCCTGGTAGGCGGAGCCGTGGTGGGCCACCTTGAGGACATCGACCTCGGGGAGAGTGGGGTACGCCGTCTGCAGGGCCTGCTGGGCCGGGGGCTCCAGGTCGCCCAGGAGGAGCAGGGTCAGGCCCGCCGTGCGGACGAGGAGGGTGACGCTCGCGTCGTTCGGCCCCTCGGCCCCGGCCGGGGCGGGCGGCGGCGCGGGCCACAGGACCTCCCAGGCCAGCGGGCCGAAGCGCCGCCGCTCCCCCGGCACCGCCGCGACGACCGGGACATGCGCCGACCGGGCCCTGCGCCGTACGAACTCGGCCTGGCCGGGCGGCTCTTGCAGACCGGTCGTCTCGATGGCGCCGACCGCGCGCCCGCGTAACGCACCGGTCAGCCCGGCCACATGGTCGGCGTGGAAGTGGGTCAGGACCAGCAGCGGGATCCGGACGACGCCCAGCGAACGCAGACAGCGGTCGACGGCCCGCGGCTCGGGCCCGGTGTCCACGACGACGGCCGTACCGGGCCCCGCGGCCAGGACGAGGGCGTCGCCCTGGCCGACATCGCACGCCACCATTCGCCAACCGGGCGGTGGCCAGCCGGTGATGATCCGGGCCAGGGGCGCCGGCCGTACGACGGCCAGCAGCACCAGCAGAGCGCACACGGCACACAGCAGGCGGTGCTGCAACAGTCGGCGGCCGACCAGGATCACGACCAGGGTGGCGACGGCCAGCAGCAGCGCGCCGGTCCAGCCGTCCGGCCAGTCCGCCTCGGCCCCGGGCAGCGCCGCGCCGGTACGGGCCACCTGGGCGATCCATCCGGCGGGCCAGCCCGCCGGCCAGGCGATCCACGCGGCGACCGGCGGCGCGACGGCGGCCACCGCGAGCGCGGCGAACCCGAGGACGGTGGCGGGCGCGACCGCCACCTCCGCGATGAGATTGCAGGGAATCGCCACCAGGCTCACCCGCGCGGCCATCGCCACCACGACCGGTGCGCAGACCGCCTGGGCCGCGGCGGCGGCTGCCAGCGCCTCGGCGAGCCGGGGCGGTACGCCACGGCGCCGCAGGGCCGCGCTCCATCCCGGTGCGATGGTGAGCAGGGCGCCGGTGGCCACCGCGGAGAGCAGAAAGCCGTAGCTCCGGGCCAGCCAGGGGTCATAGAGCACCAGCGCGAGGACGGCGGCGGCCAGGGCCGGGAGCAGGGAGCGGCGGCGGCCGGTGCCGAGGGCGAGCAGCGTGATCAGCCCGCAGGCGGCGGCGCGCAGCACACTCGGCTCGGGTCTGCAGACGATGACGAAGGCGAGTGTGAGCCCGCCGCCAAGGAGGGCGGTCGTTCGCAGCCGGATGCCGAGCGCGCCCGCGAGACCGCGCCGCTCGGCCCGCCCGGCCAGCCGCGGCGGGCCCGTGAGCAGGGCGAGCACCAGCGTGAGATTGCTGCCGGAGACGGCCATGAGATGGAGCATGTCCGTGGCCCGGAACGCCTCGTCCAGCTCGGGCAGCACCCGTGAGGTGTCCCCCACGACCAGCGCCGGGAGCAACGCCCGCGCGTCCGGGGAGAGTCCGTCGGTCGCGGTGCGCAGCCCGGCGCGCAGCCGCCCGGCCAGCCGCTGGACCGCGCTGGGCGGGCCCGTGACCCGCGGGGGTCCGCCGCCGTTCACACGCACTACGGCCGCTGTCCGGTCCCCGTCGCGCAGCGGCGGCGCCAGGCGGCCGTGGATACGCAGACGGGTGGACGGCAGCAGCCCGAGCCAGGCCGTCCGCTCCTTACCGGCCCTCGGGTGGACCGTCACCAGGACGGGGGTGCGGGTGGTGGTCGTGGTGCCGTCGGGGCCGGTGACCCGGCCGGCCTCGGCCTCCAGGACCACGGACGCGGGCGCGAGCGCCGCGCCCCGCACGCGTGGCCGGGTGAGCCGTGGGTCCCCCGTGACCGTCACCTCGGCGGTGGCCTCGGCGTACTCCCGGGCCAGCGCGGGCACCGGACCGCGGCGTACGTCCGCCGCGTGCAGCCCGGCGACCGCCCCCGCGGCGGCCCCGCACAACAGCACGGCCGCCACCGCCCCTGCCGTACGGCGCCCACGCCACGCGACGGGGCGGGGCGGTGGCGAAGTGTCTTGCTGCCGCGTCATGTTGTGGCCTTCGCCGGAGCCCGGCCCCCCGCGGGCCCCGGGTGCGGCATTGGGCGCGGCACCGGGCGACCGACCGGCCGCCGACAGCGGTGCCTTCCGCTCCCGCTGCCGAGGCTCGGCGCCGCGTGGCCGCGGCGGGGCCGGGTCCGACGGGGCGGCTCCGAGCGCCCGTCGGCCGTCCGGGAGGGGTACCGGCGAGGGCGTGTCCGGCTCGCGCCGGGGACGGGGTGCGCCGCGCCGTCGTCCACCCGGTGCCGGGGCTCGTCGGCGGGCCCCGATGAGCAGCGCGGCCGCCACTAGGGAGGCAACCGTGCAGGCGAGGGCCACCATGTGGGCCGGTGCGTCCAGGACGAGCGCCGCGGCTGCCCAAGCGGCCAGGGCCGGGGGCACGAGGCGAAGGTCGGGTGGGCCCTCCTGGCGTGGCTGTGACGCACCGCGCGGGGACACGGCCGCCGCATGGACCGGGGCGCGGGTCCGCGGGGGCCTCGCGACCGTCATGGCCGGACCAGCGGGCGCAGGTCGGCGAACCGGCGCTCGCCGATGCCGTTCACCTCGCGGAGTTCATCGATGGAGCGGAAACCTCCGTGCTGGGTGCGGTAGTCGATGATGTGCCGGGCCAGGACGGGGCCGACTCCCGGGAGGGTGTCGAGCTGTTCGGCGGTCGCGGAGTTGAGGCTGACCGAGCCACCGGGCGCCCCGGGACCGGCCGGTGCGTTCGCGCCGTTGGCCACGTTCGGGTCACTGGGTGCGTTCGGGCCGTTGGGTCCGTTCGGTGCGCCAGCGGCCGGATCTGCGGCCGCACCCGGCCCAGGTGGTCCGCCCGCTGAAGCGCCGACGACGATCTGCTCCCCGTCCACCAGTGGCCGGGCCCGGTTCAGCCCGCTCAGGTCGGCGCCCGGCCGTACTCCACCCGCCGCTTCGAGGGCGTCGGCGACCCGCGCCCCGGGCGGCAGCTTCCGCAGCCCCGGACGGCGGACCTTGCCGGTCACATCCACGACGACCGTGCGGCCCCCGCCGGATGGGGTGAGCCGCCCCCTGGGCATCGGACCGGGTTCGGAGGGCGCGGCGCGCGGGGGCTCCGGATCCGGTGCGCGCACGGTCTGGGGACGGCCGGTCCAGAAGTGATACGCCGCGAAGGCCACCGCGGCGAGCAGGGCGACCGCCAGGGCGGCTACCGTCCTCAGCTCCATACCGCAGCGCAACTGAAGCCACACCGGCAGCCGCTCGCGCAGGGCGAGCCTTACCCGGTCGCGTCGGCGCAGCGGCCCGCCCTCGGGCGCACCCTCAAACGCCTCCTCGGACGGCCTATTACGCGCGTCTCCCGACGGCTCCTCGCGCGCGTCCCCGGGCGGCCCCTCGGGCTCGTCCCCGAACGGCCTCTCGCTCGCGGCTCGGGGCGGCTCCTCGGGCTCGCCCCTGAGGGGCCACTCGTTCCTTACCAGCCCGCTTCGTACCTCCTCCGCCTCCGCAGCCGACGCTTCCCTGGCCAGGCGCCCCTCGTCCTGGGCCTTCGCGACGCCCCTCGGCCCGTCCCGGCTGCCCAGGGCGATCGACCCGACCGCGATCGGGGGCGCCGACGGTGTGGAGAAGAGCGCTGCCACACGGCTGGCGAGTGCGGGGGCGGTGGGGTGGGTCCGGCGGTGGGCGGTGCGGTGGTGGCCCCCGGCGCGGGACGAACCGGCGCCGGACGGCGGGCGGGGGCGGCGGCCCGCCCCGCCGTCGCGATGGCGGCCGCGCCCTGGACCCGTGGTTACTGTGCGTGATGGTGTTCTCATGCACCCGACGGTAGAGGCAGACGGCCGATCGCGCCGATCCGCCTCAATTCCCGGGGATAACCCCCAGGTTGTGGATAACTCCGTCACTCCGTCGAGCGAGGACCTTGCCCGACCAACCAAGTACCGCCCACCCAGCCAAGTACCGCCCGACCACCCTCCGCTACCGCGGAGAGACCACCGCTCCCAGCAGCCCCGGCCCGGTGTGTGCCCCGATCACCGCGCCCACCTCGCTCACATAAAGCTCCGCCAGCCCCGGCACCCGGTCCCGCAGCCGCTCCGCGAGCGCCGCCGCCCGTTCGCCCGCCGCCAGGTGCTGCACCGCGATGTCCACCGGGCTCCGGCCGGCCCGCTCCACCACGATCTCCTCGAGCCGGGCGATGGCCTTCGAAGCGGTGCGGACCTTCTCCCGCAGCTCGATCCGCCCCTCGTCGAGCTGGAGCAGCGGTTTGACCGCGAGCGCCGAGCCGAGCAGGGCCTGGGCCGCGCCGATGCGGCCGCCGCGCCGCAAATAGTCGAGGGTGTCGACGTAGAAGTAGGCGGCGGTGCCGTCGGCCCGTTTTTCCGCCGCCGCCACGGCCTCGTCCAGCGTTCCGCCACCCTCCGCCGTCTCGGCCGCCGCCAGCGCACAGAAGCCCAGCGCCATCGCGACCATTCCGCTGTCCACCACCCGCACCGGAACGGGCGCGTCCTGTGCCGCGAGCGCCGCCGCGTCGTAGGTGCCGGAGAACTCGGCCGACAGATGCAGGGAGACGATGCCCGTCGCGCCCTCCTCGGCGGCGGCCCGATAGGCGGCGGCGAACATTGCCGGACTGGGCCGGGACGTCGTCACCGGCTTCCGCTTCTGCAACGCCTGCGCGAGGGACCGGGCCGAGATCTCGGTGCCTTCTTCCAGGGCCCGGTCTCCGAGCACGACCGTCAGCGGCACCGCGGTGATGCGATGCCGCTCCATCGCATCCTGCGGCAAGTAAGCCGTTGAATCGGTCACGATCGCGACATGGCGGGACATGACTGGGAGGTTATCGGGGGATGGAGCCTGCCGACAGCGCGACCCCAGCGGATGATCAATTGCCTTACCCATCATGCCCTGTTCAGACGTGGCTCAGATCCTGGTTCTCGGGCCGGGTTCCGGGGTCTCAGGCCGGGGGTGTGGGGTCCCGGGCCGGATGGTGGCACTCAGGCCGTGTTCTCGGGACGGCGGGACTGCTGCCAGGGCTTCTGCCACGCCTGGGGCTCCGTCTGGGACCTCGCCCCGAGCGACGGCCGCTGCGGCTCCGGCTCCTGCCCCGCCTCGGGCCCCGACCGCGCCCCCGCCTCAGGCCGCGCCCCCGCCTCGGGCGGCGGCCACGACCCCGCATCCGTCCGCGGCTCCTCCGGCTCCACCGCCGTCCAGTGCCGCAGCGCCCCGGCCTCCATCTCGATCTCGCGGTTCAGCGAGTCCAGGTCGTCATGCGCAAACCGCTGCGTCCGCTCCTGCACCGCCCAGCGCAGCGAGTCGGCGGAGTGGGTGATCCGCTCCGTACGCTGCCGCAGGTCGGGCAGCAGGGCGGCGAGACGGGCCCTGTCGGGCTCCTGCTCCAGCCGCTTCAGATCCGCTTCCAGATCCTGCGCATGCGCGCTCAGCCGCTGGAACAGGACCAACGACTCCGACAGTGACTGGTCTTGCGGGGCGGCCGCCTGCAGCGCCTGGCTGGTGGCGCGCATCGAGCCGCGCAGGGAGAGCTGGAGCTGGGCGAGCTCACCGGCCGCGCCCGGCTGCGCGAGCTGCCGGGCCCGGAGTCTGGTGTCCTCCACCGTGCGGCGGGCCTGGTGCACCGTGCGGTCGATACCGCGCTTCGCCGCCCTGACCGCGCGAACGGCCGCATAGACCCCCGCCAGCATGATCAGGACGAAAAGCAGCAACAGGATCCAGATGGCTTCCATGTGCGCTCCTTGGGGCGGCGGTCACGGCACGGTGGCGGTCGTCCTCTCAGCGTAAACGCGCCGGGCGGGCCAGAGGTTCCTGACGAACCCCCAACCCGCCCACATGTGGCACTCCGCGGATGGGACGGCCCTTACAGCGCGGCCCCGTCCCCGCCCCGCATCACGCCGGAACGATGTTGACCAGCTTCGGCGCCCGCACGATGACCTTACGGATGCCCGCGCCGTTCAGCGCCGCCACGACCGCCGGGTCACCCAGCGCCAGCGTCTCCAGCTCCTCGTCCGAGACCGAGGGCGCGACCTCCAGCCGGGCCTTGACCTTGCCCTTGACCTGGACCACACAGGTGACGGTCTCGTCCACGGCATACGCCGGGTCGGCGACCGGGAAGGGCTCGTGGACGACGGACGTGGAGTGGCCCAGCCTGCGCCACAGCTCCTCGGCGACATGCGGAGCCAGCGGCGAGATCAGCAGCACCAGCCCCTCGGCCACCGAGCGGGGCACCTCGCGCACCTTGGTGACGTGGTTGTTCAGCTCGGTGATCTTGGCGATGGCGGTGTTGAAGCGCAGGCCCTCCATGTCCTGCCGGACGCCGTCGATCGCCTTGTGCAGGGCGCGCAGCGTGGCCTCGTCGGGCTCGGTGTCGACGACGGTGACCTCACCGGTGCCCTCGTCGACAACATTGCGCCACAACCGCTGCAGCAGCCGGTACTGGCCGACCACGGCGCGGGTGTCCCAGGGCCGCGACACATCCAGCGGACCCATGGCCATCTCGTACAGCCGCAGGGTGTCGGCCCCGTACTCGGCGCAGATCTCGTCCGGCGTGACGGCGTTCTTCAGGGACTTGCCCATCTTGCCCAGCAGCCGGGTGACCTGCTCGCCCTCGTACCAGTAGGCCCCGTCCCGCTCCTCGACCTCGGCGGCCGGGACGGCGATACCGCGGCTGTCCCGGTAGACGTACGCCTGGATCATGCCCTGGTTGTACAGCTTGTGGAACGGCTCGACCGAGGAGACATGCCCCAGGTCGAACAGCACCTTGGACCAGAACCGGGCGTACAGCAGATGCAGCACCGCGTGCTCGGCGCCGCCGACGTACAGGTCCACACCGCCGTGCGGCTGACCCTCGCGCGGCCCCATCCAGTAGCGCTCGGTCTCGGGGTCGACCAGCCGCTCGCTGTTGTGCGGGTCCAGGTAGCGCAGCTCGTACCAGCAGGATCCGGCCCAGTTGGGCATGGTGTTGGTCTCGCGGCGGAACGGCCGCGGCCCGCGCCCGTCACCCAGGTCCAGCACCACGTTGACCCAGTCCTCGTTCCGGGACAGCGGGGTCTCCGGGGAGGTGTCGGAGTCGTCCGGGTCGAAGGTGCGCGGCGAGTAGTCCTCGACCTCGGGCAGCTTCAGGGGCAGCATCGACTCGGGCAGGGCGTGGGCCACACCCTCCTCGTCGTAGACGATCGGGAAGGGCTCGCCCCAGTAGCGCTGCCGGCTGAACAGCCAGTCGCGCAGCCGGTAGTTGACGGTGCCCTCACCGATGGCGCGGGACTCCAGCCATTCGGTGATGCGCGCCTTGGCCTCGACGACGCCCAGCCCGTCCAGCGATACGGACTCCCCCGTCGAGTTGACGATCTTCGCGTCGTACGAGGCGAAGGCGTCGTCCCAGGTGGACGGGTCCGTGCCGCGATCGTCGGACGGCTCCACGACGCAGCGCATGGGCAGCTCGAAGGCGCGGGCGAAGGCGAAGTCGCGGCTGTCGTGCGCCGGAACGGCCATGATCGCGCCGGTGCCGTAGCCCACCAGGACGTAGTCGGCGATGAAGACCGGCACCCGCTCGCCGCTGACCGGGTTGATGGCATACGCACCGGTGAAGACGCCGGTCTTCTCCTTGACCTCGGCCTGCCGCTCGACGTCGGACTTGGCCGCGGCCTGCTTGCGGTAGGCGTCGACGGCCTGGGCCGGGGTGGCGTGCCCACCGGTCCAGGCGTCGCGGGTGCCCTCGGGCCATGCGTCCGGGACGATCTCGTCCACCAGGCCGTGCTCGGGCGCCAGGACCATATAGGTGGCGCCGAACAGGGTGTCCTGGCGGGTGGTGAAGATCGTGATCTTGGCGTCGGCGTGGCCGGTCACCGGGAAGTCGACCCGGGCGCCCTCGCTGCGGCCGATCCAGTTGCGCTGCTGCAGCTTGATGGCCTCGGGCCAGTCCAGCTCGTCCAGATCGTCCAGCAGCCGGTCGGCGTATGCGGTGATGCGCATGTTCCACTGGCGCAGCTTGGCCTTGAAGACCGGGAAGTTGCCGCGCTCAGAGCGGCCGTCCGCGGTGACCTCCTCGTTGGCCAGCACGGTGCCCAGGCCGGGGCACCAGTTGACGGGCGCGTCCGAGGCGTAGGCCAGCCGGTACTCGCCCAGGATGTCGGCGCGCTCGGACTCGGTCAGCTCGCCCCAGGGGCGGCCGTCGGGGGTCGGGCGCTCACCCGAGGCGAACTGCTGGACCAGGGTGTCGATGGGGCGCGCGGTCTTCGCCTCGGGGTCGTACCAGGAGTTGAAGATCTGCAGGAAGATCCACTGGGTCCACCGGTAGTAGTCCGGGTCGATCGTCGCGAAGGAGCGGCGCTGGTCGTGGCCCAGGCCCAGACGGCGCAGCTGCCGCCGCATGTTCTCGATATTGGCCTCGGTGCTGACCCGCGGGTGGGTGCCGGTCTGCACCGCGTACTGCTCGGCGGGCAGGCCGAAGGCGTCGAAGCCCAGGGTGTGCAGGACGTTGTGGCCCGTCATGCGGTGGTACCGGGCGAACACATCGGTGGCGATGTAGCCCAGCGGATGGCCCACGTGCAGCCCCGCACCCGAGGGGTACGGGAACATGTCCATGACGAACTTCTTGGGCCGGGCGACGGCCTCGGCGTCGCCGGCCAGGTCGCCGCTCGGGTTGGGCGCCTCATACGTGCCGTGCGCGTCCCAGAAGTCCTGCCAGCGGGCTTCGACGTCGGCGGCCAAGGCGGCCGTGTAGCGGTGCGGCGCGGCCACCTCGGCCGCGGCATTGGTCTCGCTCATGGTCCTCAAAGCTCCATCGGTCGTCTCTGCCTGCGGCAACGCAGCGGATCCCTCACGCTTCCGAAACAAAAAGACCCCTCGCACAGGAGGGGACGCCGCGCTGATGCCGACCGGGGCTGTTCTCGGTCGATACTGGTCAGCGCGGCCCGCTAAGCAGAAGGCGTACGGCACGCATGGAGTCAGGTTACCGCAGGGCACTGACGGCCCGCACGGAGGTGAGCCCCGTCACGCACGACGAAAAGCGGGCCGTCCTTGCCGGACGACCCGCCTCTTTGATGTGGAGCTAAGGAGAATTGAACTCCTGACCTCCTGCATGCCATGCAGGCGCTCTACCAACTGAGCTATAGCCCCAGGTCTCGCTCCGCCCGGTTTCCCTGGCGGCGACGCCTACATTACACGGACGCCCCGGCCTTCCGCCAAATCGATTACCCGGGGGCCGGAGCAGAGCCCCGTTACGCCGTCGCGAACGAATAGAAACGCTTCAGCGTGCAGTGCTCGTCGAGGAGCCGACCATAGATCGGCTCCCCTTCGAGCTCGCGGTAGGTCTCGATGGGATCGCCCCTGATGATCAGCGCCCGCGCGCACTCCGCACACCAATACTGGTAGTCGGAGTTGAGCGGCTCCATGTCGCGGACGATCGGTGTGCCGGTGCCGCACCAGTCGCACTTCCGGCTGTGGGCTCCCATCTCACTCAGCTCCAGCTATGGCCACAGGCCGTACACACGTAGGAAACACCACCGTTGTCACCGAGGACCTGGGCCACATGCGCGGAGCCGCAGGACGGGCACACGATGCCCGCTCGTGCCCTGCGGGACGGGTCCTCGATCGCATCGAGGATGCTGGTCCGCATCCCACCTGCCCTCCCCATCGGACGTGTCGGCCCCATCCCCCTCCGGCCGTCCGATTCTGCCACGGGACGACGCGCAGGTCAGCGGAGATTCCCCACTCGTCTCACCAGACTCATCAGTACTCCGCACACCGCGGCCCCGGCCAAGGCGACGCAGGTCACCCACAGGGCATCCGCGGAGGTACCCGCACTGGGCACCGTACCGTCCGTCGCGCCCAGGAACACGGCCCCGAAGACCGAAACGCCGGTGAGCAGGCCGAGTTGAGCCGCTGTCACCAGAACCCCGCCGGCGTCCGCGGCGTCCTGCCGCCTTACGGTCGCCAACGTCCGCGTGAGCAGGGGGCTGTAGGCGGACGAGAGTCCCGCGCCGGAGGCCGTAAGGGCGACGAGGAGCCAGGGGCCGCCGTCCGTTCCCTCGCGCAGGACCAGACCGGTCCCGGCGAACGAGGCTGCCGCCGGCAGGAATCCGCCCGGTACGGCCACGGCCTGCCAGCGCCCGGGCAGCCGCTGCCAGTTGAGGCCCACGACGCCGAACGCGACCGCCCTGGGGACGAACGTCGGCCATGCCCGCAATGGGCTGTAGCCGAGCCCGCCCCGCACCTTCAGGGGCATGGCGAACAGGAAGCCCGCGTTGGCCGCCGTCCCCAGCGCGATCCTGCCCCACAGATGACGAGCCGCGGCCCGGCGCCGGAGGCGTGCAGATCGGCACGAGCCGCGGCCAAGGAGACGGTCCCTGCGGCGAGAGCCGCCGGAAGTGGGGCGGAAAGCAGCGATCCCGCCTCCCTGTGAGGGAGACGGGATCGTGGATCTGTGGAGCTAAGGAGAATTGAACTCCTGACCTCCTGCATGCCATGCAGGCGCTCTACCAACTGAGCTATAGCCCCGCTCTTCTCGGCGCCGAAGCGCTTCGAACGAGAAGGAGCATAGCCGGTGACCTGCCGGAAAAGGAAATCCGCTCAGTCGTCGTCGCCGAGCACCGGCTCGGGCAGCGATCCTGCGTTGTGCTCCAGCAGCCGCCAGCCCCGCGCGCCCTCGCCCAGAACGGACCAGCAGCAGTTGGACAGGCCGCCCAGCGCCTCCCAGGTCCGGGGCTCCAGTCCGAGCAGCCGGCCGATGGTGGTGCGGATCGTGCCGCCGTGGCTGACCACCACGAGCGTGCCGTCGTCCGGCAGCTTGTCGGCGCTCTCCAGCACCACCGGCGCCGCCCGGTCGGCGACCTCGGTCTCCAGCTCACCGCCACCGCGCCGGACCGGCTCGCCGCGCTTCCACGCCGCGTACTGCTCGCCGAAGCTCTCGATGATCTCCTCGTGGGTCAGCCCCTGCCAGGCGCCCGCGTAGGTCTCCCGCAGCCCCGCGTCGTGCGCGACCGACAGCCCCGTGACGGCGGACAGCTCGGCGGCCGTGGCCGCCACCCGCTTCAGATCGGAGGCGATGATCGCGTCCGGCTTCAGGGCGGCCAGCAGCCGGGCCGCCCGGTGCGCCTGGGCGAGACCGGTGTCGGTGAGCTCGATGTCCAGAGAGCCCTGGAAACGCCGCTCTATGTTCCAGGCGGTCTGGCCGTGGCGCCACAGGACGATGCGGCGGCCACGGCCGCCTTGCGTGCCGTTCAGCTCAGCTCACCGCCCACGCCGCCGTCCGCGGCCTGCGCCTGTGCGTACTCCTGCCCCTTGCCGCGGGTGGCCTTGGCGTCGGCCGGGAGCTCCAGCTGCGGGCAGTCCTTCCAGAGCCGCTCGAGGGCGTAGAACACCCGCTCCTCGCTGTGCTGGACGTGCACCACGATGTCCACGTAGTCCAGCAGCACCCAGCGGGCCTCACGGTCGCCCTCGCGGCGCACCGGCTTGGCGCCCAGGTCCTTGCTCAGCCGCTCCTCGATCTCGTCGACGATCGACTTGACCTGGCGGTCGTTGGGGGCCGAGGCCAGCAGGAAGGCGTCGGTGATGGAGAGCACATCGCTGACGTCGTACGCGATGATGTCGTGCGCGAGCTTGTCGGCGGCCGCCTGGGCGGCGGCGTTGATGAGCTCGAGGGAGCGGTCCGTGGCGGTCACAGGCAAAGCTTTCGGTCGGTGGTACCTCGAAGGTCTGGCTTCCCCAGGATCTCACGCCCCACCGTCACGCCGGGTGGCCGTTCCTCGGCCGCCCGGCGTGCCCGGGGAGAACGCCGGGAGTACCCCGGGGGAACGCCCGGGGTGCCCGGGCGGAGCGGGGCGCCCGGGCGGAACGGCTCAGCCCTTGGCGTCGTAGTCCGAGCCGAGGAGGACCGTGATGTCCGCGTTGGCCGCGCCCTTGCCCTTCCGCACCGCCGTCGCCGGCAGCCCGAGCGTCTTGGCGACCTCCTTGGCCTGGCCCGCCTGTGCGGCGTCCGCGTAGGTCACCCGCGAGGCCGACTGCGGCGTACCGCCGCCCTCGGTGGCCGTGACGACCGTAAAGCCGCCATTGACCAGCGCGACCCGCGCGGCACCCGACCCGTCCTTGGGGCCTCCGGCGTTGGTCACACTGACCCGGGGCGCGGTGTTCTTGTCGGTGTTCTTGACCGTGCCGCCCAGGATGTCCTTGACCACATGGTCGGTCGCCTGGCTGCTGAGCGTCCCGTCCGACTGGACCGGCAGCATGGCGGTGTCATACGCACCGCTCTTGGCCTGCCCGGCCAGCTTCGCCAGCGACGCGCCGAGCTGCTGCTCGGACAGCGACGGGTCGGGGATCTGGGCCAGCGACTCCACGGTGCTGGTGGCGCCCTTCGTATCGCTGGAGACCTTCTTCAGCGCCGCCTGCATGACCTGCCCGAACCGCGCGAGCTGCTTGGACTGTGCCTCGCCCGGCCCGCGGTAAGTGGCGTACGCCACGGCCGCCTGGCCGCTCAGGATCTGGTCCTTGCCCTGCTTGACCAGGGGATCCTCGCCCTTCTGGGGGCTGGGAACGGTCGCGTCGGTGTCGAGGGTGATCCCGCCGACCAGCTCCACGAGGTTCTCCAGATACGGCGTGTCCAGCCGCCAGGTGCCCTGGATCTTCGAACCCAGCAGGGTGCTCAGGGAATCCCGGGTGGAGTCGGAGCCCTCGTCGGTCACCGACTTGCCGAGCGTGGTGGAGGCGCCGTCCTCGGTGGAGACGGACAGCGAGTTCGGCAGCAGGACGGTGGTGCCCTTCTTGGTGGTCTCGTTGTCCACCAGCAGGGCCGTCGAGGTGCCGCCGCCCTTGGTCTCGCGCAGATGGACGACGATCACATCGCGCTTCTGCGGGCCGCCCGCGGCCGCCTGGTCCTCGGCGCTGTCGGACAGCCCCGGGAGCTTGCCCGCGTACCAGAGGTAGCCGACACCGCCCGCCGCGGCGATGACCAGGACCACGACGAGCGCGATGACGCGGTTGCGGCCCTTACGGCGGCGCTCGTCACGGCGCTCGGAACGGGTCTCGGCGAACTTCAGCCAGTCGATGACATCGTCGGATTCCTCGTCCTCCTCCTCGACGAAGGAGAACTGCTCGGTGTGGTACTCCTCGTCATCGGAATCCCCGGGCCCCCCGGGCCGCTTCGGCTGCGCGGAACGGGGCCCCGCGGACCGGGGCTCCTCGGCCGGAGGCGCCTCGGGCCCGCCGCGCAGCTGCTCCGGGCTCAGCTCCTCGTAGGGGTTGGGCTCGCGCTGCGGGGGGACGGCGGCAGGGGCGGCGGCCGGTGGGTAGCCGTAGCCCTGTTGCTGTTGCTGGTGGTACTGCTGCGGCTGCTGTTGGTACTGCTGTTGTTGGTGCTGATGCTGCTGTTGCTCTTGCTGGGCGTACGGGTCGTAACTCTGCGTCTGGGTGTGCTGCTGCTGGGGCTGGTGATGCTGCGGCTGGGCGTAGGGGTCGTAGCCGTACCCGTCCTGCTGTTGTTGCTCCCCGTACTGTTGCTGCGGCTGTTGCTGGGCGTACGGGTCGTAACTCTGCTGCTGTGCCGCCTGCGGCTGGTAGACGGGACGCCCATAGGCGTCATAGCCGTAGATCTGCGGCTCCTGGCCATACGGGTCCTGTGCGTACGGGTCGTACGGATCCTGCCGGTCGTTCACCGGTACCCCTTCAGCAGTCGTGCCGGTACAGCTCGCGCTTGTCGATGTAGCGCACCACGCCGTCCGGCACCAGGTACCAGACGGGGTCGCCATGAGCGACCCGCGCCCGGCAGTCCGATGACGAGATCGCCAGTGCCGGAACCTCCACCAGCGACACCCCGCCCTCCGGCAGCCCCGGGTCGGCCAGTATGTGCCCCGGTCTGGTCACCCCGATGAAGTGGGCCAGCGAGAAGAGCTCTTCGGCGTCACGCCAGGTGAGGATCTGGGCGAGTGCGTCGGCCCCGGTGATGAAGAACAGATCCGCGTCACCGTTGAGCGCGCGTAGTTCCCGGAGCGTGTCGGTGGTGTAAGTGGGGCCGCCGCGGTCGATGTCGATACGGCTGACCGAGAATTGCGGATTCGACGCGGTCGCGATGACCGTCATCAGATAGCGGTCCTCGGCCGGGGAGACCTTCTTATGGCTCTTCTGCCAGGGCTGACCGGTGGGCACGAACACCACCTCATCGAGGTGGAACTGCGAGGCCACCTCGCTCGCCGCGACCAAGTGACCGTGGTGGATCGGGTCGAACGTCCCGCCCATCACGCCTAGTCGCCGCTTGCCGGACCCTTTCTGCTCTTCCATGCGTGCAGACCCTACTGGGCCCGGCCCGGAGCCGGGGCCCATAGGGGCGATCGCCCAGCTCAGCGGTCCCGGTTGAAGCGCGTGGTGATCCACAGCAGCAGGAAGAGGATCACCAGGGCCGCACCGCCGGTCATGTAGGGGCTGATGGTCGGGTGGGTGTCGGTGTGCTCACCACCCTCGGCCGCGAGCGTGGTCAGGGCAGCATGTGCGGTGCTGATAGCGGTCATCGCAGGCAGTACCTATCCGGGTCTAGGCGACACAACACGTCGGCCACATCGTATGCGAGCCGGTTTTCGGTCCCGCTGTCCGTCCTGCTGGTATCCGCTCAGTCCTGCTTGTATCCGCGCAGCAGGAACCAGGCGAGCAGGGCGGCGCCCACCACGCCGACCACGATGACGATGCGCAGCAGCGCTCCCGGGCCGTCGTTGCTGTGGGAGGTGGCGGCGAGGGCTTCGGTGAGGCCAGTCATATCGGGCATGTCTCCACGCTAACCCTCGGACGCTCAGGGCCTAGGCTGGGGGCCGCCGGACGAGGGGCCCGGACCAGGCGCCCCGTCGAGCGGGCAATCGACCGAGGGGGCCAGATGAGCGACACTCATGAGACCGGCGGCGGAAGCGGGACGGGAGACGCCCGGGAGCATGTGCCCAGCCGGGAGCGGCGGCGGTTCCCCGGGATCTCCTCACGGGCGTACGAACATCCGGCGGACCGCTCCGCGCTGGTCGCGCTGCGCAAGCTGACCGGCTTCGACACGGTCTTCAAGGCGATGAGCGGTCTGCTGCCCGAGCGGAGTCTGCGGCTGCTCTACCTGTCCGATTCGGTGCGGGTCGGCGACCGGCAGTTCGCCCATCTCCACGACATGCTGCGGGACGCCTGCTACATCCTGGACCTGGAGCGGGTCCCGGCCATGTACGTCACCCAGAACCCGCAGCCGACCGCGATGTGCATCGGCATGGACGCGCCGATCATCGTGATCTCCACCGGTCTGGTCGAGTTGCTCGACGAGGAGGAGATGCGGGCGGTCATCGGCCATGAGGTGGGCCATGCGCTGTCGGGGCACTCGGTCTACCGGACGATACTGCTGTTCCTCACCAGCCTCGCGATGAAGGTCGCCTGGATCCCCCTCGGCAATGTGGCGGTGCTGGCGCTGGTGACGGCGCTGCGGGAGTGGTTCCGCAAGTCGGAGCTGTCGGCGGACCGGGCGGGACTGCTGGTCGGGCAGGATCTGCGGGCCTCGATGCGCGGGCTGATGAAGCTCGCGGGCGGCCACCACCTCCATGAGATGAACGTGGACGCCTTCCTGGAGCAGGCGGAGGAGTACGAGTCGAGCGGCGATCTGCGGGACTCCGTCCTCAAGATCATGAACATGCTGCCGCGCAGCCATCCGTTCACCACCGTGCGCGCCGCCGAGCTCAAGAAGTGGGCCGCGACCCGCGACTACCAGCGGCTCATGGACGGCCACTACCCGCGTCGCGACGAGGACGGGGACGCCTCGGTCAGCGACTCGATCCGGGAATCCGCGACCCACTACGCGGAGTCGGTCCGCAACAGCAAGGATCCGCTGTTCGCCTTCGTCAGGGACGTGGCGGGCGGCGCCGGGGACCTGGGCAGCAAGCTGCGCGACCGGTTCACCGGCGGCGGGGGCAAGCAGGGCGAGGAGACCTCCGAGGAGGGCACCACGCCCGGGGACGGGCCCCAGGACGGGACTGACGGCCCCCAGGACGGGACTGACGGGGCTCAGGACCAGCGGCCCGGGGACGGACCGGAAGAGCGGCCGGGGAACGACGACGGGCCCGGGGACACCCCGCCACAGCGCTGAGACCGGCCGAGGAGGCCCCTGAAGGCCCTCAGGGCTGCCCGAGGCCCTTCAGGACTGCCCGTTGAGGGCGGGCTGGGTTCCGGGGGCCAGGACGCCGCACAGCGAGACCGTGGTGCGGCCCGTGGTGTACGGGTCGGTGCCCGTGGGGGCGTCGCCCTTGGCGCTCTGTCCGGCGAGCATCGGCCGCAGATAGCCGGAGGCGTTCGCGGCACATGCCTGCGGGCCCGCCAGTACGGTGCTCTGCACCAGTTCCAGATGGTGGTCGCGCAGATCGTTCCGGTCGAAGCGGAACCGCGCCTCCCGGCGCACGGTGAACAGCGAGGCATGATCCGGTCCGCGATCATGGGCCCGCTGGACCGCGTAGACGAAGACGTGGTCGGCGGCGACCTCCAGGGTCGCGGGGCCGCGCTCGATGACCGTAAGGGTGCCGCGGACCCGCACCGGGGTGTCGGACAGGGTCACCTCGGCCGGGTTGAAGCGGGTCAGCCAGCCGGTGGCCGCATGCCGTCCGTCGTCGACCGGATGGGCGAAGCTCTGGTCGAACTGGGTCTGCTGGGCCGGATCCAGCAACAGCCTTACGGCCTGCACCGGGCCGCCGGTGAGCACACCCGGGTCGATGGCGGACTTGACCAGATACTCCTTGGCGGTGGTGAGCGCCGTCATCACCTGACTCTCGGAGAAGCTCTGGGTGCGGCGGGCGCCGGGCACCGTGACCCCTTCGGCGCCGGTGCGGAACTCGGCGGCCGGGCTGCCGCGGAACAGCCGGTCCGGAGGCCCTCCGGGCACCTCACCGCGCGGTGCGAGCGGCACCACGCTGCTGTGCAGCGGCTCCACGGTCTGCGGCTGCGGCGTCTGGTACGGGTGGCGCACCCCCATGTAGACGGCTGCGGCGAAGGCGATGGCGATCAGCAGGACCAGCGCGACGGCCTGGCGCGACGCCCCGGCCCTGGCCCAGGCGTGCCGGCTGCGCACCGCCCGCGCGTGCTCGCCCATGCGCTCCTGGGCGGAGAATTCCTGGAGCCGGGCAGCACGGACGAACGACTCGTCGAATACGACGGAGCGGTACTCGTCCTCACCACCTCCCGGGACGCCCTCGGGTGTCCCCTCGGGAGGGTCTCCACGCCCGGTCATATCTCAAGAGTAGGTCGCCAGGGGCGACGGTAAACGCGGTGATACTCCACAACTTGGGAGGCGAGTGGGGAGGAAACGCCCCATACGCCACGACGTGCTAGCGGTGCGCGAGGTGGTCACCGCGACGGCGGTACGGCGGAGGCCGGCGAGCCCTTGGACCCGGTCGGCTCCGGGGCGGCCGACTCCGACCCCGACGGCTCCAGGCGCGGCTGTCCGCTGGGCGAGCCGTCGACCCCGCTGGTGGCGGGCGGTGGCGCGGGGTCCTGGCGGTTGCCCGATGCGCCCCGGTAGACGGCCGTGAAGGCCAAGGCGACCACGCCGATGCCCATCAGGATGGCCAGCAGCCAGGCCACTGGGCGGTGCCAGCGGGCATGACCGCGGTAAGGACGCCCCGCGCTGCCGTACCGCCCATAGGGGCCATAGGCGTCGTCCGCGTCCCGCCCCGGGCCGAAGCGCCCGTCGGGGTCGTCCACGCCGTAGAACTCGGCCTCCTGGCCGTATCCGTCCTCGAAGAGCTCGTCCTCGGGAGGCACACCGGCCCTGCGGCGCCGGGACGCCTCGGCCTCGGCACGGGCCTCGGCGGCGGCCAGCATCCGCTCGATGGCGGTGGGCTCATGGATCGGGGCCGACCGCACGAAGTCCTCGTCGAAGACCACGGCGGCGAACTCGTCGTTCGTCTCGCCGTGGCTGCGCTCGTCGGGCTCGTCGCCGTCCGGGAACGGCTTGCCCCCCACGTCGTCCGGCACCCATTCAGAGTAGACCGGACGGGTCATTTTGGGCAGGGTGAAATGGTATTCGGGGGAAGATCCACCCCAGCGCCGCCGGGAATCGGGTACCCCCCGAACGGGTGAGTCAGCGGGTGTGGCCGTCGCCGGTGACGATGTACTTCGTCGATGTCAGCTCGGGCAGCGCCATGGGTCCCCGGGCGTGCAGCTTCTGGGTGGAGATGCCGATCTCGGCGCCGAAACCGAACTGTCCGCCGTCGGTGAACCGCGTGGAGGCGTTCACGGCGACCGTGGTGGAGTCCACCAGCTGGGTGAAGCGGCGGGCGGCCTGCTGGGAGGACGTGACGATGGCCTCGGTGTGCCCGGAGGACCACAGGCGGATGTGGCTCACCGCGGCGTCCAGGGAGTCCACGACACCCGCCGCGATGTCGTACGAGAGGTACTCGGTCTCCCAGTCCTCGATCACCGCCGGGACCACCGTGGCCTTGGAGCCCTCCGCGAGCGCCATGACGCGCTCGTCCGCGTGGACCGTGACCCCCGCCTCGGCCAGCGCCTCCAGGGCGCGGGGCAGGAACCGGGGGGCGATGTCCTGGTGCACCAGCAGCGTCTCCGCCGCGTTGCACACGCTCGGCCGCTGGGCCTTGGAGTTCACCAGGATCTCGACCGCCATGTCGAGGTCGGCGTCGGCGTCCACGTACACATGGCAGTTACCGGTACCGGTCTCGATGACCGGGACCGTGGACTCCTCGACGACCGTACGGATGAGGGACGCGCCGCCGCGCGGGATCAGCACGTCCACCAGGCCGCGGGCGCGCATCAGCTCGCGCACCGACTCCCGGCTCTCGCCCGGCACCAGCTGCACCGCGTCCGCGGGCAGCCCCGCGCCGCCGACGGCGTCGCGCAGGACCTTCACCAGCGCGGCGTTGGAGTGGGACGCCGACGAGGAGCCACGCAGCAGCACCGCGTTGCCCGACTTCAGGCAGAGCGCCGCGGCGTCCACCGTCACGTTCGGCCGGGCCTCGTAGATGATCCCGACGACGCCGAGCGGAACGCGCACCTGGCGCAGGTCGATCCCGTTGGGCAGCGTGGAGCCGCGCACCACCTCGCCGACCGGGTCGGGCAGCGCGATCACATCGCGGACATCGGAGGCGATGGCCCGCACCCGCTCGGGGGTGAGCGTCAGCCGGTCCACGATGGCGTCGCTGGTGCCGGCCTCGCGGGCCCGCTCCACATCGGCCGCGTTGGCCTCGACGATCTCCTTGGTGCGCACCTCCAGGGCGTCGGCCATCGCGAGCAGCGCGTCGTCCTTGACGGCGCGCGGCAGCGGCGCGAGATCGGCGGCCGCGGCCCGGGACCGGTAGGCGGCCTGGAGGACCGGGGACTTCGGCCAGGGGTCGGTGAGCGGCGACGTGGGTGCGCTGGTCATGCACGAAGCGTACTGAGCCGATGGGCGGAAGCCGCGCGCTATTCCGCAGTTCGAGATGGCATTCTCATATCCCGGCGCCGCACATCCGTCCTCAGAACGGATGCACGCCCACCGGGGAGGCCGGTGGCGGCCCGTACCCCTCCGCGACCCGCTGGTGGTACGTATCACGGTCGATGACCTCGAGCCCCACGATCTCCCAGGGCGGCAGCTTGGCCGAGGCCCGGTGCTCGCCCCACAGCCGCAGCGCGACCGCCGCGGCGTCGTGCAGATCACGGGCCTCTTCCCAGTAGCGGATCTCGGCGTGATCGACCGCATAGCGGCTGGTCAGCAGGAACGGATGGTCATGGGCCAGCTGCTCCAGGGCCCTGCGGACCTCCCGCAGCGGCGCCTCGCTCCCCGAGACGCTGAGGGTGATGTACCACAGCCGGGACGCCTCGCCGCGCTCGGCGGCGTGCGCCATGCCGTCGCCGGTCGCGGGGTCGCCCGCTCCGACACTGGTCAGGGTGCGCTCCGCCGCCCCTCTGGGCGACGCCCCCGGGCGCCCTCGTCTCACCGGCGGCCTCCTGTAACTCGCTGCTCCGCTCACGCGCGGGCGGAGCACTCGTGACGGTGCCATGGCCGCGGCGTTCCGCTCGGTCTCCGCCGCGTCTCCCACAGCCGGCGCGCTGCCCCGCGCGACCCCGTTGAACAAAGTTGACCAGCCCTCGCCCGCCCGCGGGGCGCTTTTGAGGTTTTTCGGAGGTGGGTGTTTTCCGCGGGCTCGGTTCTCCCCCGGCTACCGCCGGGAGGTGCCCCCGCCGGGGCGCTCGGGCCGCCGGAGGCTCAGTCCAGGAGGACGAGGTCGTCGCGGTGGACCACCTCGCGCTCGTAGGCCGGGCCGAGCTCCCGGGCCAGGTCCCGGGTCGAGCGGCCGATCAGCTGGGGAATCTCCTTGGCGTCGAAGTTCACCAGCCCACGGGCCACGGGGCGGCCCTGGGTGTCCCGCAGCTCCACCGGGTCACCGGCGGTGAATTCGCCCTCCACGGCCGCGATCCCGGCCGGCAGCAGCGAGGTGCGCCGCTCCACGACGGCCCGTACCGCACCGTCGTCCAGGGTCAGGGCGCCACGCGGCGCGGAGGCGTGGGCGAGCCACAGCAGCCGGTTCGCGGAGCGGCGGCCGGTGCGGTGGAAGAACGTGCCCGTATGGCGGCCGAGCAGTGCGTCACCGGCCCGGCTGGCGGAGGTGAGCACCACCGGGACCCCGGCCGCGGTGGCGATCCGGGCCGCCTCGACCTTGGTGACCATGCCGCCGGTGCCCACCCCGGAGCGGCCCGCGCTGCCGATGGAGACGCCGTCCAGGTCCGCAGGGCCCCGGACCTCGTCGATCCGGGAGGTGCCGGGGGTCCTGGGGTCTCCGTCGTACAGGCCGTCCACATCGGAGAGCAGCACCAGCAGATCCGCCCGTACGAGATGGGCGACCAGGGCCGCGAGCCGGTCGTTGTCGCCGAACCGGATCTCGTCCGTGGCCACCGTGTCGTTCTCGTTGACGATCGGCAGCGCGCCCATGGCCAGCAGCTGGTCCAGGGTGCGGGTGGCGTTGCGGTAGTGGGCGCGGCGGCTGGTGTCGTCCGTGGTGAGCAGCACCTGGCCGACGCGGCGCCCGTAGCGCGCGAAGGAGGCGGTGTAGCGGGCCACCAGGAGCCCCTGCCCGACGCTCGCGGCCGCCTGCTGGCGGGCGAGGTCGCGGGGGCGCCGGTCCAGGCCCAGCGGCGCCAGTCCGGCGGCGATGGCGCCGGAGGAGACCAGCACTATCTCCTTGCCGTTCGCGCCGCCCTTGCCGTCGCCACCCTTACCGTCGCCGTCCCTGCCGCCGTCGCCCTTACCGTCGCCGTCGAGCACCTTGGCGAGCACGTCGACCAGCGCGTCCACACGGTCCGCGTCCAGGCCCCCCGCCGCGGTGGTGAGGGAGGACGAACCGATCTTGACCACGATTCTCCGGGCGGCGGCCACCTCGTCCCGTACGGCCGACCCGTCCTGCTCCGCCACGCCGCTCCCCTGCTCGTCCCCGGCTCACCACACGTCCCGAAGAAACGCATGCCCTACACACTCATCATGACAAGTGGGCAATCTACGACAGACGAGGCCCGGCCCGCCTCGGCATTTCAGCCCCCGGACACCATCCGCGCACACCGCCTTACGCACCGGCGCGAGCACCCCGCGGGCCCCCTCGGGTGACCATTGACACCGATTGCGACCGGTTGGCACCGGCGCGGATTGTCACCGGGCGGGGCGTCGGCATACGGTCAGGGGTCCCCCCGTCAGTCCCCCTCGCCCTCCTGCCAGGAGCCCATCCCGTGCCCTCTGCCGGAATCGCCCCACGCCGGGTCGTACAGCTGACGGCGCTGCTCGCGATGCTCGTGTTCTTTGCCACACAGCTCGTCGGCGCCGTGCTTCCGAACGTACCGCTCTTCATCGCCGCCTCGGCGTGCGGTCTCGCGCTCGATCTCTTCCTTCAGCACAAGCAGCCCGGTCTGCTGTCGCTGCTGGGCAAGATCCGCCTTGACGTCACGGTGCGCCAGCTGTTCCGCGACATGCTCATCATGGTCGGGCTGCTGCGCATCGAGGGCATCAATCCCCTGCACGAGCAGGCACCCCTGACCGTGGGGCTGCTGCTGTTCTACCTGGTGCACTTCGCCTGCCAGGCGGCGGCCATCCTGGTCCGCCGGAGCCGGCAGCTGCCGTTCGTCACGCGCAACATCGACGCGTCCGCGCTGCGCCTGAGTGAGGCCCCGCCGCGGCTGTTCGCCCGTCAGCACGGGCGCCGTCTGCTGCGTCTGGCCGCGCCGGCCACCGCCGGTCTGCTGATCACCGCCGGCACCAAGGACGCCGTCTGGGGCGGTGCCGGTCTGGCGATCGCGCTGCTGATCGGCATCGGCGGCACGGCGCACCTGGCCACCTGGATGCTGCCGCGCAAGCGCGTGGCGAACGAGGCCGCGGCCCTGCGGTGGCTCGACAACTGGCTGGCCGACTACCAGCCGACCGTGGGGATGTACTTCTCCGGCGGCAACTCCTCGGCGTACCAGGCGAACATGTGGCTCTCCACGCTCGCCGCGCTCGACGGAAAGCCGATCATCGTGCTCCGTGAGCGGTTCATGGTGCAGAAGATCGACGCGACGGACGTGCCGGTCGTCTGCCTCCCCAAGGTGGCGCATCTGATGCGTCTGGAGCACTCGACGCTCAAGGTGCTGCTGCACCCGGCCAACTCCGGCAAGACCTCGCAGGTGCTGCGCATCCCCTCGATCAAGCACGCCTTCATCAACCACGGCGAGAGCGACAAGCTCTCCAGCTGCAACCCGTACGCCAAGGCGTACGACGAGGTGTGGGTCGCGGGCCCGGCGGCGCGCGAGCGCTACCAGCTCGCCGACATCGGCGTCGAGGACAAGGACGTCGTGGAGGTCGGCCGGCCGCAGCTGGCCCCCATCCGCCCCTACGCGGGCGTGCCCACCGGCGCCCTCGGCGGAGCCGGTACGGAACACTTCACCACCGTGCTGTACGCGCCGACCTGGGAGGGCTGGGACGGCAACCCCGGTAACACCTCGGTGATCCTGGCCGGTGAGAACATCGTCCGCGAGCTGCTCACCGATCCCAAGGTGCGCCTGCTGTACAAGCCGCACCCGATGACCGGCTCGGTGGACCCGCGCGCGGGCCGCGCCAACGACCGCATCAGGGCGATGATCGCGGAGGCGAACACCAAGCGCACCGGCGACCGCCCCGGCCCGGAGGCCGCCGCCGAGCTGGCCCGGTGCGCCGATGAGCTCAACCGGCTCACCAGCACCGCCTTCCGCCCCAGCGTGGACGAGATCGAGCGCATGAAGCTCCAGGGTGCCCCGGACGGCGACCGCGCGGCGGCCGTCACCGCGGCCACGACCGCCTGGGAGAGCGCCTATTGGGCCTCGCTGCCGGTCTGGGAGCACCAGATCATCACCGGCCCGCGTCCGGCGATCTTCACCTGCTTCAACCAGGCCGACGTGCTGATCAGCGATGTCTCCAGCGTGGTCTCGGACTACCTCACGAGCGAGAAGCCGTACGCGGTGGCGAACACCAGCGGGATGACAGAGGAGGAGTTCCGGGCGGGCTTCCCGACGGTGCGCGCCGCCACGATCCTCACACCGGAGGCCAAGGGCACGGCCGGACTGCTGGAAGCTGTCCGCGACCCCGGGAAGGACACCCTCGCGGCCGCCCGCGCCGAGCTGAAGGTGCATCTGCTCGGCCCGTCCGACCCGCCGTCGCTGGTGCGCTTCAACCAGGCCACGCAGGAGCTGTGCGACAAGGCCGACGAGCGCCGGGCCCGGATGGCCACCCGGCTGTCCGACGAGATCCCCTCGCAGCGCGAGGCCCGGGACGCGGCGGAGGAGATGGAGCTGGAGTCCGGCTCGCCGGAACCGGAGGAGACCGCGACGGTCTGAGACCGGCCGTACGCGCGGCTGAGCGCGACCGCCGAGAGCGACGACGAAGGGCCCGGGAGATCCCTCCCGGGCCCTTCGTCATGCCACCTGCCAAACGGCGCGGAGACGCCCGCTCAGACCGCTCAGAGCCCACGAGGGGGCCAGGGGGCGGCTACGCACCCCTCAGAACGGTTTGAACGCGTCGTACTCCTCCTCCGCCTCGTCCCGCTCGACATCCCGCTCACGCCGCCGCTGCGCGGCCGGACGCGGGGCGTCGAAGCGGTGATCCTCGCCGCGGCGGCCCAGCATCTCCGCGCCGGTCGCGAGGCTCGGCTCCCAGTCGAAGACGACCGCGTCGTCCACGGGGCCGATGACGACCTCGTCGCCGGAGTGGGCGCCCGCCTTCATCAGCTCCTCCTCGACACCGAGGCGGGCCAGGCGGTCGGCGAGGTAACCGACGGCCTCGTCGTTGGCGAAGTCGGTCTGGCGGACCCAGCGTTCGGGCTTCTCGCCCAGCACGCGGTAGAAGCCCTCCTCGGCGACGACCTTGAAGCCCGCGTCGTCCACGGCCTTCGGCCGGATGACGATCCGGGTCGCCTCCTCCTGCGGCTTGGCCGCCCGCGCCTCCGCGACGATCTGCGCCAGGGCGAAGGACAGCTCCTTGAGGCCGAGATGGGCGACCGCCGAGACCTCGAGGACCTGGTAGCCGCGGGCCTCCAGTTCGGGCCGGATGATGTCGGCGAGGTCCTGGCCGTCGGGGATGTCGACCTTGTTGAGCACGACGACCCGCGGCCGGTCGTCCAGACCGCCGTACTGGGCCAGCTCCGCCTCGATGACATCGAGGTCGGTCAGCGGATCGCGCTCGGACTCCAGGGCCGCGGTGTCCAGCACATGCACCAGCACCGAGCAGCGCTCGACATGGCGCAGGAACTCCAGGCCCAGGCCCTTGCCCTGGCTGGCGCCGGGGATCAGGCCGGGGACGTCGGCGATGGTGTAGACGGTCGAACCGGCCGTGACCACACCGAGGTTGGGCACCAGCGTGGTGAACGGATAGTCGGCGATCTTCGGCTTGGCCGCCGAAAGCACCGAGATCAGCGACGACTTGCCGGCGCTCGGGTAGCCGACGAGGGCCACGTCCGCGACGGTCTTGAGCTCGAGGACGACGTCCCCGGCGTGACCCGGCTCACCCAGCAGCGCGAAGCCGGGGGCCTTACGGCGGGCCGAGGCGAGCGCGGCGTTGCCGAGGCCGCCGCGGCCGCCCTGGGCGGCGATGTAGGTGGTGCCCTGTCCGATCAGATCGGCCAGGACGTTGCCCTGCTTGTCGAGGACGACGGTGCCGTCCGGGACCGGCAGGATCAGATCGGTGCCGTCCTTACCGGAGCGGTTCCCGCCCTCGCCGGGCTTGCCGTTGGTGGCCTTGCGGTGGGGGCTGTGGTGGTAGTCGAGGAGCGTGGTGACGGACTGGTCCACGACCAGGATCACATCGCCGCCACGGCCGCCGTTGCCCCCGTCCGGCCCCCCGAGCGGCTTGAACTTCTCGCGGTGCACGGAGGCGCAGCCGTGGCCCCCGTTACCCGCGGCGACGTGCAGTTCGACGCGGTCCACGAAGGTGGTCATGACGGGTGCCTCCAGTTAATGCAGATTCAGGGGTGTTCTGATGTGCCTCACGCTCGTAACGCGCCGAGGGCGGACCCGCTTCCCGTCACGGGAAGAGCGGTCCGCCCTCGGAAAGGCTGTGCGATATCGCCCGGGCTGATTACTCAGCGACGGGGACGATGTTCACGACCTTGCGGCCCCGGCTGGTGCCGAACTGCACCGCACCGGCGGCCAGCGCGAACAGCGTGTCATCGCCGCCGCGGCCGACACCCGTGCCCGGGTGGAAGTGCGTGCCGCGCTGGCGGACCAGGATCTCGCCCGCGTTGACGGTCTGGCCGCCGAAGCGCTTGACGCCGAGCCGCTGGGCGTTGGAGTCGCGACCGTTCCGAGTGGACGATGCGCCCTTCTTGTGTGCCATCTCTCCTCAGTCCCTTACTTCGCAGCCGAGTCGATGCCGGTGATCTTCAGCGCGGTGTGCAGCTGGCGGTGGCCAATCCGCTTCCGGTAACCGGTCTTGTTCTTGTACTTCAGGATGTCGATCTTTTCACCCTTGTGGTGATCAACGACCTCGGCGTGAACCCGCACGCCGGCCAGCACCCACGGGTCGCTGGTGACGGCATCGCCGTCGACAACGAGCAGAGTCGAGAGCTCGACGGTGTCGCCGACCTTGTTGTTGGCCAGACGGTCGACCTCGATGACATCGCCCACGGCCACCTTCTGCTGGCGGCCGCCGGTGCGCACGATTGCGTACACGCGGTTCTCACTCTCTCGCTAGAAAACGGGTCCTCTGATGCCAGCCGCCCAACACGGCCCACGAGGGGTCGTGACAACCGAGTGATTCATGCGATTCACCATCGGCCGAACGGCCTCTTCCGGCGAAGCGGAAGGGATGTGCTCAGGGGTTTGGCGTATAGACGCCGAAGATTAAGGCTACCAGAGCCCGGAGGGGCACCCTGCCACGTGGCAGGGTGCCCCCGGTCGGCCGTACGGCCGGGTCAGTCGTCGGCGGCGGCCGAGACCGACTGCGGAGTCTGCTGCTCCGCCGCCGCGGTCTTCTTCGTCGCCGACTTCTTGGCGGTCGTCTTCTTCGCCGTGGTCTTCTTGGCCGCGGTCTTCTTCGCCGCCGTCTTCTTCTCGGCGGTCTTCTTGGCCGCCGTCTTCTTGGCGGGGGCCTTCTTGGCGGCCTTACGGGCGGTCTTCTTCGCCGGCGCCTCGGACTCGGCCTCGCCCTCGGGCGCCGCCTCCGCCTTCGGCTCGGGCTCCGACTCCGCCGAAGACGCGCTCACGACCACCACGGCCGCCTCCTCGGAGCCCGTCGGCGAGCCCGCGGGGGCGGTCACCTTACGGGTCGCCCGACGACGCGTACGCGGCGCGGGAACGGCCTCCAGCGGGGCCGCGGACTCCGGCTCCTCGACGGGAGCGGCAGCGGGGGCCTCGGCGACCGCCTCCGGCCCCGCCTTGGGCGCCTCCCTCGGCTCGTCGGCCACCACGACCACCGAGCCCTCCGACTCCTTGGCGGCCTTCGGCGCGCCCGCCGGGGCGGACGCCTTACGGGTGGCACGGCGGCGCGTACGCCCACGGGTCGCTGCGGCCTCGGCCTCCGCGGCGCTGCTGTACAGCTCCTCGTCGGCCGCGAAGACCGGCTCGGGCTCCGGTTTCGGCTGAGTGGCCTCCGCCGCGATCTCGGCCGCCGCCTCGGTGACGTCCTCGGGCTCGGCCCCGGCAACGGCGGCCTGCTCCTGCTCGGCCGGCTGCTGGGCGCCACCGGCCGACTTCTTCTTCTTGCGCTTGCCGCCACCGCCGCCGGCGGCCGACGCCTGGTCCATGTGGACGATCACGCCGCGGCCGTTGCAGTGCACACAGGACTCGGAGAAGGACTCCAGCAGCCCCTGGCCGACCCGCTTACGGGTCATCTGGACCAGACCGAGCGAGGTGACCTCCGCCACCTGGTGCTTCGTACGGTCCCGGCCCAGACACTCCAGCAGCCTGCGCAGCACCAGATCGCGGTTGGACTCCAGCACCATGTCGATGAAGTCGATCACGATGATGCCGCCGAGGTCGCGCAGCCGCAGCTGGCGCACGATCTCCTCGGCCGCCTCCAGGTTGTTCCTGGTGACCGTCTCCTCCAGGTTGCCGCCCTGGCCGGTGAACTTGCCGGTGTTGACATCGATGACGACCATCGCCTCGGTCCGGTCGATCACCAGCGAGCCGCCGCTGGGCAGCCAGACCTTGCGGTCCAGCGCCTTCATCAGCTGCTCGTCGATCCGGTAGGTGGCGAAGACGTCGACGTCCGAGGTCCACTTCTGGAGCCGGTCCGCGAGGTCGGGCGCCACATGCGAGACATAGCCGTGGATGGTCTCCCAGGCGTCGTCACCGCTGACGATGACCTTGGAGAAGTCCTCGTTGAAGATGTCGCGGACGACCCGGACGGTCATGTCGGGCTCGCCGTAGAGCAGCGACGGGGCGTTACCGCTCTTCGACTTCTTCTTGATCTCTTCCCACTGCGCCTGCAGCCGGGCGACGTCGCGGGACAGCTCCTCCTCGCTCGCCCCCTCGGCGGCGGTGCGGACGATCACGCCCGCGTCCTCGGGGACGATCTTCTTGAGGATCTGCTTCAGCCGCGCCCGCTCGGTGTCGGGCAGCTTGCGGCTGATGCCGGTCATCGAGCCCTCGGGCACATAGACCAGATAGCGGCCCGGGAGGGAGACCTGGCTGGTCAGCCGGGCGCCCTTGTGGCCGATCGGGTCCTTGGTGACCTGCACCAGGACGGACTGGCCGGACTTCAGGGCGGTCTCGATGCGGCGCGGCCCGTTGGAGAGCCCCAGCGCCTCGAAGTTCACCTCGCCCGCGTACAGCACGGCGTTGCGGCCCTTGCCGATGTCGACGAAGGCGGCCTCCATCGACGGCAGCACGTTCTGGACCTTGCCCAGGTAGACGTTGCCGACGTAGCTGGTCGCCTGCTCCTTGTTCACGAAGTGCTCGACGAGGACGTTGTCCTCCAGCACGCCGATCTGGGTACGGTCGCCGTTCTCCCGGACGACCATGACCCGCTCGACCGCCTCTCGGCGGGCCAGGAACTCGGCCTCGGTGATGATCGGAACACGGCGGCGGCCCTGCTCGCGGCCCTCGCGACGGCGCTGCTTCTTGGCCTCGAGACGCGTCGATCCCTTGATCGACTGCACCTCGTCGGCGCTGGACTCGGATTCCTTGCCGCGCCGCTCACGGGGCTCCCGGGGCTCGCGGACCTTGACGACCGTACGCTCCGGGTCATCACCGCCCGCCTCCGCCTCGACCGCGTCGCCGCTGCGACGGCGGCGCCGACGGCGACGACGGCTGCTGGCGCTGCCGCCGCCGTGCTCACCTGCCTCGGCGTCCGCCTCGTCCCGGCCCTCGCCCTGCTCCTCGGCGCTCTCGCCCTCGGCGGCCGACTCGTCCTCGTACCGCTCACCGGTCTCGGAGCGCCCCTCGGCGCCCTCGCCCTCGGCGGCCTCACCCCGGCGGCGACGACGTCCGCCCCGGCGGCGGCGACGGGCCGGACGGTCGCCCTGCTCCTCATCGCCGTGCTCGCCCTCGGGCTGACCGGACTCGGCCTCGACGGCCTCGGTCTCCTCGGCCTCCGGCTGCTCCTCGGCGGGCTCACCGCCACGGCGGCGGCGCCGACGGCGGCCGGTGGGCGCCTCGGGCTCGACGACCTCGGTGGCTTCCTCGGCCGTCGGCTGCTCCTCTTCCTCCTCCTCGGGCTCCTCCAGCGCGGCGGCGGCCTCGGCGGCGGCGCTCTCCGGCGTCTGGAAGACCGGCTCGGTGAAGACCGGCGCCTGGAACACGGCCGTCGGCGGGCGGACCGCCCGGCGCCGCGAACGGGGCGCGGGCTCCGACTCGGCCTCGGCGGCCGGGGCCTCGGCCTCGGCCTCGGCGGTCTGCGGCTCCGGAGCGCTGCTCGGCTCCTCGGCGGCGGTGCCTCGGGTGGCGCGGCGGCGGGCGCGGCTACGCGGCGCCTCCTCGGCCTGCGCACCGGCGGGCTCCTCGGCGCTCTCGCCCCGCTGCTCGGCGGCGGGCTCCTCGGCGGCCTCGGCCTCCGCGGGCGTTCCGGCGGGGGCGGTGGCCTTACGGCTCGCACGGCGACGGGTACGGGCGGGTGCCGGGGGCACGGTCTCCGCCTCGGCCTCGGCCTCCGCGGCCTCCTCCGGCTCCGTCGGCTCCACGACCTCCGCCTCCGCGGGCGCACCCGCCGGAGCGGTCGCCTTACGGCTCGCACGACGACGCGCACGGGTACGCGGGGCCTCGTCGGCCGGGGCCTCATCGGCCGGGGCATCGGCTGCGACTGCGGCTGGGGCCGTGGCCTCGTCACCACCGCCACCAGCGGCCGCCGCAGACGACGCGTCCGCGTCGGCGGCCTCCGCCTGCGGCGGGCCCGCGGGGGCCGTGGCCTTACGGCTCGCACGACGGCGCGTACGGGCAGGGGCCGCGGGCGCGGTCTCCGCCTCGGCCTCCGGAGCCGCAGCGGGCTCCTCGGCCTGCTCCGGCGCCACGGCCTGCTCCGGCGCCACGGTCTCCGCCTCCGCGGGCGCACCCGCCGGAGCGGTCGCCTTACGGGTCGCACGACGACGCGTACGGGCGGGCGGAGCGGCCTCGGGGGCGGCTTCCGCCACGGGCTCGGCGGCGGCCTGGGGCTCCTCCCCGCCACGGCCGGCATCGGCCGTCACCACGGTCTCCGCGGCCTCCGGCGAACCCGCCGGAGCCGTCGCCTTGCGCGCCACCCGACGCCGCGTACGGGCGGGCGGAACGGCGGATTCGGGGTCGGACCCGGATGCGGATCCGCTCGCGGTGATCACGGCGGCACCAGCGGCGACGGGCTCGGAAGCGGCCTCGGACGCGGCGATGGCAACGATCTGATCAGCCGGTATGGCCGGCGATGAGGGCGCGGTGACCTCGGCGCCGCTCACTCCGCCGACCGGCGGGCCGGCCGGGCGGGAGGCCGCACGGCGGCGGCGCGGCGGCAGGGTGTCGCTGGGCGTGCTCTCGATGGGATCCCCGGGCGCCGCGGCACGCGGCGCGGACAGCTCAAGGGGCTGGACAGGTTGGGTCGGCTCAATTGGTTCGAGCATGCGGGCGTTTCTCCCGTCACGCTCCCGGGCGCCGCGCCTGCCTCCGGCCGGCCACCCGCGCACTGTGCGCGTGTGCCGCCGCCCGGGGCGCGGTCGCCGCACGGGAGCTGTCGTCTCGCTCACCGGGACCGAATGTGTCGGGACCGGCGAAAGTCTCCTGGTCAGTGCGCCAGCCGGACCCGGGTGGCTCCCAAGTGCATCGGCGGCGCATCGACGGCGGCCCTACGCGGAACCTCCCGGCGCCATCGCGGCGGTCAGCTCGGCGGCCGTGGTTGGGGCGGCCTGAACTGCCTCGCGATCGGGCGCGAGCGGGTCGGTCACCGTGCCGGACTCCTCATCGAGCAGCCCCTGCGCCAGCCTGGTCACCGCTGCGGGGACCGGCGGCGCCAGGTCGGCCGTAGCGCGGAGACCGGACAGGACGTCGTCGGGTCGCACGGCAGGTGTCAGATGCCGTACCACCAGCCGCAGTATCGCACAGCCAGCGTCTCCGGGCCTATCGGCCCGAGGCGGAAGCACCTCCAGCCGGGCCACCGCCGCACGGGCGTCGAAGGTTCGCAACCCGTTTTTCGTCCGGCGCTCCACCTCGACCATGTCGGCCCCGAGGAAGGCGGCGGCGGCGCGCTCGGCATCCGCCTGGGCGACCTGGTCGAGCCGGATCTCCCATACGGATGCCTGCAGCCGGTCGGCGAGCCCCGAGGTGCGGGCCTCCACGGACTCGATCACATCGAGCCCCGCGGGCAGCGACTCGTTGAGCAGCGCCCGGAGCTTCTCGGGGTCGCGCGCCTCGGTCAGCTGGATCTCCAGGTACTCCGCCTCGCTGCCGGTGCCGGTGGGTGCGGCATTGGCGTAGGACACCTTCGGATGCGGGGTGAAGCCCGCCGAGTAGGCCATCGGCACCTCGGCGCGGCGCAGCGCCCGCTCGAAGGCGCGCTGGAAGTCGCGGTGGCTGGTGAACCGGAGGCGGCCGCGCTTGGTGTAACGCAAACGGATGCGCTGCACCGCGGGAGCGGGCGGCGGGCCTTCGGGCTGTCGCTTGCCCAGGGGATTGTCTCCTTGTACTTCTATGCGGTCGAGCACCAGGGCCGCAGAGCCCCGGTCTCTTCCAGCCTACTTTGTGGGCACCCCGGTGACGGAGGGCCGCCGGACGGCTACTTCACCGACAGCGGCAACAGCTTCCGGCCGGTGGGGCCGATCTGGATCTCGGTCTGCATCTGCGGGCAGACGCCGCAGTCGAAGCAGGGGGTCCAGCGGCAGTCCTCGACCTCGGTCTCGTCGAGCGAGTCCTGCCAGTCCTCCCACAGCCAGTCCTTGTCGAGGCCCGAGTCGAGGTGGTCCCAGGGCAGGACCTCCTCGTAGGTGCGCTCGCGCGTGGTGTACCAGTCGAGGTCGAGGCCGAACTGGGGCAGGGCCCGCTCGGCGCACTCCATCCACCGGTCGTACGAGAAGTGCTCACGCCAGCCGTCGAAGCGGCCGCCGTCCTCGTAGACGGCGCGGATGACCGCGCCCACCCGGCGGTCGCCGCGCGAGAGCAGACCCTCGACGATGCCGGGCTTGCCGTCGTGGTACCGGAAGCCGATCGAGCGGCCGTACTTCTTGTCGCCGCGGATCTTTTCGCGCAGCTTCTCCAGCCGGGCGTCGGTCTCCTCGGCGCTCAGCTGCGGGGCCCACTGGAAGGGGGTGTGCGGCTTGGGGACGAAACCGCCGATCGAGACGGTGCAGCGGATGTCGTTCTTGCCGGACACCTCGCGGCCCTTGGCGATGACCTTGGTCGCCATATCGGCGATCTGCAGCACATCGTCGTCGGTCTCGGTGGGCAGACCGCACATGAAGTACAGCTTCACCTGCCGCCAGCCGTTGCCGTACGCGGTGGCCACCGTACGGATGAGGTCCTCTTCGGAGACCATCTTGTTGATGACCTTACGGATGCGCTCACTGCCGCCCTCGGGGGCGAAGGTGAGGCCCGAGCGGCGCCCGTTGCGGGTCAGCTCGTTGGCGAGGTCGATGTTGAAGGCGTCCACCCGGGTCGACGGGAGGGACAGGCCGATCTTGTCCGCCTCGTACCGGTCGGCGAGGCCCTTGGCCACGTCGCCGATCTCGGTGTGGTCGGCGGAGGAGAGCGACAGCAGGCCGACCTCCTCGAAACCGGTGGCCTTCAGCCCCTTGTCGACCATCTCGCCGATCCCGGTGATCGACCGCTCGCGCACCGGGCGGGTGATCATGCCCGCCTGGCAGAAGCGGCAGCCACGGGTGCAGCCGCGGAAGATCTCCACCGACATCCGCTCATGGACGGTCTCGGCCAGCGGCACCAGCGGCTGCTTCGGGTAGGGCCACTCGTCGAGGTCCATGACGGTGTGCTTGGACACCCGCCACGGCACGCCCGAGCGGTTCGGCACGACGCGCGCGATCCGGCCGTCGGCCAGGTACTCCACGTCGTAGAACTTCGGGACGTAGATGCTGCCGGTACGCGCGAGACGGAAGAGCAGCTCATCGCGGCCGCCCGGGCGGCCCTCGGCCTTCCAGGCGCGGAGGATCGCGGTCATGTCGAGCACGGCCTGCTCACCGTCGCCGATCACCGCGCAGTCGATGAAGTCGGCGATCGGCTCCGGGTTGAACGCGGCGTGGCCGCCCGCGACCACGACGGGGTGGTCCTCGGTGCGGTCCGCGGCGTCCAGGGGGACGCCCGCGAGGTCGAGCGCGGTGAGGAGGTTGGTGTACCCCAACTCGGTGGAGAAGGAGACGCCGAGGAAGTCGAACGCGGACACCGGGCGGTGCGAATCCACGGTGAACTGCGGCACCTTGTGCTCGCGCATCAGCTCCTCGAGGTCCGGCCACACGCTGTAGGTGCGCTCGGCGAGCACGCCCTCGCGCTCGTTGAGGACCTCATAAAGGATCATGACGCCCTGGTTGGGGAGACCGACCTCGTAGGCGTCCGGGTACATGAGCGACCAGCGGACGTCGCAGGAGTCCCAGTCCTTGACGGTGGAATTGAGCTCACCGCCTACGTACTGGATGGGCTTCTGCACATGCGGCAGCAGGGCCTCGAGCTGTGGGAAGACCGACTCGACAGACATCGCGGACTTTCGTGAAGCTGACAGGGATGACCCTCTAGCGTACCTGCCGCGCCGGACTCCCTCGCCACGGATCTACGCCTCCAGCGCCGCCCGGTGCTTCTTACGGGAGACATCGGCCCACAGGCCGGGCAGCTCACGCTCGCGGGCGGCGGCCCGCGCCTCCTCCCTGCCGTACAGCAGGCCGAAGGTGAAGTCACTCTCCCCCGCGCCGTGGGCCTGGGTGGCCAGCGCCCGCAGCGCCTCGCGCACGACGACGCTGTCCTGGTGGTCGCCGAGCACGTCCTGTACGGCCTGCATACGGCGGGCGAACTTCTTGGCGGGCTTGCCGAGCGCGGGCCGGGCCGTCTCCGCGGCGTAGCGGACGCGCTTGGCGGCCTTACGGGCCTGATGGACGGCCACGTCGCGGTCCGGCCCCGGGGGCGTCTCCAGGGCGGTGGCCATACGGGTGGCGAGCCGCTCGTAGTCGCGCAGCACGGCCCCCACGACCACCGGCGCGGCCGGCTTCGCGGCGGCGGGGCGCAGCGGCGGATCGGCCACCAGGGCGTCGAGGGTGTCCAGGAGCGCGAGATAGCGCTCGCTGTCCAGCGCGCCCAGGACGGCCGAGCGGGCGCCGTCGCGGCGCCCCTGCGACCAGTGGTCCAGCCGGTTCCCCACCGGGCCGAGCCGGAGGTCGTCCGGCAGCTCGGCGAGACGGCCTTCGAGCCGCTCGGTGAGCACCTCACGGTCGCGTTCCACACCGAGCTCACCGGCCAGCCACTTCAGCTCGTCGCCGATCGGATCGGTCACCGTACGGTCCAGGACCTTGCGGTAGGAGCGGAAGGCGCTGCGCAGCCGGCGGGTGGCGACCCGCATCCGGTGCACCGCGTCCGGCAGGTCCCTGCGCACGGCGGGGTCCAGCCGCACCATGGCGTCGATCTGACGGCGTACGTAATCCAGGACGACGTCGTCGGCGCCGAGCGGCTGCCGGACCGCCGACGCGGCCTGCTCGACCTGGCGGGCGCTCTTCGCGGGCTTCCCGGGCTTGGCGGACCGGCCGGGCCCGTCTCCGCCGGTCTCGACCGCGACCGCGACCTTCTCCGTCTCGGCCAGGGCCTTGGCGAGCTTGGAGGGGGTGTCGGCGCGGTGCAGACCGCCGTCACGCAGCCGCCCCTCGACCGCGTCGAGCAGCCGCTGATCGTGGCCCCGGCCCTCGGCGAGCTCGACCTCGACCTCGGTCCACCGCACCGGCTCGCTCTCCTCGGGCGCCAGCCGCCGGGCCGTGACGCGGTCGACGGACACCTCGGCGAGCACGATGCCGTCGGCGTCCACCAGATCCTTACGGTCCCGCTCGGTGTGCAGATGGGCGAGCGGGCGCAGCGGATCGTGGCGGACCCGCGAGCGCAGCAGCGCGACCATCTCTGCGGGCACCTCGACGCCGAGCGGCGCCTGCAGCTCCTCGCGGGTGTCCGGGCCGACGGGCAGCTTCAGATGCCAGCCCTCGTCGGCGCCGCCGGTGCGGTGGCGGAAGGTGATGCCGTCGGCGAGCAGCCTTCGTCCGGGGGTGTCGTAATAGGTGGCCTCGAGGGTCGCGACACCTCGGCTCACCACGGTCGCGACCGGCCCCGCCCCGGTCAGTTCGGGAAGACCCGGCAGGTCGGGCCGCCCGGACGGACCGGCTTCTTCGGCGGTGGCCTCGTACTTGCGCTCTATCTCCTGCTTCGTGTCCACCATGTGATGTCACGTACCCGAACTCGGGCCAATCAGCCCTAAGCGGAGACGGGCCGCTGCACTCGGATGGACTGCAGCAGCCCGATCGCGATCCATACGGCGAACATCGAGGTTCCGCCGTAGGAGACGAACGGCAGCGGCAGACCGGCCACCGGCATGATGCCCAGCGTCATCCCGATGTTCTCGAACGACTGGAAGGCGAACCAGGCGATGATCCCGGCCGCGACGACGGTCCCGTACAGCTCCGTGGTGTCGCGTGCGATCCGGCAGGCGCGCCACAGCACGACCCCCAGCAGCACGATGATCAGGCCCGCGCCGAGAAAGCCGAGCTCCTCCCCCGCGACCGTGAAGACGAAGTCGGTCTGCTGCTCGGGGACGAACTGACCGGTGGTCTGGGTGCCGTGGAAGAGCCCCTTACCGGTGAGACCGCCCGAGCCGATCGCGATCCGCGCCTGGTTGGTGTTGTAGCCGACCCCGGCCGGGTCGAGCGCGGGGTTGGCGAAGGCGGCGAAGCGGTCGATCTGGTACTGGTCGAGGACGTGCAGCTGCCAGATGAGCAGCGCGCCGAGCACGGCCGTGAGGATCAGCCCGGCGATCCAGCGGTTGGACGCGCCGGAGGCGAGCAGCACGGCGAGCACGATCACCGCCATGACCATCACCGAGCCGAGGTCCGGCATCAGCAGCACGATCGCGATGGGCAGTGCGGCCAGGCCGAGCGACTGGACGACGGTCCGGTGGTCGGGGTTGAGCCGGTCACCCGCGTCCACGCGCGCGGCCAGCAGCATCGCCATGCCCAGGATGATCGTGATCTTGGCGAATTCGCCCGGCTGCAGGGAGAATCCGCCGCCGACCACGATCCACGCGTGCGCCCCGTTGATCGTCGAGCCCAGCGGGGTGAGCACGGCGAGGACGAGGACGACGGACAGGCCGTAGAGGACCGGGACCGCGCCGCGCAGGGTGCGATGGCCCAGCCAGACGGTGCCGATGGCGAGCACCAGCCCGATGCCGGTGTTCAGGGCGTGCCGGACCAGGAAGTAGTACGGGTCGCCCCCGTTCAGCTCGGTGCGGTTGCGGGTGGCGGAGTAGACGAGCGCCCCGCCGATCGCGGACAGGGCCAGCGCGGTGAGCAGCAGCACCCAGTCGAGGCGGCGCACGACGGAGTCGCGCGCCATGAGCTTGCTCCAGGTGCCGCGCTCCGGGGTGAAGCGGCGGACGGAGTATCCGTGCGTGGACGCGCTCACCTCTGCCTCCCGTTCGCTTCTCCGCCCGCGCGGCGCAGAGGTGCGGCTTTCGTCGTTGTCTGCGGCCCGGCGGACGCGCGCGCGTCGCTCACGAATCCCCTCCCCGCCGCCGCTCACGGGAAGCCGCCTCGAACTGCTTGCCCAGGGGCTGGGGCTCGATGGAGCCGTCCGAGGAGATCTTCGGCAGGTTGGCCTGCGGCTGGGGCAGCAGCGCCTTCTTCTTGTCGATGCCGCCCTTGGCGTCGACCCCGTACAGCGCGTTGTAGATCTTGCGCACCGCCGGACCGGAGGCCCCGGAGCCGGTACCGCCCTGGGAGATCGTCATGACGATCGAGTAGTCCTTGGTGTACGTCGCGAACCACGAGGTGGTCTGCTTGCCGTAGACCTCCGCGGTACCGGTCTTGGCGTGCATCGGGATCTTGTTCTGCGGCCAGCCCTGGAACCGCCAGGCGGCGGTGCCCCGGGTGGCGACGCCCGCGAGCGCGCTGTCGATCTTGTCGCGGGTCTGGCCCTTCATCGGCAGCTTGCCGTGCGACTCCGGCTTGATCTCCTGGACGTCCTTGCCGTCGGGGCTGACGATCGCCTTGCCGACGGTCGGGTTGTAGAGCGTTCCGCCGTTGCTGATGGCCGAGTAGATGGTGGCCATCTGGATCGGGGTGACGAGGGTGTCGCCCTGGCCGATGGAGTAGTTCACGGAGTCACCGGCGCGCATCTTCATGCCCTCGAGGCAGTTCTCGTAGGCGATCCGCTGGCCGTAACTCCCGTCCTTCTTGCCGGTCTTGCACCAGACGTCCTTGTTGGCCTTCCAGTAGTCCTTCTTCCACTGGCGGTCCGGGACCCGGCCGGTGACCTCGTTGGGGAGGTCGATGCCGGTCTCCTTACCGAGGCCGAACTGGTGGGCCGTCCGGTAGAACCAGTCCCCCGGCTTCTTCTTGGGCTTGTTGCCGCCGTCCTTCTTCCACTGCTCGTAGGCGAGGTGGTAGAAGACGGTGTCGCAGGAGACCTCCAGTGCCCGGCCGAGGCTGATCCCGCCGTAGTTCTCGGACTCGAAGTTCTTGAAGACCTGGCTGCCGATGTTGAACGAGCTGGTGCAGGGATACGGCCCGTTGAAGGAGTAGCCGGCGTTGATCGCGGCGGTCGTCGGGACGACCTTGAAGATCGAGCCGGGGGCCGCCTGTCCCTGGATCGCCCGGTTGAGCAGCGGGTAGTTGGACTTCTTGCCGGTGAGCTGCTTGTAGTCCTTGCCGGAGATGCCGCCGACCCAGGCGTTGGGGTCGTACGACGGGTTGGACGCCATGGCCACCACCCGGCCGGTCTTGGCCTCCATGACCACGACCGCGCCCGAGTCCGCCTTGTAGTTGGTGCCGGTGTTCCGGTCGTGCTGCTTGCGGGCGTCCCGCATCGCCTGCTCCAGCTCCTTCTCCGCGACCGATTGGACACGCGAGTCGATGCTGGTGACGACGTTGTCGCCGGGACGCGCCTTCTGACTCTCCCGCTGACCGATGACACGGCCGAGGTTGTCGACCTCGTAACGGGTCACCCCGGCCTTGCCGCGCAGCTCGCTGTCGTACTGGCGCTCGAGGCCGTTGCTGCCGACCTGGTCCGAGCGGAGCAGGGGCGACTTGGTGTGCTCGGCCTCCTTCACCTGCTCATCGGTGACCGGGGAGAGATAGCCGAGCACCTGGGCGGCGTTGGAACCGGCGGGAGCGGCATAGCGGCGCACAGCGGTGGGCTCGGCGCTGATGCCGGGGAAGTCCTCTTCGCGCTCGCGGATCTGCAGCGCCTGCTTGGCGCTGGCCTCGTCCGTGATCGGGATGGGCTGGTACGGGGAACCGTTCCAGCAGGGCTGCGGGGTCTTGGCGTCGCACAGCCGGACCTTGTCCATGACGTCCTTGGCCTTCATGCCCAGGACATCGGCCAGACGGGTGAGGGCGGCCTTGCCGTCGTCCGGCATCTTCATCAGCTCGGTGCGGCTGGCGGAGACGACCAGACGGGTCTCGTTGTCGGCGAGCGGCACACCGCGGGCGTCCAGTATGGAGCCGCGCACGGCGGGGTGGACGACCTGCTGGACGTGGTTGTTGGCGGCTTCGGCGGTGTACTCGTCGCCGTTGCGGATCTGCAGGTACCACAGGCGCCCGCCGAGGGTCAGCAGCAGCGAGAAGACCAGGATCTGGAGGCCGACGAGCCGGATGGTGACCCGGGGGGTCCGTCCGGTCTCGGGGATATTACTCATGGCATCCCCTGAGGGCGGTGGTGGGCGACGAGAGGACGGCAGAGAGGAGGGCGGCGGGCGACGGGAGGGCCGTGCTCACAGGCGCTTGACCCCCTTGATGCGTGCCGTCCTGTTCTTCCCGGTGCGGGCCAGCAGCCCGCCGCGCTGGCTGCCGATCCGGGCCGCCCGGCCCGGACGCTTGAGCCGGCTCATCCGGCCGACCCGGCCGGTGCTGACGCCGCCCGCCGTGCTGATCCAGCGGGACGGGCTCTCACCGCCGCCGCCCGCGCTGTCGGCCATCGGATCGTTCTCACTCCGTCTGGCCAGCCCCATGATCAGCGGCACCGTGAAGGGTGCCAGCAGCAGGTCGTAGAGGGCCGCGGTGAACAGCAGCTTGCCCAGGCCCACCTGACGGGCCGCGTCGTCGCCGACGAGGATGCCGACCCCGGCATACAGCAGCGTGGCGCCGATGGCCGCCGCCACGACCACCAGCATCGGCCCGGTGGCCGACCTGAGCTGGCCGGACTCCGGCTTGGCGAGCCCCGCCAGATAGCCGATGACGCACAGCACCAGGGCATAGCGGCCGGCGGCGTGGTCGGCGGGCGGGGCGAGGTCGGCGAGCAGGCCCGCGGCGAAGCCGATGAGCGCACCGCCGGTGTGGCCGTAGACGAGCGCGAGACCGAGCACGACGAGGAGCAGCAGGTCAGGGACGGCGCCGGGCAGTTGGAGCCGGGCCAGCACACAGATCTGGACGACGAGGGCGAAGACCACCAGGCAGGTCGACAGGACGATCCGGTTGAGGTGCAGCATCGGTCAGCTCCTGTTGGCGGCCGGGCTCGTGGCGGTGGCGGAGGGGTTGGCCGTGACGGTGACCGTGGGCGTCGGCTTGGGCTTCGCGGGCTTGGGCGGCAGCACGGTGTCACGCGGGTTGCCGCGCGGCGGCTGGACGACGACCCCGACGATGTCCAGCTTGCTGAACCGCACGTACGGGCGCACTTGAAGCGTGCGGGTGAGATCCCCTCCGGTGGGGTCGACGCGCACGACCTTGCCGACCGGGACTCCGGGGACGAAGGGCTTGTCCGCCTGGGAGCCGAAGGTGACCATCCGGTCGCCCGGCTTGATCCGGGCCTTGCCGTTGAGGAGCTGCACATGGAGCGAGCGGTCGCCGCGCCCGGTGGCGAAGCCGAGCTCGCCCGACCCCTCCATACGGGTGCCGACGGTGAAGTCCGGGTCGGTGGCGAGCAGCACGGTCGCCGTCGAGGAGCCGACGGTGGTGACCCGGCCGACCAGCCCGTCGCCGTTGATGACGGTCATGTCGCGGCGGATGCCGTCGTTGCTGCCGATGTCGAGGGTGACGGTCCAGGAGAAGCCCTGGGCGGCGCCGATGCCGATGACCTGGGCGCCCTTGATGCCGTATTGGCCGGCGCCCGCGGTCTTGAGCAGCTTGTCGAGCTCGGCCGAGCGGGCGCGGTTGCGGGAGTCGTTGCCGAGCTTTTGCTTGAGCTTGGTGTTCTCTTCCTCCAGGCGGCGGACCCGGTCGTGCCGGTCACCGGATTCCCGTACGGCCGCGACGGCGTTGCCGACCGGGTCGACGGCGGACGCGACGCCGTCCTCCACAGGCCCGAAGACGGAAGCGGCGGCCTGACGGGCGCCGTCGAGGGGTGAGTCCTCGCCGCCGCGGATATCCACCGTGATCAGCGCGAACGCGATGGCGACCAGCAGCACCAGGAGCAGCCGGCTCTCTCGTGTGTCCCTCACGTGCGGCGACGTGCCTTCCTCGTCGAAGTCGGACCGGTGCCGGTGCCGGTGATGTGGTGACCGGCCGGTCCTGGGGAGCCTTATGCCTGTATATCAGCGTTCCGCCGCACGGGCAGCCAACCACCCGCACGGCCGGTTCGCCGGATTGTCATCTGCGGGGCTGGGCGTCCAGCACCTGCTGGAGCGCCTCGAACTCCTCCACGCACTTGCCGGACCCGAGCGCGACGGAGTCCAGCGGGTCCTCGGCGATGTGGATCGGCATCCCGGTCTCCTGGCGCAGCCGCTCATCCAGGCCGCGCAGCAGCGCACCGCCGCCGGTGAGCACGATGCCGCGGTCCATCACGTCGCCGGAGAGCTCCGGGGGGCACTTGTCGAGGGTGGTCTTGACCGCGTCGACGATCGAATTGACCGGCTCCTCCATGGCCTTGCGGACCTCGGCGGCGGAGATCACGACGGTCTTGGGGAGGCCGCTGACGAGGTCACGGCCGCGGATCTCGGTGTGTTCCTCTTCGTCGCTCTCGGCCGCGGAGCCGATGGTGATCTTGATGTTCTCGGCGGTCCGCTCGCCGAGCAGCAGGCTGTACTCCTTCTTGATGTGCTGGATGATCGCGTTGTCCAGCTCATCGCCCGCCACCCGGATGGACTGCGCGGTGACGATGCCGCCCAGCGAGATGACGGCGACCTCGGTGGTGCCGCCGCCAATGTCCACGACCATGTTGCCGGTGGCCTCGTGGACGGGAAGGCCGGAACCGATGGCCGCTGCCATGGGCTCCTCGATGATGTGCACCTGACGGGCGCCCGCCTGGGTGGACGCCTCGATGACGGCACGGCGCTCGACTCCGGTGATACCGGAAGGCACACAGACGACCACTCGGGGCCGGGCGAGATAGCGGCGCTTATGAATTTTCAGGATGAAGTACCGCAACATCCGCTCGGTGATCTCGAAGTCGGCGATAACGCCGTCCTTGAGCGGACGCACAGCGACGATGTTGCCAGGGGTGCGGCCGATCATCTTCTTCGCCTCGGCGCCCACGGCGAGAATTCCGCCAGTGTTGGTGTTGATGGCGACGACGGATGGCTCGTTGAGGACGATCCCGCGGCCCCTGACGTACACCAGCGTGTTGGCGGTCCCGAGGTCGACAGCCATGTCACGGCCGATGAACGACATGTTGTTCCCCATGAGGATACGTCAGGCCTTCCCTGCTGGAGCGATTGCTTGCTAGAGGTCGGCAGGATGGGTGTGCGCTGCGAGGCGCGGAGGCTTCATCGTAGTCACGCCCGCTCGAACACGCTGCGGGGGTCCTCCGCCATTGTCAGCAGAACACGACCCCGCCTCCTCTAATGGTGACGTCGTGTCGCGGAGATGCGTTCCCCCGATCGGCTCGCATATGCCGAAGGGCGGCCGGGCAATTCGGCCGCCCCCAGGTCAGCAGGGGTGTGTCAAGCTGATGATCAAACTGATGGCCGATCAGTACCGATCGGATCGGGATCAGGCGAGCCCGGGAAAGAAAATCTTGATTTCCCGTTCGGCGGACTCCTCGGAGTCCGAGGCATGGATCAGATTTTCCCGAACGATGGTGCCGAAATCGCCACGGATGGACCCGGGCGCCGCGGCGATCGGGTCGGTCGGCCCGGCCAGCGCCCGGACTCCCTCGATGACCCGCTCGCCCTCGACGACCAGCGCCACGGCCGGAGCGGAGGCCATGAACTCCATCAGGGGCTCGTAGAAGGGCTTGCCGACATGCTCGGCGTAGTGCTGCTCCAGGACCTCACGGTCCAGCTGACGCAGCTCGAGGGCGCTGATCGTCCAGCCCGCCTTCTTCTCGATCCGCCCCAGAATCTCGCCCACCAGACCGCGTCGGACGGCGTCGGGCTTGAGAAGGACGAGCGTGCGCTGGCTCACGGTGCGGGCTCCTTTGGGAAATGGCGTGCGGGTGGCGCTGTGAGGCAGAGGCTACATGGGTGAACGAGGGCCACGTCACGCAGTGTCAGGTGAGGCGGCCGAGGCCGCGGCGAACCGCGCCTTCGCCTCGTCGACCTTACGGCCGAAGTGGACAGAGGCCCACCACAGCGCGGCGAAGACCACCCCGAGGACGAACATGGTGGTCACCACGAAACCGCTCAGCACCAGGCCGATCTGCAGGGCCCAGCCGATCTGCACCGCGCCCGGACGGCTCAGCATCCCGCACAGCAGCACACACAGCGCCATGGCGATCCCGCTGACCGTCCAGACGGTGCCCATCGACAGCCCGGACGTCTTCATCGCGACCAGCCCGGCGAAGCCGATCACAAAGAACTCACCGATGAGGGTGGAAGCGCACAGCGTCCGCATATCAGCCCCTTCCCAGAAGCAGCCGGGCCTCGCCGACCGTGATCACCGACCCGGTCACCAGAACACCCGCTCCGGCGTATTCGCCCTCTTCCTCCGCCAGGGTGATGGCTTCCTCCAGGGCGTCGTCCAGCCGCGGCTCGACCTGGACCCGGTCGGAGCCGAAGACCTCGACGGCGATCGCGGCCAGCTCGTCCGGGTCCATCGCGCGATGGCTGGAATTGCGGGTCACCACGACCTCGGCGAAGATCGGCTCGAAGGCTTCCAGCAGACCGCGGACATCCTTGTCGGCGCTCGCCCCGACCACGCCGACCAGCCGGCTGAAGTCGAAGGACTCGGTGACCGCCTCGGCCGCCGCACGGGCGCCCGCGGGGTTGTGCGCGGCGTCCAGCACCACGGTGGGGCTGCGGCGCACGACCTCCATCCGGCCCGGCGAGGTCACGGAGGCGAAGGCGGAGCGGATCGTGTCGATGTCGAGCGTGCGGGCATGCTGGGAGCCGACGCCGAAGAACGCCTCGACGGCGGCCAGCGCCATCGCCGCGTTGTGTGCCTGGTGGGCGCCGTGCAGCGGAAGGAAGACATCGGGGTACTCCCCGCCGAGGCCGCGCAGGGTCAGCAGCTGACCGCCGACCGCCACCTCCCGGGAGAGGACACCGAACTCCATGCCCTCACGGGCGACCGTGGCGTCCACCTCGACGGCGCGCTTGAGCACCACGGAGGCGGCCTCCACCGGCTGCTGCGCGAGCACCACGGTGGCGTCCTGCTTCACTATGCCGGCCTTCTCCGTGGCGATCTGCTCCGGAGTGGTGCCGAGCCGGTCGGTGTGGTCCAGCGAGATCGGCATGATCACCGCGACGCCCGCGTCGACCACATTGGTGGCGTCCCAGGAGCCGCCCATGCCGACCTCGACCACCGCGATGTCCACGGGCGCGTCCGCGAAGGCCGCGTACGCCATCCCGGTGAGCACCTCGAAGAAGGACAGCCGGTGCTCCTGCTGGGCGTCGACCATCTCGATGTACGGCTGGATGTCCTGGTACGTCTCGATGAACCGCTCGGCGGAGATCGGCGCCCCGTCCAGGCTGATCCGCTCGGTGATCGACTGGACATGAGGGCTGGTGTAGCGGCCGGTGCGCAGCTCGAAGGCGCCCAGCAGCGACTCGACCATACGGGCGGTGCTGGTCTTGCCGTTCGTACCGGTGATGTGGATCGAGGGATAGGACCGCTGCGGCGAGCCGAGGATGTCCATCAGCGACTCGATGCGCACCAGCGACGGGTCCAGCTTGGTCTCCGGCCAGCGCTTGGCCAGCTCGCCCTCCACCTCACGCAGGGCGCGGTCCACCTCCGGGTCGGCCGGGCGGGACGGAATGCCGTCCCCCTGCGGTGGCCCGGACTGCGCACGCAGCGTCCGGCTACCGGCCTCGATCACCGCCAGATCGGGGTCACGGTCGGTCTCGGCTTCGACGATCTCTTCGAACTCGTCGGACTCGTTCTGGGGGCGCTCCTCGCTCACGCCGACCAGTCTACGAGGCAGGGGTGACAAGCCGGGCCAGCGCCATCCCCGGGGTCACGACCCGGTATCAGCGAGAGCTGCTTTCATCATGGACTTAGCGATCGGCCCCGCCAGGCCGCCGCCGGAGATGTCGGCGCGGGCCGCGTCGCTGTCCTCGACCACCACCGCGACCGCGACCTTGTGGCCGCCGCCGGCGTCCGCGTAGCTGATGAACCACGCGTAGGGATTGGCGCTGTTGTTCTCACCGTGCTGGGCGGTGCCGGTCTTGCCGCCCACCGTCACCCCGGGGATCTTCGCGTTGGTCCCGGTGCCCTGATCCACGACCGTCCGCATCGCGGACTGCAGCTCGGACGCGGTGTGCTTGGACATCGCCTCGCCGTAGGTCTTGGCCTGGTTACGGTCCAGGGCGGAGGCAGTGCCGTCCGTGGTGCGGTCGACCTCGTACGGGGTCATCAGCTTGCCGTCGTTCGCGATGGCCGAGGAGACCATCGCCATCTGCAGCGGAGTCGCCGTCACATCGAACTGGCCCATTCCGCTCAGAGCCGTCTGCGAGTCGTTCATGCCGCTCGGGTAGAGGCTCTTCGCGGCGCGCACCGGGATGTCCAGCTTGGAGTCGTCGAAGCCCAGCTTCTCGGCCTGCGCCGACACCTTGGACTGGCCCAGGTCCACGGCCATCTTCGCGAACACCGTGTTGCACGAGTACTCCAGGGCGGTGCGTATCGTCGCGTTCTTACAGGGCGCCGACCTGTTCTCGTTGTGCATATCGGTGACCGTGCCCGGCAGCCGGTACGGATCCGGGCTCTTGGTCGGCTCGTCCACCGACGAGTACAGCCCGTTCTCCAGCGCCGCGGCGGCGACCAGGACCTTGAAGGTCGAGCCCGGCGGGTACGTCTGGCGCAGCGCGCGGTTCAGCATCGGCTGCTTCTTGTCCTTCTGCAGCGCGAGCCACGCCTTCTGGTCCTTGGTGGAGGAGCCCGCGAAGCTGCCGGGGTCGTACGAGGGGGTGCTGGCCAGGCCCAGGACGGCGCCGGTCGTGGGGTCGAGCGCCACGGCCGCGCCGGTCTTGTTCCCCAGGCCCTCATAGGCGGCCTTCTGCACGGCCGGATTGATCGTGGTGATCACATCGCCGGACTTGGACCGCTCCCGCGTCACCGCCTCGAGCGGGTTCTTCAGCCGGCTGTCGGAGCCATCGAGGACCTGCCGGTCCAGGGCCTCGAGCTGAGTGCTGCCGTAGGACTGGGAGGCGTAGCCGGTGACCGGGGCCCAGAGCTTGCCGTCGGTGTAGGTGCGCTTGTACTTCAGGTCGCCGTCGGTGGAGGCCGAGCCGGTGATCGGCTTGCCGCCGGCCAGGATGTCGCCCAGCGGGCCGGCGTACTGGGAGATGGCCACACGGCTGTTGTGCGAGTTGTCCCGGAGACTGTCGCCTCTCGCCAACTGCACATAGGTGGCCCAGGCGAGCAGGGCCAGCACGAGCAGAAGCGAGAAAATGGAGGCCCTTCGCAGCGGCTTGTTCATGGAGGGTGGAGCTCCTTCCGGGACGTACTGCCGGAGAACTCCCGGAAGGCAGTGTTTGGTTCCCGGTGGGGCTTTGCTGTGCGGGGCCTGTGAGGCGTTTGTGAGGCTTCTCCGGGCGTCTGTGGCACATCGCACACACCAAAGCGCCCCCGCCGGAATCCGGCGGGGGCGCCTCGTGCGATCAGTGCCGACCGGCTTTCGGTCAGCCCTCGGCCAGCCCTTGGTCAGCCCTTGGGGAGGGCCGCCAACTGGGCCGTGATCCGCGCGATATCGGCCTCGGCGGTCGCCTGCCGGGTGCGGATCTTCTCCACCACATGGTCGGGGGCCTTGGCCAGAAAGCCCTCGTTGGACAGCTTCGCGGTCGTCTGCGCCTTGTCCTTCTCGGCCGCGGCGAGGTCCTTGGCCAGCCGCTTGCGCTCGGCCTCGACGTCGATCGCACCGGAGAGGTCCAGCGCCACGGTCGCGCCCGCGACCGGCAGCGAGGCGGTGGCCGTGAAGTCCTCACCGGCCGGCTGGAGGCGCAGCAGGGAGCGCATCGCGTCCTCGTGGGCGGCGAGCGAGGTGCCGGACAGCTCCAGCCGCGCCGGGACCCGCTGACCGGGCTGGAGGCCCTGGTCGGCGCGGAACCGGCGGACCTCGGTGACCACCTGCTGGAGGTTCTCGATCTCCCGCTCGGCAGCCTCGTCCCGGAAGCCGCTGTCGCCGGGCCACGCCGCGATGACGACGGACTCCTGGCCGGTCAGCGAGGTCCACAGCTTCTCGGTGACGAACGGGACCACCGGGTGCAGCAGCCGCAGCGTGACGTCCAGGACCTCGCCGAGGACGCGCCGCGCGGCGTCGGCCTCCGCGCCGCCCTTGGCGAAGGTGGTCTTGGACAGCTCGACGTACCAGTCGAAGACCTCGTCCCACGCGAAGTGGTAGAGGACGTCGGAGAGCTTGGCGAACTGGTAGTCCTCGTAGTACGCGTCGACCTCGGCGACGACCTCGTTCAGCCGGGACAGGATCCAGCGGTCGGTGGCGGACAGCCGCTCGGGGGCGGGGAGTTCGCCCTCGACCGTCGCGCCGTTCATCAGCGCGAAGCGGGTCGCGTTCCAGATCTTGTTGGCGAAGTTGCGGGACGCCTGGACCCAGTCCTCGCCGATCGGAACGTCGACCCCGGGGTTGGCGCCCCGGGCCAGGGTGAAGCGGACGGCATCCGATCCGTAGGTGTCCATCCAGTCCAGCGGATTGACCGCGTTGCCAAAGGACTTGGACATCTTCTTGCCGAACTGGTCACGCACCATGCCGTGCAGCGCGATGGTGTGGAACGGCGGGGTGCCGTCCATCGCGTACAGGCCGAACATCATCATCCGGGCGACCCAGAAGAAGAGGATGTCGTAGCCGGTGACCAGGACCGAGTTCGGATAGAACTTCTCCATGCTCTCGGTCTGCTCGGGCCAGCCGAGCGTGGAGAACGGCCACAGGCCGGACGAGAACCAGGTGTCCAGGACATCGCTGTCCTGGTGCCAGCCCTCGCCGCTCGGCGGCTCCTCGTTCGGTCCGACGCAGACGACCTCGCCGTTCGGCCCGTACCAGACCGGGATCCGGTGGCCCCACCAAAGCTGGCGCGAGATGCACCAGTCGTGGAGGTTGTCGACCCAGTCGAAGTAGCGCTTCGACATGTCCTCCGGGTGGATCTTCACCCGGCCGTCGCGGACCGCGTCGCCCGCGGCCTTGGCCAGCGGGCCGACCTTGACCCACCACTGCATGGACAGCCGCGGCTCGATGGTCGTCTTACAGCGCGAGCAGTGGCCCACGGAGTGGGTGTACGGGCGCTTCTCGGCGACGATCCGGCCCTCGGCGCGCAGGGCGCCGACGACGGCGCTGCGCGCCTCCAGCCGGTCCAGGCCCTGGAAGGGGCCGTGGGCGGTGATGACCGCGTGCTCGTCCATGACGGTCAGGTTCGGCAGGCCGTGCCGCTGGCCGATCTCGAAGTCGTTCGGGTCGTGGGCCGGGGTGACCTTGACCGCGCCGGTGCCGAACTCGGGGTCGACATGCTCGTCGGCGACGATCAGGATCCGGCGGCCGGTGAGCGGCAGTTCGATCTCGGTGCCGACCAGATGGCGGTAGCGCTCGTCGTCGGGGTGGACGGCGACCGCGGTGTCTCCCAGCATCGTCTCGGCGCGGGTGGTCGCCACGACGATGGAGCTGTCGCCCTCGCCGTACCGGATCGAGACGAGTTCGCCGTCATCGTCGTCGTACTCCACCTCGATGTCCGAGATGGCCGTAAGGCAGCGCGGGCACCAGTTGATGATGCGCTCGGCGCGGTAGATCAGCTCGTCCTCGTAGAGCCGCTTGAAGATCGTCTGGACGGCCTTGGAGAGCCCCTCGTCCATGGTGAAGCGCTCACGGTTCCAGGCGACGCCGTCGCCCAGGCGCCGCATCTGGCCGGAGATCTGCCCGCCGGACTCGCCCTTCCACTGCCAGACGCGCTCGACGAACGCCTCGCGGCCCAGGTCGTGGCGGGAGACGCCCTCCTTGGCCAGCTCGCGCTCGACCACGTTCTGCGTGGCGATACCGGCGTGGTCCATACCGGGCTGCCAGAGCGTCTCAAAGCCCTGCATTCGCTTGCGCCGGGTGAGCGCATCGATGATCGTGTGCTCGAAGGCATGGCCGAGGTGGAGCGAGCCGGTCACATTGGGGGGCGGGATGACGATGGTGTAGGGCTCTTTGTCGCTCTTCGCGTCCGCCTCGAAGTAACCGCGCTCTACCCAGCGCTCGTACAGCGGCCCCTCTACATCGGCCGGCGCGTACTGGGTCGGCAGTTCGGGGTGGCTGTTCGGCCCGCTCGTGGGGCGCTGCGAAGAGTTCTCGGTCACCTCCGCAGTCTAAAGGGCCGCGGCCTTCCGTTACGAACCCGTTGTGGCCCCGGGGCCAAGGCGCCCTGGGCCGTCGGGAAGGATGTTTGGAACTGTCATGCGCATAAGGAGAGGCACATGAGCCATCAGCAGCCGCCGCCGCAGCCCGGCCCCTATGGGGGCCAGCCAGGGGCGTACGGCGCCGGCCAGCCGCCGGTGCCCAATCCGTATGCGCAGACACCGGGCTACGGCCAGCCGCCGCAGGGTGGCTACGGTCAGCCGAGCCCTTACGGCGGGTCCGGCGGCTATGGACACCCTCAGCCCGCGAACCCTTACGGGCAGCCTCCCCAGCCGCCCCAGCCGAGCCCTGTGCCCCAGCAAGGCCCCGTGCCCCAGCAGGGCCCGGGCTACTACGGCGGGCCCCAGGCGCCGCCGCCCCAGGGACCGGCGGCCGGTGGCCGCGGTAAGGGCCGCAAGGTGGGTCTCGCGGTCGGCGCGGTGGTGATCGTGGGGGCGCTGGGGGCGGGGGCGTTCATGCTGTTCGGCGGCGGCAGCGGCGGCCCGTACAAGCTGACCACGCCCAAGACCGTGGCCGCGGACTACGACCGTCAGGGCTCGGGCACGGACGACAGCGATCTGTCGGCGGCGGGCAGGAAGGACCTCCAGCAGGTGCCGGTCGTCAAGGACCCGCATCTGGTGGCGGCCGACTACCAGACCTCCGGCAAGGAGATGCTGAAGTTCACCGGCGTCTGGGGCGAGGTGACCGACCCGGCGCGGGGCGCGGACCTCGCACTGGCGGTCATCGTCAAGACGCTGCAGGACAACGGCACCGCGCAGGCCAAGGGCAGCCCCCAGACGTTCTCCCCGGACGGCTTCGACGGGGACGTCCTGAAGTGCCAGTCCATGAAGTTCACCTCGGATCAGGGATCCATGGAGGCCCCCGCGTGCGTCTGGGGCGACAAGGACACCCTGGGCGTCACAGTCATGGCGGACCCGGCGGCCGCGGTTCTCGGCGGTGGTATGTCCCTTGAGGACGCCGCCGGCCTCACGGCCAAGGTGCGCAAGGACGCGCGCGTCGAGATCGACGGCTAGCCCGCGACCGGCGAACAGCAACACAACAGCGGTTTCACCAACGAGGGATACAGATGAGCTACAACCAGCCGGGCCCCTATGGCCAGCAGCCCCAACAGCCGGGTCCCTACGGACAGGGTGGTGCGGCCGGCCAGCCCGGCTACGGCTACCCGCAGCAGCCGGGTCCCTACGGACAGCCGCCGCAGCCGCCGCAGCAGGGCTACGGCTACCCCGGGCAGCCGCAAGGGCAGCCGGGCCCCTACGGACAGCCCCCGAACCCGTACGGCCAGCAGCAGCCGTACGGCCAGCCGGGCATGCCGGGCCCGTACCAGCCGGACCCGGGCCAGGGCGGCGGCAAGAAGAAGGGCCTGTGGCTCGCGATCGGCGCGGTGGTCGTGGTGGCCGCGATCGTCGGCGGCGTCCTGGTGATCCAGGGCGGGGACGACAACGGCGGCGGTGGCGGTGGCGGCGGTAAGGTCGCCGACGACGGCAAGCGGTACAAGCTCACCACCCCCGAGACGGTGGCCGGCGACTACACCAAGGAGTCCTCCGGCGCCGGCGGCGGGCTCACCTCCTCGGACGCGGACGACTTCGAGAAGTTCGGCGTCAGCAACCCCGAGCCCGTGAGCGCGGAGTACAAGTCCGGCGAGGGCATGAGCGTGAAGAAGCTCCAGCTCAACGGGGTCTGGGGCGAGGTGAAGGACCCGGAGGCGGTAGTCGACGGCGCCTTCGCGAAGATCGCTCAGGAGGCCGAGAAGGACTCCTCGACCAGCAGCGGGATGAAGGCCGAGCTCGTGGGCAGCCCGGAGTCGGTGACGCCCAGCGGCTTCGAGAACGCCGTGATGAAGTGCCAGAACACCAAGTTCACCCCGGGTGAGGGCTCCAGCTCCAGCGGCATACCCAGCAAGGGGTTCACGATCCCGATCTGCATGTGGGGGGACAACAGCACGGTGGGCTATGTGGTCGTCTCCGACGCGGCCGCGGCGCTGTCCGGCAACGGCATGTCGCTCGACGACGCCGCTGACATCACCGCGAAGGTCCGCAACGACGCGCGCGTGGAGATCAAGTAGCCGAGCGGGCTGCCCAGTTCACAGGCCACAGCCGATCCGGAGGGGGACCCCCACAGCCATGAGCCACAACCAGCCACCGCCACCGGGGCCCTACGGCGGCGGACCCAGCCCGTACGGGGGCGCTCAGCCCAATCCGTACAGCGGAGGGCAGCAGCAGCCCGCGGAGCCCAACCCGTACGCGCAGCCGCAGGGTTACGGCTATCCGCAAGCGCCGCCCCCGCAGGGCTACGGCTACCCGCAGCAGCAGGCGGGTCCCTACGGCCAGCCGCCCTACCCCGCGCCGCCCGCGGCCGGCGGGGGCGGCAACCGCACCAAGATCATCGCGGTGACGTTGGCCGGGCTCGTGGTGGTGGGTGCGATCGTCACCGGCGCCGTGGTGCTGTCCGGCGGCGACGACGGCCCGAAGTCGATGAAGCTGGTCACCCCCAAGACGCTCGACGACGGCACGTACACGCTGGACAAGGGCACGGACGACCTCGACAACGAGGGCACCAGCGTGCAGGGCAGCATGCCCGAGGGCGCGACGTCTGTCCTGGCCCAGTACAAGCGGTCGGACGACGACAACTCGGGGCTCGCCTTCTCCGGGATGTACGGCGAGATCAGGGACCCGGAGGCGGTCCGGGACGAGATGTTCAAGGGCTTCGCGGGCGGCGACGGCTCCCCCACGGTGGAGGAGAAGCGCAAGCGGTTCCAGCCGGAGGGCGCCGACGGCCCCTCGGTGGAGTGCGAGGTGGTCAAGCTCTACGACCGGATCTACGCCCCGGCCTGTGTCTGGGCGGAGGAGACGGACGCGGCGATGGTGCTCGACGTCAACGCGGAGAACACCTCGCCGTCGGACGCCGACATGGAGTCCTTCGCCAAGGTGACCGCGGGCATCTACCAGGACACCCGCAAGCCCGCCTGAACCGCCCGTAAGGCGCCCACAGGGCGCGTACGACACGAAGAGGGCCCCGGGATACCGGGGCCCTCTTCGCATGCTCTCTGCGGGGCGACTACGCGTGCGTGGCGCCTACGCGCTCTTCTCGTGCCGCTCACCCGGCTCGGTGCCCCGGGTGCGGGGCACCAGCGTGGGATTCACATTGGAGTGCACGACGTCCTCGGTGATGACGACGCGGGCCACGTCCTTGCGGGACGGCACCTCGTACATCGCCGACATCAGCACTTCCTCGATGATGGCGCGCAGGCCCCGGGCCCCGGTGCCGCGCAGGATCGCCTGGTCGGCGATGGCCTCCAGGGCCGGACGGTCGAAGTCCAGCTCCACACCGTCGAGTTCGAACAGCCGCTGGTACTGCTTCACCAGCGCGTTCCGCGGCTCGACGAGGATCTGCAGCAGTGCCTCGCGGTCGAGGTTGTGGACGGAGGTGATGACCGGGAGACGGCCGATGAATTCCGGGATCATTCCGAACTTCACCAGGTCCTCGGGCATGACCTCCTGGAACTGGTCGCTCGCCTCGATCTCGCGCTTGGAGCGGATCGTGGCGCCGAACCCGATGCCCTTGGCACCCGCCCGCGACTCGATGATCTTCTCCAGACCGGCGAAGGCCCCGCCCACGATGAACAGCACATTCGTGGTGTCGATCTGGATGAACTCCTGGTGCGGATGTTTCCGGCCGCCCTGCGGCGGCACCGACGCCGTGGTCCCTTCCAGGATCTTCAGCAGCGCCTGCTGAACGCCCTCGCCGGACACATCGCGGGTGATCGAGGGGTTCTCGCTCTTACGGGCCACCTTGTCGATCTCGTCGATGTAGATGATGCCCGTCTCGGCCTTCTTGACGTCGTAGTCAGCGGCCTGGATCAGCTTGAGGAGGATGTTCTCCACGTCCTCGCCGACATAGCCCGCCTCGGTGAGCGCGGTGGCGTCGGCGATGGCGAAGGGGACGTTGAGCATCCGGGCGAGGGTCTGCGCCAGCAGGGTCTTGCCGGAGCCGGTGGGGCCGAGCAGCAGAATGTTGGACTTGGCCAACTCGATGCCGTCGTCCCGGCTGTGGCCGCCGTTCTCGCCCGCCTGAACCCGCTTGTAGTGGTTGTAGACGGCGACCGAGAGGGCCTTCTTGGCGGCCTCCTGGCCGACCACGTAGCCCTCGAGGAATTCATAGATCTCGCGCGGCTTGGGGAGTTCCTCCCAGCGCACTTCGGAGGTCTCGGCGAGCTCCTCCTCGATGATCTCGTTGCAGAGATCGATGCATTCATCGCAGATGTACACACCCGGGCCCGCGATGAGCTTCTTCACCTGCTTCTGGCTCTTCCCGCAGAACGAGCACTTGAGCAGGTCGCCGCCGTCACCGATGCGTGCCACGAGGTGCTTCCCCTTCGCCTTGGATCCGCTTTGCTGCGCGGAACCGGGTGCTTGCGCTGCGCTTTCTGCTTCTTTTCCCGTGGGCCGGGGCCCCCAGCCCTCTACGACGGTACCTTGCCGGGCCCCCGGTTCGGGCCCCCCTTGGACCTACTCGGTCCAAGGGAGGTGTCGCCACCGAAGATTCAGCCGAGACCGACCGACGTCTTGCGGGTGGAAACGATCTGGTCGACAAGACCGTACGCCAGGGACTCCTCGGCCGTGAGGATCTTGTCCCGCTCGATATCGTCGCGGATCTTCTCGATGGGCGTGGTGGAGTGCTTGGCCAGCATCTCCTCGAGCTGCGAGCGCATCCGCAGGATCTCGTTGGCCGCGATCTCCAAGTCGGAGACCTGACCACGCCCGGTCTCACTGTACGGCTGGTGGATCAGGATGCGGGCATTGGGCAGGGCCATCCGCTTGCCCGGCGTACCGGCGGCGAGCAGCACGGCCGCGGCGGACGCCGCCTGGCCCATGCAGACCGTCTGGATGTCGGGCTTGACGAACTGCATCGTGTCGTAAATGGCGGTCAGCGCGGTGAACGAGCCGCCGGGAGAGTTGATGTAGACCGAAATGTCACGGTCCGGGTCCATCGACTCCAGGCACAGCAGCTGCGCCATGACGTCGTTGGCCGAGGCGTCGTCGATCTGGACGCCCAGGAAGATCACGCGCTCCTCGAAGAGCTTCGCGTACGGGTCGTACTCGCGGATGCCCTGGGAGGTGCGCTCGACGAAACGCGGAACGACATAGCGGGATTCGGCCATCGGGCCCGTGTACAGGCCGCTGCCGGGGAAGTTGCTCATCTGGGTCTTCACCATCCTGTGGCGATCTGGGGGCTGGAGGTCGGCTACGGGACGGCGGGACTCAGGCCCCGGTGCCGCCCCCGCCCGGAACGCTGGAGGCGGACGTCATGACGTCGTCGACCAGGCCGTACTCCTTGGCCTCCTGGGCGGAGAACCAGCGGTCGCGGTCGGAGTCACGGACGATCTGCTCAACCGTCTGGCCGGTGTGGAAGGAGGTCAGCTCGGCCATGCGCTTCTTGGTGTGCAGCAGCCGCTCGGCGTGAATCTTGATGTCCGAGGCGGAACCGGCCAGACCCGCGGAGGGCTGGTGGATCAGGATCTCGGCATTGGGCAGCGCGAAACGCTTGCCCGGGGTGCCCGCACTCAGCAGGAACTGCCCCATGGAGGCGGCCAGGCCCATGGCGATGGTGACCACGTCGTTCTGGATGTACTGCATGGTGTCGTAGATCGCCATGCCGGCCGAGATCGAGCCGCCCGGAGAGTTGATGTAGAGGTAAATGTCCTTTTCCGGATCGGCGGCGAGCAGGAGCAGCTGAGCCGTGATCTTGTTGGCGATGTCGTCGTCGACCTGCTGGCCGAGGAAGATGATCCGCTCGCCGAGCAGCCGGTTGTAGACCTGGTCGCCGAGGCCACCGACGGTCGGCTCGCCGGCGGCGGAAGGCATCGTATTCGTCACGTATCCACCTGCTCGTCTCTGACGGCTGACTGGCCGTCTCAGCGTCTTCTTCTGGGGTGCGGGGGTGTGGCCGCCGGTGCGGCCCCGGCGGGCTTGCGAGACTCCCCTGCCCTCGTATCTACGGACCCTAACGCGCTGGTCGGCGGGCGCCATCCCGCATCAGGAACTGTTCGCTCTGAGCGCATGTTCCGGAACCGGACCGGCATCGCGGAACACGAACGGGCCCGGACGCGCGCAGACGTTCGGGCCCGTTCGTACGGGCTGTGGAGCGGACCGGGATCAGCTCTCGGCCTTGTCCTGCTTCTCCTGGGACTCCGCGGGCTCCTCGGCGGTCGCGGCCTCGGCCTCGGCGGGCGCCTCGACGGCCTCGGAGGTGGCCTCGACCGTCTCGCCGGTCTCGTCCTCCTCGTCGTCCAGGTCGACGGTCTCGCCCTTGTCGTCGACGACCTTGGCGGCCTCGACCACGACGGCCAGCGCCTTGCCGCGGGCGACCTCGCCGACGAGCATCGGCACCTGGCCGCCCTCGACGACGGCCTGGGCGAACTGGTCCGGGCTCATGCCGGAGGACTGCGCACGGCGCATGAGGTGCTCGGTGAGCTCCTCCTGGCCGACGGACAGCTGCTCCTTGTTGACCAGCTCGTCGAGGACGAACTGGGTCCGGATGCCCTTCTCGGCCTGCTCCTTGAGCTCGGCGTCGAACTCCTCGGCGGTCTTGTCCTGCATCTGCAGGTACGACTCGAGGTTCAGGCCCATCTGGCCGAGCTGGTGGTGCTCGAGGTTGTGCTTACGGGTGTTGATCTCTTCCTCGAGGAGCTTCTCGGGGATCGGCACCTCGACCAGCTCCAGCAGGGCGTCCAGCACCTTCTCCTGGGCCTGGGTGGCCTGCTCGAACTTCTTCGACCGCTCCAGGCGCCTACGGCTGTCCGCGCGCAGCTCCTCGAGGGTGTCGAACTCGCTGGCCAGCTGGGCGAAGTCGTCGTCGAGCTCCGGCAGCTCACGAGCCTTGACCTCGGACACCTTGACCGAGACCTCGGCCTCCTTGCCCTGGGCGGAGCCGCCCTTGAGCTCGGAGGCGAAGGTGGCCTCACCACCCGCCTCCAGGCCGGTCACGGCCTCGTCGATGCCGTCCAGCAGCTCGCCCGAGCCAATGGTGTAGGTGACGCCGGTGGCGACACCGTCCTCCAGGACCTCGCCCTCGACCTTGGCTTCGAGGTCGATCACGACGATGTCGCCCTCGGCGGCGGCGCGCTCCACCGGGCTGGTGGTGGCGAACCGCTCGCGCAGCTGCTCGACGGACTTGTCGAGGTCCTCGTCCGAGACCTCGACGGCGTCGACGGTGACCTCGATACCGGAGTAGTCCGGGATCTCGATCGTCGGGCGGATGTCGACCTCGGCGGTGAAGGTCAGGAGCTCGTTGTCCTTGAGCTCGGTGATGTCCACCTCGGGCTGGCCGAGCGGGTTCAGCTCACCCTCGTTGACCGCGTCGGTGTAGAACTTCGGGAGCGCCTCGTTGACGGCCTCTTCCAGGACGGCGCCACGACCGAACCGCTGGTCGATGATGCGGGCCGGGATCTTGCCCTTACGGAACCCAGGCACCGTGACCTGCTGGTTGATCTTCTTGTACGCCGCGTCGAGGCTGGGCTTGAGCTCCTCGAAGGGCACCTCGACAGTGAGCCGAACCCGGGTCGGGTTCAGGTTCTCCACGGCGCTCTTCACGGTTGGGTCTCCTTGGGGGCTGACGTGTGATGTTCAGCTGCGGTGCGCTGTCGCGTCGCAGCGGATTCGCGTCCGGTTAAAAAAGACACAGACACGCAGCTTGCATAGTAACCGCAAGCATGACGGGCCCCACAACGCGATCTTGAACGCCTGTGGATGGTCGGGGTGGCCGGATTCGAACCGACGACCTTCCGCTCCCAAAGCGGACGCGCTACCAAGCTGCGCCACACCCCGTCGGTGCGACACGTAGGGTACATGCCCGCGGACCCCCCGGCTGCCGGTTATTCGACTGGTGGGCAAGGGTGTGCGGGGAACGGTGGAGAACCGCTACGATGCATCTCGTGCCGCGATCCGGGTGATCATGCCTGGGCGGAGGTGTCCGGGTGACCGGTGCATCCGTGTACGCGGCGTGTGCGGGCGTAGCTCAATGGTAGAGCCCCAGTCTTCCAAACTGGCTACGCGGGTTCGATTCCCGTCGCCCGCTCCACTGCTTTCGGCCCGGCCCGGGGGACTCCCCGGGCCGGGCCGTTTGCGTATGCGCACACGCCCGGGCATCCGCGCCCCCGTGACGCGGGGCGCGGATGCCTCAGGGGCTGAGCCGGGCCGGCGTCAGGGGTTGATGTCGGCAATCGCCTCGGCGGCCGAGTCGAGGAACTCCTGGATGTCCGGCGCGACGTTGGACGAGGCGAGCAGGAACCCGAAGAGGATCGCGACGAGGGCAGGGCCCCACTTGACCCGGCCATTCCGGATCATTATCACCAGGATGATGCCCACCAGCAGCACCAATGACAGGGAAATGGCCACAACATCCCACCCTCAGTCGCACACGTCTCACAGTCCCCGGAAGCACGCGACCCCGCACACCCCCGCAGTCACCATCGTGCCATCAACTCCCCCCGCTCAGCAGCGGGATGGAGCGATATACGGTCACCTGTGCACACGCCACCCACCCCTTCGGTACCCGTCCGGTAACCGCTCATTCAAAGGGGCGCGGGTGATGCTGCCCACAACTCGGCGGGGCGCCCGGCTGGTTAATTCCGACCGCCCCGGATGATCTCGGGCGGGAATTCGGAATTCGTCCGGCGATCACTCGACAGGGTGACAAAACATCAATGAATCAGACATTCCGCCAGAGCCTCCTGCGGGTCATATGCCCCAATTAAGTAGGATGAAAGTGGTCAGAACGGGCGGCCTGGGCCGGGATATCGAATGATCGCATCGCTTTGTCGACTCCCTGCCGACTTCCCTGGACCGGCTATCGGCCGCGATGCGAAGACCATGAACGGAAAGCAAACAGAACGAGGTTTTACGTAATACAGGTTTGAGCGCTATCGTGCCTTAGATGTTTCGCGCTGCCATGACTCCCCCACGCGCAGTGAGGTCCCGGGTGGTCTCCCCCAGTTCCTGGTGGGAGGGCCTGTGACCAACTCCCTGCGCCCACACGGTTATCAGCGGACCCCCCTCCCCCAGGAGGCGGCGCCCACTCCCCCTACGCCGCGGGCCGAAGAACCAGGGCAGCAGGCGTCCACCCCGCCCGCCCCCAGCGCCCCCGCCGGACAGAAGCCCAAGCAGCGGGACGCGTTCTTCGACAACGCGAAGTACCTCGCGATCGTGCTGGTCGCGATGGCCCACTCCTGGGAGCCGCTGACCGACTCCAGCCGCACCGCGGAAGCGCTGTACATGGTCGTGTACACCTTCCACATGCCGGCCTTCATCCTGATCTCCGGCTACTTCTCGCGCAGCTTCGACATGCGGCCGGACCGGCTCAAGCGGCTGGTCACCGGCGTAGCGGTGCCCTACCTGATCTTCGAGGTCGCGTACACGCTGTTCAAGCGCTGGGCGGACGACGACCCGACGTACGACTTCAGCCTGCTCGACCCCTGGTACCTCACCTGGTTCCTGGTCGCGCTGTTCGTATGGCGGCTGACCACTCCGCTCTGGAAGCTGGTGCGCTGGCCGATCCCGCTCTCGCTCGCGGTCGCCACCCTCGCGGCGGTCTCGCCCGACATCGGTGACGACCTGGACATGCAGCGGCTGCTGCAGTTCCTGCCGTTCTTCGTCCTCGGCCTGTGCATGAAGCCCGAGCACTTCGAGCTGATCCGCCGCCGCTCCGTGCGGATCGTGTCCGTGCCGATCTTCGCGTGCGCCCTCGTCTTCGCCTACTGGGCGGCGCCGCGGATGAGCTCGGCGTGGTTCTACCACCGCGACAGCGTCCAGGAACTGGGCGCGCCGCCGTGGACCGGCCCGGTGATGACGCTCGCCCTCTTCGGCTGCTCGGTCGTGCTGGTGAGCTGCTTCTTCGCCTGGGTGCCGCGGCGGCACATGTGGTTCACGGTGCTGGGCGCCGGGACGCTGTACGGCTACCTGCTGCACGGCTTCCTCGCCAAGGGCTCCCGCTTCTGGGGCTGGTTCGACAACCATGAGTGGCTGCACAAGCCGCTGGGGGAGATCGCGGTCACGGTCATCGCCGCCTCCGTGGTCACCGTGCTGTGCACGCCTCCCGTCCAGCGCGCCTTCCGCTTCGCCATGGAGCCGAAGATGGCCTGGGCCTTCCGTAAGGACCCCGCCGAACAGGCTCGCAGCCGTACGACGACGGCCGGCTAGCGCGCCGACGGGCACGACGTGAAGGGCTGGACCGCGGACCCCACGGGCCAGCCCTTTCACGGCTTCGGCGTGGTGCGGCGCAGCGCCGCACGGGCCGGGAGCGCCGTCGCCGCGAGGCCGAGCGCCACGGCGGCGCCCGCGACGCCCGCGTAGGTGAGCGGCGGCACGTACGGGTCCTCGCCGGTCAGGCCGCGCATCATCGGCACCAGCGTGGCCAGCGCGATCGCCGTGCCCAGGGCGATGCCCGCCGTGGCCACCAGCAGCGCCTCCCAGCGCACCATCCCGAGCACCTGCCGCCGGGTGGTGCCGATCAGCCGCAGGGTGCCCAGTTCGCGGCGGCGGTCCAGCACCGTCATGACCAGGGTGTTGACGGCGGCGACGGCGGCGAAGCCGCCGAGGACGGCCGCCATGACGGTGTTGGCCCAGGCGTTCAGCTTCCGGTCCTCGTCCTGGGCCGCCGCGTAGCCGTCCCGGTCGGTGACCCGCTCGCCGAGCCGGCCGAGCGCCGCCGCGACGGCCTTACGGTCCGCCCCCTCCGCGTCCCGCACCAGCACATCGCTGTCGAACGACGACGTCACATGGCCGGCCAGCGCCGTACGGGCCAGGGTGAGCTCGGCGATCCCCAGCCCGCGCCCGTAGATCGCGACCACGGTGGGCGAGATCCTCGTACCGTCCGGGAGGTGGAGGGCGAGCCGGTGCCCGACCCGGGCGTGGGCCGCCTTCGCCAGGAGCGCGTCGACGGCCACCCGGCCCGGCCCCAGGGCGTCCAGGTGCCCCTTACGGACGTCCAGGTCCTGTACGGCCGCCAGGTCGCGGCCGCTCCCCGAGACGCCCTGCGTCGACGCGGTCCGCAGCCAGCGGCCGTCGCCCGAGCCCACCGGGACCAGCACCCCCGTGCGCAGCAGCCCCACCGACGCGGCCACGCCCCGCACGGAGCCGGCGCGGGCCGCGGTACCGGAGGGGAGCCCATCGGGGGCGGAGATCACCTGGTCGGCGACGATGCCCGCCCGCCTCTGGCGGTCGCCCGCGTGGTCCTCGCTGGTGTGCATGAACACGAGCGTCGAGGCGAAGGCCATGGCCAGCACGATGGGGGTGATCGCCGAGGCCAGGCGGCGGGCGTTGGCCCGGCTGTTGGCCGAGGCCAGATGGGCCGACGCCGGTCCGGCGCGCAGCGGCAGACCGATCAGCCAGGCGCACAGCCGGGCGATGACCGGGCCGAGCAGGGCCACGGCGAGCATGAACAGCATCACGACCCCGAGCGCGGCGTTGGCCGCGTCGTCGCCGGAGGCGGAGGCGGCGACGCCGGTCATGACGATGCCGCCGGCGAGGGCCGCGACGCCGAGGACCGTACGGATCACACCGGGCCGCAGCCGTTCGACGGCCGCCTCGCCGAGCGCCCGCCCCGGCGGGATCCGCGCCGGGCGGCGGGCGGCCATCAGGCCGGCCAGGAGCGAGGTGAGAAGCCCCGCGCCGACGGCGGTGACGAGCGGGATCCAGGAGACGGAGAGCTCCACGGGCCCGGGGATGGCGCCCTTCTCCTTGAGCTGTCCGAACCACCAGTGGGCGAGCGCGTACCCGGGCAGCAGGCCGACCGCGCCCGCGAGCGGTGCCACCAGCACCGCCTCGGCCGCGACGGAGCGGCGGATCTGGCGCGGGGTGGCGCCGATCGCCCGCAGCAGGGCCACCTCGCGGCCGCGCTGCCCGACGGAGAGGGCGACGGTGCCCGCCGTGGTGAAGACGGCGACGGCGGTCGCGATCCCGCCGAAGGAGCCGCCGAGCCCCATGAGCGTCTCCCTGGCGTTCGCGAGCGCGGGCTCCTCGATGGCGCCGCGGCCGCCGCCGGTGTGCACGCGCGGGGAGTGCGCCGCGCCCTTCACGGCCCGCTCCAGATGGGCGGCCAGCCGGTCCGGCGTGGTGCCGGGGCGGGGGCGGACGAGGACGGCGTCCACGGTGGTGGGATGCCCGCTCAGCGCCTGGGCCCGGCGGTCGGTGAACCACGCCGTAAGGCCGTCGCCGTCGGCGCCGCCCGCCTTACGGGTCACACCGGAGACCCGGAACGTGTGGCGGCCGTCCGGCGCCGTCACCGTGATCCGGCCGCCGACGCCGGTACCCGCCGCGCGGGCCGCCCCGGGGCTGAGGACCGCCTCGCCGTCACGGGGCGCCGCGCCCGAGGCGAGCGCCACCCCCGTGAAGGGCGCCGCGCCCCAGCCATGGCCGGTGAGCGCCCCATGGGCGGTGCGGAGAGGGAAGCTCACATCCGGGGCCGCGGCCGCGGCCCCCTGGGTGCGGGCAGCGGTGGCCACCAGGGAGGCGTCGAGCCGGGCGCGGTCGGGGACCTGCTCGGATTCGTCCGAGCGGCCGTCGCCATGGCCGATGACATAGTGCACCCGCTGGTCGGCGGCGACCACGACCGGGGCACTCGCATAGCGCTGCGGCGGTACGGAGGCCCGGATCCCGGTCTCCAGCAGGATGCCGCACGCGGACACGATCGCCGCGGCCACGGCCAGGGCGATGAAGGTGCCCGCGAAGGCGGACGGCTTGAAGCGGACGGCGGCGCGGGCCAGCCCGTTGGTGAGCGGCTTCACCGGACCCCCTCCGCGGCCCAGGCCGTGGCAGGGGCCGGAGTGCGGGCGGTGAGGCGGGTCATCCGCTCGGCGATCTCGTGCGCCGGGGCGCGGAGGAGCCGGTCGGCGATCGCGCCGTCGGCGAGGAAGAGCACGCGGTCGGCGTAGCTCGCGGCGACCGGGTCGTGCGTGACCATCACGACGGTCGCGCCCATCGCGTCCACGGCCTGCCGCAGGAGGGTGAGCACCTCGGCGGCGGTGTTGGTGTCCAGGGCGCCGGTCGGCTCGTCGGCGAAGACGACATCGGGGCGGGTGACCAGGGCGCGGGCGATGGCCACGCGCTGCTGCTGGCCGCCGGAGAGCTCACCGGGCCGCCGCCTGGTCTGTTCCCCCAGCCCGACCTGGGCGAGCACCTCACGGGCCCGGTGGCGGTCGGGGCGGGTGCCCGCGAGCCGCATCGGGAGCAGCACGTTCTGCTCGACGGTCAGGGAGGGGAGAAGGTTGAAGGACTGGAAGACGAACCCGAGGCGGGCGCGGCGCAGCGCGGTGAGCTTGTTCTCACTCATTCCGGTGATTTCGGTGCCGCCGAGCCGCACGGACCCGGCGGTCGGCCGGTCGAGCCCGGCGGCACACTGCAGGAACGTCGACTTGCCGCAGCCCGAGGGGCCCATGACGGCGGTGAAGCTGCCGCGCGGAAGGGCGAGGTCGATGCCGCGCAGGGCGTGGACGGCGGTGCGGCCACGGCCGTAGCGGCGCTGGATGCCGTGGAGTTCGATGGCATGGGCGTCGTGGTGCGGCGCCGGTGCCGCCGTCTCTCGCCGCTTGCGCAGCCGCATGGTGGTGACCCTTCCGAGGAGTTCGCCCGATTCCCCTCGAACGTACGGATCGCGGCCCCTTGGCAGCCATGACGGCGACCGGCGTATCCGGGGTGGGGTTAACCCCCGCCGGGACCTCGCGGGCAGGCGCCATCGGGCAGTCGGGCGGGAAAGGTGCGGCTACTGGCGGCAGATCAGCAGCAGGGCCCGGTCGTCGTTGACGTCCTTCGCGACCGTCTCGATCAGATGCCAGGCCGCGCCGTGGAAGCCGGAGCCGACGTAGCGGTCCGCCTCGCCCGTAAGGCGGTCGATGCCTTCGCTGATGTCCCGGTCGGCGGTCTCGACGAGGCCGTCGGTGAAGAGCATCAGGACGTCGCCGGGGCGGAGAGTGCCCTTGGTGGGGTCGAACTGGGCGCCGTCGTAGACGCCCAGCAGCGGGCCGTCGGCGGACTTCTCCTCCCACTTGCCGGTGCCCGCGCTCAGCTGGAGCGCGGGCAGATGTCCGGCGGAGAAGAGCTCGAAGTCGCCGCTGTCGAGGTCGAGGACGAGATGGATGGAGGTCGCGAAGCCCTCGTCCCAGTCCTGGCGCAGGAGATAGCCGTTGGCGGCCGGGAGGAAGCCGTGCGGGGGCAGGGAGCCGAGGAGGCCGCCGAAGGCGCCGGAGAGCAGCAGGGCGCGCGAGGCGGCGTCCATGCCCTTGCCGGAGACGTCGGTGAGGACGACCTCGAGGGTGCGGCCGCCGCCGGTGCGGGCGGCCACGACGAAGTCACCGGAGAAGGACTGTCCACCGGCCGGGCGCAGCGCCATCTCGCGGTGCCAGCCACGCGGCAGACCGGGCAGCTTGCTCTGGACGCGGATGCGCTCGCGCAGGTCGAAGAGCATGGTGCCGCCGCGCCGCCAGGGCACCCCGACGCGGCTGCGGAACTGGGCGATCAGCAGGCCGAAGAAGCCCACGGCGGCGACGACCAGGATGGTGCCGGGGGTGACCCGGGAGGAGGCGTCCTCCTCGGCGTACGGGCCGAGCACGGCGGACTCCACGATCAGGGCCGTGGCGGCCGCCGCGTAGAGGGCGAGCAGGCTGGCGGGGCGCAGCAACAGCCCGCCCGCGACGATGGGCAGGACGAGGGCGGACGGGGAGCACCAGTCGGGCTGGGCGATGGTGCCTCCGGCGATGGCGGGGATGCCGAGGAGCAGCGCCGTCAGGGCGAGCCGGTCGGAGCCTTCGCCGCGGAAATAGTCCACTCCGGCTTTGCGCACGCCAGTGCGAGCCCGGTGCAGAGCTCTGCGCATCCGGGCCCACGGAGTGTCCACGCCGCCAGTCATTGCATCGGGACCCTACCCACCCGTTCGGACGCGCGTCGATTCGTGGCGCGTTGAACCACCCAGCCAGGGGGCAATAGTAAGCGAAATTCGTTCGCGTGTACGGGAAACGGCTGCTAGGGATGGGAATATGAGGACTGAGCTGCGTGTGCTCGACCCATCGATTTGGGATGATTGGTACGGAAAACTGGTACTCGCATTCGGAGGAGTTCCCGAAGCGCCGGAGGAATCCGCGCTCTGGAGGGAGTTGACCGAATGCGAGCGCTCGATCGGCGTGTGGGACGGCGCCGACATCGTCGGCACGGCGGGGCTGTTCAGCTTCCGGCTGTCGGTTCCCGGCGGGGCGATCGTCCCCGCGGCCGGTATCACGATGGTGAGCGTGCAGGCCACGCACCGGCGGCGCGGAGTGCTGCGGAGCATGATGCGGCGGCAGTTGGACGACATACGTGCGGCGGGCGATGAGCCGCTGGCCGTTCTGACCGCATCGGAACCGGACATCTACGGACGGTTCGGGTACGGCGCCGCCACGCAGAACGCCTACGCCGAGATCGACACCGCCCAGGTGCGGCTGACCGTCCCCGAGGGCACCGACGACGTTCGGCTGCGCGTGGTGCCCCCGGAGTCGGCCGTCGAGGCGTGCGAGGCCGTCTACGCCCGGCGGGTGTCCACCCGGCCGGGCATGCTGGAGCGGCGCCCCGGCTGGGAGCGGCTGCCGCTGCTGGACCCGCCGGGCGAGCGCGAAGGGGCGTCCCCGCTGCGCTGTGTGCTGGCCGAGTCGGGCGGCGAGGTCAGCGGCTATGCGCGCTTCGCGGTCAAGCCCGACTGGGATCTGGCCGGGCCGAAGGGCACGGTCATCCTGCGTGATCTGGAGGCCCTGGACCCGGCGTCCTACGCGGCGCTGTGGCGCCTGCTCTTCGAACTCGACCTGACCTCGGTGATCCGGACCGGTTCCCGCCCGGTCGACGATCCGTGGCAGCACCTGGTCTCGGACATCCGGCGGTGCGCCGTAAGGCTGCGCGACTCGCTGTACGTCCGCCTGGTGGACGTGGGGGCCGCGCTCGAAAGGCGGACGTACACGACCCTGGTGGATGCCGTCCTGGAGGTCACGGACCCCTTCTGCCCGTGGAACGAGGGGCGCTGGCGGCTGAGCGGCGACGCCAAGGGCGCCTCCTGCGAGCGGACACAGGACGCTCCCGATCTCCGGCTGGGCGTACGGGAGCTGGGGGCGGCGTATCTCGGTGGGGTTTCGCTCACCGCGCTGGCGGGTGCGGGACGCGTCCAGGAGATCCGTCAGGGCGCCCTTACGGAGGCGGCGACGGCGTTCGCCTCCCCGGTCGCCCCATGGTTGCCCCACGGCTTCTGACGGCTTCGGGGCGGCGGATGCGGCCCCGGGGTGAGCGGCCCGGCGGCCGTTTCAAGGGCGCTGCCTTATGGCTGCCGCCTTACGGTCGCCGCCTTAGGGCCGTCGCCTTAGGGCCGTCGCCTTAGGGCCGCTGGCAGTCAGGGCACCAGAAGAGGTTGCGGGCGGCGAGATCGGCGGTACGGATCTCGCCACCGCAGACATGGCAGGGCTGTCCGGCGCGCCGGTAGACATAGACCTCACCGCCGTGGTCGTCCACGCGCGGCGGGCGGCCCATGGCCTCGGGGGTGTGCTCGGGGCGGACCGTGTCGATCCGGTTGTTCCGCACCCCCTCGCGCATCAGCGCCACCAGGTCGGCCCAGATCGCGTCCCATTCGGCGCGGGTCAGCGCACGGCCGGGGCGGTAGGGGTCGATGCCGTGCCGGAAGAGCACCTCGGCGCGGTAGACGTTCCCGACGCCGGAGATCACCTTCTGGTCCATGAGCAGCGCGGCCACGCTGACCCGGCTGCGGGAGATCCGGGTCCAGGCCCGCTCGCCGTCGTCCGCCGGGCGCAGCGGATCGGGGCCCAGCCGGTCGTGGATCGCCTGCTTCTCCCCGTCGGTGATCAGTGCACAGGCGGTCGGGCCGCGCAGATCCGCGTAGCCCTCGGGGTTCGCCAGCCGCAGCCGGACGGTGTCGGTGGCGGGCGGGGCGGGGGCCGGGCCGAAGGCGTACGTACCGAAGAGCCCGAGGTGGACGTGGACCCAGCCGGTGGCCGCGAAGTCCAGGAAGAGGTGCTTGCCGTGGGCCTCGGCGTGGTGCAGCGGCTGGCCGTCGATCAGCCCGGCGCCGTCGGCGAACTTCCCCTGTGGGCTGGTGGCCCGGACGGGCCGCCCCCCGAAGGTCTCGAGGTGGTCGGCGGCCAGCCGGTGGATCGTGTGCCCTTCGGGCATCAGTCGCCTTGCGGGTGGTGGGCCGGGATGGGCGGCAGCTCGCCGGTGGTCTCGTAGGCGCTGAGCATCTCGATGCGGCGGGTGTGCCGCTCCTCGCCCGAGTACGGGGTGTTCAGGAAGATCTCGACGAACTTGGTCGCCTCGTCCTGCGTGTGCATCCGGGCGCCGACGCTGATCACATTGGCGTTGTTGTGCTCACGGCCGAGGGCCGCGGTCTGCTCGCTCCAGGCCAGTGCCGCGCGCACCCCCTTGACCTTGTTCGCCGCGATCTGCTCACCATTGCCGGATCCGCCGATGACGATGCCGAGGCTCTCCGGGTCGGCGGCGGTCCGCTCCGCGGCGCGCAGGCAGAACGGCGGGTAGTCGTCCTGCGAGTCGTAGACGTGCGGGCCGCAGTCGACGGGCTCGTGGCCGGCCGCGTTGAGCCACTCCACGAGGTGGTTCTTGAATTCAAAACCGGCATGGTCCGAGCCGAGGTACACGCGCATATTCCGAGTGTGTCATGGCCGTGTGGCCCCCGCCGCCCCGGGTAGGCGTCGCACAAAACTCGGTAGCGCCAAGGAACCTCATGAAAACCTCAAGTAACAATCTGGAATCAAAGGTTCAACTGGCGGACCTCCTGAGATTCACTGGCGTCGCTCGTAACGCGAGAGCAAAGGAATCCAGCACATGAGCGCACAACCTGCGACCACGCCGGAGCAGCAGCAGGCACCCGGCGATCCGGGCTCGCCCGACGGCCTCAAAGCGGGGCTCAAAAACCGCCATCTGTCGATGATCGCGATCGGCGGGGTGATCGGCGCCGGTCTGTTCGTCGGCTCCAGCGCGGGTATCGCGAAGGCCGGTCCCGGCATTCTTGTCTCGTATGCGCTGGTCGGCCTCATGGTCGTCTTCGTCATGCGGATGCTCGGCGAGATGTCCGCCGCCAATCCCACCTCCGGCTCCTTCTCCGCCTACGCCGACCGGGCGCTCGGCCGCTGGGCCGGTTTCTCCATCGGCTGGCTGTACTGGTTCTTCTGGGTCGTGGTGCTGGCGGTCGAGGCCACCGCCGGCGCCAAGATCCTGGAGGGCTGGTGGCCGGCGGTCCCGCAGTGGGGCTGGGCACTGATCGTCATGGTGGTGCTCACCGCGACCAACCTGGTCTCGGTCGGCTCCTACGGTGAGTTCGAGTTCTGGTTCGCCGGGATCAAGGTCGTGGCGATCGCCGCGTTCATCGTGGTCGGCGGGCTCGCGGTCTTCGGAGTACTGCCGCATTCGGACAACGAGGGCGCGGGCCTGGCCCACCTCACCGATCACGGCGGTTTCCTGCCGAACGGGCCGGGCGCCATCCTTACCGGTGTGCTGCTGGTGGTCTTCTCCTTCATGGGCAGCGAGATCGTCACCCTCGCGGCCGGTGAGTCCGAGAACCCGCAGCGGGCGGTCACCAAGGCCACCAACAGCGTGATCTGGCGTATCGCGGTCTTCTACCTGGGCTCGATCTTCGTCGTGGTCACGCTGCTGCCCTGGGACTCCAAGGCGATCGCCGACGACGGCAGCTATGTCGCGGCGCTGGACTCGATCGGCATTCCGCACGCCGGCGACATCATGAACGTGATCGTGCTGACCGCCGTGCTCTCGTGTCTGAACTCCGGCCTCTACACCGCCTCCCGCATGGCCTTCTCGCTCGGCCAGCGCGGCGACGCCCCGGCCGCCTTCGCCCGCACCAACGCCCGTGGCGTGCCGGCGGCCGCGATCCTCGGCTCGGTCGTCTTCGGCTTCGTCGCGGTCTGGTTCAACTACCAGTGGCCGGACACGGTCTTCACCTTCCTGCTGAACTCCTCGGGTGCGGTCGCGCTCTTCGTCTGGCTGGTGATCTGCTTCAGCCAGTTGCGGATGCGCGGGATCATCCTGCGCGAGAACCCCGAGAAGCTGATCGTCCGGATGTGGCTGTTCCCGTATCTGACCTGGGCGACGATCGCGATGATCTCGTTCGTCCTGGTCTATATGCTCACCGACAAGGACGGGCGCGAGCAGGTGATCCTCTCCGCGCTGGTGGCCGCGCTCGTGGTGGCCTTCGCCCTGGTCCGGGACCGCCTCGTGGCCGGTCGCGGCCCCGACCCGGCCGCCTCCTCCGATGCCTCCGCCAAGGAGACGGCGGCCCCGTAGAGGCGCGCTCTGCTGAATTCCCCTGTGCCCCTGGGCGACGGTGTACCGGCCGCCGCCCGGGGGCACAGCCGTGTCCGGGGGCCGGGCCCGGTGGGCCGCATCCGAGGGCTGTCTCGGGGGGCCGCGTCCGGGGGCTGTCTCGGGGGGCTTGCGTACGGGGGCTGTCTCGGGGGGCTGCGTACGGGAGCTGTGCCGGGCTCAGACGACGCGCGGAAGGACCCGCTCCGCGAAGGCACGGACCGCGTCCAGCACCCCCATGCCCCGGTGCCCGACGCCGGGCACGATGTCGAGGGTGACGTCGATGCCCAGCGCGGTGTAGTTGTCCCGCAGCGCGGTGATGCGCTCCACGCGGGTGCGGCCGACGGCGTCGGCGCCGTCCATCCAGTTGGAGTCACCCGGGTTGTTGATCTCCCAGGTCTCGGTGTCCTCCGCCCCGACCGCCATATGCACGGGCACCTTACGGATCTCATCCAGCCGCAGCGGCACCCCGAAGCGCTCCTCGAACCCCGCCGTGCCCAGCCACCACTCGCGGTCGGGATCGATCAGCGTGACCCGGCCGGGCGCGCCGATGGACACTCCGCTGAGCCGCTCGGGGTGCAGATACAGGAAGCGGTGCGCGAACTGCCCGCCGCCCGAGAAGCCCTGCAGCAGAAAGCGCTCGGTATCGATGTGGAACCGCTCCCCCGCCTCGGCCACCATCGCCAGCAGCTCCTCGTCGTAACGGATGCCGCCGTACTCGATGAACTTGAAGTTGTGCAGGTCCTCCGGGTCCCCGATGCCCGCCGGGAACAAGGGGGTGAGCACGACACAGCCGTGCCGCTCGGAGAACTCGGCCATCGCGTCCCGGTACTGGGCCGCGGTGCGCGCGGTGCCGTGCTGGATCACCATCAGCGGCAGCGGGGTGTCGGTGGTCTCGTGCACCGACGGGATGTGCAGGCCGAACGAGAACCGCTGGTCGTGCCGTGAGGCGAACCAGGTGGTGGAGCCGGTGCGGTAGAACGCCTTGGTGGTCTTGACGCGGGGGGTGGTCACGTATCGCTTCCTTCTGCCGTGGCGGGTGCCGCCACGATCCGGGGCGGTCCGCACACCGCTCAAGATGATTGCCTCCTGAGCGTCAATACCTTCGGTCGGTTATGAGCGGCTCCTTCGGTCGGTATGAGCGGCGCCGCCGGTCTCGGTGCCGCAGCGCGGAGGGCCGGTCTCAGCGGTGCAGCGCGGAGAGCAGATCGACGCCCAGGTTGCGCACCGCCGCCTCGTCCAGCTGGTAGTGCACCCGCGCGCCCTCCCGGTGGGTGTGCACCATTCCGGCCTCCCGCAGCTTGCGCAGATGCCGCGACATCTGCGGGGGCGTCATCTCGAACTGGGTGGCCAGCTCCGTCGTCGTCATCGACTGCCGCAGCAGCGCCCGGCACATCCGGATGCGCAGCGGCTCGTCCAGCGCCCGCAGCCCGCGCATCACCACGTCCAGGGCGGTCGGCTCCGCGCCCGCCGCGTCGCGCACCGGGTACTGCACCACGACCGGGTATCCGGGGTAGTGCTTGATCGCGAGATGCGGGTTGATGTGCAGCGACGGCACCAGCAGACAGGGGCTGTCGGCGAGGCTGGCCCGCGCGTTGTAGAGCTTGTCGAAGACCACCCGTGGCGGGTCCTGTTCCATGCGGGCGGTGGGGAATCCGGCCAGCACGGCCGCCCCGTAGCGGGACTGTTCATGGCCGCGGATCCGGGCGTCGGCCTCCAGGGTCGCGCGCAGCCGCGTCCACTCCGCCTCGAAGACCTCCTCGGCCACGGCGGACAGAAAGGCGAGCAGGCCGTCGCGGAAACCGGCCGGGTCGGCCAGCAGCCGCAGCCCCAGGTCGAACCGGCGCTCGGAGAGCTGCCGCAGCCGGGCCAGGAAGCGCTCCGGCGAGCGGCCGCCGCGCCGGGATCCGGAGCCCGGGCCATGGCCGTTCTTGCCGACGAGCGCCTGCTCGGTCATGGTCGTGAACGTCTCCTCGTCCAGCCGCGCCACCTCCGCCAGCTCCTCCTCCAGGTCGCGCTCCGGGCCCGGGGTGAGGGGCAGCAGATAGCGGGCGCGGAAGGCGCCCCACAACGGCGCCCACAGTCCGGCCCGCTCCAGCAGCCGTTCGTCCGCGCCGTGCAGGACCGCCCCCACCCAGCGCCGGCTGGCCGGATGGTGGCGTGGCCCGTCCAGCGCGTGCAGACAGGCGCACAGCTCGGCGAGCGGGGACAGGCGGGTGCTGATGCGGTGCTCCGGGGCGGGCCCCAGCTCGATCACGACGGGCATCCGGGCAGCGTCGGCCATTGACGCCTTCCAGTCAATCGTCTTGTGGGGGCCGTCGGCGGAGGCGCAAGCTCCAGCCCACTTCGCCTTCCCCTCCCTCGCCTGGAGCGTCCCCATGCCTCCTCTCCTCAGGAACGGCCCGCGGCTGGCAGCGGTGGTCGCCCTCGTGGCCACGGTGAGCAGTGCGTGCACCATCGGTTCGCTGGACGACTCGGGCGCCGTCGCCGACTACCCCTCCCGCGGGCTGTCGATCCTCGCTCCCGGGAGCGTCGGCGGCGGCTGGGACGCACGGGCGCGCGGCATCGGTTCGGCGCTCACCACCTGCAAGACCATCGACGAGGACGTCACGGTCACCAACGCCCCGGGGGCGGGCGGCACCATCGGGCTCGCCCGGATGGCGGGGCGGGGAGGCGATCCGTACCAGCTAATGACCATGGACACGGTGACCATGATCGGCGGCGCCATCCAGAACCACTCCCCCGTGAAGCTGTCCGAGCTCACGCCCGTGGCGGGGCTCACGGTGAGCACGACCGCGATCGTGGTGCCGGCCCGTTCCTCCTTCCGCGACCTGCGCTCGGTGCTGGCGGCCATGCGGAAGGACCCCAAGCAGACGTCCTGGGTGGGCGGTTCGCTGGGCGGCCCGGACCACATCACGGTGGCCGCCCTCGCCAAGGCCGCGGGCGTCTCGGCGCGCAAGGTCACCTATGTGCCCACCGGTGGCGGCGGGGAGGTGCTCAACCTGCTGCTGAGCGGAGCCTCGAAGGTCGGCCTGTCCACGCTGACGGAGGTCCGTCCGCAGATCGAGGCCGGGAAGCTGCGGGTCCTCGCGGTCAGCGGCGACAAGGCCCCGGAGGGCATCGACGCCCCCACCCTCTCCGCACTCGGCTACGGCGACGAGAGCGTGGTGAGCGTCGGCGGGGTCATGGCCCCGCCCGGGCTGAGCGACGACGAACAGCGGGCGATCGTGAAGGTGGTGGACCGGATGCGCCGGACTTCGTGCTGGAAGCGGGCGTTGCGGCAGAACGACTGGAAGAGCGTGTGGGTGCCGGGGAAGACGTACGGCGCCCTGATCGACAAGCAGCAGCGCCAGGTCGGCCAGGCGCTCACGTCCGTGGGGCTCGGCTCATGAGCGCGCGGGACGAGGCGGTGAGCACACCGGACGAGACGGTGAGCGGGCGCGACGCGGCGGTGAGCACACCGGGCGAGGCCGTGAGCGAACGCGACGCGGCGGTGACCGCGCGGAACGACACGGTGAACCCGGAGGCGTTGGATGCCTCGGGCGCGCCGGGCGGCGCCGCCCCGCCGGATGACCGGCTCCCGCCGGAGGGGCCGCTCTGGGGGCCGCGGGTGGCCGCGCTGCTCTTCCTCGCCGCGGGTGTGGCCGTGCTGGGCTGGGCGTTCGCCATTCCGGAGGGGGCCATCGACCAGGACGTGGGCCCCCGGGCGTTCCCCCTGCTGGTCGGCGTGGGGCTGTGCGTCGCGGCGTCGGTCACCGTCGTCCAGGCGTTCCGCGGCAGCGACCCGGTGCAGGCCGAGCAGGCGCGCGAGGAGGCCCGGCTCACCGAGTGGCGCCCGGTGGCGGCCCTGCTCGCGCTGCTGGTCGGCTATCTGTTCGCGCTCGCCCCCTGCGGCTACTGGCAGTCGACCGCCGTGCTCTTCGCACTGGTCGCGCGGGTGCTCGGCAGCCGCCGGCTCCTCCGTGACGCCCTGATCGGCCTGGTGCTCGCGCTGGCCGTGTACTTCCTCTTCGACCGTCTGCTGGGCATCCATCTGCCGCCCGGCATCGTCCGATTGGCGTTCTGACCATGGATGTCCTCAACGACCTCATGGGCGGTTTCGGCAGCGCGTTCAGCCCCATGCATCTGCTGCTGGCCTTCGCGGGCTGCACGCTGGGCTCGCTGGTCGGCGTGCTGCCCGGCCTGGGTCCCGCCACGACGGTGGCGCTGCTGCTCCCGCTCACCTTCGTCTTCGACCCCACCGGAGCGCTGGTGCTCTTCGCGGGCATCTACTACGGCGGGATGTACGGCGGTTCCACCACGGCCATCCTGCTGAACGTGCCCGGGGAGACGGCGTCGGTCCCCACGACCCTGGAGGGCCATCCGATGGCCCGATCGGGGCGCGCCGGGGCCGCGCTCGCCACGGCCGCCATCGGCTCGTTCGTGGCGGGCACGATCTCCACCGTCGGGATCACCTTCGCGGGCCCGGCCATGGCGCAGATCGCCGAGAAGATCCAGCCCGCCGAGTACTTCGCCGTGATGATCCTCGCCTTCGCCACGGTCACCGCGGTCGTGGCCGACGCCCCGGCGCGCGGGCTGTGCAGCCTCTTCCTGGGCCTGGCCATCGGGCTCGTCGGCATCGACAGCCTCACCGGCCAGGCGCGCTACACCTTCGGGGTGCCGGAGCTGTACGACGGGATCCAGATCGTGGCCGTCGCCGTCGGCCTCTTCGCGATCGGGGAGGCGCTCTACACCGCGGCCCGGTTGCGGCGGGCGCCCGAGGAGCGGGTGCTCCCGGTGGGCGGCAGGATCGGGATGAGCCCCGAGGACTGGCGACGGTCCTGGAAGCCGTGGCTGCGGGGTACGGCGATCGGCCTGCCGATCGGCGCCCTGCCCGCGGGCGGCGCGGAGATACCCACGTTCCTGAGCTACAACGTGGAGAAGCGGCTGTCCCGGCACAAGAAGCAGTTCGGCAAGGGCGCCATCGAGGGGGTGGCGGGCCCCGAGGCCGCCAACAACGCCGCGTTCTCCGGGGTGTTGATGCCTCTGCTGACGCTGGGCATCCCCACCTCCGCGACGGCCGGGGTGCTGCTGATCGCGTTCCAGATGTACAACGTGCAGCCCGGCCCGCAACTGTTCGAGACCCAGTCGGCGCTGGTCTGGACGCTGATCGCCAGCCTCTACATCGGCAATGTGATGCTGCTCGTGCTCAACCTGCCGCTGATCCCGCTGTGGGTGAAGCTCCTCCGGCTGCCGCGCCCGCTGCTCACGGCAGGCATCCTGGTCTTCGCGGCCCTGGGGGTGTACGCGCTGTCGCAGAACGCGGTCGACCTCGGCATCGCGGTGCTCTTCGGCGTGCTGGGCTTCGGCATGCGCCGCACCGGCTATCCCGTCGCCCCGCTGATTCTGGGCGCCGTGCTGGGTCCGATGGCGGAGACCCAGTTCCGGCGCGCGCTGGCCTTCAGCGAGGGCGACTGGACGATCTTCTTCACCCGCCCGCTCTCCGCGGCGATCCTGTGCCTGTCGCTGATCGCGCTGGTCGGGCCGATGGCGGCACGGGCGATCCGCCGGACGCGGGGACGGGCGCCGGAGACGGCGGGCTGACCACAACGGACCACCAGGGCCCCGCGCGAGCCGTCCGCGCGGGGCCCCGTGGCGTCGGGAGACAGTTTCCCCACGCACACCTCTTGTCATCGGCCGGCCGGGTCCACAGAATCCTTCGCAGATCAGCTACGACCCATATCGCGAACATGGTTCGATATATCGAATGGGAGTGGTTTCCTCATGCGCCTTGTCCTCCGCGGCCTGCCACGCTTATTCCGCCCCGACCGGCCACGGCCCCGATCACGGCCCAGGCGCCTGGCCGGGGCGCTGCCGGCCGTTCTGCTGTCCGTTCTGCTGACCGTCACCGGGCTGGGCTTCACCGGGCCGGGCGCCGTGGCGTACGCGGCGCCCTCGGCCCCCGCGGCCCCCGCCCCGCAGGTCGACGTACCCACCGCGCCCATGGGCTGGGCCTCGTGGAACAGCCTGGCCAGCCAGATCGACTACCACACGATCAAGGCCCAGGTGGACGCGCTGGTGTCCTCCGGCATGGCCGAGGCCGGGTACGAGTACGTCAACATCGACGAAGGCTGGTGGTGGGGCACCCGCGACAGCAAGGGCAACATCACCGTCGACTCCCAGCAGTGGCCCGGCGGGATGAAGGCCATCGCCGACTACATCCACAGCAAGGGGCTCAAGGCCGGGCTCTACACCGACGCCGGTAAGAACGGCTGCGGCTACTTCTACCCCACCCCGCCGGGCACCCCGCCCGCCCCGGGCAGCGGCAGCGAAGGCCACTACGAGCAGGATCTGCGGGCCTTCCAGGAGTGGGGCTTCGACTACGTCAAGGTCGACTGGTGCGGGGGCCAGGACGAGGGGCTCAACCAGGAGGCCACCTACCGGGCCCTCAGCGAGGCGAACAAGGCGGCGACCGCCGTCACCGGCCGCCGTCTCGTGCTGTCGCTGTGCGAATGGGGCTCGGGCCGGCCGTGGAACTGGGCCCCGGGCGTGGGCGATCTGTGGCGTACCAGCACCGACATCATCTACTGGGGACAGACGCCCTCGGCCACCGCGATGCTGTCCAACTTCGACCAGGGCCTGCACCCCACCGCCCAGCACACCGGCTACTACAACGACCCGGACATGCTTACGGTCGGCATGAAGGGTTCCAACGCCACGTTCGACCGCACCCATATGAGCCTGTGGGCGATCTCCGGTGCCCCGCTGCTCGCCGGGAACGACCTCACCACCATGACGCGGGAGACCGCCGCCAACCTCACCAACCCCGAAGTCATCGCCGTCGACCAGGACCCGCGCGGGCTGCAGGGGGTGAAGGTCGCCGAGGACGCCGCGGGGCTGCAGGTGTACGCCAAGGTGCTGTCCGGCACCGGGCAGCGCGCCGTGCTGCTGCTCAACCGCACCTCCGCCGCCAAGCCCATCACCGCCCGCTGGACCGACCTCGGGCTGACCGGCGCCGCCGCCTCCGTCCGTGACGTCTGGAAGCGCGCCCCGGTGGGCACCCACAGCGGCGGCTACACCGCCACCGTCCCGGCCGGTGAGGCGATGCTGCTGACCGTCTCGGGCACGGAAGCCCCCGGCACCACCTACCAGGGCACCGGTTCCCTCACCGTCACGGCCAAGACGGCGGGGCTGAAACTGGCCGACCTCACCTACGCCAACGGCGACACCGCCCCGCGTATCGCCACCCTCCGCGTGGGCGGCCAGTACGCCACCACGCTCGCCCTGCCGCCCACCGGCTCCGCCACCGCCCGCCGCACCGTCTCCGTCCTGCTCTCACTGGCCAAGGGCGCCAACACGGTCACCGTGAACGGCGGCCCGGACACCATCACCGTCCAGGACCTCCCCGGCACCGACGGTGCCCAGATCATCGGCGCCGCTTCCGGGCGCTGCGTCGATCTGGACCAGAACACGATCACCAACGGCGCCCAGGCCCAGCTCTGGGACTGCCAGGGCGGCCAGAACCAGCTCTTCCGGCTCACCTCACGCAATGAACTGACCGTCTACGGCAGCAAATGCCTGAGCGCCGAGAAGGACGGCACCGCCGACGGTACGAGGGTCGTCATCGGCGACTGCACCGGTGCGACCGGCCAGAAGTGGCAGGTGAACGCCTCCGGCGCCCTCGTCCACCAGGGCTCCGGCCGCTGCCTGGACGCCTACGACAACGGCACCGGCAACGGCACCCGGCTGGTGCTGTGGAGCTGCCACAACGGCCCGAACCAGCGCTGGACCCTCACCTGAGGACACCACTCCCACCAACGGCAGGGCCCCCGCGCGAGTCGACCGCGCGGGGGCCCCTTTTCCGCCTGCCCGGTGTTCGGTGAGAAGACGATCACGCAAGCAGGTGGTCTGGCGGGCGCTCCGGGTTACGGGGCCAGCAGCAGGTTGTGGGCACGCTCCTTGGCGGCCGTGTAACGGCGCGCCACATCCTGCCAGTTGACGACCTTCCACATGGCCTCGATGAAGTCCACCTTCTGGTTCTTGTACTGCAGATAGAAGGCGTGCTCCCAGGCGTCGAAGACCAGGATCGGCACCGAGCCCTGTCCCACGTTCCCCTGGTGGTCGTAGACCTGCTCGACCACCAGCCGCCCGCTGACCGGCTCGTACGCCAGCACACCCCAGCCCGAGCCCTGAGTGGTGGCGGCGGCCTTGGACAACTGGGCCTTGAAGCCCGCGAAGGATCCGAAGTGCTCGGCGATGGCGTCGGCCAGCTCTCCGACCCCGTCCCTCTCCAGCGGCTCGCCGCCGCCGTCACCGGTCATGTTGTGCCAGTAGATGCTGTGCAGGATGTGGCCGGACAGATGGAAGGCCAAGTTCTTCTCGAGCCCGTTGATCGAGCCCCACTGATCCTTGTCCCGCGCCTCCGCGAGCTGCTCCATCGTGTCGTTCGCGCCCTTGACGTACGCGGCGTGGTGCTTGTCGTGGTGCAGCTCGATGATCTCGGGGCTGATGACCGGGGCCAGCTCCGAGTAGTCGTACGGAAGTTCAGGAAGTGTGTAGATGGCCATGCGAAGCCCTTCGGACCCGTTATTGCAATTAACTTGCAAGTACACGCTAGCAGCAAGAGCGTTTTCCGCCAGCGCACGCGGGCCGGTCGGGTGCCGGGCGCCATGCACGGGGAGTGGCCTGATCTGATCCATGCGCGGGGCGAACGGCGGACCTATGATCAAAGGTCGCTCGAAGGGGGAGGGCATGGATCCGCAGATCGCCGATCTCGCCAGGACGGCGGGCACCACCATGGTCACGCTGATGGCCACCACCGCCTGGGAGTCGGCCAGAGACGGCCTCGTCTCGCTCTGGCAGAGGTTCCAGCCAGCCAGAGCCGACGGCATCGGCGAGGAGTTCGAGGCGAGCCGTGCCGATCTGCTGCTCGCGCGTGAGACGGGCGACGAGGACTCCGAGGCGGAGCTGGCCGCCGAATGGCAGGGACGGGTGCGCCGACTGCTGGTGGCCCAGCCGGAGGTGGCGGATGAACTGCGCCGCATCCTGGACGAGTTGAGCCCCCGCCTCCCCGATCAGCGACCCGCCGTCGGCGAGATCCATATGACGGCCGAGGCGTCCGGCAGCGGCCGGGTCTACCAGGCCGGCCGCGACCAGCACATCACCGAGCGATGAGCGAGCCGGGCCCCATCGACGGCCGCGCGTCCGGCCAGGGCCGGGTCTTCCAGACCGGCGGCGACCAGTACATCCAGGAGCACCATCACCACTACGGGTCCGGAACGGGGTCCCTCCTCGCACCCCAGCCGGTCGGCCCCCGGCCGCCCCAGGGCACGACGGTCCCCGACTCCGTACGAGTGCCGCTCGTCGGGCGGACACCGGGCATCCTGCGGGACCGCGCCGACCTTATGGAGCGCCTCCGAGCGGCCGTCACCGGCCCCGGTGGCGACGTTCACGTCCTGCACGGCCTGGGCGGCTGCGGCAAGACGGCGGTGGCGCACGCCCTCTTCACGGAGGCCGTAAGGGACCACGGACGCATCGGGCTCTGGGTGAACGCCTCGGAGCGGATCTCCCTGCGAGCGGGCATGCTCGCCGTGGCGGGCGACCGGGGCGCCACCACCGGAGAACTGGCCGCCGCGGCCAGCGGCCAGCGCGCCGCCGCCGACCTGGTCTGGCACTACCTGGACCACTCCGCCCAGCGCTGGCTGCTGGTCCTGGACAACGCCGACGACCCGACGGTCCTGGAGGAGGGCGGCTGGCTGCGCACCAGCCCGCTCGGCACGGTCCTGGTGACCACGCGCCACGCGACCTCGCCGCTGTGGCGGGGCGCCGGGTCGGCACGGCACCCCGTCGGGGTGCTGCCGGAGGCCGACGCGGCACAGGTCCTCTGCGATCTGGCACCGGACGCCGGTACCGTCGAGTCGGCGCAGAAGGTGGCGCGACGGCTGGGCTGTCTGCCGCTGGCCCTGACCCTGGCGGGTTCGCATCTGTCGCATCAACTCCTGGAGTCGTGGTCGATGGACGAGTACGACCGGAAGCTGAGCGAGGACTCGACGGCACTCGTCGACCTGGGCGCGGCGAGTACGGGCAGTGGCCAGTCCCGCCATCTCGTCGGCCGCACCTGGCAGTTGTCCCTGGACGCCCTCGCCGGACAGGGGCTGCCGGAGGCGACGACCCTGCTACGGCTGCTGTCCTGCTGGGCGGCGGACCCGGTGCCGCTGTCGCTGCTGATGCCGGTGGCGCGGGGTGAGGTGGATCTCGGCCACCTCGACCCGCCGCTCGCGGCGGACCGGGTCGAGCCCGCGCTGCGCGGGCTGCTCGACCATTCGCTGATCGGGATGGTCGAGGCGGACGGGCGTCGGTGCGTACAGGCTCATGGGGTGCTGCTGGACAGCGTCGCTGCCGGGGTTCCGGAGGGGCAGCGTGCGGCGCTGGCCGAGGCGGCGGGGCGGTTGCTGGAGGCGGCACTGCCGCCGGACGAAACCGTACCGGTCGAAACGTACTCCGGATGGGAGCTGCTCGCCCCGCACGTCACCCAGTTGCTGCGGGGAGCTTCGGGGGAACTGTCGGCCGGACTGATGGTGCGCATCGCACGGCAGATGCAGCACGCGGGAAACGTCACGGGAGCTCTGCGACATTCCCGATACGCCGCGGACGTCGCCGAGCGGACGTTGGGCGGAGAACACTCCGTCACTTTGGCCGCGTATGACGCCGAGGCGCGGGCATTGCTCTTCCTGGCGCGGCGCGCGGATGCCGAAGCGCTGCATCGGCGGATTTGGACCACACGCAAGCGCGTGCTCGGCGAGGATCACCCCGAAACGCTGTGGAGCTGTGTGGGCCTGGGGATGTCGCTGAGGCTACTCGACCGCCTGGAAGAGGCTGAGCAGCTGCTTCGCGAGGCAACGGCGGCCCAGCGCCGGGTGCTGGGCGCGGACGCGCTGGAGACCTTCGTCAGCCGGTCCTTGCTGGTCCTGACGCTTTCCGCGATCGGCAAAAGAGAGCAGTTCGACGAGGAGGCCCGTGTCGTCGAGGACTGCGAGCGGTTCCTGCCGCCGGACCACCTCACGGCCCTCCTGGTTCGCCATGACTACGGCGACGGGCTACGGGCGCTCGGTCGCTACGCGGAAGCCGAACCGGTGGCTGGCCGCGTGCTGGCTGACCGTATCCGCGTTCAGGGTGCGAATCATCCTTTGGCCCTCGCCGCACTCAGCCTCACCGCCAGGGTCGCGCACGGGCTGGGCAAGTACGACGAGGCCATCACGGCGCTCCAAGAACTCATCGAACGCCGTGAACGGGTGCTCGGACCCGAGCACCCGTTCATCGCGGAGAACCGCCAGTGGCTCGCCGAATGGCAAGCCGAGGCCGAAGCCCAGCGCTGATCAGCCCTGATCAGCCCTCCTGTCGGGCCACCGACATCCGCTGCCGTACGTATCCGATGATCGCGAGCGCGATCGCCATGACAGCCGTGGCGTAGAGCTGGCTGCGGGTGTCGCTCTCGCGCAGCATCAGCACCAGCACTCCGACCGTCGCGGCCAGCGCGACCCAGGTCAGGTACGGGAAGAGCCACATCTTCACCACGAGCTTTTCCGGGGCCTCGCGCTGCAGGCGGCTGCGCATGCGCAGTTGGGCGGCGGCGATGAAGCCCCAGACCACCAGTACCGCGGCGCCGACCATGTTGAGCAGCCACTTGAAGATGGTCTCCGGCCACCAGTAGCTGAGCAGCACCGCGACGAAGCCGAAGAAGGAGGAGGCGAGCACGGTGAGGCGGGGGACGCCGCCGGTGACGCGGCCCAGGAAGGCGGGGCCCTCGCCGCGGGTGACCAGGGAGTAGGACATGCGGGAGGCGCCGTAGATGTTGGCGTTCATCGCCGAGAGCAGCGCGATCAGCACGATCACGTTCATGATGTCCCCGGCCGCGGGGATGTCGAGGTGGTTGAGGACGGCAACGTAGGGACCCTCGGCGACCACCGCCTTGTCGTTCCACGGGATCAGCGTGACCACGACCACCATCGAGCCGACGTAGAAGAGGGCGATGCGCCACATCGCGGTGCGCACCGCGCCCGCGACGCTCTTGACCGGGTTCTCGGACTCGGCCGCCGCGATCGTCACCGTCTCCAGTCCGCCGTAGGCGAAGACGGAGGCCAGCAGGCCGACGACCAGGCCGTTCACCCCGTTGGGCAAGAAGCCGCCGTCACCGGTGAGATGGGAGCCGCCGGGGGCGTCGGTGCCCGGCAGGACGCCGAGGATCGCGAGTACGCCGAGGACCAGGAAGATCGTGATCGCGGCGATCTTCAGCGCGGCGAACCAGAACTCGAACTCGCCGAAGTTGCTGACCGCCGCGAGGTTCGTCGCGCAGAACATCGCCATGAAGAGGGCGACCCACATCCAGGAGTCGGTGCCCGGGAACCACTGGACCATGATCCCGGCCGCGCCGATCGCCTCGGCGGCGATGCCCACGCACAGCAGGATCCAGAACATCCAGCCCACTGTGAACCCCGCCCAGGGCCCGATCGCCCGCTCGGCGTGCACGGAGAACGAGCCGGAGGCCGGGTTGGCCGCCGACATCTCGCCGAGCATCCGCATCACGAGCATCACCAGCAGCCCGGAGACCGCGTAGGCCACCACAATCGACGGACCAGCGGCGGCGATTCCGGCGCCGGAGCCGACGAACAGCCCCGCGCCGATCACACCCCCGAGGGCGATCATCGACAGATGGCGCTGCTTGAGGCCGTGGGAGAGCGGTGGCGTGGCGGTCGCGCCCGTGCCGGTCACCTCGGCGGTGCCGGATGGCCCGGAGGACGCGGATGTCCGGTTCATTCTTCTTCTCTGTCCCTTACGAGGCGAGCGGGCGGATGCAAAACGTCCCTAGTGTGAAGGGCGCGTCCTATCAGGACAACATCGCGGCCAATCTTTTCTGGATATCGGACACCGGCGTCACGCTCCGTATCGGGTGTCTCTGCCAGAAGCCGCCAAGCCGATGCGTCCGGCTTTGTGGTCATCCGACGGTGTCCGGGGCCCGCGCGTTGGGTTAGCGTCGCGGTATCCACCCTCTGACCTGGGAGCATCGCTGATGAGCACGGTTTCTGCCGCCGCCACACCCGGTACGGTCCTCGCGGACGCGGTCTTTCCCGCCCGGCGCGTCCTGGCCCGGGACACCGCGCTGGTCATCGGGGGCGCCGTGCTCACCGGTCTCGCCGCCCAGATCTCGGTGCCCGTCCCCGGCTCGCCGGTGCCGGTGACCGGCCAGACGTTCGCCGCCCTGCTGGTGGGCACCTCGCTGGGCGCCCGGCGCGGCTTCCTGTCGCTGGCGCTGTACACCCTGGTCGGCATGGCGGGCGTGCCGTGGTTCGCCGAGGGCAGCTCCGGCGCCGCCATGCCGTCGTTCGGCTATGTGCTGGGCATGCTGCTGGCGGCGACCGTGGTGGGCGCGCTGGCCCGGCGCGGCGGTGACCGCGGGGTGCTGCGCACTGCGGGCACCATGGCGGTCGGCTCGGCGGTCACCTACGCCGTGGGCGTCCCGTATCTCGCGCTGGCCACCCACATCTCCCTCGGCGAGGCGGTCGCGGCCGGGCTCACCCCGTTCCTGATCGGGGACGCGCTGAAGGCCGCGCTGGCGATGGGCGCGCTGCCGGCCGCCTGGAAGCTGGTGGGCCGCCGGGGCTGAGCCACCCGTACGCCCGGGCCCAGCGCCCGGGCATGGCCACTCGGCCGCCCATGCGTGTGCCCACGCATGGGCGGCCGGGAAGCGAAAAGGGCCCCCGCGCGGTCGACTCGCGCGGGGGCCCTGCCGTGGCGGCGGCGCAGGGGGTCAGTCGAAGATCGGACCGACCGTACGGGTGCGCTTGATCTCGTAGAAGCCGGGGATCGAGGCGACCAGCAGCGTGCCGTCCCACAGCTTGGCGGCGTCCTCGCCCTTGGGAGCGGGGGTGACCACCGGGCCGAAGAAGGCGACCTGCTCGCCGTCCGAGCCCGGGACGGCGATGACGGGGGTGCCCACGTCCTGGCCAACCAGCTCGATGCCCTCCTTGTGGGAGGCGCGCAGCTCGGTGTCGTACGCGTCGGAGTCGGCGTAGTCGGCGAGGTCGGCGGGGAGACCGGCCTCCTCGAGGGCGGCCACGATCGTCTCGCGGTTCTTCTCCAGGCCCTGGTTGTGGAAGCGGGTGCCGAGGGCGGTGTAGAGCCGGCCGAGAACCTCGCTGCCGTGCTTCTGCTCGGCGGCGATGCAGACCCGGACCGGGCCCCAGGCGGTCTTCAGCAGCTCGCGGTACTCCTCGGGCAGCTCATCCAGCTTGGGCTCGTTGAGCACGGCGAGGCTCATGACGTGCCAACGCACCTCGACCGGGCGCACCTTCTCCACCTCGAGCATCCAGCGCGAGGTCATCCAGGCCCAGGGACACAGCGGATCGAACCAGAAATCAGCAGGAGTCTTGGCAGTCTCGGTCACGGTTTCTCCTCAAGCGGGCGCGTCGTCATCGCAAATGAATAGAGAGCTAGCTACCTCACCCAACGCGGGCGGGAGGGGAGCCCATTCCCCGATACCGGCTGTCGGTGCACCGTGACATGATTTCCGCTGTCCGATATCCGAGATGCGAGACATTGCCGAGGGAGCCGCGTCGTGCCCGGTGAGAACCTGACCCGTGACGAGGCCCGTGCGCGGGCGAAGCTGCTGGCCGTCGAGCGTTACGAGGTGGCGCTCGATCTGCGGTCCGCGGTCGGTGAGCACACCGGGTCCGGGCCGCGCACCTTCCGCTCCACGACCACGATCCGCTTCCGCTGCGCCGAGCCGGGCGCGGCGACCTTCGCCGATCTGCTGGCGCCCTCGGTGACCTCGGTGCGGCTCAACGGGCGGGAACTGGACGCGGCGGCGGTCTTCGACGGCTCCCGGATCGCCCTGGAGGGGCTCGCCGCCGAGAACGAGCTGGTGGTGGACGCGCAGTGCGCCTACAGCCGGACCGGCGAGGGCCTGCACCGCTTCGTGGACCCGGAGGACGGCGAGGTCTACCTCTACACCCAGTACGAGCCGGCCGACGCCCGCCGGGTCTTCGCCAACTTCGAACAGCCGGACCTCAAGGGCCCGTTCACCTTCTCGGTGACCGCCCCGGAGGGCTGGACGGTGCTGAGCAACGGGACGGTGGACCGGGTCGAGCCGTCCGGTGCCGGCGATGGCGCCGCGACCAGCCACTTCGTCCCGACCCGGCCCATCTCGACGTACATCACGGCCGTGCTCGCCGGTCCGTACCACCACGAGAGCGACCTCTACCGCCGCACGCTGCCGGACGGTTCCGAGCTGGAGATCCCGCTGGGCGCGCTGTGCCGCAAGGGGCTGGCCAAGCACTTCGACGCGGGCGACATCTTCACGGTCACCAAGCAGGGTCTGGACTTCTTCCACGACCACTTCGACTATCCGTACCCGTTCGGCAAGTACGACCAGGCGTTCGTGCCGGAGTACAACCTCGGCGCGATGGAGAACCCGGGCTGTGTGACCTTCCGGGAGGAGTTCATCTTCCGCGGCAAGGTCACCCAGGCGTCGTACGAGAGCCGGGCGAACGTCATCCTGCACGAGATGGCGCATATGTGGTTCGGCGACCTGGTGACCATGGAGTGGTGGGACGACCTGTGGCTCAAGGAGTCGTTCGCCGACTTCATGGGGGCCTTCGCCCTGGTCGGGGCGACCCGCTTCACCGACGGCTGGATCACCTTCGCCAACCGCCGCAAGGCTTGGGCCTACCGCGCCGACCAGCTGCCGTCCACCCACCCGGTCACGGCCGACATCCGTGACCTGGAGGACGCCAAGCTCAACTTCGACGGGATCACGTACGCCAAGGGCGCGTCCGTGCTCAAGCAGCTGGTGGCCTACGTCGGGCAGGACGCCTTCCTGGAGGGCGCGCGGCGCTACTTCAAGCGGCACGCGTACGGCAACACCCGGCTGTCGGATCTGCTGTCGGTGCTCGGCGAGACCTCGGGGCGGGACATGGCCACCTGGTCGCGCGCCTGGCTGGAGACCGCGGGGGTCAACGCGCTCACCCCGCAGGCCACCTATGACGCCGAGGGGCACATCACCGAGCTGGCGGTGGAGCAGGAAGCCGCCGAGAGCCACCCGACACTGCGGCCGCACCGGGTGGCCGTGGGGCTGTACCGCAAGGAGGCCCCGGCCGGTGAGCGCCCCGGAGCCCTGGTGCGCTACGCCCGCGCCGAGGTGGACGTCGACGGCCCCCGTACGGTCGTCCCCGAGCTGACCGGCGCCTCCCGGCCCGATCTGATCCTGGTCAACGACGACGACCTCACCTACTGCAAGATCCGCTTCGACGAGAGGTCGCTGGACACCCTGCGCCAGCACCTGGGCGAGCTGACCGACCCCCTCGCCCGCGCGCTGAGCTGGTCCGCGCTGTGGAACCTCACCCGCGACGCGCTGCTGCCCGCCCGCGACTATCTGGAGCTGGTGCGGCGGTTCGCCGGGGCCGAGAGCGACATCGGCGTGCTGCAGATGGTCCAGGCATGGGCGCTGTCCGCCCTGCACCACTACTCGGCGCCGGACGCGCGCGAGGCGGCCGGCGTCCAGCTCGCCGAGGTCGCGCTGAGCGAGCTGCGGCTGGCCGAGCCGGGCAGCGGGCATCAGCTCGCCTGGGCGCGGTTCTTCGCGCAGGTCGCCGTCACCGAGTCCGAGCTGCGGATGCTGAGCGGGCTGCTGGACGGCACGGCCCGGATCGACGGGCTGGATGTGGACCAGGAGCTGCGCTGGACGTTCCTGGCCGCGCTGGCCGCGAGCGGTCAGGCCGACGAGGCGCTGATCGGCGCCGAGCTGGCGCGCGACGACACCGCCTCCGGCAAGCGCCACCAGGTGCGGTGTCTGGCCGCCCGGCCCTCCGCCTCGGTCAAGGCCGAGGCATGGGACGCGGTGGTGGAGTCCGACCGCCTCTCCAACGCCCTGGTGGAAGCCACCATCTCCGGTTTCGACCAGCCGGGCCAGCGGGATCTGCTGGCGCCGTACGCACCGCGCTACTTCGAGGTGATCGAGCGGATCTGGCAGGAGCGGTCGATCGAGATCGGGATGGCGATCGTGCGCGGGCTGTTCCCGGCCGCCCAGGGCGACACCCGCGCCCTGGAGGCGGCCGACGCCTGGCTGGACGGCCACCAGGACGCGGCGCCCGCGCTGCGCCGACTGGTCCTGGAGGCACGCGACGACCTCGCCCGCGCCCTGCGCGGGCAGCAATGCGACGAGAGGGCGGCCGCCTAAGGCGTACGCCGACCCTCGGACGCCCGCGCGGCGCCCCCGGCGACCGCCGGGCGAGCGCCGCGCGGGCACCGGGGCGGGGCCTCACGGCCGGACCGTGCGGCCGGACCCCGCAAGCCGGGCACCGCTGCGGGGCCCAGGGTCCTGACGATGGACATCTCGCCCGTGACCGCGCCGTCCTCCCGGGTGATCGCGATGTTCACCGGGAATTCGGGGCGCTCCCCCGCGTCCAGCTCGGCGACCACCTCGGCGACGGTCCGGCCCCTCGCGGCCGGGCCGCGTGGTCGGACCTCGCAGCAGGGCCTCGCAAGTCGGACTCCGTAGCCGGACCTCGCGGCCGGGCCCCGCAGCAGGACCCCGCAGGCTGGACCCCGCGGGCTGGCCGCGCGGCCAGACTGGCGGGACGCGGCCGGGGTGGCGAGGTGCGGCCGGAGTGGCGGGACGCGGCCAGGCTGGCGGGACGCGGTCGGGCATCGGGGCGGGGAGCCTTTCGGCATTCGAACTACCGTACTTTAGTGCGGGGTTGTCCGCTTTTGTCGACGACTCTGTAACAGGGGTTAGCCGGTGCGGCGGACGCGGGAATGGCGGGGGCATGAGCCACAACACGCCGCTGTCCCCCCGCCCTCTCCACCACCTCTCGGACGTCCAGCGCCGGGTGTTGACGACGCGTCAGCTCCGCGAGCACGGTGTGACCGCGGCCGTCGCCGCGGAGCGCAGCCGGGCCGGCGGGCCCTGGCAGCAGATCCTGCCGGGCGTCCATCTGCTCCACCCCGGCCCGGCGACCAGCGAGGAGCGGCTGCTGGCCGCGCTGCTGTACACCGCGAGCCGCGGCCAGGGCGCCGACGGCTCCGCGCCGGGCGGCGGCGAGCCGCACGGCGAGGCGATGATCACCGGGCTTGCCGCGCTCGCCCTGTACCACTTCTCCTCCGCTCCCCCGCTGGCCTCCCTCGACCGGATCGACGTCCTGGTGCCGCGCACCCGGCGGCTGCGCGCCACCGGCTTCGTACGCTTCGTGCGGGCCGGCACCCTGCCCGGCCCCCAGTACGTCGCGGGGGTGCCCACCGCCCCGGTGGCCCGCGCCCTCGCCGACGCGGTCGCCCGGCTCACCGACGCCGTCCTGGTCCGCAGACTGCTCACCGAGTCCGTGCGCCACGGCCACTGCGAGGCCACGGCCGTCGTCGCGGAGCTGAACTCGGCCCGGCTGCTGTCCCGGCCGCATGTCGTGGACGCCGTGGACGCGCTGCTCGCCGAGGGCCGGGCGATCGCCGAGGGGCGGCTGTACGACATGATCCGCGGCCACCACCTGCCCGAGCCCCTGTGGAACGTGGAGCTGCGGCTGCCCGGCGGGCCCGCTCTCGGCGGGGTGGACGCCTACTGGCGTGAGCAGGCGGTGGCGGTGGAGATCGACACCCGGGCGCCCCGCCAGGACGAGGAGGTCTGGCGCGGCGGTTTCGGCCGCAAGCGCGAGCACCTGGAGCGGCTCGGGATCACGGTCGTGCGCGTCACCCCGAAGAAGCTCCGGGAGACCCCGGAGGAACAGGCCGCGGTGGTCCGTACCGCCCTGATCGCGGCGGCCGACCGCGACCCGGCCTCCTATGTGGTGGTCCTGCCGCGCTGACGCCCCGATGCCCCGGCGCGGAGGCGGGGTATCGGGCCACCCGGTGCGGGCGGCTCGGGCTCAGGGCTCAGGGCTTGCGCAGCAGCAGCTCGGTGTTGCGGTCCGTCGCGTCACCGGCCAGCTTCTGGCTGGCGCCGGGCGTGTTGAAGGACAGCTCGCGGTAGAGCGCCGCGAGACCGGTCTGGGACAGGTCCGAGAAGTCCGTGCGGTGCGGCGCGGCCGACTCGATGAGCGTGGTGAACAGGGAGATCGTGCCGTCGTGGTTGTCCACGACCTCGAACACCCGGGCCAGCTGGGGGAAGTCCACATGCGAGGCGGTGGTGATCTCCCAGAAGGTGCCGCGCGGGGTGATCTCGTTCTGGTGGCTGTGGCCGTTGATCCAGGCCAGCACCTGAGGGTGGCGCTGGAACAGGGCGACGACCTCGTCCCCGCCGTGGCGGGCCTCGCCCGGCCGGCCCGGGTCGCGGTTCATGTTGTCCAGGCTGCGGCTGTAGTGGTGGCTGAAGACGATGACGTAGTCGTCCTTGTGGGCCTTCAGGGTCCGCTCCAGCCAGCGCAGTTGGGCGGTGCCGAGCGAACCGGTGTAGTGGCCGCCCGGGTCGGTGGTGTCCAGGCTGATGCCGATCACGTTCTCGGAGACCCGGAACGAGTAGTAGAGGGTGCCCTCGTCGAGGTTGGCCTTGGTGTAGCCGTGGCCGACCGGGCCGGGGCCGGTGGCGGCCGGGTCGAGATGCGCGGCCAGGTACTCGGACTGGGTGAAGGGCGCACGGCGCTCGTCGGGGGTGACCGTGCGCATGTCCTTGGCGTGCGCCTCCAGCAGCGCCTTCATGTCCGCGCCCTTGGGGTCGGCCCCCTTGCGCGTCCCCTTGTAGAGCGACTCGGCCTCCGCGGCCGGGATGATCTCCAGCTTGCGCTTCCCGGTGGCGAAGTCCGCGTAGTAGTCGTGGCCGAGGGAGTAGACACCGCCCGCCAGATCGTCGTGGTTGCCGATGGTGGAGTACCACGGCAGCCGCAGCCCGGGGCTATTGACGGTGCGCAGCGCGGCCTTGAGGAAGCCGTCGATGCGCGGGAAGCCGAGCTTCTTGTCGGCGTCGCGCAGCGCCTCCTCGGGGTGCCAGAACTCCTTGAGCCCGCTGTTCTGGACGCCCTCGTAGTGGCGCGGGTCGCCGGTGTTGGGGGTGATCCGGCCGCCGTTCATCGCGGCCAGGAACCAGTCCAGCTCGATCTTGGCGTTGTTGTCGGTGTTGTCGCCGGTGGTCATGACGAACGACAGCGGCGCCCCGGTGGCGGGTCCGCCGCGCAGCCCGTTGATCCGCTCGATGAGCGAGGCGACCCCGGCGATGGTCAGCGCCTCGTGCGGCCGCCACGCCCCGGCGCGCCCGCTGCGCAGGAACTCGTAGCGCATCGGGTGCTGGACGTCGGTCAGGTGCAGATCCGTGAGCTGGACGAACGAGGCGAGCGCGGTGCGCCGGTCCTCGCGGCCGCCCTTGGCGCCGGTGATCTCGCTGCGGACCTCACGGGTCCAGGCGGGGCCGCCGGCGAGCCGCCGGTAGCCGGTGGCGCCCTGCGCGGCGGAGAACGTCTCCAGCGTCGTACCGGCCGTCGAGGGCGCCGCCGGGGCCTGCACCACCCGGCGGCCCGCGGCGCGCGCGGTGGCGGGCTGCGTGGCGTCGGCCGAACCACTGCCGGGCCCGAAGGCGAGCCCCAGACCGGCCGTGGCACCGGTGGCGGCGGTTGCGGCGAGGAAGGTGCGCCGATCGAGGCGGGCGACGGCGGCTGCGGCGGACCGTATGCGGGACATGCGTGATCTCCCCGAGTGGACACGCGGAAACGGGCGGACAGCGACGCTGCCCTCACCTCGGATCGTTGGCATCGGGAATGGCCTGGCGGTGAACGAGGCGGCAACGCCGGTCGCCGATCTCCACACGTGGATCTTGGCGGTAGCAAACGGTCATCGCGCCCTTGTGAACAGGAATTCTTCTCCTCACTCGGCGTTCATCCACCCTGGGAACCGCCCCCGCCGTGGGATAAATCACGGGACGGTAACGGACCCGCCTGAGACACTTGCCAGGAGGGTAGGCGCCTCGAACAGGCACAACCAAGGAAAAGGGCTGATATGAGGATCGGAATCGTCGGAGCGACCGGCCAGGTCGGCGGAGTGATGCGCAGGGTGCTCGCCGAGCGTGACTTCCCGGCCGAGCAGCTGCGGCTGTTCGCCTCCGCCCGCTCGGCCGGGCGTACGCTCCCGTGGCGCGGTACCGAGATCACCGTCGAGGACGCCGCCACGGCCGACTACTCCGGTCTGGACATCGTCCTGTTCTCCGCGGGCGGCGCCACTTCCAGGGCGCTGGCCGAGAAGGTCGCCGCACAGGGCCCCGTCGTGATCGACAACTCCTCGGCCTGGCGGATGGACCCCCAGGTGCCCCTGGTCGTCGCCGAGGTCAACCCGCACGCCGCGGTGGACCGCCCCAAGGGCATCATCGCCAACCCGAACTGCACCACCATGGCCGCCATGCCCGTGCTGCGCCCGCTGCACGCCGAGGCCGGGCTCACCGCCCTGGTGGCCACCACCTACCAGGCCGTCTCCGGCTCCGGGCTGTCCGGCGTCGCCGAGCTCGACGGCCAGATCCGCAAGACCGCCGACCGCGCGGCCGAGCTCACCCACGACGGCGCGGCCGTGGACTTCCCCGCGCCCGAGGTGTACGCCCGCCCGATCGCGTTCAATGTGCTCCCGCTGGCCGGGAAGATCGTCGACGACGGCCGGTTCGAGACCGACGAGGAGCAGAAGCTCCGCAACGAGAGCCGCAAGATCCTGGAGATCCCGGAGCTGAAGGTGTCCGGCACCTGTGTCCGGGTGCCGGTCTTCAGCGGCCACTCGCTCCAGGTGAACGCGCGCTTCGAGCGTCCGATCAGCGTGGAGCGCGCCTCCGAGCTGCTGGCCGCGGCCCCGGGCGTGGCGCTCTCGGAGATCCCGACCCCGCTCCAGGCCGCGGGCCAGGACCCCAGCTATGTGGGCCGGATCCGGGTGGACGAGACGGTCGAGCACGGTCTCGCGCTGTTCCTCTCCAACGACAACCTGCGCAAGGGCGCCGCGCTGAACGCGGTGCAGATCGCCGAGCTGGTGGCGGCCGACCTGAGCTGACGCCCACGCCTCGTCCGAGGGGGAGCGGCCGGCCGCTCCCCCTCGGTGTTCCCCCCGTTCAGTCGCCCTTTGGCCTACCGACGCCGACCGGCCGACGTGCGAGGATGGCCATCCGCCTGACGCATGGCGTACCGCACATGACGAACGGGAGTTGGCCGACGTGCCTGGCACCAACCTCACAAGGGAGGAAGCGCAGCAGCGGGCGCGCCTCCTCACGGTGGACGCGTACGAGATCGAACTGGACCTGAGCGGCGCCCAGGAGGGCGGTACCTACCGCTCCGTGACCACGGTGCGCTTCGACGCCGCCGAGTCGGGCGCGGAGTCGTTCATCGACCTGGTGGCGCCCACGGTGCACGAGGTGGTGCTCAACGGCGACGCGCTCGACCCGAACCAGGTCTTCAAGGACTCGCGGATCGCCCTGCCGGGGCTGCTGGCCGGGCGCAATGAGCTGCGGGTGGTCGCGGACTGCGCGTACACCAACACCGGTGAGGGGCTGCATCGCTTTGTCGACCCGGTCGACCAGCAGGCGTACCTCTACACCCAGTTCGAGGTGCCCGACGCCCGCCGGGTGTACGCCAACTTCGAGCAGCCCGACCTGAAGGCCACGTTCCAGTTCACCGTGACGGCGCCCGAGGGCTGGACGGTGATCTCGAACTCGCCGGCGCCGGAGCCGAAGGACAACGTCTGGCGGTTCGAGCCGACCCCGCGCCTGTCGACCTATGTCACCGCGCTGATCGCGGGCCCGTACCACAGCGTGCACAGCTCGTACGAGAAGGACGGCCGCTCGGTGCCGCTGGGCATCTACTGCCGTCCCTCGCTCGCGGAGTACCTCGACTCGGACGCGATCTTCGAGGTGACGCGGCAGGGCTTCGAGTGGTTCGAGGAGAAGTTCGACTACGCGTACCCGTTCGCCAAGTACGACCAGCTCTTCGTGCCGGAGTTCAACGCGGGCGCGATGGAGAACGCGGGCGCGGTGACCATCCGCGACCAGTACGTCTTCCGCTCCAAGGTCACCGACGCGGCGTATGAGGCGCGGGCCGAGACCATCCTCCACGAGCTGGCCCATATGTGGTTCGGCGATCTCGTCACCATGGAGTGGTGGAACGACCTGTGGCTGAACGAGTCGTTCGCCACCTACACCTCGATCGCCTGCCAGGCCCATGCGCCGGGCAGCAGGTGGCCGCGCTCCTGGACCTCCTTCGCCAACTCCATGAAGACGTGGGCCTACCGGCAGGACCAGCTTCCGTCCACCCACCCGATCATGGCCGAGATCAACGACCTGGACGACGTCCTGGTCAACTTCGACGGGATCACCTACGCCAAGGGCGCCTCGGTGCTCAAGCAGCTGGTCTCGTACGTCGGGATGGACGAGTTCTTCAGCGGCGTCCAGGCGTACTTCAAGCGCCACGCCTACAAGAACACCCGGCTGTCGGATCTGCTCGGCGCGCTGGAGGAGACCAGCGGGCGCGATCTGAAGACCTGGTCGAAGAAGTGGCTGGAGACGGCGGGCATCAATGTGCTGCGGCCGGAGATCGAGACGGACGCGAGCGGGACGGTGACCTCCTTCGCGGTGCGGCAGGAGGCCCCGGCGCTGCCGCCGGGCGCCAAGGGCGAGCCGACTCTGCGGCCGCACCGCATCGCCATCGGGCTCTACAACCTGAACGCGACCGGCAAGCTGATCCGCTCCGAGCGCATCGAGCTGGACGTGGACGGTGAGCTGACCCAGGTGGAGCAACTGATCGGCGCGAAGCGCTCCGCGGTGATCCTGCTCAACGACGACGACCTCACCTACGCGAAGGTGCGGCTGGATCCGGACTCGCTGGCCGTCGTCACCGAGCACCTCGGCGACTTCGCGGAGTCCCTGCCGCGCGCGCTGTGCTGGGCCTCGGCCTGGGACATGGTCCGCGACGGCGAGCTGGCCACCCGCGACTACCTGGCGCTGGTGCTCTCGGGCATCGCCAAGGAGTCGGACATCGGCGTCGTCCAGTCGCTGCACCGCCAGGTGAAGCTGGCCCTGGACCTGTACGCCGCCCCGGCCTGGCGCGAGACGGGCCTGGCCAAGTGGACCGAGGCCACGCTCGACCATCTGCGGGCGGCGGCGCCGGGCAGCGACCACCAGCTCGCCTGGGCGCGGGCCTTCACCGCGACCGCCCGTACGGACGCGCAGCTCGACCTGGTCGCCGGGCTGCTCGAGGGCACCGAGACGATCGAGGGCCTGGCCATCGACACCGAGCTGCGCTGGGCGCTGCTGCAGCGGCTCACCGCCACCGGGCGGGCGGACGAGGGGGCCATCGCGGCGGAGCTGGAGCGCGACAAGACCTCCGCGGGCGAGCGCTATGCCGCGATGGCGCGGGCCGCGCGGCCGACGCCGCAGGCCAAGGCGGAGGCGTGGGCGTCGGTCGTGGAGAGCGACACCCTGCCGAACGCGGTGCAGGAGGCGGTGATCGGCGGCTTCGTCCAGACCGATCAGCGGGAGCTGCTGGCGCCGTACACGGAGAAGTACTTCGCGGCGGCGAAGGACACCTGGAACAGCCGCAGCCATGAGATGGCGCAGCAGATCGTGGTGGGGCTCTACCCGGCGCTGCAGGTCTCGCAGGAGACCCTGGACACCACGGACGCGTGGCTCGCGTCGGCCGAGCCCACGGCGGCGCTGAGGCGTCTGATGACGGAGTCCCGGGCGGGCATCGAACGCGCCCTCCGCGCCCAGGCCGCGGACGCCAACGCGGGCTGACCGGGTTGCGGCGCGGTGCGGGGCCCTGCGCCCCGCACCGCGCCGCCCAGTTGCGGGCATGCGCTCTACTAGTTGTGGGCAATCGTCCCGCAGGGCGGGACGGGTGGGCACAACCCACCCACCGGGCCGCACCCGGCCACGCGCCCCGGCCAACGATTAGCTGGGCCGCACCGGCTTGGCCCCGTCTCTGGTTAACGTTTCGTTGCCGGGTACTGGCCGCTGGCCGGTTTGTGCCCACCCGTTCCGCCCCGCGGAACGATTGCCCACAAACCGGTTACCTAGGGTCGGGCATGGCCAGGCCGGCCATCGGGCCGTATTGGCGGAGGAGATCCGGGTACGCCTCGGCGGCCACCCGGAGCCACCGCTCCGCCTCCTCCACCCGCCCCAGCCCCCGCAGGGCCTGCGCGAGCCAGTACGGCGCCTCCTCGTGCTTCCCCTCGCATGCCACCCTGAGCAGCGGCTCGGCCTCGCCATAGGCGCCGCGCCGGACCATGCTGCGCCCCGCGAGAAACGCGGGCGGCACCAGACCGCTGCGCGCGGCGCGGACGTACCAGCGCTCGGCGTGCTGCGGGTCGCCGCCCCGCTCCTCCGACGTCCAGCCGAGCCACCACGCGGCCCGCCCGTGCCCGAGGTCGGCGGCCCGGCGGAACCAGATCTGGGCGGTGCGCCGGTCCCCGGCCTCGTCGTGGATGCGGCCGATGTCGTACGCGGCCCCGGCGTCGCCTTCCGCCGCCGCGGGCTCGTAGAACGGCACCATCCGCAGCCCCGTGGCGCCGCCCACTTCGTACAGCATCCGGCCCAGGGCGAGCAGGGCGCGCGGGGTGCCCGCCCTGCGGTACCACTCGGCGGCCTCCGGGAGCCGGTACAGCCGGTCGAGCGCGTCGGCGTACGCGCACCAGGCGTCCGGGCCGCCCTCCTCGGCGCGGGCCCGCAGCCCGGGCAGGCGTTCCTCCCACTCGGCGGGCGGCATCCGCTCGGGGTCGGCGCGGATCGCGGCGATGTCCTCCAGCGCGCTGACGATCCGCTCCTCGCCCTCGTCGAACGGGCCCCTGCCCTCCGCATCCACACCCTCGGCGCCTTCGGCACCCTCGACACCGTCGAGCCCCGTGGCCCGCAGCCATCGTTCCGCCTCGTCCAGCCGCCGCTGCCGTACGCACAGCACGCCGAGGTTGAAGCAGGCCCATATGTGGCCACCGTCCGCCTCGTCGGCCGTGCGGTACCACTCCTCGGCGGTGCGCAGTTCGCCGTTCTCCTCCGCCCAGGCGCCGAGGACGTACGCCGCGCCGTCGTAGCCCCGCTCATGGGCGCGTTCGACGAGGGCGCGGGCCTCGTCCCAGCGGCTGTCGTCGCGAGCGATGAAGAGGGCCTGGTCCACCAGTGCCTTGGCGCTGCCGACCGCGGCCGCCCGCGCGTACAGCGCCTCGGCCTCCGCGACCATCCGGGGGTAGCGCGCGAACATCGCCCTGCGGTCCGGGTCGAGCAGGTCGCGCAGCGCCTCGTACGCCTCCTCGGGGTCGCCCTCCGCTTCGGCCCGGGCGAGGGCCTCGCGCCAGCTATCCAGGTCGCTCAGCATGTTCTGGATGGCCCCGCGGGTGCGGGTGGCGATGTCGTCGCCCTGGGCGGACGCCTCGGCCAGCCGCTCCAGGGCGGTGTCCCATTCGCCGCGGGCGGCGAGCAGCACGGCGCCGTTGGTCGTGCACTCGACGCTGCCGAGCGCGGCCCCGTGCTCGTACCACGTCTCGGCACCGGCCGTGTCGCCGGCCTCGTGCAGCAGCCGGGCCAGACCGAACGCACAGCCGCCGTCGCGATCGGCGGCTGTGCGGTACCACCGCTCGGCCTCGGCGAACTCGCCGCGGTCCTTGTGACAGATCGCGAGCGTGCGTGAGGCGTCCGCGTCCCCGGCGTCGGCGGCCCTGGCCCACCACGGCAGGGCCTCGTCCAAGCGGCCCTCGCCGGTGAGGAGTTCGGCGTAGGCCCGGTACGCATCCGGTTTTCCGGCGGCCGCGGCGGCCCTCAGCCGGGCCGCCTCGGCCGCCGGATCCAACGCCGGATCCGGCCCTTGATCCGCTCCTGAATCCGCCTTCTGATCCGCCGCCATCTGGTCCGCCATGGCGGGCATTTCACCGTGAGCCGCGCCGGACGTCCCTTGCGATGAATGTTCGACCATCACCCGATGGTGCCAGAGTGATCACGAACGTTCGGCACGGGCCCTGCGACGGGCCAGCAGCGCCTCGCGCCGCTCGTCGAACTTGGTGGCCTGATCGTCCAATCCACCCATGTAGAGCCCCAGTTCCTCCTGTGCCTTGAGCCCCTCCGGGCCGAGCCCGCCGATCTCCAGGACCTTCAGGAAGCGCAGCACGGGCTGCAGGACATCGTCATGGTGGATACGCAGGTTGTATATACCGCCAATGGCGATCTGGGCGGCGGCGCGCTCGAAGCCGGGCATCCCATGACCAGGCATGCGGAAGTTGACCACCACATCGCGGACGGCGCCCATGGTCTGGTCGGGGGCCAGCTCGAACGCCTTCCCGAGCAGGTTCCGGTAGAAGATCATGTGCAGGTTCTCGTCGGTGGCGATGCGCGCCAGCATCCGGTCGCAGACCGGGTCGCCGGAGTGATGGCCGGTGTTGCGGTGCGAAATGCGGGTGGCCAGCTCCTGGAAGGCGACATACGCCACGGTGTGCAGCATGCTGTGCTGGTTGTCCGACTCGAAGCCCTCGGACATGTGCGCCATGCGGAACCGCTCCAGCTCCACCGGGTCGACGGCGCGGCTGGTCAGCAGGTAGTCACGCATCACGATGCCGTGGCGCCCCTCCTCCGCCGTCCAGCGGTGCACCCAGGTGCCCCAGGCGCCGTCCCGGCCGAAGAGGGTCGCGATCTCGTGGTGGTAGCTGGGGAGGTTGTCCTCGGTGAGGAGGTTGACCACGAGCGCGATCCGGCCGACGTCGCTGACCTTGGACTGGTCGGGCGCCCATGCCTCACCGCCCATGACACCGTCGAAGTTCCGGCCGTCGCTCCACGGGACGTACTCGTGCGGCATCCACTCCTTGGCGACCGCCAGATGCCGGTTGAGCTCGGTCTCGACCACCTCTTCAAGCGCGTACAGGAGCTGGGTATCGCTCCATACGGCCTGACCGTGGCGATGGGTGGGGGCGAGTGTCACGGTGGCGCTCCAGGGGACGGGGGCGACGGGCTTTACCTACGGACCCGTAGGTTACGACACCGTAGGTTAAAGCGAAAATAAACGGCCCGGAGCCTGTGGATGGCACACGGTGAACTCGGCGTGACACGGTCGCACTTGGGGATCCGGGGCGGCGGAATGCGGCGCGGCGCGGATGGCCTACCCGGTACCGACCGGCGGCCGGAGACGGGCCACCCTAGCGCGCGGCCGGAGACGGCCCGCCCCACCCGGGCCGGAGACGCCGCCTTACACGACAAGAGCGCCCCGGCCGGATGGCCGGGGCGCTCCGCAGCGGCGTGCGCGCTTCGTCGATCGATCGCCTCAGTCGGTCTGCTTACGGGACTTCCTGTCTCCCGCCATCACCAGACCCGCGATCACCAGGAAGAGAATGATCGGAGCGGCGACATAGAGGCCCAGCGTCTCGGCGACGCTCAGGCCCGGACCCGGGTCGTCACCGTCGTCGCGGGTGAGCGCGAACGCGGGGGACGACATCAGCAGCATCGCCGTCGTCGCGGCGATGACTGCACCGGCGCGCACGGCGTTCTTTTTGACCTTGTTGCTCACGGACTCAAGTTATCCGATGCCCCCCGGCGCCGCGTGCCCGGGGTGGCCTTTACCACCGTGTTGAGATGGCCATGACCGCGGCCTCGGAAGTCGGCTCAGCCGCGGCCCGCCGCGCTGAGGTGGACGGTGGGTGGCAGCAGCCGTGGCGCGGCGCGGGAGGCGAGGACCCGTACCCGCAGCCCGTCGGCCGTGACGGGCGCGGCCAGCGGAAGGATGCGCCGGGCCCCGATGGTCGTACCGGAGGCGATGTCCCGCCATGTCCCCGCCACCCGGGCCTGCACGGTGAACTCCTCCACCCGCTGTCCCCGGCGGATGTCCTCGCCGAGCCGTACCCGGTCGAAGGTCACCGGATGGCCGGTGGCCGGCCGCGCGCCGGTGCCGTATGTCGTCCTTACGGCTTTGCCGAAGGCCGTAAGGGAGGCGATGTCGGTGTCGTCGATCCGGCCGCTCTTCGCGGGCGGGACGTTGAGCAGCAGCGAGGCGTTGCGGCCCACGCTGCGCTCGTACAGCGACATCAACTGGCCGGGGGTCTTGGGCCGCTCCGCGGGGTCGTGGAACCAGCCGGGGCGGATCGAGACATCGGCCTCGGCCGGGTACCACTGCAGATGGCGCACGCCCGGCGCGGTCAGCTTCGCGCGCGAACCGATGTCGGCGTCGGTGGAGTCATTGGGCAGCCCGCCGCCCACGACCGTCCACGGGTCGACGGCGGACGGGGTCACCGACCATTCGGTCTCCCGGGCGATGCCGTCCTCGTTGCCCACCCAGCGCACGCCCTGCGCGCCCTGGAAGACCACGGCATCCGGGGAGAGCGCGCGGATCAGCTCGAACCAGTTCCTGACGTTGTAGTTCTGGGTGACGCCCGCACCGCCCCAGGGGTTGGCGCCGTCCAGCCAGAACTCGTCGATGGGGCCGTACTGCGTCAGGATCTCGTAGATCTGGTTGAGGTAGTACGCGTCGTAGTCGTCGGCGGTGAAGCGGAACGTGGGCAGCGCGCCCGAGGCGACCTTGTCCGCCCGGTCGTCGCCGGGGACGAGGGTGGGGATGGTGCGCTCGGTGGGCTTGCTGCCGTTGCCGTAGCGGCCATGGCCGGCGGGTGCGCGGTCGCCGTCCTCCAGGGCCATGCGCTCGGGCAGCGACAGCTCCTCGCCGTTCTGCTGCTTCTCGCGGATCTTCTCGACCCACTGGGCGTGCCAGCCGTGCGGCAGCTCGGCCCCGTCCGCGGGCGAGAGGTAGACGCCGACCTTGAGTCCAGCCTTACGGGCGGCCTTGACGTACGCGCCCAGCACATCGCCATCGGGATTCCTGCCGCCGGGGCCGTTCGTCCACCAGGGGCTGGCCTCGACGTCGTGGTCCGTGTAGCGGCTCGGGTAGAGCACGAAGCCGTCGTGGTGCTTGGCGGTGAGCATGACCTGCTGGGCGCCGGCGGCCTTGTACGCCCGCATCCACTGGTCCATGTCGAGCTCGGGCGGGTCGAAGAGCTTCTCGTCCTCGGCCCCCGAGCCCCACTGGCGGCCGGTCATGGTGTTCATGCCGAAGTGGGTGAAGGCGGTGATCTCGCGCTTCTGCCAGGCCCGCTGTCCGGGGGTGGGGACGGTGTGGACGGCCTTGTCGATGATGCGGGCGGGGGTGTCGCAGTCCTCGACGGTCTGCTGCGGGGCGGGGGTGACGGGCCCCTGACATCCGGCTCGCGCGGCCTGCCCGGGGGCCTGCGCGGGGGCCTGCGCGGGAGCGGCCTGCGCGGGAGCGGGAGGGACGGCGGCGGCCGCGAGGGCGGCCAGGGCGAGGGCGCGGAGCGCGAGCAGCGCGCGCCGTCGTCCGCGTGGTCGGTGGGTGCCGGGCGTTCCGCCCAGGGATCGGGCCATGGTCCCCTCCAGCTCTCCGGTCGTCATTGATCGGATCTCTATGGCGGTGTCCATGACAGACTGCCAGAGGAGAGGCGTTCTGGGGAGACTGCGCAAAGCAGAGATCCAACCTATGGGCGGGCCGAGGCAGCCATGGGCGGAGTCGGACAGCTACGAGGCAGGGGCGAGGCCGCCACGGCGAGGCCGGGGCAGCTATGGGGCAGGGTCACGAGGGGCGAGCCGGGCCACCTCGGCCATCAGCGCCCGCAGCCGGGGCGAGGCGACCAGCTCCTCCAGGGACATCGGGCGCCCCTCGGCGTCGGCGATCGGCAACCGCCAGTTGGGGTACTGATCCCAGGTGCCCGGCAGATTCTGCGGTCTGCGGTCCCCCACGGCGTCCGGCAGCCATACGCCCACCATCCTCGCCGGGGTGCGCAGCAGAAAGCGGTGGACCGCCTTGACCGCACCCTCCTCGTCGCCCGGCCCCTCCGGCAGCAGCCCGAGCCGCCCCAGCAGCGCCAGCCACTCGGCGACCTCGACCGCGTCCGCCGCGCGCTCCTCGGCGAGGGGGCGGGTCAGCAGGCCCAGCCGGTGCCGGAGCTCGACATGGTCGCCGGTGAGCCGGGCGGCCGTGCTCGGCAGATCGTGGGTCGTCACGGTGGCCAGGCAGTCCGCGCGCCACTCCCCGGGGGACAGCGGCCGGGCCGCGCCCGCCGCGGCGGCACTGTCGTAGTGGCGCTCGAACCACATCACCGACGTCCCCAGCACCCCGCGCCGCTCCAGCTCCTCCCGCACACCGGGCTCGACCGTCCCCAGGTCCTCCCCTATGACGACCGTCCCGGCCCGGTGCGCCTCCAGGGCGAGCACGCCGAGCATCGCCTCCGCGTCGTAGCGGACGTAACAGCCCTCGGTCGGCTCACGCCCCTCGGGGACCCACCACAGCCGGAAGAGGCCCATCACATGGTCGATGCGGAGCGCGCCCGCGTGCCGTAAGAGGCCGCGCAGCAGATCGCGGTAAGGGGCGTAGCCGGTGGCGGCGAGCGCGTCCGGGCGCCACGGCGGCAGGCCCCAGTCCTGGCCCCGGGAGTTGAAGGCGTCCGGGGGCGCGCCGATCGACATGCCGGAGGCGAAGACGTCCTGGAGCGCCCAGGCGTCGGCGCCCGAGGGATGGACTCCGACCGCCAGATCGTGCACGAGGCCGATGCCCATGCCCGCGTCGCGCGCGGCGCGCTGGGCGGCGGCCAACTGGGTGTCGGTGAGCCAGGCCAGCCAGCAGTGGAAGTCGGTGCGGTCCAGATGCTCGGCCCGTGCCCGGGCCGTGCCCGCCGAGCGCGGATCGGCCAGGCCGCCGGGCCAGGTGCGCCATTCATGGCCGTGGGTCTCGGCGAGCGCGCACCACAGGGCGTGGTCCTCCAGGGCCTGTCCGCGCTCGGCGAGGAAGTCGCAGTAAGCGGCGCGGCGGCCGGGGCTGAGCGGGACCGTCCGCACCAGCTCCAGCGCCTCGCGCTTGAGGGCCCAGACGGCGTCCCGGTCGATCAGGGCGCCCTCGCGCAGGACGGACGTACGGAGGGCGGCGGCGGCCTCCAGGAGCTGATCGGCCCGCTCGCGGGCGCGGCCGCGCAGCTGGACGTATTCGGGCACGTCCTCGATCCGCAGATGAACTGGGTCGGGGAAGCGGCGCGAGGAAGGGCGGTAGGGCGAGGGGTCGGTCGGCGCGCCCGGGGTGCCGGGCACGGCGGCGTGCAGCGGGTTGATCTGGACGAAGCCGGCGCCGAGGGCCCGCCCCGACCAGGCGGCCAGATCGGCCAGGTCGCCGAGGTCGCCCATGCCCCAGGAGCGTGCGGAGAGCAGCGAGTAGAGCTGCACCAGAAAGCCGTGGCTGCGGACCGGGGATAACGGCATCCGGTCGGGGGCCACGATGAGGGGGGCGGTGGCGCGGCGGCCGTCGGGGGCCTCGGCGAGCAGGGTATGGGCACCGGGCGGCAGCGCGGCGAGCGCGGTAAGGAGGCCGTCGGCGGTGGTGCCCTCCGTAAGAGCGCCACCCGTATGAGCGCCGCCCGTAAGAACGCCGCCCGTACGAGTGCTGTCTGTGCGGGCCTCCGTGAGGGAGCCATCGGCCCTACGGGTCCCCGCGGCCACCCGCCCCCGCGTGTGCGGTGCGCCGTCTTCGGGGCGCACCCGCAGCGCCGTGCCCTCGGGCAGGCTCAGGCGTGGCGCCTTGCCGGGGCGCACCACCACGCAGGGGGGCAGCAGCTGGTCGCGCTGCCGGCGCTCATGCCGGTCCAGCGCTTCGCGTACCGATTCGGGGGTCGAGGCGTCCACGCCGAGCGCGGCCAGTACGGCGACGACTGTGTCCTCGGGCACCTGGACGGTGCGGCCCGGGGCGGGCTCGTAGGAGGTGGCGACACCGTGCAGCTCGGCGAGCCGCGCTCTGCCCATCAGTACTCCATCGGCTCGCAGCCCGCGCCCGCGCCGGTGAGGGCGGCGGTCGGCTCACTTGTCAGGGGACGTTCGGCGGCGAGCGGGGGCTCGCTGGTCAGGGGAACGTTGTCGGCGAGCGGGGGCTCGCTGGTGAGGGGCGCCTCCGTGGCGCTTCCGGACCCGAAGCCGTCCAGGCCGCACAGTCCACAGTCGGGGCCGGAGACCCCGTCGAAGGGATCCGGTTCACTGGACGTCTCGGGTCCGGGTTTGGACAGGGCGGAAAGCAGAAGCTGAGCTGACGCGGCCACACGGACCTCCGTGGGGTTGTCGGCAGTGGGTCATCCCGAGCCCTACCCACTCCGGACGGGCGCAGACGTAAACGCCCCCCGTACGTGCTGTAGGTCACATACCCTCTGGGCGGCAATTTCACGGCTGTAAGGGATCGGGAGCACAGAGTTTACGAACAGGACCGCCCTTCATCCGTCAGACTTGCGCCGGGCGCGCCGCGCCCGGCCCCGGTCCGCCCGATGCCTCGCGCGCGCGGCAATGCCGACAGTTCGGTCGTCCGCGTTGACACCCTCACCGGCCTGGTGGTGGGCTCACGCCTATCGGCGCCATATCTACGGGGACCGGCTATCTGGATCGAGGAGAGGCCCGTGCAGTTCGGGGGGAAGAGGCCCAGGGCCGCGGGGGCGACGGCCATGGCTGCCGCGGTCATCGGCGGGCTGCTCGGCGGCGCCCCCGCGGCCGCCGCCGCACCGGTGGACCACGGCTCCCCGGGCGCCTCCACACCGGAGCGCGACAGCAGCGACGGCATACCGCCCGTATGGCCGCGCCCTCAGTCGCTGCGGGCACACGGGGCGGAGCTGGCCCTGGGGGACGAGGCCACCCTCATAGCCGACGGCGACGCCGATCCGTACGCCCTGGACGCACTGCGCGGCCTGCTGCACGACGCGGGGGTGCGCACCGTCAACGAAGCCACGCCCGGCGGCAAGGCCCCGGCGCGCGGACTGGTGGTGCAGGTGGGCGGCCGGGGCGCGAACAGCGCGCTGCGCGCCCTGCGCGCGCCCGAGCGCGGCGACCTCCCGTCCGGCGGCTATCTCCTGGCCACGGGCCCGGTGGAGGGGCGACCCACGGTCGCGCTGTCCGGCGTCGGCCCCGACGGTCTCTTCCACGCCGTTCAGACCCTGCGCCAGCTGCTGGTGAAGCGGGAGGGCCGGGGCTCCGCCGTCGCCGGGGTGACCGTCCGCGACTGGCCCGGGACGGCCGTAAGGGGCACGACGGAGGGCTTCTACGGCTCCCCGTGGTCGCACCGCGACCGGCTGGCCCAGCTCGACTTCATGGGCCGCACCAAGCAGAACCGCTATCTCTACGCGCCCGGCGACGACCCTTACCGGCAGGCCCGCTGGCGCGACCCCTACCCCGCCGAGCGGCGCGAGGAGTTCCGCGAGCTGGCCACGCGCGCCCGGGCCAACCACGTCACCCTCGGCTGGGCGGTCTCCCCCGGCCAGGAGATGTGCTTCTCGTCCTCGAAGGACCTCAAGGCGCTGCTGCGTAAGGTCGACGCCATGTGGGCGCTCGGGGTGCGCTCCTTCCAACTGCAGTTCCAGGACGTCAGCTACAGCGAGTGGCACTGCGACGCCGACGCCGACACCTTCGGCTCCGGCCCGGAGGCCGCCGCCACCGCACAGGCCAAGGTGGCCAACGCCCTCGCCCGCCATCTGGCCGGCCGCTACCCCGGCTCGGCCCCGCTGTCCCTGATGCCGACCGAGTACTTCCAGGACGGCGACACCGAGTTCCGGCGCGCGCTGGCCGGTGCGCTCGACGACGGCGTGGACGTCGCCTGGACCGGGGTGGGGGTGGTGCCCAGGACCATCACCGGCGGTGAGCTGGCCGGTGCCCGGTCGGCGTTCGGCCACCGCCTGGTCACCATGGACAACTACCCGGTCAACGACTGGGCGCAGGACCGGATCTTCCTCGGCCCGTACACCGGCCGCGACCCGGCGGTGGCCACCCAGTCCGCGGCGCTGCTGGCGAACGCCATGGAGCAGCCGACCGCCTCCCGGATCCCGCTGTTCACCGCCGCCGACTTCGCCTGGAACCCGCGCGGCTACCGCCCCCAGGAGTCCTGGCAGGCGGCCATCGACGACCTCGCGGGCCCGGACGCCAAGACCCGCGCCGCCCTGCGCGCGCTCGCCGGGAACGACGCCTCCTCGATGCTCGGCGGCGACGAGTCCGCGTATCTGCGCCCGCTCTTCGACGCGTTCTGGACGGCCCTGGCCGGTACGGACGTGGGGCGGCTGGAGCGGTCCGGGGACCGGCTGCGCGACGCCTTCCGGACCATGCGTGACGCCCCCGAGCGGCTGTCCCGCACGCTGGGCGACGATGTCCGGCCCTGGCTCGACCAGCTGGGCCGCTACGGTGACGCGGGCGTACGGGCCGTGGACATGCTCACCGCCCAGGCACGCGGCGACGGAGCGGCGGCCTGGAAGGCCCGGCTCGCGGTGGAGGCGCTGCGCGAGAAGATCGGGGACAGCAGGGTCACGGTCGGCAAGGGCGTTCTCGACCCCTTCCTCGCCAAGGCCCTGACTCGGGCGGACGCCTGGTCGGGCGTGGACCGGACCCCGAAGCAGGGGCTGCGGACCGGCAAGGACGACCACGCGGCGGCCGACGGTAAGGCGGCCACGGAGGTGGCTTCCCCCAGCCGCCCGGTCACCGTGCGCTTCGGCCGCAGCCGTCCGCTCTCCGCCGTCTCCGCGCTCACCACCCGGGTCCAGGACGCCTCACCGGGCACCGTGGAGGCGCATGTCCCCGGTAAGGGCTGGCGCAGCCTCGGTGCGCTCTCGGGCAGCGGTTTCACCCAGGTCAGGGCGGCGGACGGGGACGAGGACCTGATGGCGGACGCGATCCGGCTGAGCTGGCCGACCGGCACCACCCCGCCCGCTGTGCACGAGATCACCCCCTGGTTCGGCGACACCCCGGACGCCGAACTCACGCTGTCCCACAAGACGGCGGATGCGGAGATAGGCGGCGGCGCGGCCGTCGTCGAGGCCCAGTTGGTCTCCCACCGCCCCGGCGATGTGAACGGCGACCTTACGGTGAAGGCGCCGCACGGCATCACCGTGCGCGCCCCCGGCGGGGTGACGGCCCCGCGCGGCGGCGCGGTGACCGCCCGCTTGGAGATATCGGTGGCCCAGGGCACCAAGGCGGGCAGCTACTCCCTCCCGGTGCGCTTCGGGTCGGAGGAGCGCATGCTGACCGTAAGGGCGTTTCCGCGCACCGACGGCCCGGACCTGGCCCGTGCGGAGGGCACGAAGGCGACCTCGTCCGGCGACGAGACCGCCGACCTCCCGGCGTCCGCCGCGATCGATGGCAAAGCGGACACCCGCTGGTCCTCCCGGTCCGAGGACGGCGCCTGGCTCCAACTGGAGCTGGCCCACCCGGCCCGGATCGGCCGCCTTGAGCTGAACTGGCAGGACGCCTACGCCTCCCGCTACCGCGTCCAGGTCTCCGGGGACGGCCGCACCTGGCGCGACGCGGCGACGGTCGCCCATGGGAAGGGCGGGCGGGAGTCGATCGGCATGGACGCCCCGGACACGCGTTTCATCCGCGTCCAGGGCGTCGAGCGCGCCACCCGCTTCGGCTACTCCCTCTGGTCGGTCGCCGCCTACGCGGTCCAGAAGGACTAGGGCCCTCTCCGTTTCGGCTCCCCGGTGCCCGGCCGGGCACCGGGAGCTTCCGGCCCCGGGTCCTACCGGCCAGGAGCGAACCGAGCCACAAAAAAATGGTGACCCGGGTCTCAGGCAGATCTGCCGTCGATCCGGGCCATCGCGTCTTCCGCGCCGTATGCCTGCAGGTATGGCAGCCAGCGCGGGTCCCTATGCCCCGTGCCGATGATCCGCCACGCGAGCCCCGAAGGCGGCGCGGGTTGATGGCGCAGCCGCCAGCCGATCTCGGCGACATGGCGGTCTGCTTTGACGTGGTTGCAGCGACGGCACGCGGCGACCACGTTTTCCCAGGTGTGCTGCCCGCCACGGCTGCGCGGGACGACGTGATCGACGCTGGTTGCGACGCCACCGCAATACGCGCATCGGCCGCCGTCGCGGGCGAACAGCGCGCGGCGGGTGAGCGGGACGGGGCCGCGAAAGGGCACCCTCACAAAGCGCTTCAGCCGGACGACGCTGGGTGCGGGGATCGCGCGGGTAGCGCTGTGCATCAGGGCGCCTGAGTCCTCGAGGCTGATGGCCTTGTCATTGAGGACGAGTACGAGCGCGCGGCGGAGCGGTACGACGCCGAGGGGCTCGTACGACGCGTTGAGGACCAGGACATGCGGCACAGGGGCCTCCTTGTACGCCGGCGGCGCGTGGCTCGCGCCGGGACGATCTCCCCCAGTTTCCCCTGAACCCTGGCCGGAACGCCACTATCACCGGGTTAACGGTTGAGAGGCATTTCCGCGTACCGCGCGTATACCGCCCGCGCGCGGTAGGGGCGGCGGCCCCTTGACCACCGTCCCGACGGCCTTCCGGCACCCTCGCGCGCGGCGTGCGCGGGCGAGGGGACACCACTGCGGAGTGGCAAGAATCACGGGACCGTCCGAGCGGTGCCGCCGCCCGGCCCCGACCGGGGCAGAAGGTGGAATTGCGGCCTCCGGCCCCGCTCATACGCGCCCCCTGAGCACGCTCGCGCGCTCTCGAACACAGGAACGGCGCGTCTCGCGCCCGGCTACTGTGTCAGAGGTTGCGCGCGCGGGTGATCCGTGCGGGCATGTCGCATACGAAGGGTTTCTGCTGTGTTCTGGTCCGCTGCTGCTCTGGCCGCAGACTCGACGCCTCGTCCCACGACTCTCGACGATGCGCATAGGAGCGCCACGAACGCCGCGGGCTGGGTGGAGGAGAACTGGTCCACTTGGCTCGGCACCGGCCTGCGCATAGCCCTGATCCTGATCATCGCCTTCGTGCTCCGGTCCGTCATCCGGCGGGCGATCACCAAGCTGATAGAGCGCATGAACCGCACGGCCCAGGCCGTCGACGGCACCGCGCTCGGCGGGCTGCTGGTCAATGTGGAGCGACGGCGACAGCGTTCCGCGGCGATCGGCTCGGTGCTGCGCTCCGTCGCCTCGTTCATGATCATGGGCACCGCGGCGCTGATGATCCTCTCCGCGCTGCAGATCAATCTGGCGCCGCTGCTGGCCAGCGCCGGGGTCGCGGGTGTGGCGATCGGTTTCGGCGCCCGCAATCTGGTCACCGACTTCCTCTCCGGTGTCTTCATGATCCTCGAGGATCAGTACGGGGTCGGCGACACGGTCGACGCCGGGGTGGCCTCGGGCGAGGTGATCGAGGTCGGTCTGCGCGTCACCAAGCTGCGCGGGGACAACGGCGAGATCTGGTACGTGCGCAACGGCGAGGTCAAGCGGATCGGCAACCTCAGCCAGGGCTGGGCGACGGCCGCGCTCGACGTCCAGGTCCGGGCCGAGGAGGATCTGGACAACGTCCGCTCCGTGATCACGCAGGTCGGTGTGGACATGGCCAAGGACGAGCCGTGGAACGAGCGGCTGTGGGAGCCGATCGAGGTCCTGGGGCTCGAGGCGGTCTATCTGGACTCGATGATCGTCCGGGTGTCGGCGCGGACCATGCCCGGCAAGTCGCTCGGTGTCGAGCGGGAGCTGCGCTGGCGGATCAAGAAGGCGCTGAACGAGGCGGGCATTCAGCTCGTCGGCCGGCCTCTGGACCCGGAGCTGCAGACCGAGGGCGTCGATCCGTCGGCCACCACGGCGGCGCCGTCGGCGTTGTCCAACCCGGACTCGCCGCAGTCCACGACGGCCAGCCCGCTCTCCTCCCCCGCCGCTCCGTCCGCCACCCCCTCCGCGACGGTGCCGCCGCCCGCGCAGAAGTGAGCGCGTCGCCCGCACAGAAGTAGACGCGGGAGTAGGCGCGGCGGACATGACAGGGCTCCCGCCCCGGGGAGGGACGGGAGCCCGATGGGAACCGTAAGGAGCTCAGGCCCGGCTCAGCGGCGGTGGTGTCCGCCGAACGAGGTGAGGTAGCCGGCCGCGGGGGTGCCCACGCCGGTCACATCGTCGTAGCCCACAACCGCGTGCAGCGAGCTGTCCCGGCCGAGGCTGCGCAGCGAGGTCACCAGCCCGTCGGAGTCGTCGTGGCTGTTGACGTAGTCGACCCGGACCACGCCCAGCGAGACACCGGCGCCCAGCGGGTGGTCGGTCACATCGTGGTACGAGGCGGTGCCGTACCGGTCGTACAGCGACGGGTTGGCGAAGCCGATCGGCTGGCCGCCGCGCGCCTGCTGGGCGAGCGCCTGGACACCGGCGATCACGGGCGCGGCCAGCGAGGTGCCGCCGATGCGGTACTCGCCGTACTGGAGCGATCCGTCCGGGAAGGTCTGCGTCTGGCCCACCAGGAAGCCGGTGTTGGGGTCGGCCACGGCCGCGACGTCCGGGGTCACCCGCTGCTTGGCCGTGCCGCCGTTGGCCAGGGCGAGCGAGTCCGGCACCACTCCGCGCTGGTAGAAGGGCTGGGCGACGGTCTTGCTGGTGCCGCCGCCGGCGCCGGAGGTGTACCCGCCGGGCAGCGCGTCCCAGTTGGTGCCGTCGGCCGAGAGGTTGGCCTTGGTGGTGCCCCAGCCGGTCTCCCACTGGTACTTGTCGCCCTTGCCGACGGCCAGGGAGGTACCGCCGACCGCCGTCACCCACGCCGAGTTGGCCGGGGTGTCGACCTGCTTGGTGCCGGTGGACGCCACGTTGTCGCCGTTGTCACCGGAGGAGAAGTAGAAGCCGATGCCCTCGACCGCGCCCTGCTGGAAGATCTGGTCGTAGGCAGCGGCCACGTCCGGCGTCTCGTTGGCCTCCACATCGCCCCAGGAGTTGGAGACGATGTCGGCCAGCCGGTTGTCGACGACCTTGGCGAGCGAGTCGAGCAGATCGTCGTCGGTGCAGGAGGCTCCGCCGACGTAGACGATGTCGGCCGCGGGCGCCACCGCGTGTACCGCCTCGACGTCGAGGGTCTCCTCGCCGTACCATCCGCCCGCGTCGCACTCCTCGGTGTTCCGGTAGTCGGCCGGCAGCACCTGCGTCAACTGGCCCTTGCGGTAGGCCGCATCGCCGTTGCGCTGGGCGTACTTGGCGGCGTCCGCGGCGATCGTCGGCGAGGCGAAGGCGTCGGTGATGGCGACGGTGACGCCCTTACCGGTGTTACGGCTCTTGGCGCCGTAGGCGGCGCGCAGCTGCTCGCCGGTGTACCCCTTGATCGCGTACGGCTGCTTGGCGCCGTACGCCGACGGCAGACTCCGGTTGGTCCGGGAGCCGTAGGAGGTGGAGAACGGCCCGGCGTTCATGAAGACCGGTCCGGGGGGCGGGAGGGTCTCGTCGTGCTTGGCCCGCTTGGGCGCGTTGTCCAGGCCGACGACGGTCAGTACGGCGCCATGGAGCGAGGCGGGCACGGTGGCCGCGTTCGACGGCGCCCGGTAGACCGTGCTGTCCTTGGTGTAGTTGTGCAGCTGGGTGCCGAACGCCCGCTCGGCGGCGGCGACTTCGCCGGTGACGGACAGATAGTGCTGGTTGCCGCCGGTGACGTCGAGCCCGGAGCCCTTCAACCAGGCGGTCACGGCGTCCTTCTGCTGCCGTGTCGCTCCGAAACGTGCCTGGGTCTGCCGGACCGAGAGATACCTGCCGTAGTCCGGCGAGGAGGGGTCGGACACGGCCTTCGCGTAGTCGGCCAGCCCCTTGGCGTCCCGTCCGGCGAGGTAGACGCGGGCGGTGACCTTATTGCCGTCATCGGTGGCGCCGCGGTCCGAACGCACCGTCGCCCAGGTGGGCTTGGTGCCGCTCAGGGTGTCACGGCCCTGTGGTGCGGAATCGGCCTGGGCCGTGGGTATGCCCAGTGCCAGCGCACCGGCCACCAACGGCAGCGCCGCCGCCAGCCCCAAGGCCGTGCGCTGTCTGGAACGGGCCGCGCGCTTCCGGGAAGAAGAAGATCTCACCAAACCCCCTGCGATACGAGTAGTCGCATTCCGGTGGGGGCCGACGATCACAGCCACCCCACCGCAGGCCACTCTTACGGTGACTTGTCCATGCCAGGTACATGCGAGATCCATCTCTTCGCCAAGAACCCGCCAAGGAAAGCCCACCCATGACCCATTGACGCCACCCCGGTCCGCCCCCTAGCTTGCTGTTCATCAATAGGAAACTTTCTTAACAGAGTGAGGACGGGGGCAGCACATGGCCGCACCACCCGGCAGCAGCACGCAGGGCGGCACGCCCGGGACTCCCCGCGTCCTCCGCGCCATGAACGACCGCGCCGCACTGGAGCTGCTGTCCGCACACGGGCCGCTCACCCGGACCCGGCTCGGGGAGCTGACCGGGCTGTCCAAGCCCACCGCCTCCCAGTTGCTGACCCGCCTGGAGTCCGTCGGCCTGGTCCGCACGACCGGCAACGTCACCGGACGGCCGGGGCCCAACGCGCAGCTTTACGAGATCGATCCGGCCGCCGCCCATGTGGCCGCGCTCGCCGTCGACCAGGAGGGCATCACCGCCGCCGTCGCCAGCATCACCGGCCAGGTGGCCGGTGAGCACCGGGTGACGGCCCCGGCGACCGACGAGAGCGTGACCAACCGGACCGGAGAGCTGGTCGCCGAGGCGGTGGACGGCGCGCTGGCCGCCGCCGGACTCGGCCGCGACGATCTGCACTCCACCGTGATCGGCACCCCCGGCGCGCTCGACCCGCGCACCGGGAAGCTGCGCTACGCCCCGCATCTGCCCGGCTGGCAGTCCCGCACCCTGCGGGACGAACTGGCCGAGGTGCTGCACACCCCGATCGTCATCGAGAACGACGTCAATCTCGCCGCCATCGCCGAACAGCACCACGGCACCGCCCAGGACTTCGACGACTTCGCGCTGGTCTGGGCCGATGAGGGGGTCGGCGCGGCCATCGTGCTCGGCGGCACCCTGCTGCGCGGCGCCACCGGCGGGGCCGGGGAGATCGGCTATATGCCGCTGCCGGGCGCCCCGCTGGCCCGGGGCGGACCGGACGAGGCCGCCCGGCCGGACGGGGGCGGGGGGTTCCAGATGCTGGTCGGCTCGCCCGCCGTCGTGGAGCTGGCCCGTGAGCACGGGATCGACGCGCCCACGGCCACCAAGGCGCTCGCCGCCGCGCTGCGCACCCCCGGCGCGGGCGACGAGGTGCTGACCGAGCTGGCCCGCCGGCTGGCCACCGGGCTGGCCTCCGTCGTCGCCGTGGTCGACCCGGAGCTGGTCGTCCTTTCGGGTGAGGTCGCCCAGGCCGGCGGGGAGCGCCTGCGTCAGCTGGTCGAGGCGGAGATGACCGGTCTCGCACTGCCCCGCCCGCAGTTGCGGATCAGTGAGATCGAGGGGGATCCGATTCTCATCGGCGCGCTGCGGACGGCGGTCGCCGATGCCCGTCAGACCGTTTTCGACACCGCCCGATTCGACGCCTGATTCACCGCCCCACTCTCCCCGTACGTCCTCGTTCATCATCCGGCGCCCGCACCGCCGCTTCCCCCTGCCGTCCCCCCGTACCGCAGTAAAGGAAGTCCCCCATGCCACGAAAACTGGCCGCTCTCGCGTCGGTGCTGAGCGCCGGCGCCCTCCTCCTGACGGGCTGCGCCAATCCCAGCACCGGCAGCGCCGAGGACGATCCGACCAAACCCGTCACGCTGAAGTTCTGGCACGGCTGGTCGGAGAAGAGCGAGGTGAAGGCGATCGATGCCGGCATCGCCCGGTTCGAGAAGCTCCACCCCAATATCAAGGTGAAGGCGACCGGGAATGTCACCGACGCCACCGTGAACCAGGCGCTGCGGGCCGGCGGAAGCGACGCCCCCGATGTCGTCTCTTCCTTCACCACCAACAATGTGGGGCAGTACTGCTCGTCCGGGATGTGGGTGGACCTCAATCCGTTCATGAGGAAGACCGGGCTGGACAAGGCCAAGGTCTTCCCGAAAACGCTGCTGGATTACACGAGCTACGAGGGCGACCAGTGCGCCCTCCCACTGCTCGCCGACGCGTACGGCATGTACTACAACAAGGACGCCTTCGCGGAAGCGGGCATCAAGCGGCCGCCGCGCACCATGTCGGAGCTGCGGCGCGACGCCGTCAAGCTGACCAAGCGCACCAAGAGCGGCGGCTATCAGCGGGTCGGGTTCATGCCCAATTTCCGGCTCTACCAGAACAGCCCGGACCGGCTCTTCGCCCAGTGGGGCCCGTCCTATTTCGGCAAGGACGGCAAGGCGCGGCTGGCGAAGGAGAAGGCGGCCAAGGAGTTCTACGCCACCACCCGGGAGCTGATCCGGAGCCAGGGCGGCTATGGCCCGCTGGAGACGTTCCGCACCTCCTTCGGCGATGAGATGTCGTCCCAGAACGCCTTTCTCACCGGAAAGCTCGCCATGCATATGGACGGCGAATGGCGCGGGCTCTTCATGAAGGGCGCGAAGTTCAAGTGGGACACCGCTCCGCTGCCAGTGCCCGACGACCGGCCCGAAACGTATGGGCGGGGCTATCTCACCGGCACCGTGGTCGGCATCGCGCACAGCAGCACCCACCAGAACGCCGCCTGGGAGCTGGTGAAGTTCCTGACCGCCAACACCGATCAGGTGGTCGCCTTCGCCAACGCCATTCACAATGTGCCGTCCACCAAAGCGGCGCTCACCTCCCCGAAACTGGACTCGGATCCCACCTTCCGGGCCTTCCTCGATATCGCGCAGAACCGCTACAGCACCGCCCTGCCGCCCTCGATCAACGGCGGTCAGTACGTCACCTCGCTGCAGGACTTCTCCTACGGCGTCGAGGCGGGCAAGGTGCACGATCTGGACGCGGGGCTACGGAAACTCGATGACGAGATAGACGCCGACAATCTCCAGGCACAGAACTGACGGAGTGCGATATGGCCACCTTGACGAACGCCCCCGCTCTGCGCCGCAAAGCACGGCGAGAGCGGCTGCGCACCCTCGGTTTTCTCTCCCCCTGGCTGGTCGGCTTCACCGTCTTCTTCGGCTATCCGCTGATCGCCACCGTCTACTTCTCCTTCATGCACTACAACCAGATCGAGGCCCCGACCTTCGTGGGGCTGCGCAACTGGCGATATGTGCTGGAGCAGATGCCGCTGTTCGGACCGGCGCTGTGGAATACGCTCTGGCTGGTCGTGGTCATGGTGGCGCTGCGGGTCGTCTTCGGCCTGGGCATCGGACTGCTGGTCACCAGGATCAAGTCCGGGGTGGGATTCTTCCGCACCGCCTTCTATCTGCCGTATCTCGCCCCTCCGGTGGCGGCCACCGTCGCCTTCGTCTTTCTGCTCAATCCCGGCACCGGCCCGGTGAACGACATCCTCGGGAATATCGGGATCCACGCGCCGAACTGGTTCAACGACCCGACCTGGGCCAAGCCGTCCCTCGTGCTGCTCTCCCTGTGGGGCATCGGGGATCTCATGGTCATCTTCATGGCGGCCCTGCTCGATGTGCCCAAGGAGCAGTACGAGGCGGCCGAGCTCGACGGCGCCGGGGCGTTCCACAAGTTCCGCTATGTGACCTGGCCGTCGATCACCCCGATCGTGATGTTCGCGGTCGTGACGGGCGTCGTCCAGACCATGCAGTACTACACCCAGGCGCTGGTCGCCGGAAAGCTCGCCTCCGGGGTCAGCGTCGGGCCCGGAACGGTCATCCAGCCCGGCTACCCCGACCACTCCACGCTCACCGTGCCGCAGCTCGTCTACTCGCTCGGCTTCCAGAACTTCAACACCGGAGCCGCCTGCGTGCTCTCGCTCGTGCTGTTCGCGATCGCGATGGCCGTGACGACGCTGCTGATGCGCAAGCGTGCCGGACTGCTGTCGGCCGAGGACTGAGCCGAGGACTGAGAGGACCGATCCGCCATGACCGCCACCACCGCCCTCTCGGCGCCATCCGCGCCCGCGCGGCCCGCCGCCGGCCGCTCCCCCGCCCCCGCCGCCCGCCGCCGCGCCGCCCTGCACTGGATCGCCGTGCACACGGTCGCCATCGCCGCCGCGCTCTTCTTCATCCTGCCCTTCGTCTTCGTCTTCCTGACCTCGGTGATGAGCGACGACCAGGCGCTGAGCGGCGATCTGTGGCCCACCGAATGGAACTGGTCGAATTACGCCGATGTCTTCAACACTCCGGGCTTTCTGGACTGGTGGCGCAATTCGCTGTTGTACGCCGGGCTCGGCACCCTGTTCACGGTCTGTTCCTCCATTCCGGTGGCCTACGCCCTCGCCAAATTCCGCTTCCGCGGTCGCCGCACCGCCATGATCATGGTCATCTCCACGATGATGCTGCCGCCGCAGGTGATCGTGATCCCGATGTATCTGGTCTGGGCCCAGCAGCTTCATCTGTCGGGTTCGCTGTGGCCACTGATCATTCCGATGGCGTTCGGCGACGCGTACTCCATCTTTCTGCTGCGCCAGTTCCTGCTGACGATTCCCCGGGAGTACCTGGAATCGGCGAAGGTCGACGGCAGCGGTGAACTCGGCACGCTGCTGCGCATCGTGGTCCCGATGGCCAAGCCGGGGATCGCGGCCGTCGCGCTCTTCCAGTTCTTCTACTGCTGGAACGACTACTTCGGCCCGCAGATCTACGCCGCGCAGAATCCGGGCGCCTGGACGCTCAGTTACGGCCTGGAGAGCTTCAAGAGCGCGCACAGCGTCAACTGGAATCTGACGATGGCCGCGACCCTGCTCGTCATGGCCCCCGTCATCATCGTCTTCTTCTTCGCTCAAAAAGCCTTCGTCGAAGGCGTCACACTGACAGGAGTCAAGGGTTGAAGCTCGCAGTCGTGGGGGGCGGATCCACCTACACCCCCGAACTCATCGACGGATTCGCCCGGTTGCGGGACGCGCTCCCGCTGGAGGAGCTCGTCCTGATCGACCCGGCCGCCGACCGGCTGGAGCTGGTCGGCGGGCTGGCGCGCAGGATCTTCGCCAAGCAGGGTCACCCGGGCACCATCTCGTGGACCGACGACCTGGACGCGGGCGTGGACGGCGCGGACGCGGTCCTGCTGCAGCTGCGGGTCGGCGGTCAGGCCGCGCGGAATCAGGACGAGACCTGGCCGCTGGAGTGCGGCTGTGTCGGACAGGAGACCACCGGCGCGGGCGGGCTGGCCAAGGCGCTGCGCACCGTCCCGGTGGTGCTGGACATCGCCGAGCGGGTGCGCCGCCGCAACCCCGACGCCTGGATCGTGGACTTCACCAACCCGGTCGGGATCGTGACCCGGGCGCTGCTCACCTCCGGGCACCGGGCGGTCGGCCTGTGCAATGTCGCCATCGGCTTCCAGCGGAAGTTCGCGAAGCTGCTGGGCGTGACCCCCGGCGAGGTGACGCTGGAGCATGTGGGCCTGAACCACCTCACCTGGGAGCGCGCGGTGCGCATCGGCGGCACCGACGGCGAGGATGTGCTGCCCAAGCTGCTCGCGGAGCACGGCGAGACGATCGCCGACGATCTGCGGATGCCGCGTACGCTGGTGGACCGGCTCGGCGTCGTCCCCTCCTACTATCTGCGCTACTTCTACCAGCACGACGCGGTGGTCAGGGAGCTGCGCAGCAAGCCCTCCCGGGCGGCGGAGGTCGCGGCGATCGAGCGGGAGCTGCTGGAGATGTACGGCGATCCGACGCTGGACGAGAAGCCCGAGCTGCTCGGCAAGCGCGGCGGGGCGTTCTACTCGGAGGCGGCGGTCGATCTGACCTCGTCCCTGCTGGGCGACACCGGTGAGGTGCGGATCGTCAATACGCTCAACGACGGCACCCTGCCCTTCCTGCCCGACGACGCGGTGATCGAGGTCCCGGCGGCCGTCAACGCACAGGGCGCGAAGCCCCTGCCCGTGCGCCCCCTCGAGCCCCTGTTCGCCGGCCTGGTCTCCAATGTCACGGCGTACGAACACCTGGCGCTGGAGGCGGCGTTGAAGGGCGGCCGGGAGCGGGTCTTCCAGGCGCTGCTGTCCCACCCCCTCATCGGCCAGATCGAATACGCCGAGAACCTGACCGACGACCTCATCGCGCACAACCGGGAGCATCTGGCGTGGGCCTGACCCAGTCCGTATCGACCCCCTCTCCTTCCCCTTCGTCTCCTTCCTCCGCTTCCTCCGCGTCTGAGCCGGACCGCTCGGTCCTGGCGATCGACGCGGGCAACAGCAAGACCGATGTCGCGCTCGTCGGCCCGGACGGCTCCGTCCTCGGCGCGGCCCGCGGCGGCGGCTTCCGGCCGCCCGTCGTGGGAGCCGAGGCCGCGGTCGGCTCGCTCGCGCCCCTGGTGGAGGAGGCGGCGCGGCAGGCGGGCGGATCCGGTCCACCGCGCGCGGGGCATATCTCGGCATGCCTGGCCAACGCCGATCTGCCCAGCGAGGAGGAGGAGCTGACGGGCGTACTGGCCGATCGCGGCTGGGGCGCCACCGTCACGGTCGCCAACGACACCTTCGCCCTGCTGCGGGCCGGGGTCGCCGACGACGGCGAGCCGACCGGCGTCTCCGTGGTCTGCGGCGCGGGCATCAACTGCGCCGGGATCGGTCACGGCGGCCGGGTGGCCCGCTTCCCCGCCATCGGCCGGATCTCCGGCGACTGGGGCGGCGGAGGCTATCTGTCGGAGGAGGCGCTGTGGTGGGCGGCCCGCGCGGAGGACGGCCGCGGCGAGCCGACCGAGCTGGCCCGCGCCCTGCCCGCGCAGTTCGGCCTGACCACCATGTACGAGCTGATCGAGGCGCTGCATCTGGGCCGGCTGGACGGGGCCAGGCGGCATGAGCTGACGCCGGTGCTCTTCGCGGTGGCCGACGCCGGCGACGAGATCGCGCGGGCGATCGTCGACCGCCAGGCGGAGGAGGTGGTGACCATGGCCACGGTCGCCCTCGGCCGCCTCGATCTGCTGGGCGAGGAGACACCGGTGGTGCTGGGCGGCGGGGTGCTCGCGGCCCGCCATCCGCTGCTGGACGACCGGATCCGCGAACTGCTGGCGGAGCGCGCTCCGAAGGCCGAGCCGCGGGTGGTCACCGCACCGCCGGTGCTGGGCGCCGCCCTGCTGGGCCTGGACCGCACCGGCGCGCCCGAGGCGGCGTACGCCCGGCTGCGCGCGCACTACGCCCCAGCTGATGACACGGAAAGTGGAACCGAAAGTCCGTCCGAAGCGTAATGAAAAGGGGAGGGAAGATCGCGATCCGAACAAGATCCAGGCTCGACCGGTGACCTCTCCTGGCGCCGCGGTCCATACTGCTGCGACACCGACCGCGACACCAACTACGGAATCCGGGCGAAGGGGGAGGTCTTGTGTCATACCCGCCGACCACCGGCAGAGCCGCGCCGCCACCCGCGCCCGCGGCCCCGCCGCGGACCGCGTGGCGTGAGGGGCTCGACCGGGCGCGGGCGGCGGCGACGACCGAGCCCGGCCGGCTGCGCGTCATCGGGGCGGTGCTCGCCGCGCTGGTGGTCGCGTTCGGCGCGGTCACGGCCTGGCAGGTCTCCGACCGGCAGACCGCGGCGGACGCCGTGGCCGAGCGCAGTCAGCCGCTGAGCGCCGACGCGGCGCAGATCTACCGCTCCCTGGCCGACGCGGACACCACGGCGACCAGGGGCTTCCTGGCGGGCGGCCAGGAGCCCGCCCAGGTCCGTCGGCGGTATGTGCGGGACATCGACACCGCCTCGAAGCTGCTGGTGAGCGCCGCCGCCAACACGGGAGGCTCAGCCTCCGCCCGCGACGAGATACGGAAGATCAATCAGCTACTGCCGGTGTACACCGGTCTGGTCGACTCCGCGCGCGCCAACAACCGCCAGGGGCTGCCACTGGGCGGCGCCTATCTGCGCTATGCCAACGACACCATGCGCACCCGGCTGCTGCCCGCCGCGGGCAGGCTCTACCAGGCCGAGACCGCCCGTCTCGGGGATGACTACGAGGACGCCGAGGCATGGCCGTGGGTGGCGATCGGCACCGGCCTGGTCGCCCTGGGCGCGCTGGGGTGGGCCCAGCGCCGCCACTACCAGCGGACGAACCGGGTGCTCAACCACGGCATGCTCGCCGCCACGGCCGCCTCCACGGTGGTGATGCTGTGGCTGGTGGTCGGCCATGCGGTCGCCAGCACCGAGCTCAGCGACTCCAATGACCACGGGGCGAAGTCCCTCCAGGTGCTCAACGAGGCGCGGATCGACTCCCTGCGGGCCCGCGCCGACGAGAATCTGACCCTGGTGGCGCGCGGCGCGGTCGTCGTCGACGAGGACGGCGCCAACAAGGGCAAGGACGCCTACGAGGTCAGCTACGGCTCGCGGATGTCCGCGCTCGTGGGGGAGTCGTCCGGCGGCCGTCCCGCGGACGGCAGCCTGCTGGACAAGGCGCGCGCCCTCGCGGACGACGACGCGGGCCGTGAGCCGCTGGAGAAGGCCGCCGACCGGGTCAAGGAGTGGCAGGTGCGGCACAAGGCCGCCCGCACCGCCGATGACGGGGGCGACTACAAGACGGCGCTGACCAAGGTCATCGGCGCCAAGGACAGCACCGGCGAGTCCTTCGACGCGGTGGACAGCAAGCTGGCCGAGGCCCTCGACCACGAGCAGCGGGAGTTCCAGCAGGCCGCCGACGACGGACGCGGCGCGTTCACCGCCATGGCGCTGGGCGCCGGAGTGCTGGCCGTGCTGGGAGCCGCGGGCGCGGTGCTGGGCATAGGCCGCAGACTGTCGGAGTACCGATGAGGACGATGGGGGGCGGAAGCATGCGATCGCTGCGATCGGCCGCCGCGGTGACGGTATGCGCCCTGGGCGTGGCCACGGCCATCGCGGTGCCGGCGATGATGGACGACGGCGGCGACGGCGACAGCAAGGGCGGTGCGCAGCGCCCTCAGACGATGCGGGTCGGCGCCGAGGCCGAGGCCGCGGCGGACAGCTGCCGCGATCCCGAGGCGAGCCTGCGCCCGTCCAGCGCCAGCGGCCCGGCCATCAAGCGGATCAAGAACCGTGAGGTCAACGGCCATAAGCTCAACAAGCTGATCGCCGGCGTCGACCAGAACAGCTACCGCTGGGGATACCGCGATCCGGCCACCGGCGACCTCACCGGCTTCGACATCGACCTGGTGCGCGCCATAGCCGAGGACATATTCGGCGATCCGGACGCGGTCATCTTCCGCACCATCCCCACCAGTCAGCGCATCAAGGCCCTGCAACAGGGCAAGGTGGACGTCGTGGTGCGCACCATGACCATCAACTGCGACCGGATCAAGGACGTCGCGTTCTCCACCGCGTACTTCCAGGCCGGGCAGCAGGTGCTGGTCGCCGACGACTCGTCCATCACCGGCTACAACAAGACCCTGCGCGGCAAGAAGGTCTGCACCGCGCAGGGTTCCACCGCCGAGGCCGAGCTGGACAAGCCGGACACCGGGGCCGAGCAGCTGGGCGCGATCAAGGTCAAGCCCGTTCCCAACCAGCTGGACTGTCTGGTCAGGCTGCAACTCGGCCAGGTGGACGCGGTGATCACCGACAATGCGCTGGCGGCCGGCCAGGCGGCCCAGGACCCCTCCGTCAAGCTGGTCGGCTCGCGATTCACCGATGAGCTCTACGGCGTGGCGATGAACAAGGACGACGACGACCTGGTACGCCGGGTCAACAAGGTTCTGGAGAACTACCGCCAGGGCGGTGCCGGCAGCCCCTGGATGCAGGCCTACCAGAAGTGGCTCGCCAAGGACTTCAGCACGGCACAGGAGAATCCGGCACCACCCGCCCCCGAATACAAGGACTAGCGCCGGACCCGGACACATCGGGTACGTGCAAGGATCACGGACCGGCAAGGATTAGCACCCGCCTCACACGCGTAGGGATGACGCTGCAGACGGATCACACAACGGTTACGGACATGGAGAGGTGATCGATGGGGGTCCCGGGACCCTTCCCCAGCTTCGCGGGGGCACCCGACGGCCCGGTCATGGGCCGTGAGGAGGTGGACCGCGCGCTGGCGAAGCTCGCCGCCGAGCACGAGGCGATCGAGTCCTCGCTGCTCGCCCTCCAGGACCACGCGGGCAGAAGGCTCCTCGAGGGCGCCGAGCTCACGGGCGTCACCAAGGACCGGTGGTCCACCACCGAGCAGGCCATCTCTCTCCTCTGGAGCTACTTCGACGCGTACTCCGAGGCCCTCACCCGCGCCCGTGAGCTGCGCTCCCGTCACCGCTGGCCGACACAGGAAGAGCTGACCGAGCTCACCGAGCTGCTGTGCGGCACCGCGATCACCCTGCCCAGCAGCGCCACCCTCGGCGGATCGCCCCTGCTCAGCGAGGAGTTGAGCCTGGACCGCCTGGTCGACCGGATGAACCGCTGGTACGCGGAGGCCCTGGGCGTCATCGTCAGCGCCGACGCCGTATGGTCCGCGCTGCCCGCCCGGATCGACATGCTCTCCGCCGAGCTGCACCGCACCCGTTCGCTCGCCAACTCCGTCGGAGTGCGTCCCGGTGAGCACCCCTCGGGGGACGATCTGGAGCAGATCACCGCCGAGCTGACCGCGCTGCGCGCCGAAGTGGTCTCCGACCCGCTGGCCTTCTGGAAACCGGCCGGCGGCAGCTCCGCGCCCGGCGGCGGCAGCCCCGACACCCAGCGCTATGACCGCTCCGCCCGCGCCCTGGAGGATGTGCGACGGGAGATCGAGGCGGTCCTGGATGTGCGGCAGGACGCCGAGCGGCGGCTGATGCGGCTGCGGGATGTGCTCTCCCGCGCCGATCGCACCCTGGCGGAGGCGCGCCAGGCGCGCGGTGAGGTGCTCGCGAAGATCGCGGCGTCGGAGGTGCCGGCCGTCAGCGGCCCGCCGACCGCGCTGCACGAGCAGCTGGTCGCCGCCGCCGACTACCGCAGGCGCTCCCAGTGGCACCGGCTCTCGCCGCTGCTGGAGAGCCTGGAGCAGCGCGCCGACGACGAATTGCTGCGGGCCCGCGAGTCGTTGACCGCGGTCACCGCGCCGCTGGCGGTCCGCGCCGAGCTGCGCGGCCGTCTCGACGCGTACAAGGCGAAGGTCGCCCGCCACGGCATGGCGGAGGATCCGATGCTGGTGGAGCGGTATGACGTGGCCCGCCGGATGCTGTGGAGCGCCCCGTGTGATCTGCGGGTGGCCGAGCAGGCCGTGCTGCGCTATCAGCAGGCGGCGGCCGAGGCCCTGGTGCCACGCCAGACGGGCCCGGCCGACGAAGGTATCGAGGGAGGCACGAAATGACTGCGGCGGTCGCCGCCTGCCAGCGGCGTGACTGCGGCGGGTCCTACGAGGACGTGGGCGGAGGTGAGCTGTACTGCGATGTCTGCGGTATGGCCCCGGTCGTCTCACCGCAGGGGTTGGTGGCCTCACCGCCCACCGGGATCACCGGGCGGGGCGGACCGGTCGGGGGCTCCTCGTCGTCGGGAGGGGGCTCGTCGTCGGGCGGCGGATCCTCGTCGTCGGTCAGGGGCTCCTCCCTGTCGTCCGGCCAAGGATCCTCCCCGTTGTCCGGCCGGGACTCCTCGTCCGGCGCCTCGGGCCGGTCGCGTTCGGCACGCTCCTCCTCGTCCCGGCGCTCGGTGTCCGGGCGGCTGTCCCGCTCCATGTCCGGGCGGACCTCGTCGCGTTCGGTCTCGGTGCGCAGCTCCCGCTCCTCCACCGCGGCCTCCTCCGGGCGGAACGCACTGGGCGCCGGTCTGGTCAGCGTCCCGGATGTGCCGCGCCCCGATCCGCGGACGGCGGTGCTCGCGGACCCCGAGGTCCCCGAGCGGAAGCGGTTCTGCAGCCGCGGGGACTGCGGTGCCCCGGTGGGCCGCGCCCGCGGCGAGCGGCCGGGCCGCACGGAGGGGTTCTGCACCAAATGCGGCCATCCGTACTCGTTCGTACCGAAGTTGAACCCCGGTGACATCGTCCACGGCCAGTACGAGGTCGCGGGCTGTCTGGCGCACGGCGGGCTCGGCTGGATCTATCTGGCCATCGACCGCGCGGTGTCGGACCGCTGGGTGGTCCTCAAGGGCCTGCTGGACACGGGCGACGAGGAGGCCCTGGCGGCCGCCGTCTCCGAGCGCCGCTTCCTCGCCGAGATCGAGCACTCCAACATCGTCCGGATCTACAACTTCGTCGAGCATCTCGACCAGCGCACCGGCAGCCTCGACGGCTACATCGTCATGGAGTACGTGGGCGGCAAGTCCCTCAAGGACATCGCCAACGCCCTGCGCACCACCGACGGCCGGCGCAATCCGCTGCCCGTCGAGCAGGCCTGCGCCTACGGCATCGAGGCCCTGGAGGCGCTGGGCCATCTGCACAGCCGCAATCTGCTCTACTGCGACTTCAAGGTCGACAACGCCATTCAGCAGCAGGACCAGCTCAAGCTGATCGACATGGGCGCGGTCCGGCGGATGGACGACCACGACAGCCCCATCTACGGGACGGTCGGCTACCAGGCCCCCGAGATCGCCGAGACCGGCCCGTCGGTCGCCTCCGATCTCTACACGGTGGCGCGCACCCTGGCCGTGCTCACCTTCGACTTCCAGGGCTATACGAACGTCTTCGTGGACAGCCTGCCGGACCCCGAGCACATCGAGGTCTTCCGGCGCTATGAATCCTTCTACCGGCTGCTGGTGCGGGCCACCGACCCGGACCCGGGGCGCCGCTTCGCCTCCGCGCGGGAGATGGCCGACCAGCTGACCGGGGTGCTGCGGGAGGTCGTGGCGCTGCAGACCGGGCGGCCCCGGCCGGCCCTGTCCACCCTCTTCGGCCCGGAACCACGCGTCGTGGACACCGAGTTGTTCGCCGACGACGGCCAGGATCCGTCCCTGCTGGGCGCCCGGCCCATCGGCCGGGGCGCCACCGCGCCCGTCCCCGCGCAGCGGCCGCCGGGCCCGCTGGCCCTGCCGCTGCCGGCCATCGCCACGCTGGAAGGGGGAGCCACCGCGCTGGCGCTCCCGGTCCCGCTGGTGGACCCGGACGACCCCAACGCCGGATTCCTGGCCGGGCTGCTGGCCGCCGAGCCCGCCGAGATGAGCGCCGCGCTGCGGACCGCGCCCGTCGACTCGGTCGAGCTGCGGCTGCGCCGGGTCCGCGCCCAGCTTGAGCTGAGTCAGGAGCAGGACGCGGGCGTCGCGCTCACCGGTCTGGAGGCCGCGTACAGCGACGACTGGCGGATCGTCTGGTACCGGGGGCTGCACTCGCTGGCCACCGGCGACCGCGAGACGGCCGCGCTCTCCTTCGACGCCGTCTACGACGCGTTCCCCGGTGAGCCCGCGCCGAAGCTGGCGCTCGGCGTCTGCGCCGAGGTCCTAGGCCAGTTGGACAACGCTGCGGAGTACTACCGGCTGGTGTGGGCCACCGACCCGAGCTTTGTGAGCGCCGCTTTCGGCCTCGCCCGGGTCCTGCTGTGCTCCGGGGACCGGGCGGGCGCGGTGCGGGCCCTGGAATCGGTCCCGGAGTCCTCGATCCACTACACGGCGGCGCGGGTCGCCGCCGTACGGGCCCGGCTGCGCCAGCGCGCCCCGTACGACGCCCTGCTGGGCGATCTGGCGGCCTCGGCCGCCCAGGTCGAGCGGCTGGGCGAGTTCGGTCTTGACGCGGTGCGGCGCGAGCGGCTGCGTACGGAGGTCCTGGGCAGTGCCCTGGATTGGGTACTGTCCGGCAGCAGCGGGGCGCCCCCGGGACACAACCGGCCGCCTCTGCTCGGCAGCAGCCTCGACGAGCGCGGGCTGCGCTTCGGATTGGAGCGCTCGTACCGGGTACTCGCCAGACTCGCGCAGCGAGGCGAGGAGAGGATCGAACTGGTGGAGCGGGCCAACCGTTTCCGCCCCAGGACGTGGGTGTGATCGATGTCGCAGATGCCGCAGCCAGCCCAGCTGTCAGCCTGCCCGACCTGTGATGAGCCGCCGCAGGCGGGAGACAGATACTGCGATCAGTGCGGTGCCGATCTGACGGCGGTGGCCACGCCGGCGGCGCAGACGCCCGGCGACCGGCCGGTACCGCCGCAGCTGAACGGCGCGGCGCGGTCCCCCCACCCTGAGCCGGAGCCGGACGACTACGAGCTGGCCGCCCCGGCCCCCGACGGGTACGGGCAGCCGGCCGATCCGCGGGCCGCCGGGACGCTCGGCGCGCCCGAGGCGGCGCCACCCACCGAGACCGGCACCCCCGCGGAGATCGACACGGGGACCAACGCGAGTACGCACACCAGCGCGGCGACCAGCACGGGCAGCATGGCGGGCACCGGCACCGGGGCGGACCCCCGGCTGCCCGGCGGCGAGCACCGCGCCCGGTGCGCCGCGTGCCAGGAGGGCACCATCGACCAGGACGGATACTGCGAGCGCTGCGGACACGCCCAGGCACGCGAACGCGACCATATGGAGAGCGAGTTGGAGGGCATCGCCGCGGCCACCGACCGAGGGCTGCGCCATCACCGCAATGAGGACGCGTACGCGGTGTCCACCGCCGAGCTGCCCGACGGCTCACCGGTCGTGGTCGCCGTGGTGTGCGACGGCGTCTCCTCGGCCACCCGCCCCGACGAAGCCTCGGCCGCCGCGGCCCATGCGGCCGGTGAGGCGCTGCGGGCCTCGCTGCCGCGCGGCGCCCACCCCCAGCAGGCCATGAACGAGGCGATCGTCGCCGCCGCCGAGGCGGTCAACTCGCTGGCCATGGAGACCGGCGCGGCCGCTGCGCACCCCGAGGGCCAGCGTCATCAGAACGCACCGGCCTGCACCATCGTCAGCGCCGTCGTGACCAGCGACATCCTCACCATCGGCTGGGTCGGCGACAGCCGCGCCTACTGGGTCCCCGACGACCGTACGGCCCCGCCCGCCCGGCTCACCGAGGACGACTCCTGGGCGGCCCAGATGGTGGCCGCGGGGCTGATGTCGGAGGCCGAGGCGTACGCGGACGAGCGCGCCCACGCCATCACCGGCTGGCTCGGGGCGGACGCCTATGAGCTGGAGCCCCACACCGCCTCCTACAAACCGGACCGGCCGGGCGTCGTGGTGGTGTGCACCGACGGGCTGTGGAACTACGCCGAATCGGCGGAGCAGATGGCCCGCGCGGTGCCGCCGGACGCCCGTTCCCGGCCGCTGAACAGCGCGCAGATCCTGGTCGGCCACGCCCTCGACGGCGGGGGCCACGACAACGTAACAGTGGCGGTCGTGCCGTTCCCCGCGGCCCCGGGCCGGGCAGGATCCGCCTGACGGTCGCCAAGGAGCGGATGATATGGCCCATTTCTCGACGCCCGACGCGCCGCGGTTCTCGGTCGAGGTCTATCAGAACGAGTACCTCCCCGAGGGAGGCCGCGAGGTGAACGCGATCATCACCGTCACCTCGTCCGGCGGCGGGGCCGCGGAAGGCCCGCCGATCCCCGCTCCCGCCGCCGCCCCCGAGGCGTACGACGGCGTCCCCGGCGTGTACGACGGCGTCCCCGGCGCGTACGACGGCGGGGGCGTCCCGGGCGGTGCCTCCGCCCGCGCGGCCGTGGTGATCATGGTGGACTGCTCCGGCTCGATGGACTATCCGCCGACGAAGATGCGCCACGCACGGGAGGCGACCGCCGCCGCCATCGACACGGTGCGCGACGGCGTCGCCTTCTCCGTGGTGGCGGGCACCCACAAGGCGGTCGAGGTCTTTCCGGGCAACGGGCGGCTGGCCATCGCCGATCCGCTCACCCGCGCCCAGGCCAAGGACGCGCTGCGGAGCCTGAGTCCGGGCGGCGGCACCGCGATCGGCACCTGGCTGCTGCTGGCCGACCTGCTGCTCGGCTCCGCCGATGCCACGATCCGGCACGGCATTCTGCTCACCGACGGCCGGAACGAGCACGAGGAGCCGCAGCGGCTGCGGGCGGTGCTCGACGCCTGCGCGGGCCGCTTCACCTGCGACGCCCGCGGGGTGGGTACGGACTGGGAGGTCGAGGAGGTCACCGGGATCGCCTCCGCCCTGCTCGGAACGGCCGATATCGTCGCCGATCCCGCCGGGCTCTCCGCGGACTTCACGCGGATGATGGAGGCGGCGATGGGCAAGGAGATCGCCGACGTCAGCCTCCGGCTGTGGACTCCCAAGGGCGCCGAGGTGGCGTATGTGAAACAGGTCGCACCGACGGTCGAGGATCTGACCGCCCGCCGCGTCGAAGCCGGTCCGCGCGCGGGCGACTATCCCACCGGGTCCTGGGGCGATGAGTCCCGCGACTACCACCTGTGTGTGAGAGTTCCGGCGGCGGAGGTCGGCCAGGAGATGCTCGCGGCCAGGATTTCCCTGGTCCAGCCGCCGCCCGACGGAGTCGGCAGCCCGCCGAGCCCGCTGGCACAGGGGCTGGTACGCGCGGTGTGGACGGCTGACCTGGCCGTCTCCACCGCGATGAATCCGCAGGTGGCGCACTATACGGGCCAAGCCGAACTGGCCCAGGTCATCCAACAGGGCATGAATGCCCGCAAGTCCGGCGATGCCGAACAAGCGACCGCGAAGCTGGGGCGTGCCGTACAGCTGGCGACCGCATCGGGGAACGAGGACACGGCGAAACTGCTCGCGAAGGTGGTGGACGTCCTCGATGTGGCGGCAGGTACTGTGCGACTGAAGGCGAAGGTCGCGGAGGCGGACGAGATGACACTCGAAACGCGCTCCACCAAGACAGTTCGCGTCAAGAAGTAGCACATAACCAGCACTCACGTAGCACTTCTCGGCAGAAACACCGAGAAAGCCACAAGAGGGGGATCCGACATGCCGACCTGTCCCAACGGCCACCACTCGGCGGCCGACGACTGGTGCGAGGTGTGTGGCCACCGGATGTCGGGGACACCCATGCCCTCCGGTGCCGTCTCGCCACCTCCGCCACAGCCCGCGCCGGGTGGCCACGGCGTGCCCGTGCCACCGGGCGGCTACGGGAGTCCGGGGCCGGGCGGCCCACCGCCGCCCGGCGGCGCGGGGGGCTACGGCTATCCGGCGCAGCAGCAGGAGCTGTGCCCGCAGTGCCGTACGCCGCGTGAGGCGCAGGCTCCGTTCTGCGAGGAGTGCCGGTTCAACTTCCAGACGCACACGCCTTCTCCGTACGGTCCGCCGCAGGGCGGTTACGCGCCACCGCAGCAGCCGGGGCACGGGGTGCCGCATGTCCCGCACCCGGGGCAGGGCGGCGCCGGTCACGCCTCCGCTCCGGGGTTCGGCGGCGACAGCGACTGGACGCTCCCGCCGCCGCAGCAGGGGGGCACGCCCCCGCACGGCGCACCGCAGCAGGGCGCCCCGGGCCACGGCCAGGGCGCGCCCCCGGCCGTGCCGCAGTACGGCTACGGCTACCCCCAGGCTCCGGCGCCCCCCGCCCAGCCGTACGGGAACGAAGGGTACGCCCCGCCGCCGCAGCAGCAGGGGCCGGGCCACCAGCCGCTTCAGCAGCAGCACCCCGGCGCGCCGCAGCACTCGACGCCGCCCGGCGGCGCCCAGTTCGGCCAGGGCGGGGCTCCGTCGTCGGCGCCCGGGAACTGGATAGCCGTGGTCGCCCCGGACCGTGAGTACTTCATGGCGATGATGAACCGCAGCGGCCCGGAGGCCGCCGGGCTGAACCTCCCGGCCTACTCCCCCGAGCAGCAACTGCCGCTCAACGGCGGCCAGATCACCATCGGCCGGCGCCGCCACAGCACCGGTGAGGCCCCCGACATCGACCTCGGGCGCCCGCCCGAGGACCCGGGCGTCTCGCATCAGCACGCGCTCCTCGTCCAGCAGCCCGACGGCGTCTGGGCGGTCGTCGACCAGGACTCGACGAACGGGACGACGATCAACGGCGGCGAGGAGCCGATCCAGCCGTTCGTGCCGGTCCCGCTCCGGGACGGCGACCGCGTCCACGTCGGCGCGTGGACGACGATCACGGTGCGCCGGGGCTGAGGCGGGACGGGCGGGGTGGGACCGGAGGGCTGGAAGGACTGAAGCCCTAGAAGGGCTGAAGCCGGGGCTGAAGGCCGCCGGGAGGGCCCAGCGGCCAGCCGTAGGCGCCCTCCGGGTCGTCCAGCCAGGCCCATTGACGCTCGCCCCGCACCGTCACCCCGTAGCGCTCCCGCCCCGGCCTGCCCTCGTGCTCCCACAGCGCGAGGGCCTCGACCGGCTCCATATGGCCCGCGGCCACGTTCAGCAGGAAGCGGAAGGAGTCGTCCAGCAGCGGCCGGGACGGCAGACCGTGCGTGGGCACCTGAGGCGGGGGGCCGCTGCCGCGCAGCGGAACGAAGTACGCGGGCATGGCCAGAAAATGCCCCTCCGCATGGCCGGCGTCGGCGACCCTCAGGGCGATCAGCCCGGTCGCGAGCGGCGTCAGGATCAGCGCGCCCGGACGGCACTGGCCGAGCCATGCGGACGGGATGGACACCACGGCGCAGGTGACGATGATCCGGTCGTAGGGAGCGTGCAGCGGACAGCCGCGCGCCCCGTCGCCCGTGACGACCGCGGGGCGGAACCCGGCGGCGGCCAGATGGTTACGGGCCGCCTCGGTGATCTCCGGGTCGAGGTCGAGAGTCGTGACGTGGGTATCGCCGAGCCGATGGGCCAGCAGCGCGGCGTTGTAGCCGGTGCCCGCGCCGATCTCCAGCACCCGGTCCCCGTCCCGCACCTGGAGCGCCTGGAGCATCCGCGCCATGAGCGACGGCTGGCTGCTGGAGGTGATCAACTCGCCGTCGCGCACCCGCGTGGCGAGCGGGGCGTCCGCATACGCGCCAGCCAGCCAGCGGGCCCGCCGCAGCGGGTGGGGGTCGTCGCGCCACAGCCGGGTGTAGCCGACCGTCCCGTGCGCCGCACCGGCCCTTGCTGCCCCTGCTGTCTCGCGGCCCGACGCACCTGCCGCGTCTGCCGCACCCGGCGCACGTGCCGCACCCACCGCACCTGCCGCGCCTGCCGTACCCGCCGTGCCTGCCGCACGTGCCGCGTCTGCCGCACCCGCCGTGCCTGCCGCACCCGCCGCACGTGCCGCGTCTGCCGTACCCACCGCACGTGCCGCGTCTGCCGCACCCACCGCACCCGCCGTACATGCCGCGTCTGCCGCACCCCGCGCACATGCCGCGCCTGCCACACCCGGCGCACGTGCCGCCGTGCCCGCCTCCCCAGCCTCGTAGTAGTAGGGCACGAAGAGATGACGCGGCACCTCCTCGAAGGCCGCCCGCCAGGCGGGGTCCGTGAGTCCCCCGCCCGCCACGATCTCCCGGACCAGCCCGGCCCGTACCACCGCGGCCTCCTCGGCGCACCCATCGGCCTCCCGGCCCATACGCTTCCCCCGCGCCACACGCTCCACGGCGTCCGGCGCACTGCGTGTGCCACCGCCCGTGCTGCCCATGACTCCACTCTCCTGCGCCCGCCCTCCAGCCGCGACCCACGCCCCCTTTTCCAGCCGGGGGTGTCTGAGACCATGGAGGCGTGAAAGAGATTCCGCGAGGCACACTTCAGGAGCAGACCTTCTACGAGCAGGTCGGCGGCGAGCAGACCTTCCGGCGTCTGGTCCACCGCTTCTACCAGGGGGTCGCCGAGGACCCGCTGCTCCGGCCGATGTACCCCGAGGACGACCTGGGACCGGCCGAGGAGCGGCTCGTACTCTTCCTGATGCAGTACTGGGGCGGCCCCCGCACCTACAGCGACAACCGCGGCCACCCGCGGCTGCGCATGCGCCACGCCCCCTTCACCGTGAACCGCGCCGCCCATGACGCCTGGCTGCGCCATATGCGCGACGCGGTCGACGAGCTGGAGCTGGCCCCGAAGCTCGAGGGCCAGCTGTGGCACTACCTGACGTACGCCGCCGCCTCCATGATCAACACGGAGGGCTGACCGGCGGGCTCAGCGGACTGACCCGGCGGGCTCAGGCGGGTGTGACGGACAGGCCGGAGAGGCCCGACGTACGCACCGCGATCGAGCCGTACGGAGTGCGCAGCCGCAGCCAGCCGCCCGCGGCGAGCAGCGCCAGTGGCTCGGCCGTGGGGCCGGGCGCGGCCGTGGCCACACCGCCTGCGGCACCGGGGGCGGAGGCGGCCGGAGCCGCCGCCCGGACCGGGCGCAGGAAGCCCAGCGACTGGGCGGCATGCACGGCGCGCAGCGGGAGCCCGGTGTCGCCGAGCGTGCGGGACCAGATCTCATGGCCGATGCGGTCGCGCTCGGCGCGCGTACGGCGCTCCTCGGGAAGCTCCGCGTCGCGGGCCCGGAACTCGGCGACGGCGGCGGCGACCGCCCCGCGCACCTCGTCCACGCCCGGCAGGCCGCTCACCCGGCGCCAGCCGCCGCGCGGCGGCAGCACCCCGGCCCACGGCGGACCGGTGACGGCCTGCGGCACGGTGACCACCAGGCCCCGGTCACGGACCTCGGGGCCGTCTGCGGTCCGCCCGGCCCGCGCCGTGTCCAGCGCGTCCTCGAGCTCGCCCGCCGAGACCGTCGTATCCAGGGCGCCGGGCCCGCTCGCCGCCCCGGCCGCTCCGGCCTCCCCGGCCGACGTGGCGTCGGTGCCGATGATCGCCTCGAGCCGCGCCGTACGGATCGCGAGGACCTCGAAGGACGGCGGCCGGCCGAAGACGGCGAGCACACCGCCGCCCGCCTGCAGCCGCACCGCCGCCGCCCGGTCGTAGTGGATCAGCCGGGCCAGGAAGGCGGCGAGATCGGCCGCCTCCCCGGCGTCGGCGAAGTGGAGCTCCTGGCCGGCGGCCGTCATACGGCGACGGCCCCCTCCGGCCGCTCGGCGCCACCCGCGGATCCGGCGGATCGGCCGGACTTCGCAGCCGCCTTACCGGCGCTCTTCTTCACCGGGTCCGGCTCCAGGTACTCGGTCAGGAACCTCTCCTCTTCCGGGGAGACCCGGCGCGGGCGGCTCTGGTCGAGGTCGTACGGCACGATGCGGGTGGCGGCACGCACATACAGCGCGTCCTCGTCCTTGATCTCGTAGCGCAGGGTGAGATACGCGGCCCTGATCTCCGTCACCCAGGTCTCGACCGTCACCGGGCGGTGCCGGTGGACGAGGGGCTTCAGATAGTCGATCTCATGCCGGGCCACGACCACGCCGCCGGTGAACGCGTCACTCCCGTTCCCCGGCGCCAGCCGCCACATGAAGTCGACCCGTGCCTCCTCCAGGTAGCGGAGGAAGGTCACGTTGTTGACGTGGCCGAACGCGTCCATGTCGGACCAGCGCAGGGGACAGGGGTAGATATGGCGTGCCATCCGCTCAGCCCCGGGTGAGCTTCTTGTAGGTGGCGCGGTGCGGACGGGCCGCGTCCGGGCCGAGCCGCTCGACCTTGTTCTTCTCGTACGACTCGAAGTTGCCCTCGAACCAGAACCACTTGGACTCGCCCTCGTACGCCAGGATGTGCGTGGCGACGCGGTCGAGGAACCAGCGGTCGTGGGAGACGACCACGGCGCAGCCGGGGAAGTCGAGCAGCGCGTTCTCCAGCGAAGAGAGGGTCTCGACGTCGAGGTCGTTGGTGGGCTCGTCGAGGAGCAGCAGATTGCCGCCCTGCTTGAGGGTGAGCGCGAGGTTGAGGCGGTTGCGCTCACCGCCCGAGAGGATGCCGGCCGGCTTCTGCTGGTCCGGGCCCTTGAAGCCGAACGCGGAGACATAGGCACGGGACGGCATCTCGACCTGGCCGACGTTGATGTAGTCGAGCTCGTCGGAGACGACCGCCCACAGCGTCTTCTTGGGGTCGATGTTGGCGCGGCTCTGGTCGACGTAGGAGATCTTGACGGTCTCGCCGACCTTGATGCTGCCCGCGTCGGCGGTCTCCAGGCCCTGGATCATCTTGAAGAGCGTGGTCTTACCGGCGCCGTTGGGGCCGATGACCCCGACGATGCCGTTGCGCGGGAGGGTGAAGGAGAGGTCGTCGATGAGGACCTTCTCGCCGAACGCCTTGGAGAGGTTCTCCACCTCGACCACGACGCCGCCCAGGCGCGGGCCCGGCGGGATCTGGATCTCCTCGAAGTCCAGCTTCCGGGTCTTCTCGGCCTCGGCGGCCATCTCCTCGTAACGGGTCAGCCGGGCCCTGGACTTGGCCTGGCGGCCCTTGGCGTTGGAGCGGACCCAGTCCAGCTCCTCCTTGAGGCGCTTGGCGCGCTTGGCGTCCTTCTGGCCCTCGACCTTCAGCCGGGCCTGCTTCTTCTCCAGGTAGGTGGAGTAGTTGCCCTCGTAGCCGATGGCGCGGCCGCGGTCGAGCTCCAGGATCCACTCGGCCACGTTGTCCAGGAAGTACCGGTCGTGGGTAATGGCCACGACGGTGCCCGCGTACTTGGCGAGGTGCTGCTCCAGCCAGTTGACGGACTCGGCGTCCAGGTGGTTGGTGGGCTCGTCCAGCAGCAGCAGGTCGGGAGCCTCCAGCAGCAGCTTGCAGAGCGCGACCCGGCGCTTCTCACCGCCGGAGAGGGTGGTGACCGGCCAGTCGCCGGGCGGGCAGCCGAGGGCGTCCATGGCCTGCTCGAGCTGGGCGTCCATGTCCCACGCGTTGGCGTGGTCCAGGTCCTCCTGGAGCTTGCCCATCTCCTCGAGCAGCGCGTCGCTGTAGTCGGTCGCCATCTGCTCGGCGATCTCGTTGAAGCGGTCGAGCTTGCCCTTGGTCTCCGCCACGCCGTCCTGGACGTTCTCCAGCACGGTCTTGGACTCGTCGAGCGGGGGCTCCTGGAGCAGGATGCCGACGCTGTAGCCGGGCGACAGGAAGGCGTCACCATTGGACGGCTGCTCCAGGCCCGCCATGATCTTCAGCACCGTCGACTTACCGGCGCCGTTGGGGCCCACGACACCGATCTTCGCGCCAGGGTAAAAGCTCAGCGTGACGTCGTCGAGGATCACCTTGTCGCCGTGCGCCTTGCGCGTCTTGCGCATGGTGTAGATGAACTCAGCCAAGAGAAACCGTCCGGCAATCTGGTAGGTATCGAGATGCGGCCCCGCCGCGGGGTCCGTATCCGTGGCGGCTCCACCGCATGAGGGTAGATACAGCCATCTTGCCGTACGCCAAGCCCGAGGCGGAAACCCGTTTGGTCCGGCGTGCGGTGTGAGTCCGGCATCCGCGGTCCCCACGACCCCGGTATCCGCCGCCCCCATGACGCGAAGGGCCGGAGCCTCCGCGAGGCTCCGGCCCTCCATCACCGCGTTTTCGATGATCACCACACTCGGTGACCTTCGTTTCACTCAGCGATCACTGCTGTCCTGGCGTCGCCGCCCAGGCGTTTCACTGACCCGCGGGCGCCTTCTTCTTGCGGACGAAGAAGACCGCGCCGCCACCGACGACGACCAGCGCCACGGCGATGCCCGCGATCATCGGGGTGTTGCTGCTGCTACCGGTCTCGGCGAGGTCGCCACCGGAGGTGTCACCGCCGGTGCTGCCACCGGCCGACGCGGGGCTCGGCTGCGAGGAGGGGGTGTCGCTGCCGCCACCGCTGCTGGCGGTCTTGCAGTCGAGAACGCCGGAGAAGGTCTTCTCGAAGCCGTTCGGACCGGTGATGCTGAACTTGTAGCTCTGGTCCTCCTTCACCGGGGCGGTGACGGTCTTCGACTGGCCCGCCTCGACGGTGTACTTCTGGCCCAGCAGCTCGAAGGTGAACGCCTCGTCGCCCTTGTTGCTGGCCGTGATGTCCACGCCGCCCTTGGCGCAGTCCTTCTCGGCGGAGACCGCCGGGACCGCGCCCTTCTTCGCCCAGTTCGCGGTGGCGGTGGCGGAGACGGTGCTCTCGCTGGACCCGGCCAGGATCTGCGTCTGGCTCTTGGTGGCGCTGGCGAACGCGCGGCCCACCGGAACCTTGGTGGCGGCCTGGGCGGTCAGCGTGGCGGAGCCGTCCGCCGCGCCCTCCGGGACGTCGAAGTACACCTCGCCGCCGTCGGCGGCGCTGGTGAGGGCCTTGCCGCTCTTGTCGACGAGCTTGACGCCGCCGCCCCCGGCCTCGGTGCCCTGGGTCAGGGTGACGCTGTCGGCGTTGGTGTGGACCTTGACCGGGCCGAGGCGCTCACCGGCCTTGCCGGAGACGGCCGGCGGGTCCAGGCTCAGCGACGCCTTGGGCTCCTCGAGGTTCTGCGCGCTCTTCTCGAGGTAGTCGGCCAGCTTCTCGGCCTGCGGGTCGATCGCGTCGACCTTCGCGTTGTCGGAGAAACGCCAGATGGCGACCTGCGTACCCGCGGCGGCGGTCTTCTCGGTGAGGGCACCGGTACCGGCCGTCTTCGCCAGCGCGCCGAGGTCGTTCACCTGGGGGTAGGAGTTCTGCAGAACCCAGTTGATCTTGCCCGCGTTGGGGTTGTTCGCCAGCGACGTCTCGGCCCAGGACTTCTCCTCGTACTTCGCCTTGCTCTGCGTCGGGTTGTGCAGATCAATGCAGTACGTCTGGATGGAGCCGCCGTTGTCGACCGACATCTCGAAGAGGCCGGCGCCGACCTGCTGGTCCTTGCCGTTCTCGTGGATCACGGCCTTGTCGAACGTCTTGAGACCGCCCAGCGTGGCGGTGGCGCCGCCCTGGCTCGGGGGCGCGTCATCGGCGGCGGCGGTGCCGGCGGTGACCATCGCGCCCGCCGCGACCAGGCCGGACGCCAGAACGGCGGCCGCAAGGCGGGCAGCGCCCCGCCTCTTTACAGAAATCATGGTTTCCCCTCCGGGCGAGCGCCAGTCTGTTGGTGCGCCTCGCCAGCGAACTCAAAACTCAGGAACCCCCGTTGGGCACGCAGGGATCCTAGGGAGAAAAGAACCGCACGCTCCCCTGCAATACCTAGACCCAACCGATCCGAATCGGAATCGTTATCAATCCTCAGATCACTTATGACCTGGGATTATCGACAAATCTCCCGTGATCGCCTTCACTCACGGGGAAGTTGCCCCGGTCGGTGCGTTTAGCAGCGGTTTGGCCTGTGAAACCCGACGAAAAGCGGATGTACCCCGCGTAAGATCATGCCCGACCGCCATCGCGTCGATCTCCGCGATGACCCAGCGCCTGGGCTGATTCGGCCCGCCGCCGGAATCCACGGCCGGGACCGGGCCCGCGGCCGCGCCTCCCCCTTCTCCCTGAAGCGGCCGATCCCTCTCCCGCTCTCGCTCCCGGTCCCATTCGCGCTCCCGCACCCGCAACGTCCCATGGACAACGAGGGGTTCACCGAGCGATACCGACCCGGCGACATTCGCGGCGAGCGTGCGCCACGTCCAGACCGTATAGAAACTCGTGTACGCGTCCGCCCACGCGTCCCGACCCCGGTCCCACCGGCGCACCGTCACCGCCAACCGGAACCGGGCCACCGCGACACCCGCCGCCGTCTCCCAGAAGTCCGGCCGCGTCGCGGCATTGCCCACCACGGTCACCCAGCTCTCATTCACCGGCTACGCCTCCCCCATCAATTCCCGGCTCTGCCGTGCTGTTCGTGAACCATGCTGCCCGGGATCGCGAGGCCCCGCCGGGCCCTGTGCACGACCCCGCGGTTGTGGACAACTCGGTCACCCGCCCGGGTGACCGACCGTCACCCGCCGCCCGCCGCGATGACGTACTGCGCCCGTACCTCCCCGTACCGCGCCAGCTCCGCCTCCACCGGCTCCAGCACCCGCCTGGCCCCGCACTCGGCCGCCGCCTCCCGCAACCGGCCCTCCACCGACCGGCCATGGCGCCGGGCGGGCCCCCGCGCGGCCACCCGGGAGCCCCACGCCAGCGCCGGGCCGACCGCCGCACCGCCCACCAGCAGCGCCGGCATCCACCACTCGGGCCCACCGAACACCCCGGCAGTGGCTCCCAGCAGCCACAGCACCCCCACCACTTGCACCACCAGCCAGGTCACCTGAGCCGCCGCCACCATCGACCACCACACCGGCCGGATCGGCTGCCGGTCCACCGCCGCGGCCGCCACCGCCTCGTCGACCGCCTCCGCCAGTCCTCTGCCGCCCCACCCCGCCGCCTCCCGTACGGCCTGCGCCCAGGGGCCGGGCAGCCCGGCCGTCGCCTGGTCCCCGAGCGTCCGTACGGCCTCCTCCACCGCGGGGCGCGCCGTGACCGCCTCCACCGCCACCGTGCGCGCCCGCGCGCCCGGGATCTCCATCCGCTCCGCGGCTCCGGGGGTTCGCGAGGCCCGGGAGCCCCCCGAGGCGCGGGCCTTCCTCCCCCGCACCCGCCCCCAGGGCGTTCCGCACCGCCACTCCGCGTCCCTCAGCCAGGCGCGCTCCGCCGCCTGTCCGGCCGCGGCCGCGCCCGCCGCCTCGGCAAGCCGGTCCTCGAACTCCGCCCGCGCCCGCTCGGTGAGCCCGATCGGCCCGTTGTCCGCCACATACTGCGGGCGCAGCCGCGTCATGGTGCCGTCCACGTCCGCCGACAGCCGGCGCTCGGCCGCCCCGCACTCGGCCGTGAGCCGCCCGAGCGTCTCCCGCAGCTCCCCGACGCCCTCGCCGGTCAGCGCGGACAGCGCGAGCACGGCCGCCCCCGGCTCCCCGTGCTCCCCGAGGGCGAGCCCGTCCTCGTCCAGCAGCCGCCGCAGATCGTCCAGCACCTGGTCCGCGGCCTCGCCCGGCAGCCGGTCCACCTGATTGAGCACGACGAAGGTCACCTCGGCATAGCCGGCGAGCGGCCGCAGATAGCGCTCATGGAGGACCGCGTCCGCGTACTTCTCGGGGTCCACCACCCACACCACCGCGTCGACGAGACCCAGCAGCCGGTCCACCCGCTCCCGGTGGCCCGGGGCGGCCGAGTCGTGGTCGGGCAGGTCGAGGAGGACGAGACCGCGCAGCGCCGGGTCGTACGGATAGCCCGGGTTGCGCCGGTCCACCGCCGGGATGCCGAGCCGGTCCAGCAGGCCGTCGGCGTGGTCGGTCCACGCACAGGCGAGGGGCGTGGCGGTGGTCGGACGGCGGATCCCGGCCTCGGAGAGGGGGGCTCCGGCGAGGGCGTTGAAAAGTGTCGACTTACCGCTTCCGGTGGCCCCGGCGACGGCGACCACGGTGTGCCCGTAAGGATGCCGTCCCCGCGCGTCCGCCTCGTCGAGCACCCGCGCGGCCCCGGCGAGCGTGCGCCCCTCGAGCCGGGACCGGGACAGCCCGACCAGCTGGCGCAGGGCCTCGAGACGGGGCCGCAGGGTGCCCGTAGCGAAGCTGCGGACGCCCGCCTGGTACACGGCGTAGGGAGGGCCGCCGAAGGACCGCCGGGCGGTCTCCTCCCCCGGGAAGTAGCCGGCCGTGGCGTGGGAAACGCCCGCCGCGGCCTCCTGCGGCCTCCCCTCGTCCACCGCACGGGCCGGACGGGCCCCGGCACGTCCTCCAGTCCAGCGGTTCGCACGCCGGGCGATCAGGCCGTCGTCCCATGTGTGGCGGCCCCCCGCCGCCCGGTCTCCCCCGCCGCCCTCGTTGCCGCCGTTGCCCTCCGTGGCCGTCACCGTCGGTCACCTCTCCTTCTGCAGTACGGACAGCGCGGCGATCAGCTCGACCTGGTGCTCCGGGGACATGTCCAGGGCGTCCAGCGGGGCCAGCCTGCCGTCGCGCTCCGCCCGCAGGGCGCGCGCGACACAGCTGTCGAGCAGCCGTCCGCCGCGGTCGCCCAGACGCAGCGCCGCATGCGCGCCCAGGGTCTCGGCGAGCTTCTCGCCCGCCTTACGGGCGCGGCGTCCGCCCAGCAGGGACGCGGCGAGCAGGGCGGCGATCTCCTCGGGCGCGCAACTGCCCCCGTATTCGGCGATCCGGACCCGGGCCTCCTCCTCGGCCAGCTCCTCGGCACAGCGCCGCCAGTGCCGTACGGCCACGCCGATCCGCTCGGCGGCGCCGGGCGCGTCGCACGGAGCGAGCCCGGCCCGCGCGACCGGGTCCTGCCTCCCGGCCTCCGCGACCCGCTCGTCCGCGGTGGCGGCCGCGCCGCGCAGCAGGGTGGCCAGGGAGTCGGTGAGAGCCGTAAGGAGCTCATCGGGGGTGCTGTCATGCGGCAGGCCGTGCCAGTGGGTGAGCGCACCGCCCGCGAGCGCCGCGCCCTGCGCGATCTCGCGCCGCACCCGCTCCACCGCCTCCCCGTACGCGCCCTCGACCCGCTGGACCAGCCGCACGGCGGCCGCGTGCTGCGCCGCCGCGGCCCCGGCCAGCGCGGGCATCCGGGAACTCAGCGAGGCGAGCGTCCCGGCGGCCGTACGGGCGGCGGCGACGGTACGGGCGTACGGATCCTGTGCGTGCTGGGTGAGCCAGGACCGCAGGGCGGCGACGGCGGTGGACGGCAGCAGCCCGCTGCCGCCGCCCGCGGATTCGGGGAGCTCGGGGATGGTGAAGCGCGGGACATCGCCGAGCCCGGCCGCCGTAAGGAGCGCGGCGTACTGCCGGGAGACCTCGGCGGCCACCTGGTGCGGCACCCGGTCCAGGACGGTGACGAGGGTGACGTCGTACTCCTTCGCGGTCCGCAGCAGATGCCAGGGGACGGCGTCGCCGTAGCGGGTGGCCGTGGTGACGAGCACCCAGATGTCCGCGGCGCAGATCAATTCCGCGGCCAGATCGCGATTCCGCGCGACCAGCGAATCGATGTCGGGCGCGTCGAGCAGTGCCAGCCCCCGCGCCAGCCCCGGGTCGGTCTCCACCCGCAGCGCCGCCGGCCCCTCCTGCGCCCGCCCCTCCTCGTCGTACGCGCTCTCCGCCCGCTCCCCCTGCGCCGGCACCCACACCCGGGTGAGCCGCGGCAGCACCCGCTGTCCGGCGAACCAGGGGTGATCGTCGGGGTGGCACACCAGCACCGGCGTACGCGTCGTGGGCCGCAACACACCGGCCTCGGTGACCCGTCGGCCGACCAGCGAATTGACGAGGGTGGACTTGCCCGCCCCCGTCGATCCCCCGATTACCGCCAGCAGGGGCGCTTCGGGGGCGCGCAACCGGGGCACGAGGTAGTCGTCCAGTTGAGCGAGCAGCTCGGCTCGGCTGCGGCGAGCGCGGTCGGCGCCGGGAAGGGGGAGCGGAAACCGAGCGGCGTCGACACGGTCACGCAGTGAGGTCAGCGCGTCGAGCAGCCGGGGCCGTACGTCCAAGATCGCCACGTGGTGAAGAATGCACGCTTTTGGTGCCTTTTTGAAGCGTATGGTCACTCGTGCGCGTCAAAGAGACCCACCCGGATCACCCTAAAAGGGGCATGAGGTGGACGTGACGACAGGGGCGCGGGCATAACGAGTAGACAACACCCGTTCCCTGAGGCGCGAAAAACGATGCAAGTTTCAGACCTGCCTGCGATTATCAGACCGCTTCACTGAACCTCCACAACGTGCCACGGAGGTGAAGCAACCGGGGCGAGGCGCAAGGAGCCCTATCCTTGTCCCGGCAAGGTCACGGTCCGTCGAGCCCGGCCACCCGCACCACGGCCGCCCCGTCGGCCCCGCAGGCACCGGGGGCTCAGCAGCTCCGCGACCACCACCGGCCCCCGTAGCTCAGTGGATAGAGCAGGCGCCTTCTAAGCGCTTGGCCGCAGGTTCGAGTCCTGCCGGGGGCGCACTGGACCCTCTTCTCTACGCACGTAGCGAAGGGGGTCTTCTCGCCGTTCGGAGCGGTTCCACCGGCCACGGCACAGCCCCGCGCGCGCCTCCGACGATCAAGGGAAAGCTCCGGGGCCGTCCGACTGTCACCGGGTTTCTGCGGGTGACCGTGTCGAATACGTGTCGAAGTTCTCAGCGGCGGAGCGGACCACGCGCCGGACAGGTCGGGCAGATCCCCGGCAGCTTCGAGTCGCCTCCTCAAGTCCGGCAACTGCCCGTCGACACACCGAGCGTAGGCCCGGCGAGCGCTGCGCCATGCCCGGCGGATGACGGAACCCGCCAAATGCCGCCGTTCTCGCCCTGGAACAAGAGATCACCCGGCTTGAGCGCCTCGTCTTCGATGTGCTGGCCGCAGGATCCGTTGCTGCGAGGGCCGCCGTTCGCGGCAGAACCTACTTCTGCAGGAAGGACTGCAGCAGGTTCGTCACGTCCTTGGGCTTCTCCTCGGTCACCCAGTGACCCGCCCCCTTAAGGACCCGGCCGCTGACGTTCGTGGCGTAGTCACGCCATTGGTCGGCGATCTTGCCACCGAACGACGCCTGGCCGCCAATCGCCAGGACCGGCATCTTCAGCTTTCCTTCGGCCAGGAACTTCTTGTTCTGATCGACGTCCCCGCGGAGCTCGCGGTACATCTTCATCCAGGCCACCGTACGGCCCGGCTCCTTCAGGTAATGAGCGTAGAAGTTGTAGTCAGCCGGCGTGAACGCGGCCTTGTTGACCAGAAGCTCCTCTATAAAGCCCTGGACAAAGACGCGCTCGTGACCGGAGATGAGGTGCTCCGCAAGGGGCAACTGGAACAGACCGAAGTGCCACATGGACGGGGTCTTCGGGTTGGCTTCCAGAGCCGGGAAGCGGTACAGGCTGTCGTCCGGGATGGGAGCTTCCATCACGGCCATGCGGCGCACCTCCCGCGGCCACTGGGCCGCGTAGGCGTAGCTGACCCACAGACCGACGTCGTGCCCGACGACCTGGACGCCGTTGTTCAGCTTCAGCCGCTTCAGCAGCTCATGCACGTCCCTGGCCATCTGCGCCTTCTCATAACCGCCCTTGGTGACCTCGGAGTTGCCAGCGCCGCGGAGGTCAACCGCGATCACAGTGTGGTTCTTGGAGAGCGGCCCCATCTGGTCCCGCCACTCGACCCACGACTGAGGGAACCCGTGGATCAAAACGACCGGCGAACCTTTACCGCCTTGCAGGTAGTGCATGCGGAAACCGTTCACTTCCGCGTACTTCGACTTGAAACCGGGGGGAGGCTCCTCTTGCGGGAAAGACGACGAGGACGGAGACTTCTCCACCGCCGCGTCCTGCCCGCGACTGTCGCCCCATGCTCCGGCGCTCGCGCCGAGGGATACCAGCAGGACAGCCGCCAGCGCCGCGATGAGCCTGTTGATCTTCCTTATCGAGGTATCCATGATTCACCTACCTGCAGTGATTCATATGATGGAAGGCAATTTGTTGCCATAGGCCACCAGTGCACGTGCCTACGGCGAAGCGACCCACCGAATCCGAAACGGCACGCGTGAGATTTCCAGCAGCGATAGGGTGCGCGGGCAAAAGTGGGTTACCGGCCCTCCTGCTGTACACGCTGCTGGAGGCAGAGCTGAAGATTAGCCCTACCCGACCATCATGAGCACAGCACACGGGATACGCCATTGGGACGGCGCAGACCTCACCCCTCACCCCTCAGGTGATGTTCGGCCCATTCCGCGAAGCCGGTGAGGGGGAGGCCGAAGCCCCGGGCGTGGGCGGGGCGGGCGGGGTGGGTGAAGTGGTTGTGGAACTCGTAGTGGTGGACGGCCCATTCCGGCGTTCCGGCGGCGTGGGCCTCAGCCGCCGTCATGGACGGGGCCGTCAGCGCGATGTCCAGGGCGTGGGAGAGGACGTCGGCGATACGGGTCATCGGCAGGCGGTCGCCCGCCAGCTCCAGCTCGGCCTCGTGGAACCGCTCCGGGTCGGCGAAGGCCGCGGCGGCGGCCGTTCCGATGTCGGTGACCGCGATGAGGGAGAGCTCGGTCGTGGGCTTGAGGACGGTCACCAGGCCACCCTCGGGGCCGCGCGGCAGCAGGGCGGACGGGGGGAGGAAGTTCTCCATGAAGACGGCCGGTTTGAGCAGCGTCCAGTGCCGGAAGCCCGCCTCGCGGACCCGGGCCTGGATGGCGCTCTTGGTCTCGTAGTAGTGCTCCGTCCTCGGCCAGCGGCCCTCCGCCCAGCCGGGCGCGGCGCGGTGCTGGTCGGCGCCGGAGACCGAGGTGTGCACGAACTGCGGCACGCCCGCGTCGCGGACGGCGTCGATCAGGTTGCGGGCCTGGACCCACTCGGAGTCCCCCTCGAGGTTGTTTATGTCGGGCATCTGGACCGAGAAGGCGGCGCGCGTCCCTTCGGCGGCCCACCGTACGGAGCCGGGGTCGTAGAGATCCCCGGTGACCAGCTCGGCGCCGAGTGCCGCGACGGCCCTGGCCCGTTCGGTGGCCGGGTCGCGGACCAGGGCCCGGACGGGTACGCCCGCCGCGAGCAGGGCGCGAGTGGTGGCGCCGCCCTGCAGACCGGTGGCGCCGGTGACCAGCACGGGGGCGAGATCGGTGGGCGCGGTGGGATCAGCGGGCATGGTGCTCCTCGGGTCTGTGGCCCGTGGCTTCTCGGCTCTGGTCTCTGGTCTCTGCTCTGGCCGGCGCGCGTCGTTTGTACGCTCAGCCGAGCGCGGGGTCGAGTGCCACCCAGTCCACATCGGGGTCTTCTCCGAGGTGCTTGCGTGTGCCCGCGATGGCGAGGCTCGTCTCGAACAGGGCCGCGTTGACGCCGACGTCAACCTCGTTCCAGTGCGGTCCCGCCACGGGGAGTGCTTCGCGCGGAGTGTCTCTGCCGTGCTGCACGCCGTGTTTCGGATCCGCAGAATACAGGTCGCTCAGCAACTCCCGTAACTCTACGGACAGTTGCCGGGATACGGGCGCTACGGCGCGTGCCGCCTGGGTGAGGTCGACGTCGATGACGAAGCCAAGCCCACACCATTCCGCGTCCGGTATTCAAACGGCGGCGTGCTCGCCGCCGTACCCGCCGCGCAGTACCGCGGGGGACGGAAGTTGACCATGCCCTGGCGGCATAGTTTTGACTGTCGGTCGTCGGCAGGTGAGTGCTGGCCGATCCGGTTCCGACGTTGAATGGCGAACTGGCCGCTCAACACATCAGGTGGCGTCATGGATTATTTGCCGTACGTGCAAGCACACAGGGATTTCTATCGCCCGTTGGAAGAGGCCGAGTACGAAGGGACCGTTTATAGCGCGAGCATGGTCCCGAGTGACTGGAATCGGCAGCGGTCGGCATTCTGGACCGTCTACGGGCCGCCGAGCGCGCCGTCCGTCACCCATGGCTGGAAAGTGCATGTCTCCGCGCCCTACGAGCGGGCTCAGCACATCCTCGACGCTGCGGCGACTGTCTGCGTAGAGCAGGACGTTCCGTTCAAGCATCTGCACTCGTCGCTCTTCTTTGTTCTGCTCCACCACAAGCAGGCTTTTCGCCCGCAGAGCGGAAAGTTCATCGCCGCCTATCCTCCCGATGAGGCCGCCGCCAGGAAACTGATGGAGGCACTGGCCGAGGCGACGCCCGGCGAAGAGGGGCCCTACATTCTCGGTGACCGCCGGTGGCCCGGGTCCCGGGTGGTGTCGTACCGCTACGGCGCGTTCGAGACCATTCCGGTGATGCAGCCCGACGGAGTCGAGGAGCTGATGGTGCCGGATGCCACCGGGCAACTGGTGCCCGATGTAAGGGGGCTGGCCTTTACGCTGCCCGCCGGGGTCACCGATCCATTCGCGCACGAGGCGGAAACTCCGGCGCGCCCACAGGATAGGGAGCGGAAGGGAATCTCCTTCGAGGGTCTGCGCTTTGAGTCGGTGCTGCGGCATTCCAACGGAGGCGGCGCGTACCGGGCGGTGCGGACCGATACCGGCGAGGAGGTGTTCGTCAAGGAAGCGCGTGCCCACAACGGGCTGCATCCGGACGGCAAAGCCGCACCGGACCTGCTGGCGCACGAGCACCGTGTCTTGCAGGCGTTGGGTGAACAGGCGCCGGGGCTGGCGCCGAAACCCCTGGGCTTCTTCCGCCACTGGGAACACAGCTATCTGGTCACGGAATTGGTTCCCGGCCATTCGCTACTGGACTGGGTCACCTACAACTACCCCGGATTCATCGTCGGCTCGGATGCCGCCGACCACAGGGCCTACTGGCGCCGGTGCCAAGACATTCTGGACCAGCTGACGGCCTGCCTGGAGCGGCTGCACGGGGCCGGTTATGTGTTCCTCGATGTCAGCCCCCGCAATGTGCTGGTGGACGACGCCGACCAGGTGCGGCTGATCGACTTCGAGACGGCGGCCCGGATCGGCGAGCCCGCCCCGCTTTACGGCACCCCGGGCTACTTCCCGGATGAGCCGTCAGAGCGGCTTGAGCAGCGGATGCGTGAGGACCCGACGTACTGCGACCGCTACGGACTCGCCGCCCTCGCTCAGCTCATGGCTTTCGGCATGAAGAACCACGTCATCCAGCGGGAACCGGCCGTCCTGCACCATCTGCGCCACCGCGTCTCCCGCGATTCCGGGGTGCCGATGCCGCACGACCTGTGGGAGCGGGCAGCCACCTTCACTTCCCTCGATGCCGCCAGCCCTCTTCCCACTCCCCGTGAGGTGGATGACGATCCGGCAGCGAGTCTGCGCCGGCTGCAGCAAGCGACTGCCGATGCGCTGCTCGCCATGGCCGAGCCGGAGGGGCGGGTGGTTTTCCCGACGGTGCCACGGGGCTATCACACTCATCGGCACGGGGTGCCCTACGGCACTGCCGGAGTGGTCCACGCCCTGCACCATGCGGGGCGCACCGCTCCGGAGGCGGTGCTGAAGCGGATGCGCACCGAGAGCCTTGAGATGGCCGACCGGGCTGCTCCCGGACTGCACACCGGCAATGCCGGCATCGCCTGGGTGCTGGCCGACCAGGGTATGCGCGACGAGGCACGCGTCCTGCTGGAAGCCGCCGAAAAGCATCCCGTCCTGGCACAGCGGGCCACCCTCGGCGAAGGCCTCGCCGGGGTCGCCCTGACGCACCTGGCGCTGTACGGACACGACGGGGACGAGAACCACCTGACAGCCGCCTCCCGGCTGCGTGCCCGCATCCCCGACGGCGACGGGCTCGCGTCCGTGCTGCAGAGCGAGGGCGTGACCGGGCTGCTGCACGGACGCGTCGGTATCGCGCTGCTCGACTACTACCTCTACCGCCTGCTGGGGGACGAGGACGCCAAACGGCGCGGCCTGGAGCTGTTGCGGCAGGAAGCGGCCATGGCCGATCCCTTTCCTGGAGGAGGTATCGGCTTCCGCGTCTCCACCGCCGACTCCCGCCTGTACCCCTACCTGTACCGGGGCTCCGCCGGCTTCGCCCTCGTCGCCGCCCGTTTCCTGCCCGTGGCGGACGAGGACCTCGCCAGGGCCGTGGACGAGGCGATACAAGCGAGCACGCTGGCGACGACTCTCTATGCGGGCCTGTACGAGGGGCAGTCCGGTCTGGTCTTCGCTCTGGCCGAACACGCCGGCCTCACCGGCACGTCCACTGGACACGCGGCAGCGATTGACGCGGCGCGAGGGCTCTTCAGCCACGCCGTGGCGCATTCCGGTTCCGGCGGAGCCCGCTTCCACGGCGAGTACCTGATGAAGTTCACGGCCGATCTGTGGAGCGGTTCAGCGGGCGTCCTGCTGGCCCTGACCCGCTTGCTGGACGGCCGAGGAGACATGTTCTTCACCGTCGACAGCCTCCTCTGAAACCCCCCTCAAAAGACTCCCTTCCCAGTTTCCGGGAGGGGACGGTCCACCGCGGCCTGCGGCAGACCGTTTTCAAGAAAGAGATAAAGAGAAAGGAAGAACCATGGACATGGTAGAGGTCCTGGCACTGCAGCTGATGGAGACCGACGAGTCGCCCTACGAGCAGCACGCGGCTTCCACGCTATGCACCGGCACCAGTGCGAGCACCGGGTGCACCCACTTCTGACCGACGCACCCCGCTGAAATGAAAGGTGCCCGGGGCCAGTCCCCGGGCACCTTTTGCCGCGGGTACCACAATGGAGTACACGGCCCTCTCAGGAGCAGTTGATGCAGTTCTCCCTCTTTATCGTGGGCCAGTTGGCCTCACCCACACCCGAGCGTGAACGCCGGATGCTGCGGAATTCTGTCGAACAGGCCGTGCTGGCCGACGAGGTCGGCTTCGACCGCGTCTGGGCCGTGGAACATCACGGGCTGAAGTGGTATTCACACATGAGCGCCTCGGAGATCTTTCTGAGCTGGGTGGCGGCCCGAACCTCCCGCATTCGTATCGGCCACGGTGTGGTGACCATGCCCTTCGGTTATCAGCATCCGGTGCGGGTCGCCGAGCGCGCCGCGATGCTCGACGTCCTGTCCGGCGGACGGGTTGACATCGGCGCGGGACGCGGGGCCGGCCGGCAGGAGATGTCCTTGTACGGCGTCAAGCCGGAAGACACCCGCCCGCAACTGGAGGAAGCACTGCGCATCTTCGGGAGCGCCTGGCAGAAAGAGCAATTCGAGTGGCACGGATCGATCGATATCGGCCCCGGCGCCATCCTTCCTCGCCCTCTGCAGGCCCCCCACCCTCCCCTGTTCATGGCATGCAGCAAGAAAGAAACGCTCAAGCTGGCCGCCGACTTCGGCGTAGGCGCGCTGGTTCTCGGCTTCGCCGGCCCCGACATGGTCCGCACACTGCGCCGCACCTACGATGCCGCTCTCGCGGCACGCACCGGCCAGCACTTTGTGTCCTCCCACGCGAATGACCATTTCGCTGTCGTGTGCCCCACCGTCGTCCTGGACGATGCCGATCGCGCTCGCACCATCGGGGTCCGCGGACAGCAGTTCTTCGTAGAGTCAGCAAGGCACTGGTACGGAAACGGCCCAGTCCCGCAACAGGATACAAATGGCGACGGCGGAGCCGCACTGGCCCACACAAAAGAAGAAGTTGTGCACAGTCTCCATGAATCCGGTGTTCCGTTGCGGCCGGAATATGTGGGCTCCTACAACACCGAGCATGCCTATGGCACGGCGGAGACGGCCATAGCGCACGTGGAACGCATCGCCGAGACCGGCGTGGACGAAGTGATCTGCCTGATCCAAATGGGCACCGTTCCGCAAGAAGCGTGCCTGGAGACCATCCGGCAATGGGGGGAGAAGATCATCCCGCACTTCCGCCGAAACCCCGGCTGAGGCGGACCGGCCGATCAACCCTCCGTTTCCCACGACGCATGTGAGCGTGAGGCCAGACCTGAGAGCGGCTGCGTGCCTTCTGGCTCCGGCAGGGCACTGTGTCAGTGCCGACGAGAGCTGGTCATCGCGGCACACTCAACCCCTGAAGCGAGTGTTCCACGCCACTTATATGGTTTCCCGGCCGGCCGCGCTTGACCATGCCGCCACGGCACAGTTTCGACTGGCACCCGTCGACGCGACCGCGTCGACGGAGCCGCCTTTTTTAGAACGAGGGGACGGTCGTGGCCTGGAGCACCCGCGAGCTCGCCGAGCTCGCCGGCACGAGCCTGCGGGCGGTGCGGCACTACCACGAGGTCGGACTGCTCGAGGAGCCCGAGCGGCGCGCCAACGGCTACAAGCAGTACGGCGTCGCCCACCTCGTCCGGGCGCTGCGGATCAGACGCCTGACCGACCTCGGGTTCTCCCTGTCCCAGATCGCCGCCATGGGCGACGCCGACGACCACCCCGCGGAAGCCCTGCGTACCCTCGACACCGAACTCGCCGCCGCCATCGAGCGACTCCAGCGGGCCCGCGTCGAAGTCGACCTCATCCTGCGCCAGGCCGCGTCGACCGACCTGCCGCCCGAACTCGCCCCGGCCGCCGCCGCGGCAAAACTGTCCGACGCCGACCGTGCGGTCGTCGTCGTTCTCGCCCGAGTCCTCGGGCCACAAGGTATGCAGACCTACGCCGAGATGCTGCAAACCCTTCCCAACTATCCCGTCGCCTCGGAGTTCAACGACCTGCCCGCCGACACCGACGAGCGGGCCCGCCAGGACATGGCCAAGCGCCTTGCCCCCTACCTCCGCGCGCTCTACGCGGAGGTACCCGGGCTGTGGGACTTCCACGCCGATGCCCCGGGTGGAACGCACTTCGCCCAGCAGACGGTCGACAAGGCCATCAGGGACCTCTACAACCCCGCCCAGGTCGACGTCCTCCTCCGCCTGCGGCCACTCCTGCGCGAATCACCGCGCACCAACCCCACCTGACCCGCGAGGAAACGACCGACCGCGCGTAGCGGAGGGGGTCTTCTCGCTGTTCGGAACCGGTTCCCACCGGGCACGGCACGGCCCCGGGCGCTTCCCGGCGATCAGGGGCAGGCGCGGGACCCGTCCGCTCTACTCCATGCCCCGCTTGCCCGGCGTCCAGAACGGCTTGGTGAGTACCGCGCGACGGTCCCAGCCCGCCTCCCGGACGAGCGCCTGCCGCACCCGCTGCACGGTACGGGCCTCGCCGGCGACGTAGGCGATCCCGCCCGGTTCGGGGGCGAGGCGTCGTACCGCGTCCGGGAGTGAAGCGTCTCCCCTGGTCAGCCAGTTGAGGCGGTCCGAGTGGGGCAGCGGCAGGCGGTCCGCGGCCGTCTCCGTCTCCACGCAGCCGGAGACCCGCGCCCCGGGCGGCAGTGCGGCCAGCATCGCGCCGAAGGGGACGGACGCCGTCTCCTCCCCGACGAAGACGTGGTGGGCGGCCTCGGGTCGGAGCGTGAACGACCCCTCGGGTTTGCCCAGCCGCACCCGCTCGCCGACCTGGACACTCCTGCCCCAGCTCGCCCCCGGCCCCGCTTCGGCGTGGTCCAGCACGCACAACTCGATGGCGCCGGAGGGGTCGTAGCGCCATACGGAGTACGTACGGCGGGTCAGCCCGGAGCCGACCAGGACGCGCACCTGCTGTCCGGGGCGGACGTCGAGCCCGGCGAGGGTGTCGCCCTCGATGCGCAGCCGGCGCATGCGGGCGGCTATCGGTTCGGCCTCGGTGACGGTGCCGCGGAGCATCAGCAGGTCCAGGACCGGATCCAGCAGCGTGGGCATGGATGTGCTCCTCGGGGAACTCGGGTGAATGCGGGGGAAGTTGGGCAGCCATCGGCGACCGGACGCGATAGTACGCGTTTCCGGTTGGATGCGATAGTGCGCGAGTGCGCGGCTTGCCCCGGACCCGGCCCCCGAGAGGGGCAGCCCTCAGAGGGGGTCAGTCCTTGCGGTCCCCGGTGTCGCCGCCCGTTTCGGGGCCGGGCTCGCCGTCGGTGCGCCCCGCCCCGGGGAGGGGCGGCCTGCTGGACGTGGCCACCTCGTGGGGGATGACCTCGGGGTGGTGGAGGTCGAAGGCGGGGGATTCGGAGCGGATCTTCGGCAGGGTGAGGAAGTTGTGCCGGGGCGGCGGGCATGACGTGGCCCATTCCAGAGAGCGGCTCCACCCCCAGGGGTCGTCGGCCTCGACCCGCTTTCCGTACTTCCCGGTTTTCCACACGTTGTAGATGAACGGCAGGGTGGACAGGCCCAGGAGGAAGGAGCCGATGGTGGAGACCGTGTTCAGCGTGGTGAAGCCGTCGGCGGCCAGATAGTCGGCATAGCGGCGCGGCATACCGGTGGCGCCCAGCCAGTGGTGCACCAGGAAGGTCGCGTGGAAGCCGATGAACAGGGTCCAGAAGTGGATCTTGCCGAGGCGCTCATCGAGCATCGTGCCGGTGAACTTGGGCCACCAGAAATAGAATCCGGCGAACATCGCGAAGACCACCGTGCCGAAGACCACGTAGTGGAAGTGGGCGACGACGAAATAGCTGTCGTGGACCTCGAAATCCATCGGAGGCGAGGCGAGGATCACCCCGGTCAGCCCGCCGAACAGGAAGGTGACCAGGAAGCCGATGGACCACAGCATCGGCGTCTCGAAGGAGAGGGAGCCACGCCACATGGTTCCGATCCAGTTGAAGAACTTCACCCCGGTCGGCACCGCGATGAGGAACGTCATAAAGGAGAAGAACGGCAGGAGCACCGCTCCGGTGGCGAACATATGGTGGGCCCAGACCGTCACAGAGAGGCCGGTGATGGCGATGGTGGCGCCCACCAGACCGATATAGCCGAAGACGACCTTGCGGGAGAACACCGGAATGATTTCGGTGATGATCCCGAAGAACGGCAGGGCGATGATGTAGACCTCGGGATGGCCGAAGAACCAGAAGAGGTGCTGCCAGAGCATCGGCCCGCCGTTGGCCCCCTCGAAGACGACCGCGCCGAATTTACGGTCCGCCTCCAGCACCAGCAGGGCCGCCGCCAGGATGGGGAAGGCGAGCAGCACCAGGATCGAGGTGAAGAGGATGTTCCAGGTGAAGATGGGCAGACGGAACATCGTCATTCCCGGGGCGCGCATGCACACGATGGTCGTGACGAAGTTGACGGCGCCCAGGATCGTCCCGAAGCCGGAGAGGGCGAGACCCATCACCCACATGTCGCCGCCCACGCCCGGTGTGCGCGCCTTGCTGCTGAGCGGCGTATAGGCCGTCCAGCCGAAGTCGGCCGCGCCGCCTGGGGTGAGCAGACTGCCGATCACGATCAGTCCGCCGAAGGCGAAGAGCCAGTACGAGAACATGTTCAGCCGGGGGAAGGCGACATCCGGGGCACCGATCTGCAGCGGCATGATCTCGTTGGCGAATCCGGCGAAGACCGGCGTGGCGAAGAACAGCAGCATCAGCGTGCCGTGCAGGGTGAAAGCCTGGTTGTACTGCTCGGGACTGACCAATTGCAGTCCGGGTCGGGCGAGTTCGGCCCGCATGACCATGGCCAGAAGGCCGCCGATGAGAAAGAAACCGAACGCGGTCACCAAGTACAGGTGTCCGATTTTCTTATGGTCCGTGGTGGTGAGCCAGTCGACCACGATGCTGCCGAGTTTGGTGGTTTCGGCGGGAGCTTGAAATTCGGGCTTGGTTGTCGTCGCCATGTCCGTGTCCGCTCCTCGGCAGGATGCATGTGGGGCGGCCGGCGGCACCGGCCGACGAATACGTTGTATTGATTCGCCCACCATTACCCGAAGCGGGACGGCGATTCGGACCCGACTCGCCGTAGAGGTCCTTTGTCGATCACCGCGTCCTGAGCGGACCGGGCCGGAAGTCGGCCGCCCGGCCGGAAGTCGGCCGCCCGGACGGAAGTCAGCCGCCCGGACGGAAAACCACGCGGCCACAGCCCTTCGTTTTATATGTGCCGCCCTTACGGCTGTGGCTTTGTACGTGCCGCCCTTACGGCTTTGCCCGTGCCGCCCTCCAACTGGGACTTCGCCTCGCGCAGGGCGCGGCGCACCTCCGGGCGGAGGTCCTGACCGGCCAGCCTGCCCGGCAGGGCGATGGCGAGCCGCGAGGGCTGATCCTTCGTCCGCGCCGCCAGCTCGGTCCCGCAGTTCCCGGGCGCCGGGCGGATCCGGATCTCCAGCCGGTCTCCGTAGCGCTCCAGCGGCTCCGGCAGCGCCTCGGCCCATACGTCCGTAGGCGGCCGGTTGACGGTGACCGTCTGCCATCGGCCGCCGTTCTGGGCGTCGGCCAGCCGGGCCTTCCGCGACGACCTGTGCCGCCAACGCCGGATCCCCGCGCTCACGACGATCGCCGCGGCGCTGAGCAGCGCCGATCTCACCCGTCGCACACGTGACATCGGTTCCTCCCGTCCTCCGGGGTGCGGATGAGCAGGCGCCCCACATTCGGGCACCCGCCTATGCGGACATACTCCACTCTCCGCACGGCACCCGCCCGTCGTGCGCCCCGGGTCCAGCCCCGGTTACCCATGGCCGGAGGACCCAATCAGATGGCTCTCCACGAGCGGGCGTTGGTGGAAGCGGACCGTTTCCCCCGCCCGATCCGAGTCACCCGGAAGGGTGGCGTCGGGTACGGCCGAACGAATCCCGAAAAGTGTTCGACCGGACGAGGGACTCGCCGAAGGGCCCCTGAGCTGGGCCGTCGCGGACGCTGACGGTCGGGGCCGCACCACCCCCGGCCGGTTTTGCCATCCCAGAAGGTATGCATGGGAATCCCTTTACCATCCCATTCGTTCCACGCATGCCCCCCACGGAACAGAGAACGAACCCAGTGACAGCGAAGGAGTGGACGCCGCGATGGTGTTCAAACGAGTGCTCGGCTCGCTCGGGGTCGGCGGACCCGTCGTGGACACGGTCCTGGACCGGGGGCCGGTGCGCCCCGGTGGGGTGGTGCAGGGGCATGTGCGGCTCCGGGGCGGAGGCAGTGCCTGCGATATCGAGCACCTCGCACTGGAGCTGGTCGCCAGGGTCGAGGCGGGGCACGGCGGCGAGGAGGGCGCGGGCGGCGTGGTCTTGGACCGTCTCCGGCTCAGCGGGGGGTTCCGGCTCGACACGAGAGAGCACAGAGACGTTCCGTTCACCCTTCACATACCGTGGGAAACCCCGCTCACCGAGCTGTCCGGGCAGCCGCTGGGCGTCGTCCTGGGCATCCGGATCGAGCTCGCGTCGGCAGGCGAGAAGGACCACGGCGATCCGGAAGAGCTGATCGTGCGCCCGCTGCCGGTCCAGGAAGCCGTGCTGGGGGCGCTGGGGCGGCTCGGCTTCGGCCTCGTCGCCGCCGATCTGCGGCTCGGCCATATCGCCGGCACCGGGCAGACGCTCCCCTTCCACCAGCAGATCGAGCTCACCCCCGCCCCGCGGTACATCCACGACATGAACGAAGTCGCGCTGACCCTTCTCACCGGCCCCGACGGCATGGAGGTCGTCCTGGAGGCCGACAAGCGCGGCAGGCCCTTCTCCGGCGTGGCCTCCCGCGGCGAGTCCTTCCCCGGTCCGTCCTCCCCCGGCAAGCGCCTTCCCGGTGGCCCTGCCGCCATGGGCCGCCACACCGTGAGCCATGAGGGCCTCGATCATCGCGACTGGACCGCCGAGGTCGACTCCTGGATCCGGGCGCTCATCGAGGCCCGCGCCGCCCACACGCCCCGCACCGGGGCGATCGCCTCGGGCATCTCGGCCGGTACGGCGGCCGGTACGGCGGCCGGGGCCGTGGGCGGCATGGTCGCGGCCGGGCTCGGCGACGCGTTAGGGAACTTAGAGGGGTTAGGAGACTTAGACGGCTTAGGGGGCCTGGAAGACTTGAGGGACTCAGGGCACGAGGAAGCGGACCAGGGCTGAGACGCGCGGAAGGGCCGCGGAGCTCCCCGCGGCCCTCCCTGTACGCACCGGCGAACGGTTATGAACGGCGCCCCACTGCATCGGGGTCGTCCACTGTCTCCCGCGGCTCCTCCGCCACGCCATCGCCCCCGTTCTCGACCCCGCCCTCGACCGCCGCCGCGGCAGCGGCCTCGCGGCGCGCCGCCAGCCGGGCCGTGACCCGCCGGGCGACAGGCTCCGTCCAGCGGGCGGTGAGCGGGCCGAGGACGACCAGGATCAGGACATACGCCGTGGCCAGCGGGCCCAGCGAGGGTTCGATACCGGCGGTGACGGCGAGTCCCGCGATGACGATCGAGAACTCGCCCCGGGCCACCAGCGTGCCCCCGGCCCGCCAGCGGCCCCGTTCGGAAATCCCGGCCCGCCGCGCCGCCCAGTAGCCGGTGGCGATCTTCGTACTGGCGGTGAGGACGGCCAGCGTCATGGCGGGCAGCAGCACCGGAGGGATGCTGGCCGGATCCGTATGCAGGCCGAAGAAGACGAAGAAGACGGCGGCGAACAGATCCCGCAGCGGGCTGAGCAGATGATGGGTGCCCTCGGCGACCTCCCCGGACAGGGCGATGCCCACCAGGAACGCGCCGACGGCCGCCGACACCTGGAGCTGCTGGGCGATCCCCGCCACCAGCAGCGTCAGCCCGAGCACCACCAGCAGCAGCTTCTCGGGGTCGTCGCTGGAGACGAAGCGGGAAATGTGCCGGCCGTAGCGGACGGCCAGGAACAGCACCAGACCGGCCACACCGAGGGCGATGGCCAGGGTGACACTGCCCGCTGCCAGGCCCGCACCGGCCAGCAGGGCGGTGACGATCGGCAGATAGACGGCCATCGCCAGGTCTTCGAGGACCAGGATGCTCAGGATCACCGGGGTCTCGCGGTTGCCGAGCCGGCCCAGATCGCGGAGGACCTTGGCGATGACGCCGGAGGAGGAGATCCAGGTGACGCCGGCCAGCACGACAGCGGCCACCGGCCCCCATCCCAGCAGCAGGGCCATGACGGCGCCGGGCAGCGCGTTGAGCACCGCGTCGACGAGCCCGGCCCGGTACTGGGTCTTCAGATTGCTGACCAGATCGCTGGCGGTGTACTCCAGGCCGAGCATCAGCAGCAGCAGGATGACGCCGATCTCGGCGCCGGTCGCGACGAACTGCTCGCTCGTCCCCAGCGGCAGCAGCCCGCCCTCGCCGAAGGCCAGTCCGGCCAGCAGATACAGCGGGATCGGGGAGAACTGAAACCGTCCGGCCAGCCGCCCCAGCAGCCCGAGGCCCAGGATGACCGCGCCGAACTCGATCAGAAAGACGGCAGACGAATGCATGGGCTTACACCCGCCCGAGTATCGCCGCGGCCGACTCCACACCCTCGCGGGTACCGATCACGATCAGCTCGTCCCCACCGGCCAGCCGGAAGTCCGGGGTCGGGGAGGGGATCGCCTCCGCCCTGCGCAGCACCGCCACGATCGAGACGCCGGTCTCGGTCCGCATCCGCGTCTCGCCCAGCACCCGCCCGTTCCAGTACGACGTGGACGACAGCTCGATCCGCTCGGCCACCAGCCCCAGCTCGGTCGTGGACAGCAGATTCGGGCTGTGATGGGTCGGCATCAGGACTCCGACGAGCGCCTCCGCTTCCCCCGCGGTCAGCCTGGTGGACAGGGCGCACTCATCGGGATCCTCCTTCCGGTACGCACTCAGCGTCCGGTCTCCGTCGCGGTGCGCGATGACCGCCAGCAGCCTGTTCTCTCGTGTCGTCAGGTCGTAGCGGACCCCGATGCCGGGCAATGGCGTACTGCTCATCCGCGGAGCGCCCACAATCATCCCTCTCGTCGCTCGAGTCTCATGCCACCCTAACGAATGGCAAAGAATTGGTAATGAGGGCCGGTGAGTGAGGGCGCGATGGGACGATGCCGACCGCGTAAAGGTGGGGTGGCCATCGACAGGCGGGAAGGATGGCGCCCAGAGGAGGATGGTGCCCATGATTGAGTGGAGGCGGCTCAGCACAGGCATCAGGCCGGTTCCCGACCCGGTCGCCACTCCCGTCGTCTGGGGTGGGGCCTTCCTCGGTGCGCTGGTGCTGGTGGTGACCCTGAACTTCCTCGGCGGCCATGGCCGCCCGGTGTTCGCCCTGATCGGGCTCTCGCTGCTGGCCGCCCTGCTGGGGCTGTGCGCGCGATTCGTCGCGGCGCCCGGTACGGCGGCGCTGTGCTGGCTGTTCCTCAACGGCTTCGCCATTCCGCCCGCGGGGCGGCTCTCCTGGGCGGGCGACCGCGACACCGGCTGGCTCGCCTGCCTCCTGGCGGCGGCCGTCGCGGGCACCGCGCTCGCCCGTATCGTCAACGCCCGGGCGGGATACCGCCGCATCTCCCCGCTCGGCCGCCGGCCGGGGCCGCCGGAGTGAGCGACAACCGGTCCAGGGTCGTAGAGGTCCCAGTCGTAGACGTCCCAGTCGTAGAGGTCCCAGGGATGTAGCGCCCGGCCCCTCGCGCTAGTGCGGCATCGTCAGGACCGCCACCCCGTTGACACGGTCGGCGGCGAGGTCGTCGAGGGCGGCGTCCGCCCGGTCGAAGGGGTAGGGCGTGACCGTGGCACTGACGCGGTCCTCGGCGGCCGCGGCGAGGAATTCGCGCCCGTCCTCGCGGGTGTTGGCGGTGACGCTGCGCACGGTGCGTTCGCGGAAGAGGTGGCGGTCGTAGTCGAGGGACGGGATGTCCGAGAGGTAGATCCCGGCGATGCTCAGCGTGCCGCCGGCGTCCAGGGCCTCCAGGGCGACCGGGACCAGTTGGCCCACCGGGGCGAAGAGGATGGCGGCGTCCAGGGGCTCGGGCGGGCGGTCGTAGGAGTCGTTCGCGGAGGCGGCGCCGAGTTCCAGCGCGAGGGTCTGGGCGGCGGGTGAGCGGGTCAGGACGTGGACGACGGCGCCCTGGGCGATGGCGACCTGGGCGGTGAGGTGGGCGGAGCCACCGAAACCGTAGATGCCGAGCCGCCCGCCCGGCGGCAGGTCGGCCCGGCGCAGGGCGCGGTAGCCGATGATGCCGGCGCACAGCAGCGGGGCGAGTTCCTCGTCGGTGTATCCGGAGGGCAGCTCATAGGCGTAGGCCGCCGGTACGGTGACGTACTCGGCGTAGCCGCCGTCCGCGTCCCAGCCGGTGTACTCCGAGGACGGGCACAGGTTCTCCTGGCCCCGGAGGCAGTACCGGCAGCGGCCGCAGGTGCGCCGCAGCCAGGGGACACCGAGCCGGACTCCGGGGCCGGGGCCGTGCGCCCGCGAGCCCGCCGCGACGACCTCGCCGACGGCCTCGTGGCCGGGGACGACGGGGCTGCGGTGCGGGGGCAGATCGCCATCGCGGACATGCAAATCGGTGCGGCACACCCCGCAGGCCCGGACCCGGATCAGCAGTTCGTCCTCCACCGGCCGTGGCACCGGCAGCTCCACCTGCTCGATCCGGCCCGGGGCGGGGACCACCCATGCCCGCATGGTCGCCGGAAGGTCGGCGTTCGCGTCCGTCGTCACACCGTCAACGTAACGCCGTGGGGCCCGTCGCGACCGTAAGGCACGCGTTCAGGCCATGCGGCGCCAAAAGGGAAGAGATACGGCCGGAAACTGCCAACCGCGTGCGGGTGCGGTCAGGCCGAGCTGCCGTCCATCGCCGTGATCAGGCTCTTGGGCCGCATATCGGTCCAGTGCTCGTTGACGTAGTCCAGGCACGCCTGGCGGTCGTCCTCGCCGTGGGCGACCGTCCAGCCCGCGGGGACCTCGGCGAAGGCCGGCCACAGGGAGTGCTGCCCCTCCTCGTTGACGAGCACGAAATAGCGGCCGTCGGGGTTCTCGAAGGGGTTGCTCATCACTGTTCTCCTCGCTCGCGATCGGCGTCGACAGGCTTGACGGTACCGGCCGGAGCGGGCACCCGCCGAGGGGTTCCCCGAGGGCCCTGGGAAAAAGCCTGGGATACGGAAATGGCACCTTCCTGACGGAATTCAGTGTTCCGGCGTGTCCCTCGTCTACGGTCCGCGGCATGGTCGCGTCCGCCACAACCGAGTCCAGAGGCTCCATGGCCATGGAGCTCACCACCGGCGACCCCGCGCTCACGGCCCGTCTGGAACGCGGGATGGACGCCTCGGAGGAGCAGCTCCGCGCTCTCGCCACCGAGGCCCGGGACCCTTGGGTCGCGGAAGTCGCCGGACATCTCTTCGGCCCCGGCGGAAAGCGGCTGCGCCCGCTTCTGGCGCTGGTCGGCGCGGAGTTCGGCGAGCGCGATCCCTCCGCCGCCGTGCGGGCCGCCACCCTGGCCGAGCTGGTGCATGTCGCCTCGCTCTACCACGACGACGTCATGGACCAGGCCCGCACCCGGCGCGGGGTTCCCAGCGTCAACGCCCGCTGGGGCAACACCACCGCCATACTCGCGGGCAATTGGCTGCTGTCGAAGGCGGCCCAGCTCGCCGCGGAACTCGGCCCGGAAGCCATCCGATTGCAGTCCAAGGTCACCAATCGGCTGATCATGGGGCAGATACGGGAACTCGTCGGCCCCTCGGACGACGACGATCCGCTCTCCCACTACTTCACCGTGGTCGCGGGAAAGTCGGCCTCGCTCATCGCCATGGCGCTGCAACTGGGGGCGGTCCGGACGGGCGCCCCGGAGCCTGCCGTCCAGGCGCTCGCCGAATACGGAGAACATCTGGGAATCGCGTTCCAGATATCCGACGACATCCTCGACATCACCTCCACCTCCGAGGTCTCCGGCAAGGAACAGGGCAAGGATCTCGCGATCGGCGTCGCCAGCCTCCCGGTGCTGCTGGCGCTGGCCGACGAGCGGCCGGAGGCGGGTGAGTTGCGCACCCTGCTGACCGCCGCCACCGCGGCCCCGGAGAGCGCCGGGCTGCCGAGGGCCGTCGCGCTGCTGCACCGCTGCGGGGCGCTGGCGGAGGCGCGGACGGTGATGCACGCCCGGCTGCTGCGCGCCCGGACCGCGGTGAACGGACTGCCGGACGAGCCGGCGACGCGGGTTCTGCACGCGCTGTGCGACTTCGTGGCGCGCCGGGATCACTGACCGCCTCCCGTACGTCCGCGCACGTCCGCGCCGTCCTCCCGGGGCCGCTTCCACCGTCCTCCCGGGGCCGCATCGCGCCGTCCTCCCCGGTCCGCTTCCGTCGTCCTCCCCGGTCGGCCGGTGTCGCCGTCACGACGTAGCCTGATGCCTATGGGCAGCTCACGGTCGGATGTGGTGGACGAGCCCATCGACCCCGATACCGGCCCGGCCCCGCCCGCCCGGCATCACCCCTGGCGGGGGCAGGGCCCCGTGGTGGGCGTGGTGGCGGTGGGCGGCGCGCTCGGGGCGACGGCACGCTACGGGGCGTCGCTGCTGTGGCCGACCCCGTCCAGCGCCTTCCCCTGGACGACCCTGCTGGTCAACGCCGTCGGCTGCGCGGTCATCGGCGTCTTCCTGGTGCTGATCACCGAGATGTGGACGGCCCACCGGCTGGTACGGCCCTTCTTCGGCACCGGTGTGCTCGGCGGCTTCACCACCTTCTCGACGTATGCCGTGGACTTCACCCGACTGGTCCAGGACGGCCGTTTCGCGATCGCCTTCGCCTATCTGGCGGGGACGCTCGTGGTGGCGATGGCAGCCGTATGGGCCGCCGTGGCGGCGGCCCGGGGTGTCCTGGGCGCTTACGGCGGCGGGAGGGCGGCCCGGTGACCGGCGAGCCCGCGCTGCGGCTGACCGTCTTCATCGGCGAGAACGACACCTGGCATCGCAAGCCGCTGTCCGCCGAGATCGTGCACCGCGCGCATCGCGCGGGGCTCGCGGGTGCGAGCGTGTTCCGCGGCGTCGAGGGGTACGGCTCCTCGTCTCTGATCCACACCTCGCGGCTGCTGTCGCTCGGCGAGGATTTGCCCATGGCCATCGTGATGATCGATACGGAGGAGCGGGTGCGGTCCTTCCTGCCCGAGCTGGAGGAGATCGTGGGTGACGGCCTCGTGGTGGTCGACCCGGTCGAGATCGTGCACCCCCGGGGCCGGGCCCGGTGAACTGGCTGCTGGTGATCGCGGGCGGGATGGTCGGTGCCCCGCTGCGCTATCTGACCGACCGCGCGGTCCAGGCACGGCACGACTCGGTCTTCCCCTGGGGCACGTTCATGGTCAATGTGGTGGGCTGTCTGGTGCTGGGCCTGCTGACCGGCGCGGCGGCGGAGGGGGCGGCGTCCCAGCGGCTGCAACTGCTGCTGGGCACGGGGCTGTGCGGGGCGCTGACGACGTACTCGACGTTCTCGTACGAGACCCTGCGGCTGACCGAGGAGGGCGCCCGGCTCTTCGCCGTCGCGAATGTGGTGCTGAGTGTGGCGGCCGGGGTGGGCGCCGCCTTCGCGGGTGCGGCGCTGGCCCACGCGATCTGGGGCTGACGGCACGACCCTCGCGGCGGCCTTACCGCCGCCCCGTCCCGTGGCACACGCCTCGCAGCAGCCTTACGGTTCGCACCACCCGCTCCGCATCGCCCCCGCACCCTCACAGCTACGGCAGCAGTCGCGTCGTGTTCGGCGGCAGGCCGAACTCCCCCGCGGCCGCCGTCCGCAGATGCTCCAGCATCACCCGGCGCAGCTCACGCGCGGCCCGGGGCGGCGCGACGTCCTTACGGTGGGCGACGGCGATGGTGCGCTGCATATCGTGGCCCGCGAACGGCGTGATCCGCAGCCCGGACCGGGCCGCCACCATGCCCGGCAGTACGGCGATGCCGAGCCCGGCCCGTACGAAGCCCAGCACCGCGTCCATCTCGCCGCCCTCGACCGTGAAGGACGGCTCGAACCCGGCCGCCCGGCAGACCGCCGTGGTGAATTCACGCAGGTCGTAGCCGCGCCGGAACATCACCATCGGCCGGTCCCGCAGATCCTCGACCAGGATCCGCCGACGCCGGGTGGGGGGTGGGGACGCGGGCGAGGAGGCCACCACCAACTCCTCCCGCAACAGCTCGGTGGCGGCGAGGGCGGATGCCTGGCCGGGCAGCGGGGTGATGATCAGCGCGAGGTCCAGCTCGCCCGCGGAGAGCGTGCGGACCAGGTCCTGGGAACCGCCCTCGTCCACGATCAGCTCGATGCCCGGGAACTCGTCGTGGAAGCGGCGCAGCACATCGGGGACGAAGCTGGCGCACAGGCTCGGCGTGGCCCCCAGCCGCACTCGGCCGCGCCGTAGCTGGGCGACCTCCTGGACCTCGCGGTGCGCGGTCTCGGCGTCGGCGAGGATCTGGCGGGCCAGCGGGAGCAGTGCCTCTCCCGCGTCGGTGAGGGCGATATTGCCGCGCGCCCGGTGGAAGAGATCGGCTCCCAGCTCCCGCTCCAGGGCGCGGATCTGCTGGGACAGCGAGGGCTGGGCGACATGCAGGAGCTCCGCGGCGCGGGTGAAGTGCCGGGTCTCCGCGACGGTGGCGAAATAACGCAGCTGATGCAACTGCACACCACGATGATAGGCACCGGCTATGGACGGGCTATGGACGCCTGGCCACAGCGTGCCCACGACAGATGGCCCAGGACAGATGGGCCAGGACAGATGGCCCAGGGCAAGGCAGCAGGGCGCCACCCGGCGACCGGCCTCGGGGTGAGCGGCCGTCGCCGGGTGACGACGCGCGCCCTACTGGTGGGCGACCAGCGCCCGCGTGCCCGGGATACAGGATTCGAGCAGCGGGGTGAGCTCCGCCTCGGGCAGCTTCCGCGCCGCGCCGGGCCGTCCGCCGTCGAGGTGGGCGATGGACGCGTCCAGCCAGGTGCGGTGCGGTTCCACCCCGATGAACTCGGCGAGCCGGATCAGTTCCTTCTCCGGCTCCTCCAGCAGGGTCTCGTACGACAGCGCGGTGCGCTGCTCCGCCGGGACCTCGTCCAGCTTCCGCAGACCGTCGACGATCGTCTCGGACCACAGGGTGCCGAACGCGCTGAGCGGGATGGGACGCTCCATCACCAGCGCCGGGTCGTACCGGTCGCTCAGCAGCGGTGCCAGGTCGGGCGGGAGCTGGGCCGCGTGCTGCGGCGTCAGCTGCTGCGGGGTCTCCAGACCGAGGTGCATGGCCATCTCCCACAGCATCGGGATCATCCGGAAGCTGAAGTGGCGGCTCATGGAGACGGCACAGTCGGGGCCCTCGCGGTAGAGGTGCACAAAGCGCGCCTCGGGGAAGGCGCGGTGCATCTCCGGCACGCGGCCGATGGACAGGCCGGTCCGCTCGACGACGGCACCGGGGTTGCCGAACCGTGCGCCGAGGGAGGCGAAAAGGGCCGTCCAGTGATCTGCCGGACGGCGGGTGGGCCAGGAGGTGACCTCGGACTCCAACTCGTCGAAGAGCGCGTCGGGATCGTCGGTCAGATGGGGCAGCACCATGACGCTGATGGCCGGAATACCGGTGGTCTCCGCGTCGAACCGCCGCTTGGGCATCCTGTGGTAGAGGAACTCGGGCGGAGTGGCGCCATTTTTGATCATGCTATTGGTGACCACATTGGGCCGGGACAGATATCCCCAGAACTCCGGGCCGCTCAGCGGAGCCTCGTCCAGCATCTCCGCATCGGGAATGCTGGCGAACAATTCATTGATGCTGAGAACATCCGGATGAATATTGATGACCTGAGACAGAGCCGTCGAACCGCACCGGCCGGTGCCGACGACAAATGTCAACTTCTGGTTGACCACGCGCACTTCCTCCCGTTTTCTCGGACAACTAGTCGCTTCCCTAGTAGCCGTTCCCATAGTGGCCCATGACACACCGCAGCCCATTCGGCGGCCGCGGCGATGCTAATGGACGCCTGGGGCGACGATGGCTACGACCATGGAACAGGGGAAACACACACAACGGGACGCGAGGGGGCGAACTCGAGGTTCAGTAGTTTCCGACACTTTTGCGCAACTTTCACATCCGACAGGGGTGTTACCCCCAGCAACCCCCCAGCCACCAGCGGCGAAGCGCGATCTGAGAGTCGACGCGTGGCTTCACAACTCGGTTACGGGGACGAAACCGTAATCGAACAGTTTCTCCCGTGACGAGACGGTCATCTTTTCCTACCAACAGCACTGCTAGAGTGCGCATCCGCCCCATACCCCTGATCCTGGGCTGGCATGCCCAACCCGGCCGGGAGGGGCGGAAGAAGACGCGACATGACACAGAGCAGCCATACCGCCGCGCAGGGTGTCAACAACGGAAGGGATCTGGGGCACAACAGCGGCGCGGCATTTTCGACTCGGGGGACGATGCATTACCAGGTGCGCCATGCACGGTGATTCGCTTTCAAGACCCCTGCGCATACGTTAAATCGGGGAAGGTGTTTCGTACGTGTTGGTGGAGCGCGATCAGGAGATAGCCCGGCTCAATCGGCTCCTCTTCGAGGGCGCCCGCGAGGGAAGCCGGCTCGCCGTGATCAGCGGCGCCGTTACGTCGGGAAAGACCGCACTTCTGCACACCGTGGCGGACACGGCGGGTGGACGCGGCGTCCGGGTCCTGCCCGCGGTCGCCTCCGCCTCGGAGCAGAAGTTCCCCTATGCCGTGCTCGAGCAGCTCTACCAGGGCATGCCGGCCCATCTGCAGCCCTCCCGGCCGCGGCCCGGCCTCGAGGCGCTCCGGAACCCGCACGGCCCGGTCGAGGCCGAACTCCCGCTGCTCCAGGACTTCCACCGCACGCTCGACGAACTGACCGGGGACGCCCCCCTGCTGATCGCCATCGACGACGTCCAGTTCGCCGACCTTCCGTCGCTGCGCTGCCTGGCGTACGGCATCCGCCGCTGCCGCTCGGAGGCGCTGTCCGTCGTGGTCAGCCGCGGGTCGCTGACCGGCCCCGCCGCCACGGCCCTGGACGAGCTGCTGCACGAGCCGAAGGTGTGCCATGTCCGGCTCGCCCCGCTCACCGTCGCGGGCGTCTCCACGCTGCTGACCCAGGAGTTGGGCACCGCGGAGGCCGGGCGCCATGCCGCCGCGTACCACGAGATGACCGGCGGCAATCTGCTGCTGCTGCGCGGCCTCCTGGACGACCGGTTCTCCCGCCTCACCCGCGGCCCCCTCGACCCCGCGCCCGGGACGGACGCCCCGGTGGCCGGGGAGCTGTTCCGGCAGGCGGCGCTGTCCTGCGTGTACCGCGGCGGCCCGGCCCACCGCCGGGTGGCCCACGGGGTCGCGCTGCTGGGTGACGCCACGTCCGTTCCCCTGCTGAGCAGGCTGATCGAGGTCGAGGAGCGGCTGGTCCGGCAGTCCGTCGGGCTGCTCACCGAGGTGGGCATCCTGCACGGCGGGCGGTTCCGCAGCGACGCGGTGCGCACCGTACTGCTGGACGATCTGGAGCTGCACGAGCTCGGCCCGCTGCACCTGCGGGCCGCCCGGCTGCTGTACGAGGAGGGCGCCGACCCCATCGACGTGGCCCGCCATCTGCTCAGCCACGAGGCGCCCGGGCCGGTCGAGGAGTGGATCTCGCAGGCGCTGTGCGACGCGGCCGTGCACGCCATCGCCGCGGACCGCAGAGAACTCGCCATGAACTGCCTGCAGATGGCCGACCGGTACAGCACCGACGAGCGCGAGGCGCTGCAGCTCCAGGCGACCATGGTGCAGGCCATGTGGCCGTTCAACCCACTGTCCCAGATGCGGCGGCTGCAGGCGCTGGCCGGTCCGGCCGGCAGCGGGCTGCTGCCCGCGCCGCAGACCATCCCGGTCGTCATCGGGCTGCTGGGGCTGGGGCGGATGGGCGAGGCCGCCGCCGCGCTGGAGCAGGTCAGCCGGGCCGCCGCCGAGCACCCGGGCACCGATCTCGACACCGGGCTGCGCACCATCCGGCTCGCGCTGTCCTCCACCTACCCCGACCACCCCGAACTGCGGCCCTTCCTGGACCAGGAGGAGTCCGACGGCCCTTGGGATATCGGCCCGCTGTCGCCTGACCAGTCCCCGGAGTCGCCCCAGCTCACCGCGTTCCGGGCGCTGCGGACCGTACTGAGCCGCGGTGTCGACGAGCGCGCCGTGCGGGCCGCGGAGCGGGTACTGGAGACCGTCCGGCTCTCCGACCGGACGATGCTGACGGTGCACGCCGCGCTGCAGACGCTGGTGTACGCGGACCGCCACGCCACCGCCACCAGTTGGTGCGACCGGCTGATCGAGGAGACCTCGGAGCGCGGTGCCAAGGCGCTGCTGGCCTACTTCTGTGTGCTGCGGGCCCAGATCGCGCTGCGCGTCGGACGGCTGCGGGACACGGTCCGGTACGCGGAGCGGGCGCTGGAGGAGCTTCCGGCGCGCGGCTGGGGGGTCACCGTCGGCATGCCGCTCGGGATGCTGATCAACGCGCACACCGCGATGGGCAACCACGACGCGGCGGCCGAACTGCTCGCCCGCCCGGTGCCGGAGGAGATGTACCGGAACCGCTTCGGGCTGCACTACCTCTACGCACGGGCCCGCCATCAGCTGGCGACCGGCCGGCAGCACGCGGCCCTCACCGACTTCCGCGCCTGTGGCGAGAAGATGGCCGCCTGGGGCCTGGACTCGCCCGCCACCCTGACCTGGCGGCTGGGCGCCGCCGAGACCTGGCTGACCCTGGGCGGCCAGGAGCGGGCGGCGCGGCTGGCGGAGGAGCAGTTGGAGCTGGCCGGGGAGTCCTCGTCCCGCACCCGGGGCGCCGCGCTGCGGGTCCTGGCCGCCACCCGGCCGCTGAACGAGCGGATCGCGCTGCTGCAGCAGGCGGTGGGGGTGCTCCAGGCGAGCGGCGGCTGGTACGAGATGGCGCGGGCGCTGGCGGATCTGGCGGAGGCGCACAAGCTGCTCGGCGATCTGGACACCAGCCGGCTGATGACCCGCCGGGCCCTGCGGCTCGCGGACAGCTGCGGCGCCGAGGAGTTGTCCCGTTCGCTGCAGCGCACTCCGGCCCGTTCGGCCCTGTCGGAAGCGACCCGTACGGGCGAGGATACTGCCGCCTTTTCCGAACTCTCCGATGCCGAGAGCCGGGTCGCAGCACTAGCAGCTTCCGGCTACACCAACCGGGAGATCGCCGCTAAGCTCTACATCACGATCTCCACGGTGGAACAACACTTGACCCGTGTCTACCGGAAGATCAACATCAGCCAGCGCCGAGAACTGCCCGCGAGCCTGGATTTCGATGTCGCTTACACCGCCTGATATCCCCGCGATGCCACTCGGCCCCAAGAGGTTGATGCCATGACGTGCGCTACCGCGTCCGCCACGACCATGCTCGTGCCGGATTTCCCCTTTTCCTATGACAGGTGGCTGTCCCACGCCGCAGGTTTGGGCGCCCTGCCTGCTGCGATGCACGGGACCGAAGTCGCCGTCATCGGCGGCGGAATGTCCGGACTGACCGCGGCCTATGAGCTTCTACGACTAGGGCTTTCCCCAGTTCTTTATGAAGCGGAGCAACTGGGCGGCCGGATGCGGTCCACCCCCTTCCCCGGGAATCCGGAATACAAGGCGGAGATGGGCGCCATGCGCTTTCCCGTCTCCGCGCGATCGCTGTTCCATTACATCGATCTGCTGGGCCTGTCCACTCGTCCTTTCCCTAATCCTTTGGCGCCGGCCACCGCGAGCACGCTGATCGACCTGAACGGCGGCCAGGACCGGGTGCGCACCGCAGGCGAGCTTCCGGGGGTCTACCAGGAGGTCGCCGACGCGTGGGACAAGGCGCTCCAGGAGCGCGCCGACCTGGCCACGCTGCGGGACGCCATCCAGCAGCGGGACGTCACCACGCTGAAGACCATATGGAACTCGCTGGTCAAGGAGTTCGACGACCAGTCCTTCTACGGCTTCCTCGCCACCTCTTCCACCTTCCAGTCGTTCCGTCACCGGGAGATCTTCGGCCAGGTGGGCTTCGGCACCGGCGGCTGGGACACCGACTTCCCCAACTCGGTGCTGGAGATCCTGCGCGTCGTGGTCACCGAGGCCGACGACAACCAGGTGGGCATAGTCGGCGGCTCCTCCCAGGTGCCGAACGGGCTGTGGGAGCACCAGCCCGAGACGCTCGCCCACTGGCCGCAGGGCACCTCGCTGGCCTCGCTGCACGGCGGCCGGCCCCGCCCCGCGGTCACCCGGCTGCGGCGGACCGCCGACGGCGTCCGGGTGACGGACGAGAGCGGCGAGGAGCGCGAGTTCCCCGCGGTGATCTACAGCCCGCATCTATGGACGCTGCTGAACCGGGTCGACTGCGATCCGTCGCTGCTGTCCACTCCGCTGTGGACGGCGGTGGAGCGCACCCACTACATGGGCGCGTCCAAGCTGTTCGTCCTGGTCGACCGGCCGTTCTGGCGGGACGCCGATCCGGCGACCGGCCACGACGCGATGAGCATGACGCTCACCGACCGGATGCCGCGCGGGGTCTATCTGTTCGACGACGGGCCCGACCGGCCCGGGGTCATGTGCCTGTCGTACACCTGGAACGACGACTCGCTGAAGGTCGCCACGCTCTCGGCCGAGGAGCGGCTGGAGACGCTGCTCTCCAAGCTGGCCGCGATCTATCCGGACGTGGACATCCGGTCGCACATCATCGCGGGGCCGCTCACCGTCACCTGGGAGACCGAGCCCCGTTTCATGGGGGCCTTCAAGAACAATCTGCCCGGCCACTACCGCTATCAGCGGCGGCTGTTCACCCAGTTCATGCAGGACGGGATGGATCCGGCGCAGCAGGGCTTCTTCCTGTGCGGGGACGACGTCTCCTGGACGGCCGGGTTCGCCGAGGGAGCGGTGACCACGGCGCTGAACGCGGTGTGGGGAGTCCTCCGCCACCTCGGCGGCACCACGCATCCGGACAATCCGGGCCCCGGTGATCTCTTCGACACCTTCGCGCCGCTGGAGCTTCCGTACGACTGACGGCCACGGCCGCACCCATACAGCACACAACGGCCGTACACATACAGCACACAGGGGGAGCCGACGCGCGCCGTCGGCTCCCCCTGTCATGTCTCAGCCCTGGGCGATCTGCTCGAGCCGGCGCTTGTCCGGCTTGCCGTTGCGGTTGAGCGGGAAGCTCTCCAGCACCTCGACCCGGTTGGGCTGTTCGTAGAGCGGGAGCACCTGGCACAGCCGCTCCCGCCAGTGCTTGGCGTCCCGCAGTTCGTCGTCCTCCACGAAGAAGACGAGCTGGGTGTCGCCGGCCCGGCGCTCGTCGGGGAGCGGCACGATCCGGGTGGAGATCTCGGCGAGGGCGGCCTTCCGCTCGATCAGCTCGGGGTGGAGCGTGTAGCCGGAGCGGTGCACCGCGAACTTCCGCCCCAGGACGAAGAGGTTGTCGTCGGCGTCGAGGTAGCCGAGGTCGCCGGTGGTCTGCCAGCCGGTGGGCACGGCGTCGATGGTGCCGTCCTCGGCGAGATGGCCCTCGAGCGCGTCCGGGGTGTCGACCTCGATCTCGCCGGCCTCGCCGGGGGCGGCCGGGTGGCCGTCCTCGTCGATGACGCGCAGCTTGATGCCCTCCATGGCCCGGCCGCAGGAGACCGGGTTCTCCAGGGTGGCGAAGGCTATGTTGCCCAGCTCGGTGCTGCCGTAGCTGTCCAGCAGCGGCAGGCCGAACTCGGCCACATAGCGCTCGGAGAGCGCGCCGTCGAGCGGCGCGGCGCCCGAGCAGAACATCCGGACGCCTTCCAACTGCGTCCGCAGCGACGGCTTCCGGCCGACCAGGTTGAGCATGGTGCGGTAGCTCGACGGAGTGGCGTCGATCACCGTGGCGCCGGTCCGTCCGGCCATCTGCACGGCCCGGTCCAGGCGCTTGTACGGGGCGATCACCAGCGAGCAGCGGGTGAGCCAGGCGATGAGCACCATGGACAGCCCGTACTGGTGGGCGAAGGGCAGCAGCGGCAGCAGTACGTCGTCCGGCCGGTGCCCGACCTGGGCGGCGTTGCGCTCCAGGTTGGTGAGGAACTTACGGCCGGACTTGACGGCGCCCTTGGGCTCGCCGGTGGAACCGGAGGTCCACATGATCAGGCCGTCGCGACGGTCGGCCCAGGCGTCGAAGGACAGCTCCCGAGTGGTGAGTGGGCGCCCGGCGGCCGGGGCGATCAGTTCGTAGAGGTTCACCGTACGGATGTCGGCGTGGATCGGGGCGTCGTCGTCCACGAAGGCGATCGCGGCGCCGGTGCGCTGGGCGATCCGCCGGGTCTCGTCCGGGTGCTCCTGCTGGTCGATCAGCACGATGGAGGCTCCCACGTGCATGAGCGCGAACAGCACACTCACATAGGCGGCGGAGTTGCCCGCCTTGAAGATGACGCGGTCGCCGTGGGTCACCCCGTGCTCGCGGATCACATCGGCGACGCGCAGCGCGTCCAGCTCGAAGTCGGCCAGGGTCTGCACCGAGTCGAGCGCGTAGATCTTCGCGGTCATCGAACGTACTCTTTTCCTTTTCGCTTAGGAGTTCGCTCAGGAGTACGGGCAGCCCTGGGCGGGTCCCCCCTAGGCTCCCTGGTCTTCGAAGCCGGTCTCCCACTCGGCATCGACGGGGACATGCGAGAGCAACTGGTCGTGCACCAGGTTGACGACCTCTCTCCGGCTCGAGTCGAGGTAGTAACGGGCGCCGGGAAACACCTCGAGGTCGAATCGTCCGCTCGTACGCCGCCGCCAGGCCCGTACGCCGCGCAGCGGGGTCTTGGGGTCGCCCTCACCGGCGAGGGCGACGATCCGGCAGCCGAGCTCCGGGGGCCCCAGGGACATGCCCCAGTGCGCGGTGCGGCCGGATACGAACAGGGTCAGCAGCGCCGTCCCAGTCTCCCGTTCCAGTCGCTCGGCGACGCGGTAGGCGAGGTCGGCGCCGGCCCGGTGGCCGAAGAACGCGAGCGGGCGGTCCATCCACTCCCCCAGCGCACCGAAGATCCGGTCCGCGAGGCCGGCCGAATCGGTCAGCCGCTCGTCGTCGTCGACGCCCACGTACAGGGGGTACTGGATCGCCAACACCTCGACGGTGGGCAGCAGAAGCTCGGACAGCGAGAGGTAGTACGCGGTGGAGTGGGCGGATTCCGGGAAACAGATCAGCCGGAAACTACTCGGAGTTTCCGTTTGCAATATCCGAATAAGGCCCACATCATCGGGCTTGATCTGGCTCAAGGAGTACATCCCCGCGATTGCACTGAGGGGCCGGGTACGAGTGCGATGGTGGGGCGCGTCGACCACGCTCGTCCGAGATGCTGACTCCGTGAGGCTATGAGCCCTTCTCCGGGGCCACAACCCCTAGTAACCGCTATTCGAGGTACGCGCGATATGCGGGTACCACGCCATCGCGGCGCGGCCCGGGACACAGCGGGACACAGCAGGCGCCCCCTAAGGCCCCCTCACCCGTGCCACCACCCCCTAATCTGCAGGCAGTTAGGGGTCAGGAGTCAAGCCGTCGTGTTAGACAAGAGGAAAGTAATGTTCTCCTCAAGCCAATTAAATCGGTGCGACGACAGCGATGAACACAACACGCCCTATTGACTTCGCCGTCGTTGTCGACGGCTTGATCAAGAAGTATCCCGGCCGGCCCACCCCGGCTGTCGACAATCTCAGCTTCACCGTCAGGCACGGTGAAGTCTTCGGCTTCCTCGGGCCCAACGGGGCGGGTAAGACCACCACCATCGGCATCCTGACCACCCGTGTCGCCCCCACCGGCGGGCGTGCCTTCGTGCAGGGCGTCGATGTGGTGCGCAGGCCGGCGGTGGCCCGGCAGTCCTTCGCCATCGTGCCGCAGCGCAACAACCTGGACCGGTCACTGACGATCCGTCAGAACCTGACCTTCCACGCCGGCTACCATGGTCTCCCCCGCTCGGAGCGCAACCGCCTGGCGGACGAGAGCCTGGACTGGGTCGGCCTCTCCGACCATGCCAAGGCCCGGGCGGACCAGGTCTCCGGTGGTCAGGCACAGCGCGTGATGATCGCGCGGGCGCTGATGCACCGCCCCCGAGTGCTGTTCCTGGACGAGCCGGCCACCGGCCTCGACCCGCAGTCACAGATCTTCGTACGCGACCGGGTCGCCGAACTGAAGACCCGTGGCGTCACGGTGGTGATCACCACCCACGACATGGAGGAAGCCTCCAAGCTGTGTGACCGGATCGGCATCGTCGACCACGGCAAGCTGCTCGCCCTGGACACCCCCGAGGCACTGACCAGCCGGATGAGCAACACCGCGCTGACCGTCACGGTGCGCCCGCCGCACAGCGGGATGAACGGCGTGGTCCACATGGTGCAGGGCCTCGGGGTCGCCGAGCGGGTCGAGGTGCTCAGCGCCGAGGCCGAGATGGCCGCAGCCATGGGCGGGGCCGGGGCGGTCGACGACGGCACCTTCCGGATGAAGGTCTACAGCAACGCGTCGTCCTCCGTACTTCTGCCCACGGTCATCAAGGCCCTGACCGACACCGGCTGCGAAATCAAGGACCTGAATGTGAGCAAGGCGAGCCTGGAAGACGTCTTTGTCGACCTGACGGGGAAGGAGATGCGATGAGCTCCTCCTCTCGACCCACGTCATCGACGGACGGGACCACGGGTGGCAAGGCCGCGGAGGAGAAGCCCGCGGCCGGCGCCGGGGCACCCGCGCACCAGGGCGGCGCCGCCAGGGGCGGTGAGCACCGGCCCGCCGACCCCAGGACCCCCGCTGCCAGGCCGGACGGGAACGGCACCACCGATCCGCGGGCCGCGGAGCCGAAGTCCCCCGAGGACGACGGCTTCGAGGACACCCGGACCGTGCTCGTCCGGTCCAAGCCGTCGGCCCCGCGTCCGGGCGCCGAGATGCAGAAGGCCACCCCGAACGCGCCGGTCAAGCACGAGGGCAAGACGCCGGATGTCCGGCAGCCCGACCCCCGGCAGCAGCAGAGCCGGCCGCAGGAGCACCGGCACCACGAGGCCAGGGGCATGGGCGTCCCGCACGGCGGCGGCGACATCGGGGACACCCTGACGCTCGTCATCAAGCCCATCCCGGCCCCGTCGGCCTCCCAGGCCGCACAGGACGCCAAGGCCGCGCTGAACGCCATCATCGCGGCGGCGGACGCCCGTTCGCCGCTCGTGGAGCCCGAGCCCGAGCCGCAGCCCGAACTCGAACTCGAACTGCCCGACGCCAAGCGCCGCAGCGGGCGCCACCGGCGCCGCGCCAATCGGTGGCGGACGTTCTTCTTCATCCTGTGGCGCGACATCTTCGTCACCGGCCGCGAGATGGGCCCCTTCCTGGGCCAGGTCATCGTGGAACCGTTCTTCATGCTGTTCGTCTTCGGCAAGGTGCTCGGCGAGATCGGCTTCACCCAGCCCGGCTTCCAGCAGGTGCTGCTGCCCGGTGTGGTGGCGCTCAACAGCTTCCTGGTCGCGCTCCAGAACACCGCGCTGCCGCTGGCCATCGACTTCTCCTGGACCAAGGAGATCGAGGACCGATTGCTCGCACCCATTCCGGTCTCCCTGGTGGCGGTGGAGAAGGCGATCTTCGGCGCGATGCGCGGTCTGATCGGCTCCCTGGTCATGATCCCGATCGGTCTGGCGCTGCTGGACGACGTCTCCTGGCCACTGGAGAAGATGCCGGTGACGCTGGGCATCCTGAGCCTCGGCGGACTGGTCGGCGGCTGCGTCGGCCTCACCCTGGGCACCCTGGCGCCCGCGCGTCATATCTCCATCGTCTTCGCCATGACGCTCACCCCGATCATGTTCACCGGGGCCACGCAGTTCCCGTGGCGGAGCCTGGAGGGTGTCCGCTGGTTCCAGATCCTGTGCTCCTTCAACCCGCTGACCTACGTCACCGAGGCGATGCGCGGACTGCTGCTGGAACCCGGGCCCAAGGTGCCGGAGTCGATTCCGCTGTGGATCTGCTTCTCCGCCATCGCAGCGGCCATCCTGATCTTCGGGACCATCGGCATCCGGGGCTTCAACCGCAGGGCGCAGGACTGAGCGACGGCAGGATCGAGAGTAAGGCACCACACCATGACGGCATCCGAGCAGACGAAGACAGCCATCGTGTTCCCCGGTATGGGGCCCTCCGGCTTCTCCGAGGTGGGCAGGTTCCTGACGCTCGACCCGTTCGCCCGCAAGCGGCTCGCCGAGGCCGACGAGGCGCTGGGCTACTCGGTCTTCGACCGGCTCCGCGACTCCGAGGACGACTACTCCGAGGCCACCCAGATCGCCTTCCTGGTGAACTCGATGGCCTCGGCGGACCGCGCGGAGCAGGAGCACGGACTGGTCCCGGACCTGTGCGTGGGCCCCAGCTTCGGGCAGAAGGCGGCTGCGGCGTACGTCAGTTCGCTGCCGTTCCCCGAGGTGGTGCGGCTCACCGCGGAGCTGGCCCGCTGTGAGCACGCGTACTTCGCCGAGGAGCACCAGGACGCGGTCACCCACACCTTCGTCCGCACTCCGCAGGAGAAGCTGACGGAGATTCTCACCGAGCTCGGCGAGCGCGGTGAGTGGTACGACTACTCCGGCTATCTCGACGACGGCTTCTTCATGGTCTCGCTGCGCGAGAAGGAGCTGGAGGGGTTCAAGAAGGCGATCAGCCAGGCCGGCGGCTACTCCATGTACACCATGGTCCCGGCGGTGCACGCACCCGCGTTCGCGGAGCTGCGGCGCCGGGCCGCCGAGGAGATCCTGCCGAAGTACGACATCCTCGACCCGAAGCTGCCCGTGGTCACCGACCAGGACGGCACCATCGTGACCTCGGCCGACGCGCTGCGCACGATGCTGCTGGACACCTTCGACCTGCCGATCCACTGGCCGAAGGTGGTGGACACGCTGAAGGGCGCCGGGGTGTCGAAGATGTACATCACCGGGCCGGACAACCTCTTCCACCGGCTGGACCGCACCAAGTCCAGCTTCGAGGTGGTCACGGTGGGTCCGGGCAAGCGCTCGCGGCCCGCTCGTAAGCGCTGATCCCACACCGCGCACAACGCAAAGGGCCGGGCCCGTGTGGGGGTGCGGGCCCGCGCCCGTCAGTCCGCCAGCCAGTCGGCCACGGCCCGTGCCGTCGTCCCGGCGTGCTCCTCCATCATGGTGAAGTGGTTCCCCGGCACGTCGAGCGCGGTGTGCGGGAGCTGCCAGTACGACCGCCAGTCGCCGTCGCGGGACCAGTCGAAGAGCCGCTCCCCCGCCCGGACCAGCAGCGTCGGCGTCTTGACCTCCTTGGGCCGCCACTGGCCGAACAGCCGGAAGTAGGCGCCCATGGCCAGCAGCCGGGTGTCGTCCACCGGCACCTGGCCGGCGCTCCGCTCGTCCATCCCGGCGCTCAGCCCGGGCTGGAGGGCCACGGCCGCGTCCCGGTCGTGCGAGTAGATGTCGAGCAGGACGACCGCGTCCGGGAAGACCCCGGTGCTCTCCAGCCGCGCGGCCACCTCATGGGCGAGCAGCCCGCCCGAGGAGTGGCCCAGCAGCACGAACGGCGCCCCGTCGGTCTCCCGCAGCACTGCCTCGGCCTGCGCCTCGATCACGGCCTCCGGATTGGCCGGGAGCCGTTCCCCGGCGACGAAGCCGGGGTTGCCCAGCGCCCAGACGTCCCGGTGGCCGCGGAACCCGGCGGCGAACCGCGCGTACTGGTGCGGGCCGCCGATCGACAGGATCGAGGAGAAGCACACCAGCGCGGGCCCGGTCGCACCGCGCGACAGCCGCACCAGCGCGGGCGCCTTGTCCAGCTCGGTGGCGCTCGCGAACGAGGGCCGGAACCGCGAGACGTCCATCAGCAGCCGGGTGAACTCCTCCTGCTTGCCAAGCTGTCCGGCCTCCCGCATCATCGCGCCGAACACGGCCGACGGCTCCGCGCCCGCCGCCTCCGCGCGTGGCGCGTCCGAGACCGCACCGCCCTCGGCGGCCACCGAACCGGCCAACTGCGCGAGCAACTGCCGGGCGACCAGCTCGGGCGTCGGGTGGTCGAACAGCAGCGTCGGGGCCAGCCGCAGCCCGCTCGCGGCGTTCAGCCGGTTGCGCAGCTCGACGGCGGTCAGCGAGTCGAAGCCCTGCTCCAGGAAGCCGCGCGTGGCCCCCACCGCCTCCGCGTCCGGGAAGCCGAGGACCGCGGCGGCCTGGCCGCGGACCAGGTCCAGCACGGCCTTTTCGCGCTCCGCCTCGGCCAGCCCGGCCAGCCGCCGCGCCAGCGAGGGGCCGCCCGTGTCGGCCGCCCCGGCGGCGACGGTGCGCCGCCGGGCCGGAGCCCGGACCAGCCCGCGGAACACGGCGGGCAGTCCACCCTCGGCGGCCTGCTCGCGCAGCGGCGCGATGTCCAGGTGCAGCGGTACGAGCACCGCCTCACCGCCGACCGTGCACGCCGTGTCGAACAGCTCCAGACCGTCCCGCGAGGACAGCGGCGCCATCCCGGAGCGCTCCATACGGGCCACGTCCGCGTCCGCCATGCCGCCGGTCATCGCGCTGCGCTGCTCCCACAGGCCCCAGGCCAGCGAGAGCGCGGGCAGTCCGGCGGAGCGGCGATGCGCGGCCAGGGCGTCCAGGAAGGCGTTGGCCGCCGCGTAGTTGGCCTGGCCCGGCGCGCCGAAGGTGCCGGCGGCGGACGAGAACAGCACGAAGGCGGAGAGGTCCAGATCGCGGGTCAGCTCGTGCAGGTTGTGCGCCGCGGCCACCTTCGGCCGGAAGACCGTGTCGATCCGGTCCGGGGTGAGCGTGGGCAGCAGCCCGTCGTCCAGCACACCCGCGGTGTGCACGACGGCGGTGAGCGGATGCTCCGGATCCACCTCGGCCAGCAGCATCGACAGCGCCTCGCGGTCGGCCACATCGCAGGCCGCGACGCTCACCCGGGCGCCCAGCGCGGTCAGTTCGTCGACCAGCCCGGGCATCCCCGGGGCGCGCTGCCCGCGGCGGCTGTTGAGCAGCAGATGCCGCACACCGCGCTCGGTCACCAGATGGCGGGCGAGCTGTCCGCCGAGGACACCGGTGGCGCCGGTGATCAGGACCGTACCGTCCGGGTCGAACTCCGGGAGCCCTTCCGGCGCCTGGCCCTCGTTCTGTTCCTGGGTGGCGACCCGGGCCAGCCGGGGCGCGTGGAGGGCGCCCGCGCGGACGGCGAGCTGCGGCTCCCCGCCTGCCACGGCCGCCGTGAGCAGGTCTGCCGAGGTCTCGTCACCGTCCAGGTCGAGCAGCAGGAAACGGTCCGGGTTCTCGGTCTGGGCGGTGCGGATCAGACCCCATACGGCCGACCGCGGCAGGTCGTGCACCGCGGCGTCCGGGGACGTGGCGACCGCGCGCCGGGTGACGAACGCCAGCCGCGCCCCGGCGAGGCCCTCCTCCGCGAGCCACGACAGCGCGCTGTCCAGCGCGGCATGGGTGGCCAGCCGGGCGCCCTCCGCCACATCGCCGCCCCCGGCGGGGCCGGTGTGCGGGAGGAGGACGACGTCCGGCCGGGGGCTGCCCGAAGCCACCACGGCCGCGAGTTCGGCCAGGTCGGCGAAGACGGCGCATTCGGCACCGGCGGAATCCAGCACGGCGACGAGCCCGAAGGCGTCCGTGCCGTGCGCGGCGTCCTGGCCGGCGCTGTTCACGGCGTCCTGGCCGGCGCTGTTCGCCGTGCCCTGGCCGACCAGGGCCCAGCGGAGGGTCCCGGGGGCCGCCGAGGGCGTCGGCACCGGCGCCCACTCCAGCCGGAACAGCGAGTCGTGGTACGTCACCTGGGCCGCGCGCAGTTGCTCCGGGGCGATACGACGCAGCACGAGGGAGTCCACCGACGCGACCGCGCCACCGTTCTCGTCCGCGACGTCCAGGGTCACCGTGTCCGGCCCGGCCGGGGCGATCCGTACGCGCAGCGCCGTGGCGCCCGCCGCGTGGAGCGTGACCCCGGTCCAGGAGAACGGCAGCCGGATCCCGTCGGCCTCGGCGCCCAGGAAGTCGCCGAGCGCGACCCCGTGCAGCGCGGCGTCCAGCAGCGCAGGATGCAGTCCGAACAGCGCGGCGTCGGCGTGCTGCCGCTGCTCCAGGCGCAGCTCGGCGAAGACCTCCTCGCCGCGCCGCCAGGCGGCGCCCAGCCCCTGGAACGCCGGGCCGTAGCCGATGCCGCCCGCCGCGAACCGCTCGTAGAGGTCGTCCACGTCGACGGCGACGGCCTCGGCGGGCGGCCATACGGACAGGTCGGCGCCGCCGTCCGTGGCGTCACCGGAGGCCAGGACACCGCTGGCGTGACGGATCCAGGGCTGGTCCGAGGCGTCGCCCCGGTCCGCGTCCGGCTCCGGGCGGGAGTAGACCTCCAGCGTCCGGCGGCCGCTCGCGTCGGGCGCGCCGACGGTCAGCCGGAGCTGGATCCCGCCCCGGCCCGGCAGGATCAGCGGCGCCTCGAGGGTCAGCTCCTCCAGCAGATCGCAGCCGACCTGGTCACCGGCGCGGATCGCCAGTTCCACGAAGGCCGTCCCCGGCAGCAGCGCGGTGCCGGACACGGCGTGGTCGGCGAGCCAGGGGTGGGTCTGGAGGGAGAGCCGCCCGGTGAGCAGGAAGCCATCGGAGTCGGGCAGTTCGACGGCGGCGCCCAGCAGCGGATGCCCGGCGGCGCCAAGCCCGGCGGAGGCGACATCGCCCACCGAGAGCGGGACCTCGATCCAGTAGCGCTCGTGCTGGAAGGCGTACGTGGGCAGCTCGACGCGCTCCGCGCCCGTCCCCTCGTACACCGCCTCCCAGTCCACGCTCACACCACGCGTCCACGCCTCGCCCAGCGAGGCCCAGAAGCGGTCCAGGCCG
>NZ_JAGFNO010000029.1:0-134864 GCF_017592595.1 Streptomyces sp. NEAU-YJ-81 | reverse complement strand
TGACAGCCCGACGCCGTCAGCTCCGCGATCTGCTGCAGCGTCGCCCCGATATCCGCCGTCACCGTCGTCGTCATCGACTGAACCGAGACCGGAGCATCGCCACCCACGGCCACCGGACCGACCTGGAGGCGGCGCGAGACCCGGCGTGGTGCGAGCGGCCTGCCCGGCATGGCGGGCAGGCCGAGCGCGACCGGTTGCGCTGAACTCATCCCGTCACCCATTGCTTCCGGCGGCGGTCTCCCGGGCGGCGCGCAGCGACTCCTTGAGGGAGCCCATGGTCGCCAGGACCGCGGTGGGCTCATAGCCGCAGTGGGCCATGCAGTTGTCGCAGCGCGGGTCCTTGCCGCGGCCGTACTTGTCCCAGTCGGTCTCCTCGACGAGCTGGCGGTAGGTCGGGACATAGCCGTCGCTCATCAGATAGCAGGGGCGCTGCCAGCCGAAGAGCGAGTAGTTGGGGATGCCCCACGCGGTGCACGGGAAGTCCGCCTTGCCCTCGAGGAAGTCGAGGAAGAGCGGGCTGTGGTTGAGTCGCCAGCGGCGCCGGTTGCCTCCGGCGAACGCCTTGCGGAACAGCTCGCGGGTCTGCTCGACGCCCAGGAAGTGCTCCTGGTCGGGCGCCTTCTCGTAGGCGTAGGCGGGCGAGATCATCATCTCGTCCACCTTGAGCTCGTCGTTGAGGAAGTCGAGCACGTCGACGACGGTCTGCGGAGTGTCGGTGTTGAAGAACGTGGAATTGGTGGTGACCCGGAAGCCGCGCCGCTTGGCCTCCTTGATGGCCTCCACCGCCTCGTCGAACACCCCCTCCTTCGCCACCGATTCGTCGTGCCGCTCCCGCAGCCCGTCGATGTGCACCGCGAAGGCGAAGTACGGGGAGGGGGTGAACAGATGCATCTTCTTCCGCAGCAGCATCGCGTTGGTGCACAGGAAGACGTACTTCTTCCGCTGCACCAGCTGCCGTGCGATCTCGTCGATCTGCGGATGCATCAGGGGCTCACCGCCCGCGATGGACACCATCGGCGCACCCGACTCCAGCACCGCGCCCACCGCCTGGGCGACGGGCATGCGCTGCTTGAGAACCCCTGCCGGATGCTGGATCTTTCCGCAGCCCTCGCACTTGAGATTGCACGCGAACAGCGGCTCGAGCTCGACGATCAACGGGAACTTGTCCCGCCGCTTGATCATCTTCTGTTCAAAGAGATACGTCGCGACCCGGATGGTCTGGCGGAGAGGCATGGCCATCTAGCTCACCTCCTGGGAGCAGCGAAGAACGGTGCCAGTGAAAGAAAGCGGGAAGAACGGTCCGCAGTACCCGGAAAGCCGATATTCCACCGCGCAGCGTGCCGATACGGACCAGTTCATGTTCAGGAGCGTCCACGACCACCCGGACGGCCGCAACCGCACGGACGCCGTGGCATACCGCGGTGCGCAGGGTCGCGGCGGACTCCATGTCCACCGCGATGGCGCCGGTGCTGTGCAGTGCGGCCCGCTCCGCGCCGCGCACCACATGGTCGGAGCCCACGACCGGGCCGATGTGCACGGCCCGGCGGGGGCCGCCCGGGAGCGGACCGGGGATCAGATGTGACAGGGCGTCGGCGAGGATCCGGGTGCCGGTGCATACGGTGCGGCCCGTCGGATCGCGGGTCTCGTCGGCGACGACGAGGTCCCCGGGGTGCATCCCGGGGGCCAGTCCGGCGCAGAAGCCGGTGGCGATGACGGCGGTGCGCGGCTCTCCGGACTCGCCGGACACCCCACGCCGTTCCATGGGCTCGCCGGACACCCCGCGCCGCTCTCCGGACTCACCGGTCCTTCCGGTCAGCGCCCGGGTCACGGCGCGCTCGGCCGCCTGCGGCCCCATGCCCGTGCGCAGCACGGTCATGGGCCCGGCGGCGGCGCCGGGCCCTGCGCCGCGCAGGGCGAACCGCTCGATGCCGAGCGCACAGGCGATCAGCAGCGGAGCACCGCCGGCCTCCGGGGCCGGGTCGGCGGACATCAGCCGCTCCGCGGTCGCGCCCCGGTGGGCTCGCCGTGGACATACCGGCCGAGTGCCGTGACCGGGAAGACCTGCCGGTACAGGTGGTAGTTGATGGAGAAGTCCCAGGGGAAGCCCGTGCCGGTGAAGTACGGCTCGTCCCAGGAGCCGTCCTCCCGCTGGGTCTCGGTGAGCCAGGTGACCCCGCGCTCGACGGCCGCGCCGTCCCGCTCCCCCGCCGCCAGCAGCGCGAGCAGCGCCCACGCCGTCTGCGAGGCGGTGGAGGCGCCCCGGCCCATCCACTCGGCGTCGAGGTAGGAGCGCTGGTCCTCGCCCCAGCCGCCGTCCTCGTTCTGGACGCTCTCCAGCCAGCGGACGGCCCGGCGGACCGCCGGATGGGAGGCCGGGACGCCCGCGGCGATCAGGGCGGGGACGACGGAGCCGGTGCCGTAGACGTAGTTGGTGCCCCAGCGGCCGAACCAAGCGCCGCTCGGCTCCTGCTCGGACAGCAGCCAGGCGATACCGCGCCGGGTGCGGGCGTCGTACGTCCTCCCTTCGTGGGCGAGCATCTCGACGACATGCGCGGTGACATCGGCCGACGGCGGGTCGACGACCTCACCGAAGTCGCAGAACGGCAGCTTGTTGGGGAGCGGGCTGGTGTTGTCGACATCGAACGCGCCCCACGCCCCGTTCTTGGACTGCATGCCCAGCGTCCAGCGCATGGCGCGCCGCACGGCCGCCTCGATCCGCTCGGGCTCGGGGTGGTCGACCCGGCGCAGCGCCAGGACGACCTCGGCGGTGTCGTCGATGTCGGGGTAGTTGTCGTTGTGGAATTCGAACGCCCAGCCGCCGGAGGGGAGGCCGGGCCGCCGCACCGACCAGTCGCCGGGCCGGTCGATCTGCTCGGCCAGCATCCAGTCGGCGGCCTTGACCAGCGCCGGGTGGTCCGAGGGGAGCCCGGCGTCGGCGAGCGCGATGGCGGCCAGGCAGGTGTCCCAGACCGGGGACTGACAGGCTTCGATCATCCGGCTGCCGTCCTCGCGCCACACCGCGAAGCGGTCGAGCGACTCCAGACCGGCGCGCATCACCGGATGGTCGAGGTCGTAGCCGAGCAGATGGAGGGCGATGACGGAGTAGACGGCGGGTGGCTGGATGCCGCCCCAGCAGCCGTCGTTCTCCTGCCGCTCCACGATCCAGCGGGCGCAGGAGCGCAGCGCGGCCCGGCGCAGCGGGCGGAAGGCCACCTTGTGGTACGCGTGCAGGGCCCGGTCCAGCCGCTGGAAGGCGCCGTCCCAGGAGGCGATGGGGGCCGGCGGGCGGGGCGGGTTGGGTCTGCGGGGGTCGGTGTGGAGCTCGTCGAGGGGGAAGGGGGCCGGGCGCACCGGGCGTTTGGCCGAGACGATGGTCAGCGGCACGATGGTCTGCCGGGCCCAGCAGCCGAAGTCGTAGATGTTGAGCGGCAGCCACTTCGGGAAGTAGATGATCTCCGGTGGCAGCTCGGGCAGGTCCTCCCAGCGCCACCAGCCGAAGAGGGCCAGCCAGATCCGGGTGAACACCCGGCCGGCCGCGATGCCGCCCCGGGAGCGCACCCAGGCGGAGGCGGCGGCCATATGGGGGGCGTCGGGCTCGTCCCCGGCCAGCCGCAGGGCGACATACGCCTCGATGGTGGTGGAGAGCTCGGGCGGACCGCCGTGGAAGGAGGCCCAGGTGCCGTCGGCGCCCTGCTGGGAGCGGAGGAAGCGGGCCGCGGCGTCGAGGGTGTCGGGGTCCTGGATACCGAGGAACTGCCGGAGCATCAGATCCTCGGCGTCCATGGTGACGTTGGTCTCCAGGTCGCCCTTCCACCAGCCCCGCTCGTCCTGGCGGGACAGCAGGTGCTCCACCGCACGGGCCGTCGCCTCACGGGCGACGCTTAAGGTCTTGGACTCGGATGACTCGGAGGGTTGGACGGTCGGTGTCGCTGTCATGGCTTCCCCTCTGCAGTGTGGTCATCTGCCGTCTTTGGGGCTTCCGTCGGCCGGCACCCCGGCTGGGTGCCGGCCGGCGACTGCGAACTAGCGGTCCATGGCGATCATCTCTCTCGTACGACGACGAAATCGGCGAGCGCCACGAACCGTGCCCGGATCTCGGCGGGCATGTCCACCGAGTCCAGCGCCTCCACGGCGGTCGCATGCTGTCTGCGGGCCTCCTGGGAGGTCCAGTCCCGGCCACCTGCTTGCTCGATCAGCGCGGCGCGGACGGCGAACTCCTCCTCCGAGAAGTCGGCGAACTCCTCTTCCGGCTTGTGCGCGTCGGCCGCGAGGATCTGGGCGAGGCGCTCGGAGTCGGGGCCGCCTGCGGCGAGCGCGGCGACCACGGGGAGGGACTTCTTGCGCTGGCGCAGATCGCTCCAGGTCCGCTTGCCGGTCGCCTCCGGGTCCCCCCAGATGCCGAGCAGATCGTCGACGGCCTGGAAGGCGAGGCCCAGGTGGTAGCCGTAGCGCTCCAGGGTGTCGGCGGTGTGGTCGTCGGCGCCGCCGAGCACGGCGCCGATGGAGGCGGCGCAGGCGAGCAGCGCGCCGGTCTTGTTGCCCTCCATCTCCAGGCACTCCTCGACGGTGACCCGCTCGCGGTGCTCGTAGGAGATGTCCTGGGCCTGGCCGTCGATGAGTTTGCGGGTAGCGGCGGTGAGCCGGCGGGTGGCCCGCCCGGCGTCCGCGGTGCCGAGCTCCAGCAGTATCTCGTTGGCCAGGGCGAACAGGGCGTCACCGACCAGGATGGCCTGGGCCGGGCCGTGCACCTTCCAGACGGTGTCGCGGTGGCGGCGCTGCTCGTCCCCGTCCATCAGGTCGTCGTGGAGCAGCGAGAAGTTGTGCACCAGCTCGACCGCGACCGCGCCGGGCACCCCGGCCCCGGGGGCGGCGCCCGCCGCCTCGGCCGACAGCAGGGCGAGCGCGGGGCGCACGGCCTTGCCGCTGTCGCCCTCCGCCGGGTTGCCCTCGGCGTCGATCCAGCCGAAGTGGTAGGCGGCGACGGTGTCCATGGGCGGGGCCAGCCGGTTCACGGCGGCGCGCAGCACCGGCGTGGCGAGCGTGCGGCCGCGCTCCAGCAGCGCCATGACTCCTGCGGTGTCGACAGCTGGGGTCGCCGGGGTCACGGTCTCTCCTCTGTTCTTGGTGGTGGTGCTCATGCCGCCTCCTTGGGCGTCTCCCCGCCCAGGGCGGGGAGAGGGTTCACATGCGAGCGGCCGAGGTGGCTGAGGGCCGCCCGGGCGGCGGAAAGACCGCTGCGCACGGCGCCCTCCATGGTCGCGGGCCAGCCGGTGGCGGTCCACGCGCCGGCCAGGTAGAGGCCGGGCGCGTCGGTCGGGGCGGAGGGCCGCAGAAGGCCGACGCCGGGAACGGGGGAGAAGGTGGCGGTGCGCTCCCGGGTGACGAAGAAGTCGCGCACCTCTGCCCCGCGGGCGACCGGAAGCAGCCGCTCCAGCTCGGGCAGATAGCGGTCGCGCAGCTCGGCCACCGGGCGGTCGATGTCGTCGTACGCGGCGGACTGCGACACCGCCAGGTACTGGCTGTCCCCGGCCCCGGGCGCGTCCCTGAGCCCCGAGGCGTCCGTACGGTCGAAGACCCACTGGACCGGGGAGCCGATCGCGGCGAAGAACGGGCGGCGCAGCACCGTGCGGTCGTAGATCACATGCAGATTGAGGATCGGCGCGGTGCCGATGCGCAGCAGCTTGCCGGGGTCCTTCAGGGCGCCGTCGGGCAGCAGGGCGTGCGCCTCGCGCTGCGGTACGGCCAGGACCAGCACGTCCGCCTCGGCCGGTGGCTCGTCCCCCGGCCGCCCGGCCATGGCCACGCTCCAGCGGCCCTCGGGGGTGCGGGCGACGGCGGTCACCCGGGTGCGCAGCTCTGTCGTCACGCCCGCCGCGTCCAGGGCGCGGTGGGCGTGGGTGTGGTGCAGCTCGCCGAGCGGGGCGCGGGCCCAGCCGATGTCGGCGGCGTCGGGCCGGGAGAGCAGCCCGGTCTTGAAGACCATCGCGGCAAGGCCCAGCGAGGCGTTCGGCGCGGTGGCGTTGAGCGTGGCCACGCCGACCAGGTCCCACAGCGCCTCGACGGCGCGCGGCGACTGGCCGTGGCGGCGCAGCCAGCCGGCGAAGTCCACCCCGTCCAGCGCCGGGTCCTGGGGGTCGAGCCGGCCCAGGGCGAGCGCGGCGCGGCCCACCTGGGCGCGCTCGGCGAGGGAGAGATGGGGGTAGGTGGCCAGGCTCCTGGACAGATGGAGCGGCACCGGCAGGGCGGTGCGGCGCAGCCGGCCGAGCCGCCGCCCGCTCCGCCCCTGGGCGTCGAGGACGGGGATGTCCAACCGGCCCTGGAGCGGGGCGAGTCGGGCGGCGCCGACCCGGTCCAGGAACCACTGGTAGGCGGTGCAGCAGCGCAGGTGGACATGCTGGCCGTTGTCGACGGTCAGCTCGCCCGCCGGGGAGGAGCGGTGGAAGGAGAAGGCAAGGCCGCCCAGCCGGGGGCGGCCCTCGACCAGGGTGACCCGCAGCCCGGCGTCGGCCAGCTCGAGCGCCGCCGCCGTACCGGCGAGCCCGCCGCCGATCACCAGCGCGCTCCGCCCGGCGGGGCTGCGTCTGGCGGCCGGGGCGGAGCCCAGGGTCGAATGGGTCACACCGGCCTCCCGGTGCCGCGGCGCTCGACCGCGCGGGCGTCCAGCCCGGCCAGCCCGCGCACCGCCACATACGCCTTCTCGTGTCCCGGCAGCGAGACGCGGCCGCGCAGGACGGCCGCGGGATCCTTGGCGATCCGGTCCAGGAGTCTGCTGTAGATGCCCGCCATGGCGGACACACACGCCCCGCTGCGCCGGTCCAGCAGTGGCAGCAGCCGGAAGCCCTCGGCGAAGAGCGCTCTGGCCCGGCGCACCTCGAAGTGGACCAGGCCGGTGAAGTCGGCGTCCGGCGGTGCGGTGGAGCCGCGGAACGCGTCGGCGCAGCCGAATTTGGCGAGGTCATCGGCGGGCAGATAGGTGCGCCCGGTGGCGGCGTCCTCGCGGACGTCCCGGAGGATGTTGGTGAGCTGCAAAGCCAGCCCGAGGGTGTCGGCGTAGTACGGGGCGCGCTCGAGCTCGTCCTCGCTGTGGCCGGTGCCGGGGGCGGTCCCGAAGACGCCGAGCGACAGCCGTCCGATGGCGCCCGCCACGCAGCGGCAGTAGACCTTGAGGTCGTCCCAGGTCTCGTAGGTCTGCCCGGCCACGTCCATCAGCACGCCGTCGATCAGCTCGTCCAGCGCGTCGAGCGGGATCGGGAAGCGGTGTGCGGCATGGGCGAGGGCGACGGCGACGGGGTCGGTGTCGTCCTCCTCGATCCCGCCGCCCCGCATCCGGTCCAGCAGGGCACGGGTGTCCGCCAGCCGGGCCCGCTTGGCCTCCGGGTCGAGGGGGCCGTCGCCGATGTCGTCGACCCGGCGGGAGAAGGCGTACAGAGCCGACATCGCATGGCGCTTCTCCGTCGGCAGCAGCCTGATGCCGTAGGCGAAGTTGCGGGCCTGGTGCCCGGTCACGGCCTCGCAATAGCGGTACGCCGCGAGCACTGGCGCGGACGCGTGCGGAGATCCCTTCACGGTCCGGCTCACCCCTCTCTTCGCAGTGTCGCCCCCACCTCGCGCAGCAGGCTGAGCTTGGTGGGCCTGGGCGGTCCAGGGAGTACGTCATGTCCCGCGGCCGCGACCGCCCGCAGGGCGGCCCGCCCCCCGGCCACGAATCCTGCGAGCAGCACCTTGAGCCTGCCGTGGACGCTACCCACCAGGGGGGTGCCTTCATTCAGCAGGGCAGCGGCGCGTTCCGCCTCCTTCGCGACCAGCGCGCGCAACCGTACGCCGCCCCTGGGGGCGGCGAGGTCGGCCTCGGTCACGCCGAAGCGTTTCATGTCCTCGGCGGGCAGATACACGCGGTCCCTGCGAAGGTCCTCGGCCACGTCCTGCAGATGCTCGACGATCTGCAGGGCGGTGCAGATGGCGTCCGAGTGGCGGATCCGCTCGGGGCTTGCGGTGCCGGTGATGCCGAGGACGAGCCGTCCGACCGGGTTGGCGGACAGCTCGCAGTAGTCGAGCAGCTCCTGGTAGGTGGCGTACCGCCGGATCCGCTGGTCCTGGCGGTTGGCCTCGATCAGGCCGCGGAAGGGCTCGGGGGTGAGCCCATGGCGGTGGACGGTGGGGCGCAGGGCCGCCAGCAGCGGATGGCGCGGCTCCCCGAAGGGCTGGAAGACCCGGTGGAGGTCGGCCTCGAACGCGTCCAGCATCGCGAGCGCGTCGCCCGCCTGGTCGCGGTCCAGCCCGAGCAGCTCGGCGTCGGCACCGCCGGGGGCCAGATCGCCGTCGCCGATGTCGTCGACCAGCCGGGCGTAGCCGTAGACGGCCATCAGATCGGTGCGCCAGGCGCGGGGCAGGAAGAAGGGGGCCACGGGGAAGTTCTCGTGGGCGGCCTTGTCGAGCACGGCACGAGCGGCTTCCTGCCCGCCGCTTCGGCTGCTCGACGTGGTATGGGACCCGCTGCGCTCGTCCTCGACGGTCACCGTGGACAGCCAGGCGTACGGGCGAGACCCAGGACGCCACGTGGATCCCGGCGACCGGGCCCCGCGGGAGCGCTGGAGATGGGCCGTCTAGCCAATGCCGTCACATCCCCCGTTCTACACCGGTTACCAGGGTCGGCACGATCCGGACACGCCGCTCCGCCTTGTCAACGGACTCCGGCGCCTAGCCCCCGAAAAGGGGACAACGGCCCGGCTCCGGCATGATCCGGACGGTGATTGCCATAGCTTACGCCTCTCGGTGTACACGTGTACGGGGCGATACCCCGATGTGACCTCCGATGTGGCGCCGGGCGGGTGACCGGCGAACGCCCCCGGGCCGGTCTCCGGGGGCCTTCGGATGGCCTCAGACGACCTCTTCGTAGAACTCGGCGATGTCCAGCACACGGCACAGATCGCGGAGCTCGAACTCGAAGAAGTGCTGACCCTCGGAGAGCGCGAAGGACATATGGCCGAGGGCCTCCATGGAGATCACCCCGTACAGCCGCACCCAGCAGCGGAGCATCACGGCGATGGCGCCGGGGGGCATGTCGACGTCCTGGTCCTCGCTGAGCGCGGTGAGGGTGGTCGCGAGCCCGGGGTCGAGCTCCTCGACCTCCGGGGCGGGGAAGCCGCGCACCCGCCACAGATCGGCGACCAGATCGGAATAGACGGAGCCGAAGACCCAGCTCATATGGCGCTCGGGCTTGGTCTCCTCACGGCCGAGCCCCGGGGCCCACGGGCCGAGGATGAGCCCGAACTCATGGGGGTGCTTGATCGCCCAGACGCGCAGCGCGCGGGCGCCGCTGATCCACCGGCGGCCCGGCTCCTCCTCGGGGTGCTGACCGAGGACCCCGCGCATGAAGCGGGCCATCTCCTCGAAAATGTCCACACGCAGCTGAAGGATCAGCGCATCCCGACTACTGAAGTAGCGGTAGACGGCCGGCGCGGTCATGCCCATCTCACGCGCGATGGCGCGGATGGTCACATTTTCCGGGCCCTCCTGAACCAGGAGTGTCCGGGCGACGTCCTTGATTTCACGGATGGTCGCGATGCGCAGGCGCTCGCGCCGTGAGTACGGTGCGACGTGCGCTTCCCCTGGCGACACGCGTCCCCCTCCCTGATGCTGCGCCGCTCGACAACCCGGCGTACACGCACACGATACAGCGCCTCCGTTTAGTGAACAGCGGCGGTGACAGTGGCTCTGGTTCAACTGCTAGTCCCCCGACCCTGCCACAGATCCGCGGGGTTGCCCCGCCGGTTGGCTCAGCGACCACCGTCCGGGTCAGCGGACGACGCGGGGGAGCGTCCGCACATACGTCGGACATTCATTCGGGAAGAAGGCGCGGGAGTGCTCTCGTAACGGCCGGGGAATCGCCGATCGCCGCACTCGGTGCCACCCATGCGGTAAACGCTCTTGGCGGAGGTGAGATTGCGTTCTCGCCCGCCTCGGCAGGTGCGGGGAAACGGCCCGCCCCACCCGTTCCACCAGGAGCGGAGAGAAAACCGACCGGTCGGCACCGTGGATTTCCACTTCGGCTCGCCGGGAGAGCCCCGAACACCGAGGGAAAACGGGCCACGGCATTCCGGTCGGCGGCGCCGAGGCGTTCGGCCGTCCCGGGGGTTCCGCGGCTCAGCCGGAGGATGTCGCGGTGACACGGGATCACTGCCGCATGGTTCACCCGGGGCCGATCCACTCACGCGTCCGGCCCATACGAATAGGATGCGGCGGAAGCAAGGGTGGTTACCTCAAGAGTGATACCGCCCTTGTCTCCTCATATCCGGGCAGCCGGGCCGCGGGCTTTCGCGATGAGGCCAGGTCGGCTCCGAGAAGCCCGGACCGGGCGGTTCCCACGGACCTCGCCCCTCGGGTCCTCCCGCACCGCGTCCGTTTTCTCGTCAACATCACGACGAGACGTGCTTTCCCGGAAAAGCGCCCGTGCCTCGTCGATAACGATCTCTCACCCCGACTCCCCGCCACTGGCGCGGGCGCGTTCCTTACCACGCCAGTTCGGTTCGTATTCGATCAGCAGTTCACTCCGCGCGAGTTCCTGACGCGCTTTCCCGGGCGAGATCGTCCGCGCGACATCAGGGAAGGCGACGGGGTCCCGCCCGGCCCGGAACTCAGCTTCCGCTTACGCCTTCGGACCGCGGTGGAAGGGGACGCTCACGTCCATGATCACCGCCTTGCGCGGGCCCGTCGCCTTCTCCGCGACGGCCGCGGCGCACAGGGCGGCCGATCGCCCATAGCGGCGCGCTTCCCAACTCGCCCTCCCCCAAGGCGTTTACGGATTTTTTACCACCCGTACAGCCTTCCGGCAGACGGGAAAGGGCGGGTTCGGCCACCAACGGGTGGATCGGGCCGGATCCGGGTGACGGCGGGGCCTACGGGTGGTGGGGGCAGGCGGCGGGTCCGGCGGGGGCGGTCCGCCGGGACGGGCGGGGCTCGGCGGTGCTCCGTTCGCGCGGGGTCACCGTCACCATCACGTTCTGCAGCGGCCGCAGCGAGATCACCGGCGAGCCGTACCTCAGCTCGGTCCCCGGGATCCGGCTGATCCGGAAGCGCTGGTTCACCATGGCCACGATGATGCGCAGCTCCAGCAGCGCCATGAAGTTGCCGACGCACTGCCGGGGCCCCGAGCCGAACGGGAGGTACGCCATCCGCGGCCGCTCCTTGATGGCCTGCGGGGTGAACCGGTACGGGTCGAAGGCCAGCGGGTTGTCCCAGTGGCGCGGGTTGTGGTGGGAGACCAGCGGGGACAGCAGCACCGAGGAGCCCGGTTCGACGTCATAGCCGCCGAGGGTGTCCGCGTCCACCGCCGCCCTGGGGAAGATCCAGATGGGCGGGTGCATCCGCAGGCTCTCGTCGACGACCATCTTGGTGTACGTGAGCGACTCGGCACTCGCCACGTCCGGCAGCCCGCCCCCGAGCACCGTGGCGATCTCGGCGTCCAGCTCCTCCTGGACCCCGGGGTGACCGGCGATCGACAGCAGCGTCCAGCATAGAGAGACGGCCGTGGTCTCATGACCGGCCAGATAGACGGTGAGCAGCTCGTCCTTGATCTGCTGATCGGTCCAGGGCTCACCGGTGGCCGGGTCGGTGGCCTGCTCCATCAGCGCGATCAGCGGCCCCTCCCCCGTCTCCGCGTAACTCCGGCGCACATCGGCCACGATGCGGTCGAAGACCCGGTGGATCCTGAGGATCTTGCGCTGACGGTCCGTCGGCACCCACGAGGGCAGCATCTCGGTGGCGGTGCCGCGCCGGAACATCACCTCCACCACATCGTCCACGATCGTCTTGAGCATGGCCGAGTCCGGCTTGATGTCGTAGGCGAACAGCGAGCGGCTGAGGGTGACCAGGGTCAGCCGCAGCATGTCGGTCATCAGGTCGACCGGCTCACCGGCGGCGGCCTTTGCCTCCCAGGTCTCCAGCATCTCCTCGGTGGCCCGGATGATGTTGGGGATGATGTCGGTGATGGCGTTCTTGAGGAAGACCGGCTGCACCGCCCGCCGGTGGGCGCGCCAGAACTCGCCGTCGGTGGTGAGCAGTCCCTTGCCCATGACCACGCCGAACTGCTCGTAGAGCGGGCCGCGGACGTAGTTGCCGTTGTTCTCCACCAGCACCCGGCGCACCGCCTCGGGCTCGGTCACCTGGTGCACCAGGAAGGGGCCGAGCCGCATCCGGACGATCTCGCCGTGGTCGCGCTGCAGACCGAGGAGGAATTCGGCGGTGTTCCGCTTCCAGGGGCCCAGACTGCCCATCAGCGGGACGCCCTTGGGGCCGGGGGCCAGGCGCGGTGCGGAGGTCGCTGTGGTCATCGGTGGTCTCCTTGCTTTCGCGGCCGCGGCCCGCGGGGCACCGGAAAGAGGCGGCGCACGAAGAGATGGTCGAAAAGGGCGTCGGGCGCGAGGCGCCGCAGGGCGATCGTGCTGTGGGCGAGGAGTCCGACGGGGTAGCGGGCGCGCGGCCGGGAGCCGCGGGCGCCCTTCGCCACCACCTTCGCCACCCGCCGGGCCACGTCGTCGGACTGGATCGCGAAGGTGCCCGCCAGGGTCCGGCGGCTGCCGGTGTAGATCGCCTCGAAGTACTCGGCGCTCTCCCGGCGGAAGGTCTCGTAGGTCCGGCTCACCGGCCGCAGATTGGCGACGTAGGTGGCACCGAAGCGGGTGGTGCGCACCGGGCCCGGCTCGACGAGGACGACCCGCACCCCGAAGTCGGCCACCTCGTTCCGCAGGGAGTCGCTGAGCGCCTCCACGGCGTGCTTGGTGGCGTTGTAGAAGCCCGAGCCGGGGACGGCGTAACGGCCGAAGATGGAGGAGATGTTGACGATGGTGCCGCCGCCGTGGGCGCGCATCGCGGGCAGCACGAGCTGGCTGAGCCGGACCAGTCCGTACACATTGGTCTCGAACTGCTCGCGCACCTCGGCCATGGAGGCTTCCTCGATACAGCCCGACATGGCGTAGCCGGCGCTGTTGACCAGCGCCCCCACCGCGCCGTGCGCCGCCTCGACCTTGGCGACCGCGGTGGCGATGGACTCCTCGTCGGTGACGTCGAGCGCCAGGGTGCGGATGCCGAGCGTCGCGAGCTCATCCAGCGTCTCGGGCCGCCGTGCGGTGGCGTACACGGCATGCCCGGCCCCGTGCAGCCGCAGCGCGCACGCGCGGCCGATGCCGGAGGAGCAGCCGGTGATGAGGACCGGGAGGCCGGCCCCGCGTCCCGGGGCCGGCGAGCGGCCGGTCACGCGGGGGGCGCGTCGAACGCCCCGAGCTGGGTGGCGAGGTCGTAGCTGTCCATGGAGAACCAGCTCTCCACGATCTTGCCCTCGTCGTTGAACTCGTCGATGACGATGCCGGGGATCTCCAGCGCGCGGCCCTGCGCCGGGATGATGCCCGCGTAGGCGTCGCCGGTGTGGGTGCCGCGTGCGGTGAACCGGCTGACGACCTTGTTCCCGTCCAGGATCCAGTCGTTCACGGTGACCTGGAGGTCGGGGAAGGAGGCGCGCTGCAGCCGCACCCACTCCTTCAGGTGCTCCACGCCTTCCTTGCCGTTCTCGGCGGTGCCGTGGCTGATGTGGTCCTCGGTGGCGCCCTCGTAGATGACGTCCAGATTGCCCTTGTTGAGGCACTGCTCGTAGTAGCGCTCGAGGACGGCCTTGTTCTGTTCGGGAGTGGACATGGGGTTCCCTTTCTATTCCGTGGTGTTGCCCAGCGGGCCGGAGAGTCCCGAGACGGTCGCCACGGGGTCCCCGGAGTCTGCGTCGGTGATCCGCCAGACGCCGAGCGAGGGATCGCCCTCGACGCGGGTGGGTCCGCGCTCGGCGGAGTGCGGTGTGATGCGGCCGAGGATCAGTGGGTCGGCGGTGACCGAGAGCCCGTCGCCCTGGGTGGTGCACCGCCGCACCACGTTCTCCAGCGCGGCGACCGGAAGGGCCGTTCCGGGCACGAGGGGCGTCGCCCACAGGTCGGCCGGCAGGCATCGCGGAACCTCGGCCACCAGCCGGCCCTCCGGCTCCACTCCCCATGCGCACAGCGGCACCACGGCGCCGCGCCAGTGCAGGAACGGCGGCCCGGAGCGGAGGGTGGTGGTCTGCCGGACGGTGGGGCCCGGCGGGGCGGGCGGCCGTGGCGCGCCGGTCTCGTGGACGATGCGCAGGCCGGCCTCGGGGCCGTCCCCGGCCCCCTCCCGGCGGTAGCGGACCTCCACGATCCAGTTGTGCCCCTCGTGGAAGCCGCGGGCCTCGCGGACCAGCCGGATCGCGGGGCCGTCCAGGCGCAGCAGCGACAGCGGCACCACGATCTCCTCCAGAACACCGGCCGTCAGCGCCGGGAAGTCCTCCGGAACGATCCATTCGGCGGCCCGCAGGGCGTTCTCCAGCAGGAGGGAGGGCGGCAGCGCGGGGGCGCCGTCGACACGGAAGTCGCCGAGCGCGGGGGTGTGTTCGGGGTCGAGGACGACGCGTGCCGTCATCCGGGCGTGCGGCTGGTAGGCGGTCACCTCGCCGAGGTGGAAGATCTTCGGATAGGCGGCGGCGAAACCGGGCAGCGCGGGCACCACGGGATAGCCGATGGCCTGTCCCGGGTCGATGGCCTGGCCCAGCGGCCCGACGAAGGTGACCTCGCCCTCGGAGGCCCCCAGCAGTTCGGCCCGCCAGCGCTCCAGCCCGTCCGCCACGTCGATCGCGGCCATGTAGCGCAGGGTGGCGGCGAAGTTGGCGATCAGCCCGATGCGGTCCCAGGTGGGCCAGGCGAGGGTCATCACGGGGAACGCGGCCCGGCGGGCGGCCCACTGGCCGAGCCTGGCCAGCCCGTCGTTGGCCGCGGCGTATTCGAGCTGGCCCACCATGCCGCCGAGGCGTCCGGTGAGGGAGCCGACGCTGCAGAAGAACTTCAGGTCGCGGTCGCACACCTCCTCGAAGACGTTGAGGAAGCCCTCGATCTTGACCTCGACGGTGCGCAGGATCTCCTCGTCGGTCTTCTTCGGCAGCCGGGCGGAGGTGTCCACTCCGGCGTTGTGCACCACTCCGGCGAGCCTGCCGCCCTCCAGCGCGTCCTCGCGCCGGATGAGCTCGCGCACCTGGGCGCGGTCGGTGAAGTCGCAGCGCGCGTACTCGACGCGCAGCCCCTCCCGCCGGGCGCGGGTCAGATGGGTGGCGAGCTCCCACAGGCGGTGGGTGCGGGCGAGCCGGGCCCGGGTCTTCGCGGGCGACTCGCCCTTCGTACGGCCCGCCCAGACCTCCTTCTCGTACCGCTTCCACCCGGCCTCGTCCACGCCGAACCAGGGCTCGTCCCCGCTCGGGAACGGCTCCCGGCCGGTCACCACGACCCGTACGCCGTGCCGGGCGGCCAGCGACCTGGCCAGCTCCCAGCCGATGCCCCGGCCGCCGCCGGAGATCAGCACGGTGTCCTCGGGGCCGAGGGTGAGGGCGGGCGCGGCCACGGGCCGGTCCTCGGGGGTGAGGGTGAACCGGCGGCCGTCCCGGCGGCCGACCTCGATCTCGCCGATGCGGCCGAGCTCGGCGGCGACGATGCCGGGCAGGTCGGCGGAGGCGGCCAGGTCGATATCCACGACGCGGGCGTTCACATTGGGGAACTCCCGGTGCAGGGTCTTGGCGAGCCCCGCCCAGATGCCGCCCAGGGGCTGCTCCAGACCGTCCCGCGGGTGCTGGCCCATCCCGCCGCCGAGATAGCTGACGGCGAGATAGAACAGCCGGTCCGCGGTCGTCTCCGCCGCCCAGTCGTCGTAAACGCCGCGCAGCGCGGTCACGGTCTCGGTCAGCGCCTGACGCCAGGCCCCGGCGAAGGCGGCGGGGTCCGGGTCGTACGCCCGGCCCACGGTGAGGTCGACGATGGCGTCCACGGGGCCGGGGCCGTCCGGCTCCCGGCGCACCAGCGCGCCGTGTTCCTTCAGTTCGCGCTCCACACCGGCGGCGATGTCCTCCTCGCCGCCGATCAGCAGCACCCGTATCCCGGCGAGCCGGGGGTGCGGCCCGGCGGGGCGCGGCAGCTCGGTGAGCCGCCACACCATCCGGGTCACCGGCTGGACCGGCGCGCCTTCCTCGGCCACGGTCATGTCCGGTCCTCCCCCGCTGCCGCCTGTTCGACGGCGACGGCCTCGCCGGTCTCGGCGTCGATGTAGCCGATGAGGGTGGCCCGCATGTCCTTCATCTGCAGGAGCATCCGGCCGTCGGGCCGTACCGCCACGAAGCGGTTGCTGATGGCGTCGGCCGTCAGATCGAAGCCGGGCGGGGTGACGAAGAGGTCGACGGCCTCGCCGGAGGCGGCCAGATCGTGGTCGCTGATCTCCTCGTACAGATCGATCCGGCGGATCGACAGTGGCGCGGCCACCGGCACCAGATGCCCGTCGACCAGATCCAGCACCCCCACCCGGGCCAGCCCGTCGAGCAGGATGGACGGCACGGTGAAGCGGGACCACACCGGGTCGCCCGCCGGGATGTCGGGCGCGTAGCGGGCGCGCTTGCCGCGGGGGTGGATCCGGGTGTCGGTGGTGGAGACGAACGGGCCGGTCAGCCGCACCGGGGAGCCGGGCTGGTGGTACGGGTCGGGGACCGGGGTCTCCTCCCCCGTCGGCCACGCCTCCCAGCGCGGCGCGGTGGGCGCCTCGGTGTCGAGCAGCACCCGGGCCAGGAAGTGGACCCGGTCCTTGACCAGGACCACTCCGCTGGGCGCGACCACGTCCTCGGTGATCCGCACCTGGACGACGGTCACCTCGCCGGGGCTGTCGACCAGTTCCGCGCGGATGCGCCTCGGACCGGCCGGGAGGTCGCGGTAGACCCGCAGGAAGTGCTCGAAGCGCAGGTCCTCGAAGGCGATCACCCGCTTGCCGGGGACCAGGGCGCGGGCGGCCTCGGCGGCCAGTTCGGTGACGAAGGTGCCGGGCAGGGTGGCCTCGCCGCGCACCGTGTGGTGCTCCAGATAGCCGTCGGTCTCCAGGTCGAAGGCGCACTCGTAGACCACCGACCGCTCATCGGACTCCAGCAGCCGGCGCAGGAAGAACCCGGGCCGCTCCGCCTCGCCCGTGGTGGCCAGATAGCCGGGGTAGAAGCGCTCGACGGTGGCGCGCTCGGCGTCGCCGAGGTGGACGACGGAGGGGCGCCGCACGGGGGCGTGCAGCTCCTGGACGAAGTGGTGGATGCCCTCGGCGATGGCCATGTTGCTGTACGACCCGGCGCGCTCGTAGTACGCCTTGGTCAGCTCGTTGGCGCCCATGCCGACGCCTTCCCACAGCGTCCAGCCGATGGTGAACTCGTCCGTCCGCGGATCGGTGGCCCGGGTGTGGGTCGCGGCGGCGGCCAGGAAGTCGTTGGCCGCGGCGTAGTCGGCCTCCCCTAGCTGTCCGAAGTAGCCCAGCAGCGAGCCGAAGTTGCACCACAGCCGGGGCGGCGCGGTGCGCAGGGCGCGCTTGAGGTGGAGGTAGGAGTCCAGCTTCAGATCGCGGATGGCGGTGAACTCGGCGAAGCTCTTGTCCTTGATCAGCCCCGAGCGCTGCAGCCCGGCAGCGTTGACCAGCAGGTCGATCCGCCCCTGTTCGGCCAGAACTTGGCCGATCGCCGCGTCCACCGCGTCGCCGTCGCGCATGTCGCAGGCGAGGTAGGTGACCCGGCCGGCCCCGCTGTGGGCGGCCATCTCGTCCAGGTTCCGGCGCGCCGAGCGGGCGTTGACCATGCGGTCGAACGCGCGGTTGATGTCGGCGACGGTGCGGCCGTCGCGCCGGGCGATCTCCGTCTTGATGTAGCCCGCGCGGCGGGCGGCGAACTCCTCGTCGGTGCCCTCATAGGTCTCCGGCGGCCAGTCGTCCAGGGAGTTGCTGCCGAGGACGTAGAGCCGGGGCCGGAAGTGCTCGGCGACCGCCTTGACCACCTCGGCGGTGATGCCCCGGGCGCCTCCGGCGACCACCACGACCGAGTCCCGGCCGAGAACGGCCCGTGCCCCCTCGCCGGGGCCGCCCGGCTCGTCGGAGAGCAGGTACGTCTTCCGTACGCCGTCGATGTCGAACACCGCGGGGAAGACCCGCTCGGCCGCGCTCTCCTCCTCGGCCCGGGCCATCGCCCCGGTGAGGTCGGTGGAGGAGGTGCAGAGCGTGAAGGCGAGGCAGGCGTCGCGCTCCAGGGCCGCGGTCTTCCACAGCCCGGTGAAGAGCCCGGTGTACGGATGCGGAGTGCCGCCGGGCGCGGCGCCCAGCAGCAGCGCCACGGCCGAGGAGCCGGGGTCGGCCAGGTCGTCGTAGGCGTGCTGGAGCGTCAGATAGGCGGCGTCGTGCAGGGCGGTGAGGCCGGGCGCGGGGCCGTCCGTGGGCGCCTGGCCGAGGTCGGCGACCACCCTGAGGTGGATGGCCCCGGGGCCCGCACCGGCCAGGGCCCGGCGGACCGACTCCTCGGTGACCTCGGGCAGATGGTGCCAGCCGGGGCGCGGGGCCCCGAGCGGCGCCGTGGACAGGACGGTGAGGTCCGCCTCCGGCGGCGCGGCACCGGCGAGCAGCTCGGGCGCGTCGGTGAGCACCACCGCGCCCGCGGGGAGGAACGGGATGCGCTCGCGCACGGTGCGCGCGGGCAGCTCGGTCAGGACGGGCACCTGGCGGCGGACCCGCACGGGAGTGCCGTCCGCGAGCCGCCCGTCGGTGGCGAACGCGGCGGGCAGCGCGGCCGGGGCCGCCTCGGCGGGGCCGGGCCCGGCGTCCTCGCCGGGCCCCGGGATGGTCAGCCGGAGCCGCGCTCCGGCGGCGCCCTCGCTCTCGTCGGTGGCGATCTCCACGCTCCCCGAGGGCCGGTGCAGCGCCTTGAGGACGGCGAGACCGCCGGCCGCGCCCAGATAGCGGGCGTGCTCGGGGGCTGGCGCGCCGCACAGCAGGATCTCGTCCGGGGCGGCCTCGCCGCGGCCCGCCTCGACGGCACCGAGCGGCTCGTCCACGTACGCGAGCACCTCGAGCCCCGCGGCGCGGGCCCGCTCCTCGGTGGTCAGGGCGAACAGGAAGGCGCCCTCGGCGAGTTCCTCGGCCTCCGGCGGCAGCAGCTCGCCGATCAGCGTGCGGTACTCCGGGAGGCTGTTGCCGTTGATCCCGCCCGCGAGCGCGAAGTCGAGCTCCCCGGTGCGCAGATAGCGGCCCGCGGAGGTGATGGAGGAGACGGCGGAGGCGAAGCCGGAGTCCATCGTCATGTTCGGGCCGTTGAGGTCGAAGTAGTTCGCCACCCGGGCCGAGATGATGTTGGGCATCTGGCCGGGGAAGGAGTCCTCGTTGGAGGCCGGGATCAGGTCGCGTACGCGGTCGCCGAGCCGCTCCAGAACACCCGGCAGGGCATCGGAGTCCAGCTCGCCGATCACCTCGGCGATGTCGTCGAGATAGCAGCGGTTGGCGTAGAGCATCGCGGCGCGGGTCGGGCCCATATGGCCGACGAACACACCGGTCTTGAGCGCCTGCTCCTGCCAGAAGTCCGGCATCTGGTCGCGGAGTTGATGGGCGCACTCCACGATCATCAACTGGCAGCGGTCCAGGGCGCGGATGGTCTTTGGAGGCAGCCGCACCTTGTTGAACGGCGGCGCCGGGTACTCCTGGCCGAAGCTGTCGCGGGGGCGCGGACCGCCGTCCAGCCAGCGGGTGACCTCCGCGCGGCCCTCCAGCCCCGGCAGATGGGCCGACCAGCCGACGATCGCCACCCGGCTGCCGGGGTCGGGGACCTTGGTGACGGTCGCGGGGGCCCGGTCGGTGGTGGCGTTCGCGGCGGCGGGGCGCGGCCGGTGCTCGGAGACGATCAGATGGGCGTTGGTGCCGCCGAAGCCGAACCCGGACACCGCGGCCAGCCGCGGGCCGTCCGGCTTCCCCGGCCACTCCTTGTGCTCGGGGGTGATCTCCAGTCCGGTCTCGGCGAGCCGGAAGTCCTCGCGGGGCCGGGAGAAGCGGAACTGACCGGGGATGGTGTGCTCGGCCAGGCCCAGCAGGTTCTCGATGAGCGAGACCACGCCCGCCGCCCAGCCGGTGTGGCCGATCAGGGACTTGTTGGAGGTGACCGCGGCCGGTCCCGCGGTGCCGTAGTACTCCCGCAGCGTGGTGAACTCGGCGAGGTCACCGGCCGGGGTGCCGGTGGCGTGGGCGTTGACCCAGCTCACCGCGGAGCCCTCGACCTCGCCCGCCTCCAGGGCGCGCCGCACCGCCAGGCTCTGACCTGCGGCGTTGGGCGCGTAGATGGCCTTGCCCTTGCCGTCGGAGGACGAGCCGAACGCCCGGAGCACCCCGAGCACCTCGTCCCCGTCGGCCCGCGCCCGGCTCAGCCGCTTGAGGACGACCAGCGCGGCGCCGTCGGCGAAGATCACCCCATCGGCGTCCTCGTCCAGCGCGTGCACCTCACCGCGCTTGGAGAGCCCCTGGAGCTTGGAGAAGAGCACGGTGCCGCGCGGCGCGAGCGCGAAGGCGCCACCGCAGACCGCGATGTCCTGCTTGCCCATGAGCAGGCCCTTGGCGGCGATGTCGATCGCGTACAGGGAGGAGGAGCAGGCGGTGTCCACCATGTGCAGCTCGGTGGAGGGCGGCAGCAGCCCGCGCATCGCCAGCTCGCCGACGCGGTGCGGCAGAAAGCGCGAGCGGTCCTGGCCGGCGCGCCAGTAGCGGCGGGCCAGGGCCGCTTCGATGTCGCCGCCGAGGGTGGTGCGCTCGCCGTCCTCCAGCGGCAGGTCCCGGAGGATGTCCTGCGTCATCCGGGTGACGCTGTCCAGCACCCCGGCCTCTTCGAGGTGCTGGCTGCCGTCGGGGGTGTAGCCGACGACGAAGGAGCAGCGGTCGGTGTCCTGGTGGCGCACCCCGTCCAGGGCCTGGACCAGGCTGTGGCGCAGCCACATGGTGGTCAGCTCATGGTCGTCCGTGCCGTCGGCCATGCTGTCGACGGAGCCGGGGGCCGCCTCGAAGTCCGTGATGAAGACGCAGCGGTCGGCGTACGCCTTGTCCTCGGCGGCGGTGTCGACGGCGTGGAAGTTCTCATGCCGCCAGCGGTCCCGGGGGATCTTGACGAACAGCTCGTCACCGGTCGTACGGAGCTTCCAGAACTCCTCGGGGCTGTTCGCCCCGGCGACCGCCAGGCCCATGCCGACGACGGCGATCGCGTCGTCGGGGACATCGGGGGGCAGGTCGGGGCCGGGCGCGTCCACGGCCTCGGCGACGGCCGCCTCGGGGGCGACGGCCTGGGGGCGTACGGGCTCGGGGGCCACGACGGGTTCGGCCTCGGGCGCTGGGGCCACGACGGACTCGGGCTCCGGTGCGGCCTCTTCCCGTACGGGGGCGGCGGCGGGCGGGGACAGAAGGGCGGCGCCCAGCGTCAGTCCCCCATCCGCGAGCACCACCTGTCCGGTGATCCACCGCGAGGCGTCGGAGGCCAGGAAGGCGACGACGTCGGCGAACTCCTCAGCGGTGCCCAGCCGTCCGAAGGGCGTCGCCCTGGCGATCACCTCCTGCATCTCCCGGGCCCGGGGGAACTTGTCCGCGACATCGCTTTCGAGCATGGCGGCCGAGGCGGTGTTCACCCGGATGCCGAGCGGGGCGAATTCCACGGCGAGATAGCGGGTCGCCGCCTCGGCGGCCGCCTTGGCGGGGGCGCAGGCCGAGTAGTTGGCCATCACCATCTGCGAGCCGCCGAGCGCCGAGACGGTGACGATCGACCCGCCGCCGGTGCGCGCCATCAGCGGGGCCGCGCCGCGAGCGCAGCGCAGTCCCCCCTTGTAGTTGGTGTCGATGGCCTTGGCGATGTCCTCGTCGGTCACCTCGGCCAGGGGCAGCAGGGCCCCGTTGGCGGCGCTGTTGACCAGGATGTCCAGCCGCCCGTGGCGCTCCTCGATCTCGGCGAACATCCGGTCGACCTGCTCCTGCCGGGCCACCGAGGCCCGTGCGAGCTCGACCCGGGCGCCGGTTGCCACCAGTTCGTCCCTGGTGCGCTTGGCCTGGTCGTGCGAGTGGAAATAGTTGAGGACGATGTCGGCGCCGCGGGCCGCGAGGGTGCGCGCGATCGCCTTTCCCACGCCCTTGGAACCTCCGGTGACCAGGGCCACCTTCCCCGTGAGGTCTTTCATGGAACGACTGACTCCTTCTGCGACGAGGGGTGGGCGCTTCAGCCCGTGGCGGAGGCGGGCGCATGGGCCCCCTGGTCGTTCATCTGCTGCAGCACAAAGTCGGTGATCTTGCCCATGGTGTTGTAGGTGGCCAGCCGGAAGCCGGACTCGCGCGGGGGCAGCCCGTAACGACTGGAGACCCTCGACAGGAGTTCGACCTGCTTGACGGAGTCGACTCCCAGCTCGGCCTCCAGCTGCACCTCGTCCTCGAAGACGTCCTCGGGGTATTCGAGCGCCTCGGCGTAGAGGGTCCGCAGCTCATCGAAGAGCCGCTCGCGGTCGTACTCCTCCGGCCGCGGCTCGGACGAGGCCGACGGGGCCGCGGGGGCGGTCTCGGGAGCGGCCTCGGGAGCGGCCCCGACGGCGGGCTCGGGCTCGGGGCGCCCGGCCTCGGCGGACTTGCGGAAGGCGTCCAGCTCGGTGCGGACCAGCTCCAGCACCATGTGGCCGTGCTCGCTCCAGTACGCCGCGAAGACGTCGGAGGGCACCGAGGGGGCCAGCAGCTCGGCGAGCCCGCCGCGCTCGGGCGCGGCCAGACCGGCCTCGCGCAGCGCCTCGAGGGTTCCGTCGAGCGCGAGCCGTCCGCCGGTCAGGGCCAGCGTGGGCAGCGACCGCACCTCGGAGCCATCGGTCACCTTGGCGACCAGCTTGGAGAGCGCGGCGCGCCCGCCCGCCTCCACGAACACCTCGGCGCCGCTCTCCCGCAGATGCCGTACGGCCGCGGCGAACCGCACCGGCCGGGTGAAGTGCTCGGCCAGCAGATCGGCGAGCACATCGCCCGGCTCGTAGTAGCGCTGCAGGATCGGCGAGTAGACCGGGCGGTTCAGCGGATGCTGGTCCAGCTTCCGTACGTAGGCGGCGAACTCGGGGGCGGCGGGGGCGAGCGCCGGGGTGTGGAAGGGGAAGGGGGTGTCGATCTCGATGGCGCCCACGTCCAGCTGTCCGGCGATCGCCACGACCCGGTCCAGGATTCCGGCGGGGCCGCTGACCACGGTCTGCTCGTCGTGGTTCTCGGTGGCCACGGCCAGCAGCGGCTCGTCCACCAGCTCCAGCAGCTTGCGGGTGCGCTCGGCGCTCGCGGCCAGGGCCACCATGCGGCCGTCGACACCGCCCTGCCGCTCGATCACGGCGACGCGCTGGGCGACGATCCGGACCCCGTCCTCGACCGAGAAGGCCCCGGCCGCCACCAGGGCGGTGATCTCGCCGAGGCTGTGCCCGGCCAGGACGTCGGGGGTGGCGCCCTGGGCGGCGAGGATCTCGTAGGCGGCCAGGCCCGCGCCGTAGATGGCGACCTGGGAGGCCCAGGGGTCGTTGTCGAGCAGATCGCGCAGATCGGCCTTGCGCTCGCCGAAGAGCACCTCGGAGATGCGGCTGGCGTAGAGCTCCTCGGTCACGGCGTCGAGCCGCTCGAAGACCCGGCCGATCTGGGGATGGCGCTCCTTGGCCCGGCGGAGCGCCTCGCCGTCGAAGCCGCCTTGTCCGGGGAAGAGAAAGGCCGTCGTGACGCCTGTGGACGGATTGCTGGACATGCCGATGCCTCCATGAGTGGGGTGGTGACGGTGAGTGAGGTGCGTCACCCGCGCGGGTGACGCGGCGCTGTGGGCGGCCGATGGCCGTTGTGAGGTCGCGGCCGTGCCGTGTGGGCGGGCCGCGGAAGAGCCGGGCTGGGGGGTGTTTGGCGGACCACGCGGCGGAGCCGCATATCGGTGCTTTCTCCCTCCCGCCCCTTCCCGTTACCAGGGGTCTGAGGGGAAGCCCCACCACGCGGCGGAGCCGCATATCGATGCTGCGGGAAGGGGCGGGGAGGGGAGCAGCCCGCCGCAGGCGTCACGATCCGTCGGACACCCCCTAGGCCGCGCCGGCGACCGGGGAGTCGAGCAGGAAGGTGCCCATGCTCCCGAGGTTGGCGGCGATCAGCCGGTCGGCGAGCCGGGTCGCCGGGGGCAGATGCCTGGGGGCGCCGCGGACGAGCCAGCGCACCATCCGGATCTTCCAGCCCGGATCGGGGCCCGGCGGGATGTGCTCGAAGAGGGCGTGGATATTGGCCGGGGAGTAGAACTCGGCGGGCGGGACGATCGTGGCGAACATCCCGACCATGCCGCTGCCGTGGTGCGGGCTGCGTGCCATCGCCCGGATGAACTCCAGCTCCTCGCGGTTGTAGTCGGCGAGCGCGGCATGGTCGCGGGTGTACCGGAAGTGGCCGCCCACCAGGGCGTCGCGGCGCCGGGCGTAGTCGGCGAGCGCGGCGGCGAGGTCACGGGCGCCGGACAGGGCGGGCTCCACGGCCTCCACGAGCAGTTCGGCACCGCGCAGGGAGTCGGTGATACCGGCGGCGGTGATGGGGTCGCGGGTGTAGCCCGCGTCGCCGACGAGGGCCCAGCCGGGGCCGTGGCAGTGGCGCAGGAAGTTGGGGACCGCGCCGGTCATCCACTTGTCGACGCGCCGGGTCTCCCGCAGCCGCGCCGCGAACTCGGGGTCGACGTCCTCGAAGGCGGCGATGACCGTGGCATCGCGGTCCTGGTCGGGGGACGCCTTGAAGTCCTTGACCGGCAGGGCCACTCCGACGATGGTGAGGCCGTCGTGGGTGGGCCAGGTGAAGGCGTGCTGATGGCGGTGGCGGTAGGTGCGCACCTTGCCGTCGTGCGGCAGATCGGCCCAGTACGACCAGTGGCTCTTGTTGAGCACCGGGTGGGAGTCGTACTTCTCGGCGCCCACCAGCCGGGCGACGGTGGAGTTCGAGCCGTCGGCGCCCACCACCAGCCGGGCGTGCTCGACGAGGGGAGTGCGGTCCTCGGTCTCGGCCCGGACGCCGATGACGGTGCCCTGGGCGTCCGTCAGCAGTTCGCGCAGCGCGACCTGTTCCCGCAGCTCCGCCCCGGCCTTGACGGCGGCCTCGAGCAGGATCTCGTCCAGCTTGGCGCGCTCCGGGGAGTACGCCTCGGCCACGCCCTCGACGGCGGGCAGCTTGGCCATCAGCTCGACGGGGCCGCTCTGCAGACCGTAGGAGTGAATGGGCGGGCAGCCGGTGGCCGCCACCTCGTCCAGCAGTCCCCAGCGCTTCAGCCGGAGAATTCCCGGGGGGTGGACCAGATTTGTGGCGGCCCCCTTGCCGCCGGGGAATTTGGCCCGGTCCAGGAGAAGGACCCGGTATCCCGCTCTTGCCAGGAGCATCGCCGTCGATGCCCCACTGATGCGCGCTCCTACCACAATGACGTCGTACATAGCGACCCCCATACCCAACGGTCACCCGGGGTCCGGGGACCGGTGGATCATCTTTTTCGCTCTGTCTTCGCTCTGTCGAATTTAGTTGCGCGACCGACTCGGGAGGTTTCCCGTGTATGAATCCTCGGCGGCTCCCGAAGAAATCACCTTCGTTTCGCCGGGTACGGTACGGCCGCGCGGTGCCGTGAGAATGGCCAGACAGCCAAGGGCGGCGATTCCGGCGCCGATCCAGGCGGCGGGCCGCAGCCCGTCCACGAATTCCTGGGGCGAGCCGTATCCGCCCAGCGTGGTGAATACGGAGGTGAGCACCGCGACACCGAGTGCGCCGCCGAGCTCCCGGAAGGTGTTGTTGGCGCCCGAGGCGATTCCCTGGTCGCGGGGTGCGACGATACTCATCGCCATTTCCGCGACGGGCGAGAAGAACAGCCCGAGGCCGATTCCGCCGAGCACCAGACCGGGCACCTGGTCGGCGTAGGCGGTGTCCGCGCTCACCACGGACGCCAGCCAGCCCAGCCCCACGGCCTCGAACAGCAGACCAGCGGCGACCACCAGACGGTTGCCGAGCCGGGCGGTCAGCAGCGCCGCCAGCGGGGCGACGAGGACCGGCATCGCCGTCCACGGCAGCATCTTCACGCCCGCCTCCAGCGGCGAGAAGCCCTGGATGTTCTGCATGAACTGGGTGAGCAGGAAGACCAGTCCGAACATGGCCGCGAACATCAGCAGGCTGGCCGCGTTGACCGCGCTGAACGCGCGGTTGCGGAACAGCCGCATCGGCAGCATGGGTTCGGCGGTGCGCAGCTCCCAGGCCACGAAAAGCGCGAGGACCACGAGGCCGCCGGCCAGGAAGCCGATCACCCGGCCGCTGGACCAGCCGTGTTCGGTGGTGGACACCAGCGCGTAGACCACACCGAACACCCCGAGGCTGACCAGGACGGTGCCCACCGGGTCGAGCGAGGTGTCCGGGCGGGTGGACTCGGCCAGCTTCCAGAGGCCCAGCACCAGCACCAGCACGCCGATCGGCACATTGACCCAGAAGATCCACTCCCAGGAGATCTTCTCCACCACGGCCCCGCCGATCAGCGGGCCGAGCGCGACCGCGAGCCCGCTGAGGGCGCCCCAGACACCCAGCGCGAGACCGCGCCGGCGCTCGGGGACGGCGACGGTCAGCAGCGTCAGCGTCAGCGGCATCACCACGGCCGCCCCGAGGCCCTGTACGGCCCGGGCGGCGATCAGGGCGTCCGCGCTGCCGGACAGCGCCGCGGCGGCGGAGGCCCCGGTGAAGACGACGAGGCCGGCCAGGAAGACCCGGCGGCGCCCGAACCGGTCCCCGGCGGCCGCACCGGCCATCAGGAAGACCGAGAAGGTGAGGGTGTAGCCGTTCACCGTCCACTCCAGGTCCTGGAGGCTGGTGCCCAGGTCCTTCTGGATGGCGGGCAGCGCGGTGATGACGACGAGGTTGTCCAAGGCGGCCATGAAGACGGTGAGTCCGGACACCACCAGCGTCCACACGGGGTTCATTCCGCTCGGGCCGGAACGGTCAGACATGAATACCTTTCCTATGACGGCGCGTTTGCTGTGCGACGGGTTCGTTCAAGTCGATATCCGGCCGAGGGATAAACGGGCAGACACAGGCAACGCTATCCGGCCACGATCCTCCCGGGAACTGTACTTTGGTACAGGTGCCGGTAGCTGAGGGCGACGAGACCGGCCTGCAGCCGCGATTCCACCTGCAGTTTCGCGAGTATTGACGCCACATGCGCCTTCACCGTGCGCTCGGTCACCTGGAGCCGCAGTGCGATACGGCGGTTGGACCACCCCGCGCCGAGCAGCGCAAACGCCTGGGCCTCCCTGGCCGATAACAACGGCACACGCTCAAGCTCCCGCGTCCAGTTCGGTGCGGGAATATCGGGCACGACGGCAAGACCGCCCCTGTCGGACACGGTGACATTTCCCCCTAGTGTGCGGCGCGTAGAGCCGCCGCTCATGCAAGAATCAGACTGGATTGCGCTCTTGATTATTGCGGCCGTACACCCGTACGAGTCAAGGATTTCCGACCCTTTCTCGCCTCGCGAGAAAGGGCTGGTGAAGCGGGGGGAATGCGCTTCACGTTTACTCGTGTTACCGTAAATTTACTTCAGTCTCGAATCATTTTCATCCGACTCGGCCGGATGGCCACGCCCCAGATCGGCCAGCGCCGCCGCCGCCTGCTCCACCGCCCCGATGACGGTCACCGGACACCGCGTCATGACCTGTTTGGGCTTCATCACCAGCACCGAGCCCATCACCAGCCCGTCCCAAGTGACCGGCGCCGCACACTCGTTCCACCCCGCCGCGCACTCCTCATGACCCAGCGCGTAGCCCCGCGCCCTGATCCGGTCCAGCGAGGCGAGAAGCCGCACATCGTCCCGGAACGCCCCGGGGCCGGCCTCGGCGGGCACCGGCCGGTCCAGCACCTCCGACTGGATCGTCTCCGGCAGATACGCCAGGATCGCCCGCCCCGCGGCGCCCACCCGCAGCGAGTGCTCGACGGTCTGCACCGCACGGGGCGTCATCCCCAGCTCCGTCAGATCGGAGTCGCCCACGGCCATATCGGCGCACTGCCGGTGGGCGCCGCCGAACGGCGCCAGCAGGTAGAGGAAGGCCAGCCCCCCGGTGGCCCGGCGCAGCGCCTCCAGCAGGGCATGGGCGGCGTCCGGCGCGGGCGAGTGGGCCAGCGCCTTCAGACCGAGCTGCGGGGCCGCCGAGCCCAGCCGGTACAGCCCCCGGCCCTCGCGGACGAAGATGCCCTGGTGCACCCCGGACTGCAGAATCCGGTAGACGGTCGAATCGTCCAGCTCCGCCGCTCTGGCCAGCGCCCCGGGCCCATGGGCCCGTCCGCCGAGCTGGGTGAAGGCCCGCTGCACGCGGAACACCCTCTCGGCATGGCTGCTTCCGCCCACGGCCCCATTCTTGGCCACCCCGTCAGCCCCCCGTGCAGATTCCCCCGTTGCCCTGCCCAACGTGCCATGCTTCCCTACCCATTCCCCATCCGGGTACCTGGTCCGCTAGTGGACAACAAGGCCCCGCCGGGTTGCCCGGCGGGGCCTGATAGCTTATGGAGTTGGCGTTCGCGGAGCGGCTACTTGCCGGTCTCCTTCTCGTACGCCTTGATGACCTCGTCGGTCGGGCCGTCCATCAGCAGCTCACCCTTCTCCAGCCACAGCACCCGGTCACAGGTGTCCCGGATCGACTTGTTGTTGTGGCTGACGAGGAAGACCGTGCCGGCCTCCTGGCGGAGCTCGCGGATACGGGCCTCGGAGCGCTTCTGGAACTTCCTGTCGCCGGTGGCCAGCGCCTCGTCGATCATCAGCACGTCGTGGTCCTTGGCCGCGGCGATGGAGAAGCGCAGCCGGGCCGCCATACCGGAGGAGTACGTGCGCATCGGCAGGGTGATGAAGTCACCCTTCTCATTGATGCCCGAGAAGTCCACGATGCCCTGGTAGCGCTCCCGGACCTGCTCACGCGACATGCCCATGGCCAGACCACCGAGGATGACGTTCCGCTCACCGGTGAGGTCGTTCATCAGCGCCGCGTTCACACCGAGCAGCGACGGCTGGCCGTTGGTGTAGACCTTGCCGCGCTCGGTGGGCAGCAGCCCCGCGACGGCCTTGAGCAGGGTCGACTTACCGGAGCCATTGGACCCGATCAGACCGATCGACTCGCCCTTGTACGCCACGAAGGTGACCCCGCGCACGGCGTGCACCTCACGCATACCCGGGGCGTTCTTCCGGCCGAGCAAGCGGCTGAGGGCCGCGGTGGCGCTGCCCTTCCCCTTGGGGCCGCCGTTGACCCGGTAGACGATGTGGACGTCGTCGGCGATGACGGTCGGCACCCGCGACGGTACGGGAGCCGCCTGGGCGGTCTGCTCCGCCTTGGCAGCCTCGGCAGTCTTGTCCAGGATTTGCTCAGCCACGGCCGTACTGCTCCTCTGCCTTCCAGAAGTACACGAATCCCCCGGCGCCCAGCAGCACCGCCCACCCCACTGCCAGCGCCCAGACATGCGGCGGCAGGCTCGACGAGGGGTAGTCGCTGATCAGGGCGTACCGCATCAGGTCCATGTAGACCGCCGCCGGGTTGGCCAGCAGAAGGTCGGAGACCCAGGAGTGCGCCCCCGCCTTCTGGAGCATGTGCTCCAGCGGATACATCACACCGGAGGCGTACATCCACGTACGCAGGATGAACGGCAGCAGCTGCGCCAGGTCGGGAGTCTTGGCCCCCATCCGGGCCAGGACCAGGGCCAGACCGGTGTTGAAGACGAACTGCAGCGCCAGGGCCGGGATGACCAGGATCCACGCGAAGGCCGGGAAGTGTCCGAAACCCAGCAACACGACGACCAGCACGATCATCGAGAAGAGCAGCTGCTGGAGCTGCTGAAGCGCGAACGAGATGGGGAGCGAGGCGCGCGGGAAGTGCAGGGCCCGCACCAGGCCCAGGTTCCCGGAGATGGCGCGCACCCCGGCCATCGCGGAGTTCTGCGAGAAAGTGAAGACGAACACACCCGTCACCAGGAACGGGATGTACATGTCGTTCGGCATACCGCCCCGGCCACCCAGCAGGAGGCCGAAGATGAAGAAGTACACCGCGGCGTTGAGCAGCGGGGTCACCACCTGCCACAGCTGGCCCAGCTTGGCCTGGCTGTACTGCGCGGTGAGCTTGGCCTGCGAAAAGGCCAGGATGAAGTGACGCCTGCCCCACATCTGGCGGATGTAATCGCCGAGGCCCACCCGGGCGCCGCTCACCGACAGCTCGTACTTCGCTGCCAGCTCGCCCGGGGACAGGCCGTCGTCGGCTGACGGCGGGGCACTCACGGCTACCGCACCGTCGTGCGTAGTCTCGCTCACAGTTGACACTTTCGTCTTCAGGGTGCGCTGAGCGGGGCCGCGCCCCGGGTCGCGCCCGATGCTCTTCGATACGAGCTTGTCAGATGACAGGAGGTCGGCCCAGTCGGGTCAGGCGCCATACCGTACGCCACTTCATGGGTCGGCGTGGACCACACGGTGTCTTCCAGCCCTCCCTGAAGCCCCCGAACCAGGCCCGAAGTGCGGTTTTCGACGGACGCCTGGCCAGCGTGAGCAGCAGCCAGACGCCCAGATAGACGGGCACGAGCAGCGCAGGAAGGTTACGCCGGGCCAGCCAGACCCGGTTGCGGGCCACCATCCGGTGGTAGACCGCGTGCCTGCTCGGTGCGGTGGTCGGATGGTGCAGCACCATGTCCGACCGGTAATCGATCATCCAGCCGGCGTCCAGCGCCCGCCAGGCCAGATCGGTCTCCTCATGCGCGTAGAAGAAGTCGTCCGGCAACCCTCCGACCTGCTGGAACACCGTGGTACGGACCGCGTTGGCCCCGCCCAGGAAGGTGGTCACCCGGGAGGACCGCAGCGGGTCGGAGGCGCGCAGCCGGGGCACATGGCGACGCTGGGTGACGCCGGTGTCGGGGTCGGCGATGCGGAACGAGATGATGCCCAGCTCCGGGTCGTCGGCGAACGCCTGGCGGCACAGCTCGGCCGTGTCGGTGCCCGGCAGCAGCCCGTCGTCGTCGAGGAAGAGCAGTACGTCGGCGTCCGAGCCGCCGGGTCCGAACGCCTCGATGCCGACATTGCGGCCCGCCGGGATGCCCACGTTCTCGGGCAGCTCGACGGTCCGTACGCCCTCGGGGAGCGCGGGCAGCGGCGAACCGTTGCCCACGACGACCACCTCGACCGGGTCGCCGTCCTGCTTGGCGACCGAGTCGAGGAGTTCGCGCAGCTCCTCGGGGCGATTGCCCATCGTGAGGACGACCGCTCCGACCTTCATGGCGCTCATGCTCACTTGAGCCTGCTCGACGCGAGGATGGACACGAGGTGAAGAAGGGTTTGCAGCAGGGCGATACCAGCCAGTACGGCAACGCCCAGCCGGGTGAAGAACAGATCCCCGCGCACCTGGTCCACGATCGCCAGCACGAGGATGAGCAGCGACGCCTCGACCCCGAGGACCAGCCGGTGGAACTGCAGCGCCGAGGCCGCCCTGCGGGCCAGCGCCACACCGGACGAGCGCGGCTCGGCGGCCGCCTCCTTGACCGGCGGCAGACCGCCCTGGTGCCGGGCGACCCCGACGAGGTCGGTCTCGGCCTTGATCAGAATGGCACCGAGCGCGGCGAGGGTGCCGAGGAACGCCCACAGCCAGTCGATCCGCCCGGAGCCCCACAGGTCGGCGGCGCGCAGACCGAAGCCGACGAGCACCGCGGCGTCGCACAGGTAGGCGCCGACCCGGTCCAGATACACACCGCTCAGCGAGAACTGCTTCTTCCAGCGGGCTATCTCGCCGTCGACGCAGTCCAGCAGCAGGTAGAGCTGGACCATCAACACCCCGAGCACGGCGCCCGCGATCCCCGGCACCAGCAGGGCCGGGGCGGCGAGGGCGCCGAAGACGGTCATCAGATACGTCAGCTGGTTGGGCGTGACCCGGGTGTTCACCAGGTGCCGGTCGCAGCGCAGCGAGATTTCCCGCATGTAGAGGCGCCCGGCCCAGTGCTCACCGCTCCGCCGGTCCTTGACCCCTGCGGGGTGGACGACCGGGCGGAGTTCAGCCACTGATGGCTTGACTGACTGCTTTGGCATAGTCGGCGTATGCGTCCCTGATCGCGTCGGTTGAGAGGTCGAGGTGCTCGAGGATCGTGTAGCGGCCGGGGCGCGTCTTCGGAGCGAACTCCACGACCTGGACGAACTCGTCCACGGTGAAGCCGATCTCCTCGGGCAGCACGGGCAGACCGTGCCGGTGCAGCACCTCGGCCATGTGCGCCGACTCCTCATGCGCCCCGCGCAGCCGCATCGCGAAGGCGGCGGCCAGGCCGCACTGCTCGCCATGGCTGGCGGCGCGCTTGGGGAAGAGGAGGTCGAAGGCGTGGTTGATCTCGTGGCAGGCACCGGAGGCCGGGCGGGAGTCCCCCGCGACCGACATGGAGATGCCGGTGAGTACCAGCCCCTCGGCCAGCACCTGGAGGAAGCCGTCGTCGCCGACCCCGCCGGGGTGGCGCAGCACGGCCTCGCCCGCCTGGCGCGCGATCGCGGCCGCGAGGCCGTCGATCTGCTCGCCGGTCTCGCGGTGGGACAGCTCCCAGTCGGCGACCGCGGAGATATTGGACAGGGCGTCGCCGATACCGGAGCGGACGAAGCGCACCGGCGCCTCACGGATCACATCGAGGTCGATGACCACCGCGATCGGGTTGGGCACCCCGTACGAGCCGCGTCCGGCGTCGTTGTCGAGGGTCGCGACCGGGGAGCACAGACCGTCGTGCGAGAGGTTGGTGGCGACGGCGACCAGCGGAAGGCCGATGCGCGCCGCGGCGAACTTCGCACAATCGATGATCTTTCCGCCGCCCAGCCCCACGACCGCGTCGTAGTGCCCCGACTTCATGGCGTCGGCGAGCTTGATCGCGTCATCCAGCGTGCCGCCGCCGACCTCGTACCAGCTCGCGCCCGGCAGCGCCGGTGACAGCCGCTCGCGCAGCAGGGCGCCGGAGCCGCCGCTGATGGCGATGGCCAGCTTGCCGGAGGCGGAGATCCGCTGGTCGGCGAGGACCCCCGCGAGATCGTCCAGGGCGCCCGCGCGGATGTCGACGACGAGCGGCGAGGGGATGAGCCTCGTCAGTACTGGCACGCGATGTCACGGCCCTTCGCCAGATCGTCGTGGTTGTCGATCTCGACCCACTTGACGTCGCCGATCGGGGCCACGTCGACCTTGAAGCCGCGGTTGACCAGCTCCTGGTAGCCGTCCTCGTAGTAGAGGTCGGGGTCGCGCTCGAAGGTGGCCTTCAGCGCGTCCGCGAGATCGGCGGCGGCCTCGCCCTCGATGAGGGTGACGCCGATGTACTCACCGGTCGCCTCGGCCGGGTCCATCAGCTTGGTGATCTTCTGGACGCCCTTGTCGGGGTCGGCGACGACCTTCATCTCCTCGTCGGCGAGCTGCTTGACCGTGTCCAGGGCCAGGATGATCTTCTGGCCGTTGCCGCGCGCGGCCAGCAGGGTCTTCTCGACGGAGACCGGGTGCACGGTGTCGCCGTTGGCGAGGATCACGGTGTGCTTGATCGCGTCACGGGCGCACCAGAGGGAGTAGGCGTTGTTCCACTCCTCGGCCTTGTCGTTGTCGATCAGCGTGAGCTTGAGGCCGTACTTCTGCTCCAGGGCCTCCTTGCGCTCGTACACGGCCTCCTTGCGGTAGCCGACGACGATGGCGACCTCGGTCAGACCGATCTCCGCGAAGTTGCCGAGGGTCAGGTCCAGGACGGTGGGCTCGCCTTCCTTCCCCTCGGGTCCCACTGGCACCAGGGCCTTGGGAAGCGTGTCGGTGTAGGGGCGCAGACGCCGTCCGGCGCCGGCCGCGAGCACGAGGCCGATCATGCGGGTTCTCCTGTTTCGTCGTGTACGGCGGGTGCTCCTGAGGACACCCAGAAGCGGATGCTCTCGATGAGCACCGCCAGCGCGAGGACCGCCGCCAAAGCGGTCAACGCGATGGTGAAACCTTGGTTCTGGTGGTGCAGCAGGGCAGCGGCGGCCGTGACCACCACCGTCCGCCCCTCGTGCCCGCCGATCGCCCGCACCAGCCGGCGCGGGGGCGCCCCCGTGCCGCCGCGGATGCGGTACACCGTGTCGTAGTGATGGTAGGCGACCGCCGCAACCAGCCCGAAAGCAGCGGGCAAGGCGCCGTTCACCTCCGCGTAAGCCGCCAGAACCAGGATGGTCCCGTATTCGGCGGCGCGGAAGAGCGGCGGCACCAGCCAGTCGAGGGGGCCCTTGAGGGGCGCGGCGACGGCGACGCCCGCGAGGACCGCGTAGAGCACGGCGCATCCGACGGGCACCCAGGAGCCGAAACCGGCGGCGGCGGTGCCGGCCAGGACGGCCGCGGCACCGAGGGCGGCCGAGAGCGGGGCGAGGTACGAACTCGCCTTGCGGGGGGCGGCCTTGGCGACCAGCTCGGCCAGCGGACCGGAGTCCGCGAGCTCGGCGAGGGCGTGGGCGGCCCGGTCCGTGCGCTTCGCGCGGCGGGTCAGCGAGCGCAGCACCCGGCCGGAGGTGGTGTAGCAGGCGGCCAGCGCACAGCCGATGAGCAGCACATAGAAGGTGATACGGGGCGTGGTGACCGCCGTCAGCACGGCGATCATCGCCCAGCGCTCACCGATCGGCAGCACGATCATGCGGCGCACCCAGACCGTCCAGCCGACGCTGTCGAGGCGGCCGGAGAGGGCGGCGGTGGGGCTGGTGTTGCCGGTGGCGTCGTGGTTGGCCTCGTTGAAGGCGAAGTCCACGACATGGCGGCAGGTCTGGAGCACCATCGCGCCGAGCGCGAGCGCCCATACATCGTCACCACCGCCGTCGGCGCGGGCGGCGCCGAGGGCGAGGCCCGCGTAGTAGGCGTACTCCTTGGCCCGGTCGAAGGTGGCGTCCAGCCAGGCGCCGAGCGTGGAGTACTGCAGCGAGTAGCGGGCCAGCTGTCCGTCGGTGCAGTCGAGCACGAACGAGGCGATCAGCAGCACACCGGCCGAGACGAACCCGGGCCGGGTGCCGGTGGCGGCGCAGGCCGCCGCGATCAGGGCGGTGAGGAGGGAGGCGGTGGTGACCTGATTGGGGGTCAGCCCGCGCCGGGCGCACCAGCGGGCGATGTAGCGCGAGTACGGGCTGATGCAGTAGGTCGTGAAGAAGCCGTCCCGCGCCTTCACGGCGGACCGCAGCCGCACCCGCTCGTCGTCCACCGCGGCCACCGCGTCGCGCGCCGCGGCCCGCGCCTCGGCGTCCGCGGGTACGTCGGCCACGAGCACACCGAGCTCGGGGCGGTGGACGGTGACGCCTTCGGCGTCGAGGGCGGCGGCGAGGTCGTCCACACGGGAGTGGGCGGCGGTGACACCGTCGGCGGTGGGCGCGTCGGCGACGCGGTCCGGCGCGGCCGTCCCGACAGCACCGGCGGTGGCGGCCCCGGCGGCGCCGCGCGCGCTTGCGTCCGTCTCGGCCACCTCCGTGGCGCCGACGCGGACCGCCTGGCCCGGGTTGCCGACGGCGGGTACGGCGCCCGTGCCCGGCGCGGCGGCGGGCGCCCCACTGCCATGCCCCAGGGTCCGCGCCGTGGCGGCCGTAGCCGTCACCGCGCGGACCAGCGCCGTACGAGCCTCCGGCTGGACGCTGAGCGCGCCACGCACCGCGGCCGCGGTGAAGCGGGGGTCGGTGAGGGCCAGCCGCAGGGCATGGACATGGCCGACGAAGCGGGGGTCCACGAGGGCCACCCGCTCATGCGCCGGGACGGTGGTGAGCTCCGCCGTGACCGCGGCGGCGTCGGTCGCCGTACGCACGTCGAAGCCCAGCGATCGCAGGCCGTCCTCGAGGGACGAGCCGGCGACCGGCGCACCGGTGAGAATCGCGGTCGACAGACGAACTCACTCCTTGGCAGCTGACATGGTGGCCGCGCCGCTGATGGCACTGGCCTGGGCCCTCCGGGCCATGGGCATCGCACGCCCTCACCCCGCGGGGCCGGCGGCACGTCCGGCAGAGGCTATCGGATGGATGGAAGCCGCCGTTCACCGCGCATTCACCACACGATCGGGGGAACGACCACTTCCGCGTGCCGCGGATCATCATGGTGGATGGCTGCTGTCCTCCACAAACGGCGACCGCCCCGCCACGGATAGGGTGCGGGGCATGACATGGCTGATCACAGGTGGTGCCGGATATATCGGGTCGCATGTCGTGCGGGCCATGGCCGAGGCGGGCGAGTCCGTGGCCGTGCTCGACGACCTGTCCAGCGGGGTCCGGGCGCGGCTGCCCGAGGACGTACCGCTGGTGAGCGGCTCCATCCTGGACCGTGAGCTGCTGGACCGCACCCTCGCCGACCTGCGGGTGACCGGTGTGGTGCATCTCGCGGCGAAGAAGCAGGTCGGGGAGTCCGTGGAGCAGCCGCTGCGCTACTACCGCGAGAATGTGCACGGGCTCACGGTGCTGCTGGAGGCGGCGGTCGCGGCCGGGGTCAGCCGCTTCCTCTTCTCCTCCTCCGCGGCCGTCTACGGCATGCCCGATGTGGAACTCGTCACCGAGGACACCCCGTGCCTGCCGATCAATCCGTACGGGGAGACCAAGCTGGCCGGAGAATGGCTGGTCAGAGCGACGGGCGCGGCCCACTCCCTCTCCACGGCCTGTCTGCGCTACTTCAATGTGGCGGGTGCCACGCGCCCCGAGCTGGCCGACACCGGAGTGTTCAACATCATCCCGATGATGTTCGAGCGGATCACCGAGGGAGAGCCGCCCCGGATCTTCGGTGAGGACTACGACACCCCCGACGGCACCTGTGTCCGCGACTACATCCATGTCGAGGATCTGGCCTCGGCCCATCTGGCCGTGGCCCGCCGGCTGGCCACGCAGCGGGCGCCGGGCGATCTCACGGTGAACATCGGCACCGGTCAGGGCGTCTCGGTGCGTGAGATGTCCGATCTGATCGGGGAGGTCACCGGCCGCCCGGAGCTCACCCCCGTGGTCGGGCCGCGCCGGGCGGGCGATCCGGCCCGGGTCGTCGGATCCACCGAACTGATCGCCAAGGAGCTGGGCTGGAGCGCCCGGCACGATGTGCGCGCGATGGTGGAGTCGGCCTGGGAGGGCTGGTGCCTGCACCACCCCGGGGCCCGACGCGGCTGACGGGGCACCGGCGGCGCTGACCGGACTCTGGAGCGGCTGCCCGGGCACCGCCTCGGCCGACCACACCGGCGGCGCCGGCCGGGCGCTGGTGCCGCCGCTCGGGTGTCCGCCCGGCCGACCAGGCACCGGCGCGGCTGATCCGGCCGCGCCCGGCGCCGTTGTTCACTGGTGAGCAGGGGACCGCGCCGCCGGGAGGAGGGCCCTACGCACATGGGCGCAGGTCATGACCACGCGCGCGGCCACACCACCGCCGGCGCCGCCCACCGGTGGCGGCTGCGGATCGCCCTGGCCATCACGCTCACGGTGATGGCCGTGGAGATCATCGGCGGTCTGCTCGCCGGCTCCCTCGCCCTGCTCGCGGACGCCGGCCATATGGCGACGGACGCGCTCGGGCTCGCGATGGCGCTGCTGGCGATCCACTTCGCGGGCCGTCCCCCGAGCCCGCACCGCACCTACGGCTATGCCCGCGCCGAGATCCTGGCGGCCCTCGGCAACTGTCTGCTGCTGTTCGGCGTCGGCGGCTACATCCTCTCCGAGGCGGTGCTGCGGTTCCTCACCCCGGCCGCCACCGAGGGCGGGCTGACCATCGTCTTCGGCGCCGTCGGCCTGGCGGCGAACCTGGTGTCGCTGGCCCTGCTCAGGGGCGGCCAGCACACGAGCCTGAACGTCCGGGGCGCCTTCCTGGAGGTCGCGGCGGACGCGCTGGGCTCGGTCGCGGTGCTGGTGTCCGCCGGGATCATCCTCGCGACCGGCTGGCAGACGGCCGACCCCGTCGCCTCCCTGGTGATCGGCCTCATGATCGTCCCGCGGACGTACAAGCTGCTGCGCGAGACGCTGAACGTGCTCCTGGAGGCGGCGCCGCGAAATGTCGACATGGCGGCCGTACGCGCCCACATCCTGGGCCTGCCCGGGGTGGAGGGGCTGCACGATCTCCACGTGTGGACCATCACCTCGGGAATGCCGGTGCTCTCCGCGCATGTGGTGGTCGCCCCCGGGGCTCTGAACGCGATGGGCCACGAGCGGATGCTGCACGCCTTGCAGGGATGTCTGGGGGAGCACTTCGACGTCGGGCACTGCACGTTCCAGCTCGAACCGGGTGGGCATGCTGATCACGAAGCCAAGCTGTGCCACTGACACAGACAGGGGGCACATGTGCGGCAGACTTGGATGTTCACGAGTCGGAACTATGAGGATGGTCATGCCGATCACACCTGCCAACGGCGCCTCCGCCGAGACCGCCGCGCCCTCCGCGCCGAGCGGTTCCGCAGACCCGATCATGCTCGAGCTGGTCGACGAGGACGGTACGACGATCGGCACCGCGGAGAAGCTCTCCGCGCATCTCGCGCCCGGCAGGCTGCACCGGGCGTTCTCCGTCTTCCTCTTCGACGACCGGGGGCGGCTGCTGCTGCAGCGCCGTGCGCTGGGCAAATACCACTCCCCCGGGGTCTGGTCCAACACCTGCTGCGGCCACCCCTACCCCGGTGAGCCGCCGTTCGTGGCCGCCGCCCGGCGCACCGGTGAGGAGCTGGGCGTGGCGCCCGCGCTGCTGCGGGAGGCAGGCACCGTCCGCTACAACCACCCCGACCCCGCCTCGGGCCTGGTGGAGCAGGAGTACAACCACCTCTTCGCCGGGCTGGTGCGGGCGACCCCGCGCCCGGATCCCGAGGAGATCGGCGAGATCGCCTTCGTCACCCCGGATGAGCTGGCGAAGCTGCGCGACGAGGGACCGTTCTCGGCGTGGTTCATGACCGTGCTGGACGCGGCCCGCCCGGCGGTCCGGGAGCTCACCGGGACGGCGGCCGGCTGGTAGCCGCGCCGGGCAGCGGAAGGGCGGCCCAGACGATCTTGCCGCCGCTCGCCGTGTGGTCGACGTCGTAGACCCCGCCCGCCGCCTCCGTGATCGCCGTCACCAGCAGCAGTCCACGCCCGCCGGTCCCGCCCTGGTCCGCCATCAGCGCGACGGGCCGGTAGGGGTGGTTGTCCTCGACGGCGATCCGGACCCAGTCCCGGCTCAGGGAGACCTCGACGGCGAGCTCGGGGGAGAGCAGCGCGGCGTGCCGTACGGCGTTGGTGACCAGCTCGGAGACGATCAGAAGCAGACTCTCCACCAGTTCGTCATCGACCGGCACGCGCTGATGGGCCAGCAGATCGCGCACCGCGTGCCGGGCCTGGGGCACGGAGGAGTCCAGGGCCGGTGCGGTGAACCGCCACGTCCCCTCGTAGGCGACCGGTGGCGAGTGCGGGGGCGGGCCGTGTCCCGCTTCGGAGGGGACTCTCCCGAGGATCTCCATGTCCGATACCCACCCCTCGCCGTGCCCGACCACTCATACCGAGTGTTGAGAAGCTCTGGTACGGACCGATGGAGTACGCACAACTTGACGCTTATCGAGCGTTTTTGATCGTTGGCGTATGCCACGGTCACGCGCTCGACTGTTCCTGCTCGCCAGGGTTCCGACCATGGTGACTCTGCCGTGACCGGCCCGAATGCCCCGGCCCCGCCCCTGTCCCACCCCGGCCCCGCCCCGGCTCCGCTCCGGCCCGGATGCCGTCGAAGGCGCCCCCACGCGGTCCGGATACGATCCGGCACATGGAGCCCTGTCTGGAGCACGAGGTCGCCGACGGCATAGCGACCGTCGTCATCCGCCATCCCGCCAAGCGCAATGCGATGACCCCCGGGATGTGGCGCGCGCTGCCCCCGCTGCTGACCCGGCTCGCCGCCGACCCCGCCGTCCGGGCGCTGGTGCTCACCGGTGAGGGCGACACCTTCTGCGCGGGCGCCGACATCGGCTCGCTGAGCGCCACGTACGAGGAGTCCACCGGGCTCGCGCTGCCCGCCGAGGAGGCGCTGGCCGCCTTCCCCAAGCCGACCCTGGCCGCGGTGCGCGGCTACTGCGTGGGCGGCGGCTGCCAGCTCGCGGCCGCCTGCGATCTGCGGTTCGCCGAGGAGGACGCCCGCTTCGGGATCACCCCGGCCAAGCTGGGCATCGTCTACGCCCCCAGCTCGACCCGCCGGCTGGTCGAGCTGGTGGGACCGGCCACCGCCAAGTTCCTGCTGTTCTCGGGCGAGCTGATCGACGCCGAACGGGCGCTGCGCACCGGGCTGGTGGACGAGGTGCTGCCTTCGGGCGCACTCGACAAGCGGGTGGCGGAGTTCACGCGGTCGCTGGTCTCCCGGTCACAGCTCACCCAGGCGGCGGCCAAGGAGTTCGCGGCCGAGCCCGTCGAGCCGGACCGGGCAGCGTACTGGCGGGAACAGGCGCGGCACAGCGAGGAGGCCGGCGAGGGCATCGCCGCCTTCCTCGAACGCCGCACCCCGCGCTTCCGCTGGGCCCCACCGGCCGGATGACCGCGGCCGGAAGATGGCCGGATCGAGCGGGCTGATGGGGTTTGGAGGGGATCGCGACGGCGTAAGGGTGGCCGGATCCCGCGGGCCCGATGGATCTTGGGGATACCCGGGCTGTCGGGGGTCACTACCTGTCGGTAGCGTGCGGCCATGACCACACTTCCCGAGCTTGCCGCCCGTCGCTGTTACAGCGTCGTCAACCCGCTCCACTCCGCCATCTACTTCGCCCCCGACTTCGGCCAGGAGCTTGCCAAGCTGGGCCTGGAGGACAGTGCGGCCGCCTACTTCGTCGGGCGGGCGGCGCCGATGGGCCGGGCGGGCGCGGGCACCATCACCGCGACCTTCTTCAATTTCAGCCATGACCTGATCGCCCGCCACATTCCGGCCGCGTGGGACGTGGTCTCCCCCGAGGCCGCCCTTGAGGCCCGGCTGCGGGCCGCCGACTCGGTGCTGCGGCGGGTGCTGGGCGAGGACGTCATCGCCTCCAAGGAAATGACCGAGGCCGCGGAGCTGGCGCTGCGCGCCACGGAGGCGTGTTCACGCCCGGCGCGCCCCCTGTACGCCGCCCACGCCGATCTGCCCGTCCCGGACGCCCCCCATCTGGCGCTGTGGCACGCCGCCTCGCTGCTGCGCGAACACCGCGGCGACGGCCATCTGATGACCCTGGTCAGCGCCGAGCTCGACGCGGTCGAGGCGCTGGCCTCCCACACCGCGACCGGGCAGGGCATGTCCACCAAGTGGATCCTGCGGACCCGCGGCTGGAGCGCCGAGGAGTGGGAGGCGGGCCGGCAGCGGCTGCGCGACCGGGGAGTGCTCAACGCCGACAACGAGCTGACGGAGGCCGGTGAGCGGCTGCGCCAGCACCTCGAGAAGGAGACCGACCGCCTGGACGCGGCGCCGTACGAGCACCTGGGCGCCGAGGGCGTGGCCCGGCTGACCGAGCTGGCCACCGCCTTCTCCACCACCGCCCGCGAGAACGGCGCCTTCCCGGCGGACCTCCGCGGCAAGAGCTGACGGTCGGCCGACGGGCCGCCGACGGGCCCGCCACGCGCCCGTGCCGCGCCCCCAGGGGGCCTTCCCAAAAGGCCATTCAGGGGAGGCGCGGCACGGGCGCGACCCGTCCGGCCATCGGCCCGGCACGGGACCGCCCGTACCGGGCGGAGTTTGGCGGGAGCACATCGGGATACCCGCTTGTCGTGCGCGATCGGCCGTCTGACAACCGGGCGCCCACACCGCGCGCCGCGTACGCCGGCACCAGCCCGTGCGCCGCGTAGCGAACGGTGCCCGGCGGCCGCCGCCGAGCCGCCACCGACCGACAGGAGGTATCCACCGTGTTCCGTGCCATCGCCGACGTGCTCCGTGCCATCGGTGCCGCCATCGCGACCGTGGTGACGCTCCCCTTCCGCGCCCTGGCCCGCCTTTTCGGCGGTGCCTCCGACGTGGCGAGCGGGCCGCGCCGCAGGCGGGTGTGATGACCGTTTCCGGCTGATACCGGTGTCCGCCCGATCCGTATCCCGACCCTCCCGGCCCGCCGAAAGCGTCGGCCGCGACCGCTTCGTCAGTGCCACCTGCCACAATGCAGGAGCAGTGCATACCGAAAGCGGAGCGTGATCGTGACGACGTCCATCGAAGGCAGGATCGCCGAGGAACTCGGCGTACGGGAACGGCAGGTCAAGGCCGCCGTCGAGCTGCTCGACGGCGGCTCCACCGTGCCGTTCATCGCGCGCTACCGCAAGGAAGCGACGGAAATGCTCGACGACGCGCAGCTTCGCTCCCTGGAGGAGCGGCTGCGCTATCTGCGGGAGCTGGAGGAGCGGCGCGCCGCGATCCTCGAGTCGATCCGCTCCCAGGGCAAGCTGGACGAGGCACTGGAGGCGCAGATCCTCGCCGCGGACTCCAAGGCCCGGCTGGAGGACATCTACCTCCCCTACAAGCCCAAGCGGCGTACGAAGGCGCAGATCGCCCGCGAGGCCGGGCTGGAGCCGCTCGCGGACGGGCTGCTGGGCGACCCGACCGTGGAGCCCACGGCCGCCGCGGCGGCCTTCGTGGACGCCGAGAAGGGCGTCGCGGACGCCGCCGCCGCGCTGGACGGGGCGCGCGCCATCCTCACCGAGCGGTTCAGCGAGGACGCGGACCTCATCGGCGAGCTGCGTGAGCGGATGTGGGAGCGCGGCCGGGCGGCCACCAAGGTGCGCGAGGGCAAGGAGGAGGCGGGCGCCAAGTTCGCCGACTACTTCGACTTCGCCGAGCCGTTCACCGAGCTGCCCTCGCACCGGGTGCTGGCGATGTTCCGCGGGGAGAAGGAGGAGGTCCTCGACCTCACCCTGGAGCCGGAGGAGCCCTCCGAGGAGACCGGCCCCACCTCCTACGAGCGCTCCATCGCCCATCGCTTCGACATCGCGGACCGTGGCCGCCCCGGCGACAAGTGGCTGGCCGACACGGTGCGCTGGGCCTGGCGCACCCGCGTCCTGGTCCACCTCGGCATCGATCTGCGGCTGCGGCTGCGGCAGGCCGCCGAGGACGAGGCCGTCCGGGTCTTCGCCGCCAACCTCCGTGATCTGCTGCTCGCCGCCCCGGCGGGGACGCGCGCCACGATGGGCCTCGACCCCGGCTTCCGTACGGGGGTGAAGGTGGCCGTGGTCGACGCGACCGGCAAGGTGGCGGCCACGGACACGATCTATCCTCATGTCCCCCGCAACCAGTGGGACCAGGCCCTCGACAAGCTGGCCGGGCTGGCGCGTGAGCACAACGTGGAGCTCATCGCTATCGGCAACGGCACGGCGTCCCGCGAGACCGACAAGCTGGCGGGCGAGCTGTGCGGCAGGCATCCCGAGCTGAAGCTCACCAAGGTGATGGTCTCGGAGGCGGGCGCCTCGGTGTACTCGGCCTCCGCCTTCGCCTCACAGGAGCTGCCGGAGCTCGATGTCTCGCTGCGCGGCGCCGTCTCCATCGCGCGCCGGCTCCAGGATCCGCTGGCCGAGCTGGTCAAGATCGATCCGAAGTCGATCGGCGTCGGCCAGTACCAGCACGACCTGTCCGAGGTGAAGCTCTCCCGTTCCCTCGACGCGGTCGTCGAGGACTGTGTGAACGGTGTCGGGGTGGACGTCAACACGGCCTCCACCCCGCTGCTCAGCCGGGTCTCGGGCATCGGCACCGGCCTCGCGGAGAACATCGTCTCCCACCGCGACGCCAACGGCCCGTTCGTCAACCGTAAGGCGCTCAAGGACGTGGCCCGGCTTGGCCCCAAGGCGTATGAGCAGTGCGCGGGCTTCCTGCGCATCCGGGGCGGCGACGACCCGCTGGACGGGTCGAGCGTGCACCCCGAGGCGTATCCGGTGGTGCGCCGGATGGTCACCAAGGCGGGCGGCGACGTGTCCACCCTCATGGGGAACACGGCGGTGCTGCGGGACCTGCGGCCGGACGAGTTCGTGGACGACGCCTTCGGTCTGCCGACGGTCACCGACATCCTCAAGGAGCTGGAGAAGCCGGGCCGCGACCCGCGTCCCGCCTTCAAGACCGCGACCTTCAAGGAGGGCGTCGAGAAGATCGGCGACCTGTCGGCCGGGATGATCCTGGAAGGCGTCGTCACCAATGTCGCGGCGTTCGGGGCGTTCGTCGACGTCGGTGTGCACCAGGACGGCCTGGTGCACGTCTCCGCGATGTCCAAGACGTTCGTCAAGGATCCGCGGGATGTGGTCAAGCCCGGCGACATCGTCCGGGTGAAGGTCCTCGACATCGACATCCCGCGCAAGCGGATCTCGCTGACGCTCCGGCTCGACGACGAGGCGGGCGCCGCGTCCGGCGGCGGCCGGGACCGCAACCGCTCCGAGGACACCCGCGGCCAGCGCGGCGGGGGCCGTCGCGGCGCGCCCCAGCAGCGCCAGGGCGGTGCGCCTCAGCAGCGTCAGGGCGGCGGCGGTGGGCGCGGCCAGCGCGGCGGAGGCGGAGGCCGCGACGCGGCCCCGGTGAACGGCGCGATGGCCGACGCCCTCCGGCGGGCGGGCCTGCTCGACCCGAAGAAGCGCTAGCCCTCCGGGCAACACCCGGTTCGCCTCGGCCCGGCCTCGCCATGACGGCGAGGCCGGGCCGAGGCTGCTTTCCCCTACCCGCCCCTTCCCGGCTCCTGTCGATATGCGGCTCCGCCGCGCGTGGGGCTCCGCCCCGGACCCCGGTCCTCAATCGCCGGACGGGCTGAATAACAGCCCGTCCGGCGATTGAGGACACGCCCGAAGGGCGTCCGGCCAGGCCAGGGGGCGGTGGGCTGCCGATCGGGCTCCCCTGGGGCCCGTGGAGGTGCCCAAAGCGATCGCGCGAGTGCAGGCGCGGGCTGCCGCGTCAGGGGCCCGGCGCTCCTGCGCGGTCAGCCGGGTGGCGGCGGGGCGCGGGCCGTGCCAGGGGCCGGAGCGCCCACGCCGGTCGGGCCGGTCAGGGCGGGTGCGGCCCGCTCGCGGCGACGGCAGGCAGTGGGATGCGAGCCGGGCGAGGCCCTGGCGGGCGATTTCTCCAGCATCGCGGCGCCCGGGCGGGCGGGAGCCTCGGGGCGCCTGGTGAGAGCGCGTGGGGTCGGGCGCGCGGCGCCGCTACCGTTCCACGGGCGTGACCCGTACCGCATCGCTTGTGCGGGCCGTCAGGAAGGACCGGCCGCGGATGGCGCGGGGGTCCAGGGGGATGCGGTGGGTGCCCGGGTCCAGGACGGCGTCGAAGAGTTCGCGCGCATGGGGCCGGGACAGCCGGTCGAGGCGGTGGGCCATCAGCCTCACCCGGCAGGCGGACCCGACCTCGACCACCGCCTCGGCGCCGCCCGCCACCGCCGTCAGGCCGAGGAGGCGGCGGCGGTCGTGCGGGGTGCGGTCCAGGGCCTGTTCGACCTGGGCCACGAGCAGGGGGACGATCGGGGCGAGCGCGGTGACGCACACCGCGTCGGAGCGCGCCGCCGCGAAGGCGTCCCGGATCGCGTCACGCTCGCCCGGGCCCACCGTCGGGCCGAAGACCACCGCACCGTATTTGCGCAGCTCATCCGTGTGGGCGCCCACCGCGTCCAGGGTGATCTCGGCGCCGATGCCGATGTTGCGCAGCGCGGCGGCCAGCTTGGCGAGGACGGCGGCGCGCTGTCCGATCAGCAGCGCCCTCGGGCCCGTCGGGACCTCGGGCGCGGGCGCGCCGTCGGCGGTCAGCAGCCGCTTCAGCGCGGTCCGGTACTGCTCGCCGTGGAAGCGGTAGGGGCCGATGTCGTGGTAGCCGTCGCGCTCGACGTCCGGGGTGTCGCCGGTCTGCCAGACGAAGTCACGCCAGACGACGTCCGGGCCGTCCCGCTCGACGACGGCGGTGACGGCCCCGCACTCCAGCCCCTCGCACTCCGGGCAGCCGTAGATGACGCACCGGCTTCCCTCCAGCGGCGCCTCCGCCTCCAGCAGCAGCCTGCGCACCTGCTCGGCGAGGGCGGAGGGCCCGATGTCGGCGGCGAGCGGTGAGACCGCGTCGAGGTCGGCGAGGCGCGCCAGCAGGGGCCTGCCGTCCACCACGAAGTCCAGGAAGTCGCGGTGGGTTTGGTACGCGCCATCGGCCAGCACACCGCCCGCGCGCATCGCCGGCGCCAGCCCGAACGTCACGTACTCGGAGGTCATGCCCCAAGTATTCCCGTTACGGGGCGGTATCAGGGGGAAACCGGCGGTGCGCCGGGCAGCCCGGGTCGCCGCTTACGCCGTGGCGGACGCCATGACCCGTTGCCGGACCGACACAACGTGCGGATACGACGCGCCGCCCGGACCGATCGGGTCCGGGCGGCAGGTATCACAGCCGCGCCCTGCGGGGGCGGCCGGGGCGGCTAGCGGCTCTTGGCGGCGGAGGCCCGATCGCCCGATCCGTCCGCGCCGTCCCCGTCCCCGTCCTCGGACGAGGCGTCGGAGTCGGAGTCGGAGTCGGACGGGGTCGCCGGACCGATGCGGATCTCGAACTCGCCGTCGTACTTCTCATGACCGGCGATGACCGCCATCTCGACGGCCTCCTCGCCCCGCTCCCCCCGCACGATCAGCGGGTCGCGGCGCAGATCCTTCAGCAGCGCCCAGCACAACCCCACCATCACCAGCGTGAACGGCGCGGCCACCAGGATCGTCAGGTTCTGCAACCCGGTGAGGGCATCGCCCCCGCCACCGCCGATCAGCAGCATCACGGCCGCCACCGCGCCCGTGATCACGCCCCAGAAGATCACGACGAAGCGGGTCGGCTCGAAGGCGCCCTTCTGCGAGAGCGTGCCCATCACGATGGACGCCGCGTCGGCGCCGGAGACGAAGAAGATGCCGACCAGGACCATCACCAGCACGCTCATCACACCGGCGATCGGGTACTGGTCCAGCACTCCGAACAACTGCCCCTCGGGGGTGGATTCCTTCCCCAGCCGGCCCGCGGCCTGGAGCTTCATCGACGAGCCGCCGAAGATGGCGAACCAGAGCAGGCTGACGCTGCTCGGGACCAGGATCACACCGCCGACGAACTGCCGGATGGTGCGGCCGCGGCTGATCCGGGCGATGAACATGCCCACGAACGGCGTCCAGGAGATCCACCAGGCCCAGTAGAAGACCGTCCAGCTGCCCAGCCAGTCCGCGACCGACTTGCCGCCGGTGGCCTCGGTACGGCCCACCAACTGCGGCAGATCGCCGATGTACGAGCCGATCGAGGTCGGCAGCAGGTCGAGGATGATGATGGTCGGGCCGGCCACGAAGACGAAGACCGCGAGGAAGAGCGCCAGCACCATATTGATGTTGGACAGCCACTGGATGCCCTTGGCGACACCCGAGACGGCGGACGCGATGAAGGCGACGGTCAGGATCGCGATGACGGCGACCAGCAGCCCGGTGCCCACGTCGCTCTTCCAGCCCAGCACCTCGATACCACTGCCGATCTGCAGCGCGCCGAGGCCGAGCGATGCGGCGGAGCCGAAGAGCGTGGCGAAGATGGCCAGGATGTCGATGACCCGGCCGGCCCAGCCGTTGGCGTTCTTCGAGCCGATGAGCGGTGTGAAGACCGCGCTGATCGTCTGCCGGCGGCCACGGCGGAAGGTGCTGTACGCGATGGCCAGGCCGACGACCGCGTAGATGGCCCAGGGGTGCAGTGTCCAGTGGAAGAGCGTGGTGGACATCGCGGTCTGCATCTTCTCGGCCGCGCTGCTGGGGTCGGTCCCGGGCGGCGGGGAGACGAAGTGCGACAGCGGCTCACTCACGCCGTAGAACATCAGACCGATGCCCATGCCCGCGCTGAACATCATCGCGACCCATGAGACGGTGCGGAATTCGGGTTCCTCGCCCTCCTGTCCGAGGGTGATCTTGCCGTAGCGGCTCATGGCCAGCCAGAGGGCGAAGATCACAAATCCCGACGCGGCCAGGACGAAGGCCCATCCGCCGTTGTGTATGAGCCCGGAGAGCATGCTGTCCGAGACTCTTTCCAGGGTGTCGCTGGCAACGGACCCCCAGATGACGAAGGCCAGCGTGAGCGCGGCGGAAACGCCGAACACCACGCGGTCCGTCCGGGGGGCCGCATGGGGCCCGGTGGAGTCGGCGCCGGGAGTATCCACGGTGGCCGGGGGATCGCCGCCGACGTCCCCCGCGCTTGTACCTGTCTGCGGCACGCAAAAAACCTTTCACTGGGGGTTTGGCTGACGGATTTCCGGCTACCCAGGACTCTGAGATGCATGCCAACCGGCCACGGGGTCGGCATTTTAGTATGCCATCAATGCGTCATGTCAGCATTTGTCCACCGGCTGCCCGGCGGTGAGATGGTACGCGGCGCGGCCGTCCAGCAGCAGCGGCACGAGCGCGCGGGCCGACTGGCGCAGCGGTACGAAGGCACCTGCGTCGCCCTTGGCGGGCTTGACCGTCACCCCGTGCAGGGCCAGTTCGTCCCGCACCTCGCCGTATTGGGCGGCGTCCAGCCGGTAGCCGCACGGCGGATCCTGCAGAACCGTGCCCTCCTCCGGCGGTTCGTTGTCCGCGCCGCCGAGGTAGACCGGGCCCCGGTCCGCGTAGCCGGCCAGCCGCGCCGCCGTCGTGGCCGCCTCGATCCGGCCGCGCCGCTCGGTGATGAAGTCGAAGGCGCCGTTCAGGGCGGCCAGATGGGAGCCCACCCGGCGGCGGTTGTTGACCGCGGGGTCGGCCTTCTCGGCGTCGGTGAGCGGGTCGACCCGGGTCTCGACCAGCAGCCCTACGGAGTGCTTGACGCCCGCGGTGTTCCGCAGGATCCGCTCCTGTCCGTCGCCCGCCACCTGCTTGACCGGCTCCCCGGTCTCGGGGTCGGTCCAGATGCCGTAGACGCCGGTGGTGTGGCCCGCGGCCTCCACGCCGGGGCGCACATAGGTGTCCGACAGGGTCCGCGCCTCGTGGTGCACCGGGTCCTGGGTGTTGAGGTTGCGCGGCCACAGCGCCAGCAGGTCCTTGACGTAGTACGGGACGTTCGCGCCGTACTCATGCAGGTCGTAGACGGTGTCCGGGCGCCAGTCGCGGATGACGCCCGCCATCGCGCGGGACTCGGCGGTGGTGAGGGCGACATGGTCGCGGTTGATGTCCACGCCGTCGGAGTTGCCGCGGGTGTCGGCGGCGCGGCCGTCGGGGTTGGCGGTCGGGACGACGAGCACCTGGGTGCGCTCCAGGAAGCGTCGCGTCCGGCGGTCCTCGGCGTAGGCGAGGTCGCGGACGGTGGACAGACATGCCTCGCGGCCGGAGGGCTCGTCGCCGTGCTGGGAGCAGATCAGCAGCAGGACGTTGCCGCGTGCCGCTTTGCCCGGGTCGGCGGGTGCGGCCGGGGCGCCGATCCGCACCAGCCGCAGCGGCCGCCCCTGCGCGGTGGCGCCGATCCGGTCGACGGCCACGCGCGGGGCGGACTTGTCGACGGCCGCGAGGAAGTCCGCCTCCTCGGCCTGGGTGGTCCACCGTGCGCCATGGCTGATCTCGAACCCCGTACGCGGCGGACGCTGCTCGGCCCGCGCGGGCGCGCTGAGGAACGACCCGGTCAGCAGCGCACCGATCGCGCCGCAGGCGGCGCTGCGGATGAGGGGTGACCGCGAGAACACGAAGGACCTCCTGGGGTGAGAGGGATACGAGGGTGATGTCGGTGCCGGCGTCCTGCCACGGCCCGCCGCCGGTGGGTGCCGCGCCACCACTGGCTGTGGCGGCGCGGCACCCACCGGCGCGAGGCTCAGTCGAGGGTGGAGTGGGTGAACGTCGAAGTGGACGTCGGCGTGGACATGAACGGGAGCGGGGTGCGGTGCTGCGGGGCCCGTACGCCCTTCAGGGGCGGTGTGGCCGCCGTGCGCGAGGGAGCGGCCGAGGCCTTGGGGGCGCCGCCGACCAGCGGCAGGCGGGCCGAGGTGCGGGGCAGGTCAAGGGTCAGCCGCGGGGTGGTGGACGGCGGTTCGAGAAGGCCCGCGTCGGTGCCGGCGATGATCAGGCCGAGGCGGTGACCGGCCGGGACGACATGGTCGGTGGCCGCGAGGTCCAGGGTGATGGTGTACGCCTTGCCCGGGGTCAGCGGGCGGCCCTTGCCGTCGTCCGCGAAGTTGCCGAGATCGGCCCAGCCCCGGCTGAAGACCGTGTAATCCACGTCCTCCTTGTCGGCGGCGGTCTCCTTGAAGCAGGCGCTGTCGCCCGCCGTGCTGCTGCCCCAGCAGGTCCGCCGGTCGAGGGTGGTGATGCCCTCCCCGCTCGCCGTGTAGTTCCGGATGGTGGCCGGGCCGAGGTCGACCAGGACCGCGGAGAGGTGGGCGCTCGTGGTGGAGGGCGTGGCGGTGACGGTGACCGTGCCGGAGCCGGACAGCCGCAGGTCCTTCGTCAGCGCACCGGTGGTGAAGCCCGCCTTGCCGGGCGTCGAGGTGTCGATGGCCGCGGACCAGTCGGCCTCGCTCAGCGCGGGATCGTCGGTGAAGGTCTCCGTCGCGCCGGGCTCGGCCCGCTCGGTGCCGAGCACGCCCACTCCGGCCGTGGCGCCGCCGCGCGGACGCAACGTGGTCTGCCGGGTGCCGGACGGGGGCCAGACCCGGTCGGTGGACCACTGGTCGGGGGCGCGCTCGACATCGGCCATCGGCTCGCGCTCGATGCCGTTGTCGATACCGAGCAGGTAGTGGTCGAACCAGCGGTGCAGAGTGCGCACCCACTCTCCGCGCCGGAAGTCGAACGGGTCGACATGCCCGGTCTGCGAGAGCCAGATCTTGCGCTCGACGCCCGCGTCGGCGAGCGCGTTCCACCACTGTCCGAGGTGCTTGGTGCGGACGTTGAGGTCCTGCGCGCCGTGGACGGCGAAGACGCTGGCCCGCACCTTGTCCGCGGCCGGCACATAGTCGCGCTCGCTCCACAGACCGGTCCAGTCGCCGCTGCGCGGGGCGCCCTCGACGAGACGTTTCTGTACGGCGGCGCAGCGGGCGTGGGCGTCATCGCTCTCGACGGCGTCCGAGAGTCCGTCGGGGCCGGAGTCGTAGAGCGCGGCGCCCTTGGCGAAGTAGTAGTCGTACCAGGAGGAGATGGCGCCGATGGGCACGATGGTCTTGAGCCCCTTGACGCCGGTGGCGGCGACCCCGTTGGCGACGGTGCCGTCGTAGCTCTTGCCGATCATGCCGGTGGCGCCGTTGGACCAGTTCGCCTTGACCGGCTGCCCGCCGGTGCGGGTGGAGTACGCGGTGGCGCGGCCGTTCAGCCAGTCGACCACGGCCTTGGCGGACAGGATGTCGGAGCGGCCGCCGACGTCCACACAGCCGTCGGAGCGGTTGGTTCCGGCGAGGTCGACCAGGACGGTGGCGTAGCCGCGCGGTACGAAGTAGTTGTCGTAGAAGAGCGGGAAGAGGACCGGATTCCCGGCGGCGTCATAGGTCTTGGTCTGGCTCTCGTTGCCGCGTCCGCAGCAGGAGTAGTACGGGCTGGCGTCCATGATGACGGGGATGCGGCGGCCCTGCGCGGCGGGTTCGCGTGGCCGCACGATGTCGACGGCGACCCGGTCGGTCTCTCCGTCCGCGTCGCCGTCGATCGTGGTGTCCACCCATACGGATTCCCGGATGGCGTTCTCGTAGGAGTAGACGGGTCTGCTTTCGGATCTGCTGTCCGGTGCGCTCGGCGCGGCGGAAGCGGCGTGGGCGGCCGGGGCGCCGAGCGGTGGCAGCAGGGATATGGCGGCCGCGACCAGCGCGGTGACCGCCGACAGCACGAGCGTGGTCCAGGGGATGCGGGGTGTCCGCGTCTGTAGCAGCACGGGCCGGACGGTAGCGCGAGTCAACTCCCGTACAGAAGAGGGCGATACGTGTCGTGATCGTGTCCGGGTCGATCCGCGTTGCGGCCGGATGTCGATTGGATGTCGGACGGCGTGATGGACGTGAGGTGCGTGTGAGGAGTACATAAGGTCACGAGTGATCGTTCTCCCCTACGAGTTGGAGGACTCGTGCGTCACCACAGACTTCTCGTCCCGGGCGCGGCCGCGGCCTGCCTGCTGCTGGCGATCCCGGCGTCGGCGGCCGACGCCACGCCGGGCGCCCCCGGTATCGGGGACTCCTACTACCCCTCGTACGGAAACGGCGGGTACGACGTATCCCATTACGACCTTCGGCTGAAGTACCAGCCGACGACGGACCGGCTGGAGGGCACGGCGACGATCGTGGCCGACGCCCGGCAGGATCTGTCCCGGTTCAACCTGGACTTCGCGCTCGATGTGAGCGAGGTGCTGGTGGGCGGGAAGAAGGCCGCCTTCACCAAGACCGGCGACCATGAGCTGGAGATCACCCCGGCCGCGCCGCTGACCTCCGACCGCCCCTTCACCGTGGTCGTGCGCTACAGCGGTACCCCCTCGAAGGTGGTGGCGAGCGGGTTCACCTCATGGCTGCGCACCCCGGACGGCGGGATCGCGGCCAACGAGCCGGAGTCGGCGTGGTGGTGGTTCCCGAGCAATGACCATCCGCTCGACAAGGCCACCTACGACGTGTCGGTGGCGGTGCCGGACGGAACGCAGGCGATCAGCAACGGCACCCTGCAGTCGACCAGCTCCCAGCTGGGCTGGACCCGCTACAACTGGCGCTCCAGCAAGCCGCAGGCCACGTATCTGACCACGCTGGCGGTCGGCAAGTTCGACATCACGACGGACACGACCGCGAACGGTCTGCCGGTGATCAACGCCTACAGCAAGGACCTCGGGGACAACGCCGGGGCGGCGCGGGCGAGCGTGGAGCGGTCGGCGGAGATCGTGGACTGGGAGTCCACCGTCTTCGGCCCGTACCCCTTCGACGCGCTGGGCGGCTATGTGCCCAATGTGCCCACGGGCTACGCGCTGGAGACCCAGACCCGGCCGTTCTACAGCCCGAAGGGGTTCGCCAAGGGCGCGAACACCTCGCTGATCGTGCATGAGCTGGCCCATCAGTGGTTCGGCGACAGCGTCTCGCTGAAGGACTGGCGCGACATCTGGGTCAACGAGGGCTTCGCCAGCTACGCCCAGTGGCTGTGGTCGGAGAAGGAGGGCGAGGGCACCGCGCAGGAGCTGGCGGACTACACCTACGCCTCCTACCCGGCCGACGACCCCTTCTGGAAGGTCGAGCCGGGCAACCCGGGGCCGGAGAACCAGTTCCATGACGCGGTGTACGACCGGGGCGCGCTGGCCCTCCAGGCGCTGCGGAACCACATCGGCGAAAAGGACTTCTTCGCGATCCTGAAGGGCTGGACGACGGAGAACCGGTACGGAAACGCCTCGGTCAAGGACTTCGTGGCCTATGCGGAGAAGGTCTCGGGCAGGCCGCTGGCCACGCTCTTCGACACCTGGCTGTTCACCCCGTCGAAGCCGGGCGCGGCGCAGGCGCGGGCGGCCGAGCTGAGCCCGGCCAAGGCGCCGGTGCGGCCGAAGTCGTGGCAGCGGATCCAGGACACGCACAGCACCCACGGCCGCTGAGCCCCGAAACCCCGGCCGGGTCGCCCACCCCGGCCGGGGCCCGGCGTCGCCGTGATGCGATGGCGCTCGGCATATCCCCTGGTCACGGCCGTCCGGCGCGGGCGCGGCGCCGGGCCTCACGCGCGATGGGCAGATAGCGCAGCCGCTCGGGCAGCAGCGGGACCACGACCCGGACGACCCTCCCGAACCACCACAGCCGCCGCTCCTGCCCGCGCGTCCACCCCAGCCCGATCGCCTCCCGCGCGTCCGGCGGCATCAGCCCGACGGTGAGGAACGCGCGGAAGCGGGTGAACAGCGGGCGCAGCAGCGGCCACAGCAGCCGCGGCGGCAGCGGGCCCGGCGGAGGGACGGACGCGTCGGGCGCGGCCAGTTCACGGGCGACGACGGTCGGCTCCAGCCGTTCTCGCACCATCGCGCGGTAGTAGGGCCAGAACTCCTCGACGGATCCCGGCATCTCGCGGTCGTCGATGCCCAGCACCCGTCCGATCCGCAGCCATTCCCCGTACAGTTGCCGCTCCTCGGCGGCGGTGAAGGGGCGAGTGCCCAGATAGCGCTGGGCGCGCAGATAGACCGGATAGCCGGTGGCGTGCACCCAGGCGTAGACGGGCGGGTCCAGCGCGCGGTACGGGCAGCCGTGCGCGTCGACGCCCTGGATGGACGCGTGGAGCCTGCGCAGCCGGCGGCCCTCCGCCTGGGCCTGTGCCCCGCCGTACACCCATAGCTGCACCGACCGCAGGGAGCGCTCGCCGCGCCCCCAGGGGTCGGTGCGGAAGACGGAGTACTGGTCCACGCCCGCCCCGACGGCCGGATGCGCCACCTGCATGGTCATCGCGGCCGGCAGGGCGAGCAGGCTGCGCAGCTCCCCCGCCACGGCCCACAGGATGCCGCCGGTGGGCGGCGGGTCGTGGCCTTCGGTGGGGCGGCGGGGGCGCTGCGTGCTCATGGGACCAACGGTGGTGCGGTTACTTCTTCCCTCCTGTTCCAGTGTGCGCCCCCGCGCCGCCGCTGAGCGGGCGCAGGGTGAGCGTGTAGTCGTAGGCGCTGTCGGCCTTCACCCGGTACTGGTCGCGCACCGGGTTGGGGGTGTCGCCGGCGCCGGTGACCGCGTGGTCGGCGTGCAGGGTGTTCCAGCCGTCGTTGCGCTTGAGGAAGTGCGGATAGGCGGCGCGGTCGAGTTCGTCGTACGCGCTGGCGCCCGCCTCCAGATCGCCGGAGACCAGCAGTCCGGCACCGCCGCGGTCGGTGAGGGACGCCCAGCGCACATCGTCGTGGTTGCCGTGGTCCTGGGGCTTCAGATACTCGACGTACTGGTCCTCGACCGAGGAGGACCAGACGCCCATGGGCGTGCCGTCCTTACGGTCGTTGAAGTTCTCCACCGGTCCGCGCCCGTACCACCGGAAGGTGCCGTACCGCTCGGGCACCTTGAGCTGGAGACCGATCCTGGGCAGATAGGACAGGGTGCGGAAGTCGCCGCGCGCCTCGACCTGATGCCGGATCCGGACCTGGCCCGCGCCATCGATCCGGTAGGCCACGGTCTGGCCGAAGGACGCGCCGGTCACATCGGGCGCGGCGGCCGTGGAACGGACGGTGACGGTGACCGTGTCGTCGTCGCCGGGGGTCACCTCGACCCCGTCGACGGTGGTGCGCAGCCGGTCAAGGCCCAGGGTCCGCCAGCGCTTGCCCTCGGCGGTGCCCCAGTCGGAGCGCTCATTGCTGATCGGGGCGCGCCAGGCGTCCAGTTCGGGGCCGGAGCGGAGCAGTTCGCGGCCCGCCACGCGCATCGAGGTGAGCGTGCCCTCCTTCTTGCCGAAGGTGTACTGGAAGTCCTCGCCGCCGACCCGCACGGTGTCGCCGCGCTCGACGGCCTTGGCTCGCCCGCCTGGGGCCGGGGCGGGGGCGGGCTCGGGCACCTTGTCGCCGCCGACCGCGAACTGGCCGAAGGACACCACATGACCGGCCTTTGCCCAGTCGGTGGAGTGTGCCGTGACGGCCCGCACGGTCAGATGGCGCTCATAGCCCCCGGGGTTGGCGGGCGGGGCCGGGAGCTGGACCGTGGCGCTCTCGCCGGGCCCGACGTCCAGGGCGCGGGTGCCGCTCGCGACGGTCCGCGCGCCCTCGGTCACCGTCCAGCGCAGGGCGAGATCATCGGTGCCGGTGAAGGCGCGCTCATTGGTGACCTTCACCTTGCCGGTGCGGGCGCCCTCGCCGCCCGGGTCGGTGATCCGGATCGGGGCCTGCACCCAGGCCAGCTGGGCGGTCTCCGGCTCCGGGTCGCGATCGGCGGTGACCAGGCCGTCCACGCCGGATTCATAGAGCCCGTAGGAGAGGTAGCTGCCCTTACGGGTGAAGTCGTCGAAGTCGAGCGCGATCAGGGCGTCGCTCCGGGGGTCCTGGTCCTGGGCGAGCCGCTCCGCGCCGAGCGCCGTGTCGTAGACCCGGACCTGGTCGATGGTGCCCTTGGCGGTCCGGCCGGTCCAGCCGTCCTCCATGGTGTCGTTGTTCCGGCCGACGCCGAGGTCGAAGCCGGTGTAGTCGATACGGCCGCTCCACGCGGTCTCGGCGAGCTCCTTACCGTCGGCATAGAGGCGCAGCGCGGTGCCGTCGTAGGTGCCGGTGACCCGGTGCCAGGCGCCGGTCCACCCGTCGGGCACGGGGGCGGTCACGGTACGGGGCTTGCCGCCGCTGGTGATCGTGAATTCGAGGGTGTCCTTGTCCTTCATCCGCAGGACGTACTGGTCGCCCTTGCTGACGATGGTGAAGTCCCCGGTCCAGGGCTCGGCCGGTTTGACGCGGGCGTCGAGGGTGACGGCGGTGCCGGTGAGATCGAGCTTCGGATCGCGGTAGATCTCGACGAAGTCGTCAAGACCGGACAGATACAGCGCCTTGCCCTTCCCGCCGTACCCGTCGACCACCTTGGGCTTGCCGGAGAGGGAGGCGGCGATGTCGTTGCCGGAGGAGTCGGGCGTGGTGATCAGCGGACGGCGGATGTTCTGCTCGGCCCAGTCCCAGATGAAGCCGCCCTGGGCATTCGGGTAGGCGCGCATCACCTCCCAGAACTCGCGGAAGTTGCCGAGGCTGTTGCCCATGGCGTGGGCGTACTCGCCCATCACGATGGGCTTGGTGAAGGTCTTGGCCTTGGCTTCGAGGGAGGCCGGGGTCGGATAGCGGGGTCCGGCGATGTCCGCGTAGGGCGCGTCGCCGTCGGGGCTGTTGGACTGGTGGTAGAGCGGGCGGGTGGGCTCGTTCGCCCGGGTCCACTTCGCCATCGCGTAGTGCGCCTTGCCCAGCCCGGCCTCGTTTCCGGTGTCCCACATGATGACGCTGGGGTGGTTCTTGTCGCGCTCCACCATGCCCTGGTGGCGCTCCAGGAACGCCTTCTGCCATTCGGGGCGCTCGGCCAGGCAGTCGTCCGGGCAGTTCTCGTGGCTGTGGGTCTCGACCTCCATCTCGTCGTCGATCAGGATGCCCTCGCGGTCGGCGAGTTCATAGAGATACGGGTCCGAGGGGTAGTGGGAGGTGCGGATCGCGTTGACGTTCAGCCGCTTCATCAGCCGGACGTCCTGTTCCATCCGGGCGCGGGTGGCATGGCGTCCGGTGGTGGGGTCGGTCTCGGCGCGGTTGACGCCACGGATCAGGATGCGCTTGCCGTTGAGCGTGAGCTGCTTGTCCTTGACCTCGATCTCACGGAATCCGACGCTCTGGCGCACGGTCTGGATCGCCTTGCCGTCCGGATCGCGCAGGGTGAGCACCAGCGCATAGAGGTTCGGCGTCTCGTCGGACCACTTGGCCGGGTTGGCGATCTGCCCGGTCAGCTCGGCCTTCCCGGACTTCTCCTCGGCCGTCAGCCGCCGTACCTCACGCCCCTTGCGGTCGTAGAGCACACCGGTGACCTGATGGGGTCCGCTCTTGTCGCTTCCGGTGCGCGCGATGTCCACTTCGGTGCGCAGCGTGGCGTCCCGATAGGAGGCGTCGAGATCGGTGGTGACGTACGCGTCCTCCATGCGGGTCGTGGGCGTGGAGTACAGCGATACGGAGCGGAAGATGCCCGCGTAGCGCCACTGGTCGTAGTCCTCCAGATACGATCCCGCGCTCCAGCGGTGCACCTGGACGGCGATCCGGTTGGTGGCGCCGGGACGCAGATAGTCGGTCACATCGAACTCGGCGGGCACATAGCCGCCCTGGTCGTAGCCGACGTAGTGGCCGTTGATCCACAGGAACCAGCCGGAGGTGACCCCGTCGAAGCGGATCACCTGCCGGCGCCCGTCCCAGTTCCGGGGCACCGTGACGTCCCGGACGTACGCCCCGGTCGGATTGGTGTCACGGGGCACCTTGGGCGGATCGTCCGGCGCCACCTCGCTCTGGACGTTGCGGAAGACCGGATGGTCGAGATCGTCGGTCTGCCAGGTGTGCGGGACCTGGACGCGCTGCCACGCCGAGGCGTCGTAGCCGTCCTTCCAGAAGCCGCTCGGGGCGCCCTCCGGCCGGTCGGCCATCGCGAACCGCCAGGATCCGTCCAGGCTGCGCTCCCAAGCCTTGCGGTCGGGCCCGTCCGGCCGCAGCCGGGTGTGCGGGGGTTCCTGGCCCTCGCCGGTCCGCTCCGGGTCCTCGAGGTACGTATGCACATCGGCGGGGAACTTGCCCGCGTCCGACGACCTCCCGACGGCCGTGTCCGCGGCCGTGAGACCGAGGCCGACAGCGGTGGTCATGGCGAGCACCGCCCCGATCAGTCGCCGTATCCCATATCTGCCGCGTTCCGAGCTCAATCCGACCCCACCTCACAGATTCGGAAGAAAACCAACACAGCTGAACAGCGAGGCACGCTATTCATCGGTAAAGAGATCGTCAACAGGTCGTGCTGATCCCGGTGTTGAGCCAGTGGCGGCGGAAGGTTTCACAGCGGTGCTGCGACAGCAATACTGATGAACCCGATCGGGCAGCGGCCCGGCGGAGCAGGACGACGCGGAGAGCGAGGCACGGCCGATGACCACCCCCGGCACCGAGGAACCCACCCTCACCGTCGATGAACTGGCGGCCCGCGCCGGGGTGACCGTGCGCACCGTGCGCTTCTACAGCACCCGCGGGCTGCTTCCGCCGCCGGTGATCGGCCCGCGCCGGGTCGGCCACTACGGCCCCGAGCACCTCTCCCGGCTCGCGCTGATCGAACAGTTGCAGCGCCACGGCATGACCCTGTCCGCCATCGAGCGCTATCTGAGCCAATTGCCACCGGATCTGAGCGAGGACGATCTGGCGCTCCACCGGGCCCTGGTCGCCTCCTGGGGCCCGGACACCCCCGAGGAGACGACCCGCGAGCAGCTGGACCGGCGGGCCGGGCGGGAGCTCACGGACGAGGACATCGACCGGCTGGCCGCACTGGACGCCTTGGAGCGCACCGACGACCCGGATCGCTTCCGGATCGACCCCAAGGTGCTCCATCTGGGGCTGCGGCTGCTGGACGTGCCGATCGAGATAGAGACGATACGCACGGCCCATACGGTCGTCCTGGAACACACCCGCTCCGCGGCGCGCGAGCTCGGCCGGCTGTTCCGGGACGAGGTGTGGGGGCCCGAGCGCGATCACGAGTCCGGGAGCGGACCGGAGCGGGTGCGGGCGAAGAAGTCGCTGTCGGCCGATATGCAGCCGCTGGTGGTGGAGGCGCTGGTGATCGCGTTCCAGCGGTCGATGAAGCACGAACTGCGGGCCTGGTACGGGCAGGACGCGGACTGCGAAGCGGACTGAGCCGCCGACTGCGGGCGCAGGCTGCGGTCGCGGGCAGCGGGCTTCGGTCGCGGGCAGCGGGCTTTGGGCAGCGGGCGCGGGCAGCGAGCTGCGGACTGCGGACGCGGGCTTCGGTCGCCGACTGCGGGCGACTGTGAAGCGGGCTGAGCGGGCCCGGGACGGCGCGGCGACCGGCCGCCCCGGGGCACGGGCGGTGGTCATTCGCCGCCGGTGAGCGCCGCGGCGAGCTCGTCGGGGCGGGCGGCGAACGGCGAATGGCTGCCCGGCAGCGACCGCACGCTGAAGGGCTGGTCCGGCATGGCCGCGTCAGCCTCCGCGATCATCAGATCCTGCATCGCGGGGGTGCACGCCCAGTCCTCGGCGCACCGGATGAAGGTGCGCGGAATCCGGCCCCACCGCTCCCGGGTCAGGGCGATCGGGGTGGTCGGCACCGCGAAGGGCAGATCGGGGCTCAGGGCGTGGTACCAGCGGGCGAAGGACCCCGCCGGGACGTCGTGGTAGTAGGTCAGCCGCAGCTCCTCCACGTACGCCGGATCGACGGAGAACGGATTGATCCGGAACGCGCCGATCGCCTCCGGGTCGCCCAGCATCAGCCCCTGCCCCCGTACGGTCGCGGTCTGCTCGGGAGCCGCCAGATAGTCGGCGAACCGGGGGCGCCCGGCAGGGACGAAGGACGACAGATGGATCAGCTCGTCGACGAGCTCGGGGGCCCGCTCGGCGGCCAGGGACGCCGAGGCGCCACCGGCGCTGTGCGAGACCAGGGCGACCTTCGGATACCGGCGCACCGATCGCAGCGCGGCGACGACGGCCCCGGCACACTCCTCCAGGGTCAGCCCGGCCAGCGCCGACTTCTCGGTCGCGAAACCCGGCTGGCCGGGGAGGTGGTGGCCCGAGGGCAGCGGCGCCTCGAAGCCGTGCCCCGGCAGATCGACGGCGAGGCTCGCCGCGCCGAGCCGGGCCAGGGCGCGCTGGGTGGGCGCCCACTGCCAGGAGGCGTGCCAGGCGCCGTGGACCAGCACGAACACGGTGCCGGAGGGGGCGGGGGCAGGGTGGATATCGCTCAAGGGGTGGGCATCGCTCAAGGGCGTTCTGGGGCTCATGGCACTCATGGAGAACAGTCCACCGCCACGGCCCGGCATTATCCACCGCCATATCTGACAACCCAGCCGCCGATATCTCCTGGATATCGGCTCGGATATCCTCGGTCCGATGGAGTCACGACATCTGCGGTACGCCCTGGCGGTGGCCGAGCATCAGCACTTCGGACGGGCGGCCGCCGCCCTCGGGATCGCCCAGCCCCCGCTGTCCCAGCAGATCGCGGCGCTGGAGCGGGAGCTGGGCGCGCGCCTCTTCGACCGTACGGCGCGTGGAGTGTTCCCGACCGCCGCGGGCGAGGCGTTCCTGGCCAGGGCGCGCCGGGCGCTGGCCGAGATGTCGGCCGCCGTATCGGACGCGGGCCGGGCCGCCCGGGGCGAGACGGGGCGGCTGCGGCTCGGCTTCATCGGCTCGGCGCTGCTGGAGCTGCTGCCATCCGTGCTGGGCCAGTTCATCCGGGACCGCCCCGAAGTACGGCTGGGGCTGCAGGAGATGTCGACGCGCCGGTCCACGGCGGCGCTGCTCGCGGGCGAGCTGGACATCGCCATAGGGCGCGGTGCGCCCCGGGGCGCGGGTGCCGAGGATCTGGTGTCGGTCACGGTCGGCCGGGACCATCTGGTGGCGGTCGTCGGCGCCGCCCATCCGTTCGCCGGGCAGTCCAAGGTGAGCGTCGAGCAGCTCAGGGGGCAGCATCTGATCGTGGCGCCCGCGGACGAGGAACCGGTGGTCGCGGCCTGGCTGACCGCGCTGCTGGGCGAGGGCACCGAGGCGCCCGCGCGGGCCGGTGGGCTCACCGAGGCGTGGGATGCGCACACCATCATCGGGCTGGCCTCGTGCGGGGTCGGGGTGGGGCTCGGCCCGGCGTGTCTGCGGGTGGCGGCGCGGCCGGACGTCCGGGTGTGCGAGGTGAGCCCTCGGGTGGAACTGCCGGAGCTGGTGATGTCGTTCCGCGCCCAGGACCGCTCCCCCGTGCTGGCGGCCTTCCTGGACATCACCCGGGAACGGTGCCCGGGGGTGGGCGAGCGGCTCGAACGCCGTCTGGGCACACGCTGACGGAGGAAGCCGAAGCCGCAGGGCCCCTGGCGGATGTCCAGGCGGATCGTGACGCCTACGGAAGGCGGCTCCCCTCCCCGCCCCGCAGCATCGCTATGCGGCTGCGCCGCGTGGCAGGACTCCGCCCCTGGCAACGCAATCCAGCCCCTCCGGCGCTTGAGGAGCCGGACCCAGGGGCCGAGCCCCCGGCGGGGGCCGGGGGCCGGAGCCCCGGGCAACGCAATCCAGCCCCTCCGGCGATTGAGGAGCGGAGCCCAGCGGCCCAGCCCCGCCGGGGGCCAGAGGTCAGAGCCCCTCGCAACACAATCCAGCCCCTCCAGCGCTTGAAGAGCGGAGCCCAGGGGCCGAGCCCCCGGCGGGGGCCGGGGGCCGGAGCCCCGGGCAACGCAATCCAGCCCCTCCGGCGCTTGAGGAGCGGGGTCAGGGGCGGAGCCCCCGGCGGGGGCCGGGGCCGGGCCCCGGTTGCGGGAAGGGGCGGGGAGGGGAAAGCGTCGACATGCGGCTCCGCCGCGTGGCCCGCCGTACGACCCCCTAGTCCGTGAAGCGCTCCCCGCGCTCGGCCTTCTCCACCAGCAGCGCGGTCGGGGCGAACCGCTCCCCGTACGCCGCCTCCAGCTCCCGGGCACGGGCCACGAAACCGGCCACGCCGCCCTCGTATCCGTTGATGTACTGCAGCACCCCGCCCGTCCAGCCGGGGAAGCCGATGCCGAGGATGGAGCCGATGTTGGCGTCGGCGACGGAGGTCAGCACGCCCTCCTCCAGCAGCCGCACCGTGTCGATGGCCTCGCAGAAGAGCATCCGCTCGATCATGTCCTCGAGGGGGATGCGATTGCCCTCGCCACCGGAACCACCGGAACCGCCGGAACCACCGGAACCGCCGGAACCGCCGGAGCCACCGGACCCGCCCCGCCCGAAATGCTCCCGCAGTCCCGGCCACAGCCGGGTCCGCTTGCCGGTCGTCTCGTCGTAGTCGTAGAAGCCCGCGCCGCCGCTGCGGCCGGGGCGCCCGAACTCCTCCACCATGCGGTCGATCACCGCGTCGGCCGGATGCGGCCGCCACTGGCCGCCCGCCTCCTCGGTCGCCCGGCGCGTCTCCTCGCGGATCTTGCGCGGCAGGGTCAGGGTCAGCTCGTCCATCAGGGAGAGCACCTTGGCCGGATATCCGGCCTGCGCCGCGGCCTGTTCCACGGAGGCCGGGTCGACGCCCTCCCCCACCATCGCCACGCCCTCGTTGAGGAAGTGGCCGATGACGCGGGAGGTGAAGAAGCCGCGGGAGTCATTGACCACGATCGGGGTCTTGTTGATCTGCCGCACCAGATCGAAGGCGCGGGCCAGCGCCTTGTCGCCGGTGCGCTCGCCCTTGATGATCTCGACCAGCGGCATCTTGTCGACGGGCGAGAAGAAGTGCAGTCCGATGAAGTCGTCGGCGCGCTGCACCCCCTCGGCGAGCAGGGTGATGGGGAGGGTGGAGGTGTTGGAGCACAGCAGGGCGTCCGGGGCGACGACGGCCTCGATCTCCTGGAACACCTTGTGCTTGAGCGCCGGGTCCTCGAACACGGCCTCGATGACCGCGTCACACCCCTCGAGGTCGCTGAGATCACCGGTCGGGGTGATCCGGGCCAGCAGCTCGTCCCGCTTGGCCTCGGTGGTCCGGCCCTTGGTGAGCGCCTTGGCCAACAGTCCCTCGGCGTACGCCTTGCCCTTGGCCGCGGCCTCCACGGACACGTCCTTGAGGACGACCTCGATGCCCGCCTTGGCGCACGCGTACGCGATGCCCGCGCCCATCATCCCGGCGCCCAGCACAGCGACCTTACGGACCTGACCGGGCTCGATCCCCTGGGGCCGGTTGGCCCCGGAGTTGACCGCCTGCAGATCGAAGAAGAACGCCTGGATCATGTTCTTGGCGGTCTGACCGACAACCAGCTCGGTGAAGTACCGGGCCTCGATGGTCTGCGCGGTCTCGAAGTCCACCTGGGACCCCTCGACGGCGGCGGCCAGGATATTGCGCTGCGCCGGGTAGGGCGCGCCGTTGAGCTGCTTGCGCAGATTGGCGGGGAAGGCGGGCAGATTGACGGCGAACTTCGGCTGCGCCGGGGTACCGCCCGGGATCCGGTAATCCTTGTCGTCCCAGGGCTGTGCCGACTCGGGGTGGGCGTCGATGAAGGCCCGAGCCTGGGCCAGCATCTCCTCAGGGGTGGCCACGACCTCGTGCACCAGCCCCGCCTCCTGGGCGCGCCGGGCGCTGTACCGCGCCCCCTGGAGCAGCCACTTGAGCAGCGCGTCGGTCACGCCGAGCAGCCGTACGGTACGGGCGACGCCCCCGCTGCCCGGGAGCAGGCCCAGGGTGACCTCGGGGAAGCCGATACGGGACCCGGGGGCGTCGAGGGCGATGCGGTGGTGGCAGGAGAGCGCGATCTCCAGCCCGCCGCCGAGCGCCGCGCCGTTGATCGCGGCGACCACGGGCTTGCCGAGGGTCTCGATCCGGCGCAGCCCGCGCTTGATGCGGAGGTTCTTCTCATAGACCTCCTGGGCCTGGTCGGGCCCGATCTGGAGGAGGTCGTTGAGGTCGCCGCCGGCGAAGAAGGTCTTCTTGGCGGAGGTGACGATGATGCCGCGGATGGTGTCCCGCTCGGCCTCGACGCGGTCGGCGATCGCGTCGAGGGAGTCGATGAACGCGGCGTTCATGGTGTTGGCGGACTGGTCGGGGTCGTCGAGCACCAGGGTGACGACGCCCTCGTCGTCCTGCTCCCAGCGGATGGTCGAGGCGGTGGTGGGGTGGTTCATCTGAGGTCTCCAGGGCGAAGGGGAAGGGCGCGGGGAGGGGGCGGGAAGGAGAGGGAACGGCGGCGTCCTGAGAGCCGCTCGGCGCTACGGGGGCGTCCGGCGGACCACGCGGCGGAGCCGCGTATCGACGCTTTCCCCTCCCCGCCCCTGAACCCCGGGGCCTGGGGCCTGGGGCGGAGCCCCAGTTGAGGGAAGGGGCGGGGAGGGGAACAGCCCGCCGCAGGCGTCAAAGTCCGTCGGTCACCCCCTAGAGCCGCTCGACCACCGTCGCGATGCCCATTCCGCCTCCCACGCACAGCGTCACCAGCCCGAACCGCCCGTCGCGCCGCTCCAGCTCGTCGATCACCGTGCCGAGGATCATCGCGCCGGTCGCGCCCAGCGGATGGCCCATCGCGATCGCGCCGCCGTTGACGTTGACCTTGTCCATGCTCAGCCCCATGTCGTCCACGAAGCGCAGCACCACCGCCGCGAACGCCTCGTTGATCTCGACCAGATCGATGTCGTCGATCGTCAGCCCGGCCTTGGTGAGCGCCTTACGGGTGGCGGGAGCCGGGCCGGTGAGCATGATGGTGGGGTCGGCGCCGGAGACGGCGGCGGAGACGATCCGGGCGCGCGGGGTCAGCCCGAAGCGCTCGCCGACCTCGCGGTTGCCGATGGCGACCAGGGCGGCGCCGTCCACCATGCCCGAGGAGTTGCCGGCGTGGTGGACATGGTCGATCGCCTCGATCCAGTGGTACTTCTGCAGCGCCACCGCGTCGAAGCCGCCCGCCTCGCCGATGGTGGCGAACGACGGCTTCAGGCCCGCCAGGGTCTCGGCGGTGGTACCGGGGCGGATGTGCTCGTCCCGGTCGAGGACGGTCAGCCCGCTGCGGTCGCGGACCGGGACCACGGAGCGGTCGAAGTACCCCTCCTTCCAGGCCCGCGCGGCCCGCTCCTGGGAGAGCGCGGCGAAGCTGTCCACGTCATGGCGGCTGTAGCCGCCGGTGGTGGCGATGAGGTCGGCCCCGATGCCCTGCGGTACGAAACCGGTCTCGTAGTTGGTCATCGGGTCCGCGAACCAGGCGCCGCCGTCGGAGCCCATCTTCACCCGCGACATCGACTCGACGCCGCCCGCGAGCACCAGGTCCTCCCAGCCGGAACGGACCTTGGCCGCCGCCAGGTTGACGGCCTCCAGGCCCGAGGCACAGAAGCGGTTCTCCTGGACGCCCGCGACCGTGTCCGGGAGCCCGGCCGCGATGGCCGCGATCTTGGCGATGTCGGAGCCCTGGTCGCCGAGCGGGCTGACGACGCCGAGGACCACGTCGTCGATGGCCGCCGGGTCCAGCTCGGGGAACCGCCGCCGCATCTCCTGGATCAGGCCCACCACCAGGTCGACGGGCTTGGTGCCGTGCAGGGCACCGTCGGCCTTCCCGCGCCCGCGCGGGGTGCGGATGGCGTCGTACACATACGCTTCGGTGCTCACTTCAGCGGCCTTTCAGGGGAGGGGTCGGGCGAAGACGGCTCAGGGGACCGGCGGGAAGCGGACGGGGGTTCATGGCGCTCAGGACGTTCATGACGGGTTTCCCTCGACGAGCGAGGTGACTCCCCAGTCGCGGGCCACCTCGGCGGTGTCCGCCCCGGGCCGGACGGGCGCGCGGCGCACCGCGCCCGGGGTGGCGGAGAAGCGCGGGGCGGGCGCGGGCTGGGTGATCCCGCCGTGGTCGACGAAGGTGGAGCGGGCGGCGAGATGCGGATGGGCCGGGGCCTCCCGGAGCGACAGCACGGGGGCGACGCAGGCGTCCGAGGCGCTGAAGACGGCGGTCCACTCCTCGCGGTCGCGCTGCTTGAAGCGGTCGGCGATGGCGGTGCGCAGCGCGGCCCAGCTGTCGAAGTCATCGCGGGCCGGGGCCTGGTCGGCGATCCCCAGCAGCTCGATGAACTCCGCGTAGAACTTCCGCTCCAGGGGCCCGACCGCCATATAGCCGCCATCGGCGGTCTCATAGGTGCCGTAGAAGGGGCAGCCGCCGTCGAGGAGATTGGTGCCGCGCTGGTCCCGCCAGCCCCCGGCGGCCATCATGCCGTGGATGGCGGAGGTCAGATGGGCGGTGCCGTCGACGATCGCGGCGTCCACGACCTGGCCGGGGCCGCCCGCGCGGGCGTGCTGCAGGGCGGCCAGGACGCCGATGACGAGATAGAGCGAGCCTCCCGCGTAGTCCCCCAGGAGGTTGGCGGGGGCGATGGGCGGGCCGTCGGCGGCGCCGATCATGCTGAGGGCGCCGGTGACGGCGATATAGCCGATGTCATGGCCGGCGGTCCGGGCGAGCGGGCCCTCCTGCCCCCAGCCGGTCATCCGGCCGTAGACCAGCCGGGGATTGCGGGCCAGGCAGTCCTCCGGGCCGAGGCCCAGCTTCTCGGTGACCCCCGGGCGGTAGCCCTCGATGAGGATGTCGGCGCGCTCCACGAGGTCGAGCACGGCGGCCACGCTCCCCTCGGCCTTCAGGTCGAGGAGCACCGAGCGCTTGTTGCGGTTGGTGAGGTCGTAGTCCGGGTCGATCCGCAGGCCGCCGGCGCCTCCGGGGCGGTCGACGCGGACGACATCGGCGCCGAGGTCTGCGAGGACCATGGCGGCGAACGGACCCGGCCCGATCCCCGCGAGCTCCACCACCCGCACCCCGGCCAGCGGACCGGCCGCCGTCGCCCCGTCCTCCGCCGCCACCGTCATGCCGTCCCCCAATCGTGTGACACCACCGCTGTAACACCGCCGATGCTAAGAACGCGTCCCGCATTCCACAAGCCCTCCCATGGGCCTGTGGACAACCAAGCCCCTTGCCCGGCAAGCGGGTTTGGCCCCTGCGGCAGCACGGCGGGCCGGGTGTGGCGCCGACCGGCCTTCCGGGTCAGGTCTTCTCCATACCCGGCCCCGCCATCGACAGCGGCTGTTCGGGCACCAGGTGGTCCTCGTCGCCCGCCGGATCGGTCAGCCGGCCCAGTCGGCGTGGCAGATCGGAGCCGACCAGCACGATCACCACCAGCGTCAGCCCGAAGGTGAGCACCGCCAGCGCCCGCCCGAGGGACATGCCCTCGGCCAGATGGGCGCCGAGCACCGGCGCCACCGCCCCGCCGAGCGCCCCGGTGTTGTAGACGAAGCCGAGCGAGGCCGCCCGGGTCCGGGTCGGGAAGTGACCCGCGATGTACTTCGGCAGGATGCCGGAGATCCCCTGGCTCAGCGCGAGCAGGAAGAACAGCAGCACTCCGAGCCCGACCAGGGTGTCCTGCACCGCGAACACCGGGAAGACGAAGGCCAGCGAGGCGAGCAGGGTGTAGACGTAGGCACGCCGGGTGCCGAGCCAGTCGCCCGCGAACCCCGCCAGCCAGCAGCCGGCCATCGTCCCGAACCCGGCGTAGAACATCACATCGGTGACCTCGGACGGGGTGTACCCGAGCTGCTCCTTCAGATAGGTGGGCAGCAGCGCCTGGATCGGCCAGCTGTAGAGGAACGCGCAGAAGACGGTGCAGGTCAGGGCCACATACAGCGGCCAGCGGCGCCGTCCGCCGAGCTGGGCCGCGAAAGCGACCAGACACCCCGCCGCCAGGAGCGACAGCGGCCAGCGCCAGCCCGCGCCCATCGGGGTGAAGACCAGGAACAGCGCGACGCTCGCGGCCACGGCCAGCGCCGTGTTGACGCTTGCTCGGGAGCCTCCGGCGAACAGCGGCCGGAAGGGGTTCGGCCGCGCCTTCGCCGTCGCCACCTCCTCGTGCCAGTCCCCGGCCTCGGGAAGCGCGCGCCGCACCCACAGCGCGACCAGCACCGGCAGCACGCCGATCCAGAACATCCAGCGCCAGCCCCAGTGGGGCACCACCCACTTGTAGAGCTCGGAGGCGATGATGGTGCCGCCCGAGTAGCCCGAGATGAGGAAGCCGGAGGCGCGGTTGCGCAGCCGCGCGGGCCAGCTCTCCAGGACATAGGTGGCGCTGGCGCTGTACTCACCAGCCATGCCCATGCCAATCACTAGGCGGGCCGTGAACATGCTGATGTAGTTCCAGGCGAACCCGCAGGCGAAGGTGCCGAGCGAGTAGAGCAGAATGCTGACGATCATGGCGGCCTTACGGCCGTAGCGGTCGCCCAGGGCGCCCAGCACCGCCCCGCCGAGCCAGCGGGTGATGAAGGCGCCCGAGACCAGGCTCGCCGCCGACGCCGTGCTCAGGTCGAATTCGTCGGCTATCTCGGTCAGGACGAGCGTGATCAGCACGAAGTCGAAACCGTCGAGCAGATAGCCGATCCAGGCGGCGAACATGGACTTCCACTGGCCCCGCGAGACCTCTCGGTACCAGGGCACCGTGGTGGCTTCGGTCACGGCAACAGCCCTCCCTCCTCCAGAAGTTGACGCACGGTCTTCACGGCCGCCTCGCGCAGCGGCACCTGGGGCACGGCGGTGTCCGCGCAGTCGATTACGCCCAGCAGCCGCAGCGCGGCCTTGAAGCCGCCCAGCCCCGCCGAACTGCCGCCCATCAGCGCCGGGTCCCCGGCGTCGGTGATGGCGAAGAGCGCGGCCAGCCGGTCCTGTTCGGCGGCGGCCTGCTCCCAGCGCCCCGCGCGCGCGTGCTCGTACAGCCGGACGAACCCGGCCGGATCGACGTTGGCCAGCCCCGGGACGACGCCATGGGCCCCCGCCAGCAGGGCGCCGTCCACCGACAGTTCGGAGCCGGTGAGCACGGTGAAGGAGTCGCCCAGGCCGCGACGGCGGACCTCGACGAGCATCCGCCGCAGCGCCCCGTCGTCCCCGCTGCTGTCCTTGACCCCCGCCAGGGTGGCGTCGGCGGCCAGCGGAAGCAGGATCGAGGGCGTCAGCTTGGAGTGGACGGAGACCGGGATGTCGTACGCGAACAGCGGCACGTCCACGCCGTCGCGCAGCCGCCGGAAGTGGTCGGCGATCTCCAGGGGATGGGTGCGGGTGTAGAAGGGCGCGGTGGCCACGACCGCGTCCGCGCCCAGCTCCGCCGCCGTACGGGCGTGATCGAGGACCCGCGCGGTCGTCATGTCGATCGCCCCCGCGAGGACGGGCACCCGGCCGCCTGCGGCCTCGATGACCGCCTTAAGTGCCGTACGGCGGCTTCGGTCGTTCAGGTAGGCGGCCTCTCCGCTGGAGCCGAGCGCGAACAGCGCGCTCACCCCCGCGTCGATCAGCCGCTCGGCGAGCGCGGCGAGGGAAGAGGTGTCGACCTCGCCCGCGGGCGTGAGCGGGGTGCACAGGGGCGGAACGACACCGGTAAGGGGAGCCGGAAGACTCATCAACACCCAGCCTTCTGGATAGCAGGGCAATTAGGACGTGGGACGTCCTATGTTCGGGGCCGAATCTGACGGAGTGCCATCGCGCTGTCAAGTACCTTCCCGCCTCAGCTCCTCGTCCGAATCCCGCCAGCACTCCAGGAGCCCACCGGCCAGTCTGGAACGCATGAGCGAGAACTACGAGATGCGGGCCATCGCGCCCGAGGTGCTGAAGCGACTGCGGATCGCGGACGACGCGGGAAACCCGCCGCGCGTGGTGGTCGAGGACGAGGAGGGTGGCAACCCGATGCGCTGCTGCCTGGGCCGGAGCCGGCCGCACGAGACCATCGTGCTCGTCTCCTACGCCCCGCTGCGCCGCTGGGCCCAGGAGACGGGTGCCACGCCCGGCCCGTACGACGAGGTCGGCCCGGTCTTCATCCACCCCGAGGAGTGCGACGGCTGGACCGGCCCCGGGATCGCGGAAGGCATCCCGGGCGAGCTGCGGGTGCTGCGGGCGTACTCCGCCGAGGGCAACATCCTCCGCGGCCGACTGCTGAACAACGGCGAACCGACGATCGAGGAGGGGCTGGCCGAGCTGTACGCGGACCCGCAGGTGGCGGTGGTGCATGTGCGCGCCGTCGAGTTCGGCTGCTTCCTGGCCGAGACGCGGCGGGTCTGACGACGCTCTGGGGGCGCTCCGACGGAGAGGCCGACCAGGCCCCTTCAGGCCCGGCGGCTCCTTTCACGCCCCCGGGGCTGCTTCAGGCCCCGGCCGCTGCATCACGCCCCCGGGGGCTGCATCACGCGCCCGGGGCTGCTTCGGCCCCGAGGGCCGCCTCACATCTCCGCGGCGGCTTCGGCCCCGGCGGCTTTCAGGGCCCGGCGGCACAACGCGTCCGCGCGCCGTGTCGTTTCGGGCTGCCGGAAGTCGCGGGCCAGATGCAAGGTGTACGCGCAGGCGTCGGCGATGGTCACCCGATGGCCGACGGAGACGAAGAGCGGCTTCACACCGTCGCGGGTGCGCAGTGCCCGGCCGACCTCCTCGTCCCCGTCGAGCAGGGGCGACCAGTCGCCGCGGCGCGGCCCCGGGTCGGCGTGGCGGAAGCCGAAGGGGTTCTTGGCGACGCCGATGGTGGGCAGCCCGGTGAGCACCCCGAGATGGCTGGCCAGCCCGAACCGGCGGGGGTGGGCGAGTCCGTAGCCGTCGCACACCACCAGGTCGGGGCGGCGGCCGAGCCGCCGGTCGAGGTCGCCGAGCGCGTCGAGGACGGCCGGGATCTCACGGAACGCCAGCAGCCCCGGGACGTACGGGAAGGTGACCCGGCCGACCGCGGTCGCCTCCGCCACGACGGCGAGGCCACCGGCGTCCAGGGCCACGGCGGCGGCCGCGACCAGGTCGCGCTCGTCGTCGTACGCCACGTCCACCCCGACGACCACGCCGGTGCCGGTGCCGGTGCCCGGCTCGGGCAGTTCCCCGCCGACGACCACGGACGCCCGCGTCCGCTCCTGGACGGCGATCGCCTCGGCCTCGGTCGTGGGCCAGTCGCGGGGCAGCTCATATCGTGGATCGACGGCGCTGGTCATCGTGTGACTCACGTTACTAGCCTGCGGGTCATGTTCGTACTGGAGATCACATACACCGCCTCGGCCGACCGCGTCGAGGCCGCCCTCCCCGAACACCTCGTCTGGGTGGACGACCACTTCGCGAAGGGAACCTTCCTCGCCTCCGGCCCCAAGAACCCCCGCGACGGCGGGGTCATCCTGACGCTCGGCGACGACCGGGCGAGGATCGAGGAGATGGTGGCGAGCGACCCCTTCATCGTCGCGGGGGTCGGCGAGTACACCATCACCGAGTTCCTGGCCACCCGCACGGCCCCGGCCCTGGCCGAACACCGCCAACAGCGGCCGTAAGGACCGCGCGGCGACCGTAAGGAGCCGTTTGAGCTTATGCCTTGAGCGAGGCTATGAACGCGCCCCACGATCCGGCGGGGAACAGGAGGGCGGGGCCGTCGGGGTTCTTGGAGTCACGGACCGGGACGAGACCCGGGAGGTTGTCGGCGATCTCGACGCAATTGCCACCGTCGTTGTTGCTGTAGCTGCTCTTACGCCAAGCGGCGCAGCTCAGGTCCGGGGTGGTTGGCATGGGGTCCAGTCCTTCATGACGGCTCGGATCATCGCCCCCGAGTCGAGAGGCGAGAGGGCCATGGCCCTGAGCAGATCGTAGTTCTCCCTGCGTCGTGCGACAGCCTCTTGCTCCTCAATGATCATCCCGGATTGGCTGCCCTCGTCGTACGCCATCAATGGCTCGCCAGGAATAGTGAACAGCGTCAGAGAGCCGCCCCTCTCAGGATGGTCTCCAGCGGTGAAGGGCAGCACTTGGATGGTCACGTGTGACTGTGTCCCACGCTTGATGAGAGACAACAACTGCTCTCCCATCACCTCATGTCCGCCAACGGGACGGCGCAGTACGGCCTCGTCGAGGATGAACCAGCAGCGCGGTGGTTTGGGTCGATCCAGCGCCGCCTGACGATCTAGGCGGGCCTTCACCATGGCCTGGATTTCCGCGTCCTGAGCATGGGGGTGCCCACATCGCAGGGCGCGTTCGGCGAGCTGGGGTGTCTGAAGAAGGCCGGGGAACGGTGCGCTCACGTACTGCTCGATGATGACCGCTTGGCTCTCCAACTCGATCATTCGCCGGTACTTGCCCGGGAACGGCTCGTTCTTCGCGAGCGCGTACAGCCTCGCGAATAACCCATCCGTGCCGAAGCACGCGTCCAGCTTCGCCGGTAGGTCGTCGTACGGCAGAGACTCCGCCGCCTCGATCCGCGCGAGGTGGGACTTGCTGTAGTTCAGCACCTCGGACAGCCGCCGCAGCGACATGTCCGCCTTCTCGCGGTGGCGGCGGATCTCCGCACCGAACAGATCGCGTGCGGAGCGGTCGGGGAAGAGTTCGCGTGACCGAAAAGACATGGGTCATCCCTCCATGCCCCCGGTGATCCCACGGGGACGATTGGTCTCTTTCGAGCTTACGCGCCGGAGGGCAACACACTTGACACGTTCCGTAATTGAGCCCCGGTGACCGCACGCGCTACGGGGCGTCCGGTGGACCACGCGGCGGCTCCGCCCCAGACTCCGGGGTCTGGGGCGGAGCCCCAGTTGAGGGAAGGGGCGGGGAGGGGAACAGCCCGCCGCAGGCATCAAGACCCGGCGGGCACCCCCACTGGGCCTAATGGGAGACGCAGAGCCGGACCACGAGCGAGACGCAGCCCCGGGAGTCGCCGGAGCCGAAGCCGGGGTCCGCCGGCTTGGCCGTGGGCCGCTGCGTCGACTCATCCGTGGGCTGCCCGCTCGGGGTTCCCTCCGGGTCCTTGGTCCCGCCGTCCGTCGGCTTCCCGGTCGGTTCGTCGGTCGGCTGGTGCGACGGGCTGCCCGACGGGGAGGAAGAAGCGGACGAAGAGGGCGAGTCGGACGAAGACGGCCGGGACGAGGGCGAAGCGGAGGAAGAGGACGACGGCGCCTTCCGCGAGGGCGATACGGCGCTGGACGGCACATCCGCCGGGGAGTGTCCCGTGGGCACGCTCGACGTGGACGGCCGGTTCCGGGACGCCTCCCCCGGAGCGCCCGCCCGCGACCCGTCCGAGTGCCGCGAGGCCCCGGACGTGGCGGACGTACCCGAAGCCGACGACGAGCCGGATGAAGCGGAAGAGCCAGATGAATCAGAGGAGTCGGACGTGTCCGATATGGACGGCGCCGACACCCCGGCCGGTTGCTGGGCCTCCGCCGAGCCTCCGTCCGTCAGCGCGAGCCCCGTCATGACCGCCGCTCCCGCGACCAGCAGCACCCCGCCCGCGGCCGCCGCGGCCGCCACCGGCCCCGCCTGGCGCACCTGTCCGCGGACGAGGTGGTGCATGGAACGGCGGGACGAGACCAGCGGCCCGTTCGAGGGAGCCGCATGCGCACCGCCGGATGCCATGGCACCCACTCCGGCCGCCCCTACGGCCCCCACCGCGGCGGCGGCCGCCAGCGGCGCCAGGAAGCGCGCCATACCCCGGTCGTACAGCGCCAGCAGCGCCGGGCCGGTCAGCGCGGGCAGCCGGTCGTCGGCCGCCACGAGCTGCTCCATCCGGCCCCGGCAGTCCCGGCAGCCGTCGATGTGCACGGCGATCCGCTCGGCCTGATCCGGGGAGTCCGCGCCCTGCACATGGCCGGGCAGCCGCTCCCAGTGCTCACCGCACGCGGCGCTCGCCGGATAGCCGGGCTGGGCGCGCAGGAACTCCTGGCGCACGCTGCCACGGACCCGCTCCACCAGGGCCGCCGCGCCGTCCGGGCTGACCCCGGTCCGCCACGCCACCTCCTCCGGCGGCAGCCCGTCCACTTCGGCGAGCCAGAGCGCCTTCACCCAGCGCTGCGGCAGCTCATGGAGGACCTGCACAAGCGGTTCGAGGTACGACGCCTGCTGTGCCGGGCCCCAGCCCCCCGCCCCGGCCGAGAGCTCCCTTACGGCGCTCGTCAGCTCGGCGGGGACGGCGTCGGCACCGAGCGGGTGCCCGGCACGCAGCCGGCGCCACACGCTGTAGTGCGCCTCGGCCACCAGGTCCCCGGCAACCCAGGGGTTACCGGTAAGAGTTCGGGCATATCCGCGCAGACGCGAATATTCGGCTTCGTAGATACGGGTGTAGGCGGCCGCGTCGAGCGGTGCGTGACCTTCGGTCATGGTGGAACAACCCCTGGGGTGGGTGCCTCGTCATTGCCGCCGTTCTGTAACAGCTCCGCACGGCGCCCCGAGACCTTGCATGGTTTGGCAAGCCTAAATGCCCTATGTCCCCTCGAAAAAACACTCGTGACGCACGTCACGTCGAAAGCGGGTGCACTGCCCTGATCGCCCAAACGTCTTAACTCTCGAAAGGGCGACGCGCCCCGCACCTATCGCAAGGGAGCCGACGTGACCACTGTCATCGATCAAGCCGTCCAGGCACAGCTCATCGCGTCGACGCCCGAGTCACGCGCGATTCCGGCGTGCCTGCGCTATGAGCGGGACGACCCGTTCGCCGTCCGCGTCTCCTTCCCGCCCTCCGCGTCCCTCGACGGCTCCGCCGTGGAGTGGACGTTCGGGCGGGAGCTGCTCTCGGCCGGGCTGCGCGGCCCGGCGGGGAGCGGAGACGTGCAGATGTGGCCGTGCGGACCGCGGCGGACGGTCCTGGAGTTCCATGCCCCCGAGGGCATGGCCATGGTCCAGTTCGACACCGCGGATCTCCGCAGATTCCTCGGCCGCTCGTACGCCATCGTTCCCGAGGGCAGCGAGGCCGGGGAGCTCGACCTGGACCAGGGGCTGGCGTCGCTGCTGAGAGACGCCTGAGCCGGTACGGATACCCGTAGCCCGCCCGCCCGTACGGACCAGTGAGCCTGTCCGTGCGGACACCCGTGAGACCGCCCGTACGGACAACCTGGAGCCCGTCCGTACGGACACCTGTGAGCCGCCCTTACGGACCTCGTGAGCCCGTACGGCGGACACCCGTGAAGCCCGTACGGCGGACACCCGCGAGCCCGTACAAGCGCTTGAGCCCGCCCTTACGGTGAGGGGGTCAGGTGGCGGTCGCGGCCGTGGTCGCCGCCAGCATGGCCGTGGCGACGGCGGCGGCGAGTGCCGTCCGCACCTGGGCGATCACCTTCTCCAGTACCGGCCCCATGCCACCGCAGCGCTCGCCCAGTTCGAGGATCCGGTGCTTGCGGACCTTGGCGTCCGTGGCCGTCACGACGGCCCGCAGCTCGCCTGCCGCCGCCAGGGTGACCAACGCCGCGTCCCGTTCGGACACTTCGGCCGCCGGCTGCTCGCCGTGCAGTACGCGCACCGCGTCATCCCGCATCCCGGCCACCTGATCGGGCCGTTCCAGCGTGTACTCCTTGGCCGGGAAGAGCCCCAGCACCCGCCTCCCCTTCGCCCGCACATAACCGGCCGCCACCATCTGGTCGCGGACCGCGTGCTCGGTCAGCCGCGGCTGATGTCCCACCCAGATCTGCCAACTGCGCGGCCGGGATTCGCCGATCAGCTCCAGCAGCCCGTCGAGCGCCCGGTCTCCCGTGGCGGCGTCGGCCACCGGACAGGGGCTTCCGTCGGTGTCGGTGAGCATGCCCCGCTGAACGAGTTCGGTAAGGGCGGCGGCGCGGACGAGGAGGGCGGTGTGAGCACCGGTGGGCCGACCGGTCTCGGGATCGTAGGAGAGCAGGTAGAGGGAGGCGGCGAGGGAGAGCGAGCCGTTCGGCATGGGAACCTCCGACGGTCGGGCGTCCGGTGGGGCGGCGTACCTCGACCATATCGGCCACGCGCCCCCATGATCGACCCTCCACCACGAGGTTCCGGCGGCGTCGGACACGTCATCCTCCCCGGGGCTCGGCCGCCCCAGGCCCCCTCGCCTCCGTACGGGACACGGCAGACCCGGCCCCGGGTCTCGGCCACTCCAGGGCTCTTCGCCTCCGTACGGGATACGGCAGGCCCGCCACTGGGTCCCGGCCACTCCAGGGTCCGTCGCCTCCGTACGGGGCTGGGCAGGGCCCGGGACACGCGGAGATGGCGGCCACGCGTACCCCCGTGTGTACGCGTAGCCGCCATCGGCCCCATCCCCCCGTTGGCCCGCTCGGGCCTGTCACCCCCGTCGGCCCTCGGCTCCTCGGCCCCTCGGCCCCCGCGCCGCCCCCGTCAGGGCTCCGTCAGGACTCCGTCAGGCCCTGCTCACGGGTGGTACAGCTTGACCACGGCGGTCGTGGTGGTCCGCTTGAAGTCGGCCACCGGCGCCTGGTCGTAGCCGCCCATCTCGCCCCACGACACGACGGTGACGGTCCGGCCGTCGCGCCCCACCCCGAAGAGGTGGATGCCGGGCTCCGAGTCCGGGTACGAGGTGTGGACGCCGTAGACATGGGCGCCGTCCTCGGCCGTCAGCGCGCCGTAGTCCCGCCCCGAGGCGGTGCCCTCCGGATAGTCGCGCACCCAGTCCGCGGCGCAGTTCTGGATCTTCTTCTCGGCCGCGGCGGCGAGCTTGCGGGCCGCCTCCACCGTGCCGGTCCTGACCACGATCTGGGTGGCGCTGGTGTCGTACTCGGTCCAGAAGGTGCGATGGGTCGCCCCGGCCGACGGCAGGGTCTTCTCCACGCAGAAGGGAGCGGTCTCGGGCAGGCCCCGAGTGACATCACTCGCGTACCAGTCCGAACTCGGGTGCGGCGGGAGCTCCCTCGGCACGAGGTGGCCGGGGGTGCCCTGGGCTACGGCCGCCTGCGCCTCCGCCCGGGCCGATGGTGCGTGGGCCTGGGCCGGCCCGGTCCCGGCCACGGCCACGACGGCGGCTGCGGCCACCACGCCGAGCGCGGCGCCGCGGAATGAGTGCGTGGGCTTGCGCATGAGGTGTTTCCTCGTCTCTTCCCGATCTCAGGATCTGTGCAGGTCCGCCGCCGCACCGGGAGGTCGCGACGGGAGGACAAGCGTGTGCGCCACCTGGCCGTGGCCGCTACGACCGGCGGGGCATACGGGACGCTGGAATGCCTGCACGTACGCTGACTTGGGGGTATGACAACACCCTGGAACGCGCCCGTGGAACGCCCACGGGACGAAGTCGCGGTGCCGGGGACGATATGGGGGGGTGGTGGCGTGGGGAACGCCAAAGAGGTTGAGGACTTCGCCGAGAGACTGCGGGCGCTGAAGGAGCGCTCGGGCCGCAGCTACGGCTCACTGGCCACACGACTGCACGTCAGCACGTCCACGCTGCACCGCTACTGCAACGGCGACGCGGTCCCGGCGGAGTACGCCTCCGTCGAGCGCTTCGCCCGGCTGTGCGGCGCCACCCCGGAGGAACTGCTCGCCCTCCACCGCCGCTGGATCCTCGCGGACGCCTCCAGACGCCGCGCACGCGAGGCCGATCGCGAGAGCGCGACCGGCCGACCGGCGGCCGACGGCACGGCGTCGGCCCCGCGCGGGGGCGTGGCCGACCGCCCGGCAGCGGACGGCACCGCGCCCGAACCCGAGGCGGACGCGCGGTGCGGTGACGGTGAGCCGCGCCCGTCAGCCGACGCACGAGAAGGCGACGACGACCCGTCGGACAACTCTGGGACCGCCGCCGCCACTCCCCGCGCCCGCCCGGACGCCGGCCGCCACCGGGGGCACGTCGCCGCCTCCGGCCCGGGCCCGGTGACAGACACTCCCCGGGGCGCGGCCGCTCCGACCGGCCCGGCCGGAGACGGCACCGGGCCGGAAGCGGGTGGGCGCTCCCGCGACGCTCAGCCGTACGCGGCAGCCGATACGCGCCAAGACACCGCCGATGAACGACAGGGCACCGCCACCCCGGCCGACGCTTCGAGGGCCACGCCGACGTCCGGAGTCCCGGCCGCACACCGCACCGCCGCCGCGACCGACCCCTCATCGGGCGGCCATGGCTCCGCACGCCGTGGCGGGGCGGCACACCAGGGCGGAGATCCGAGGAATCCGCACCAACGCGGCGACACCGGGGACACTGGGGACACCGGGGACACCACCGAGCGCGCCGACGGCGCCCGGGCGCCGTCCGCAGCCGCCGGGCAGGCCCAGCCCCACGCCGCGCCCACGGACAAGACCGCGCCCACGGACAACGCCGGATCCGCCGCCACCACGCGGAGGCGGTTGCAGGCGGTGTCGGGGAGCGACGGCGGCACTGCCGTCGTGTCACGGGCGCGGCGGCCGTGGGCGTTATTGGCCGGGGCCGCCGCCGTCGTCGTGCTCGCCGTCACCGCGGTCGAGGTACGGCCGCCCGGCGAGGACGGCCGTAAGGACGCCGCGGCCTCACCCCGCTCCGCCGCCCCCTCGTCCAGGCCGCACGCCGGGCCGACCGCCCGCGGGCATCTGGACCGTCAGAAGACGGACGGCGACGACGCGTCCGGCCAACCGCGCGGCGACGAGAAGGACGGTAAGGGCGAGCGCGGCAAGGAGCAGAGAGCCAATGGGGGCGCCTCCGGCTCCCCCGCGCCCGGCACCTCCAAGGGCCCGGACGGCGGCGGCTCCACCCAGGTCCCGCTCACCCTCTCCACCCGTTCCCACGTCTGGGAGAACGGCTGCGGCCATCGCTATCTCATCGACCGGCGCCCGTCCGAGGTCGCCCCGCCGCCCACCGAGCAGGACGCCCCGACCTGGGCCGCCGCCCATGGCGCGGTGCACGGCGGGACCACCAACGTCGAGGTCACGGTGCAGGGCCGGGCCTCGTCGGCCGTCGTCCTGCAGGCCCTGCACGTACGGGTCGTGGGCCGCCGCACCCCGCTCGCGTGGTCGTCGTTCGCCATGGACAACGGCTGCGGGGGCTCCCTCACCCCGCGCGCCTTCTCGGTGAATCTGGACGCCGCCCGTCCGCTGGCCCGCCCCACCGAGGGCAACGACGCGGGCAAGCCGATTCCCGCCGTCCGCTTCCCCTACCGCGTCTCGGCCTCCGACCCGGAGGTGCTGCTCGTCAACGCCCGGACGGCCGGCTGCGACTGCAGTTGGTACCTGGAGCTGGACTGGACGAGCGGCGGCCGCTCGGGGACGCTGCGGATCGACGACCACGGCTCGCCGTTCCGCACCAGCAGCATCAAGGAACGCCCGCAGTACGCCTACGACTACACCGACGGCTCCTGGCACCCGAGCGACTGAGCGACTGAGCACCCGGCGGCGGCGCCGTCCCGCCCCACCGGCGACGCCATCTCACTCCACCGGCGACGCCGTCCCGCCCCACCGGCGATACCGTCTTCACTCCACCGTCGTCGTCAGCCACAGCGCCGCGTCCCGGACATCCGCGTGCGGATGGTCGCGCAGTGAGCGCACCCGTTCCCGCCAGGGCTCCGCCCATTCCGTACGCGCCCCGCCCACCTCGGTAAGGGTCGCGGCGAACAGCCCGGAGGCATGGCCCCCGTCCTCGTCGAGCTGTCCCGCGGCACGCAGCAGACCGGCGTCGGAGCCCGGCCGCAGCGCGGTGTTCAGCCGTCGGCGCAGGGCGTCGGCGGTGCGGACGGCGAGCGCGGGGCGGGTGGTGTGCAGCCGGGCGAGGCGGGCGAGCCCGGCGGACAGCGGGCCAGGGCGGGCGTCCAGGTCGAGGGCGTTCACCAGCACATGGGCGGCCTCCTGGACGAACGTCTCGTATCCGGCGAGGAGTTCACCCGCGGCCCGCGCGGTGCGCCGGGTCACGCGGGGCCGCATCCGGGCCCGGGTGGCGAGCCGGTCGGCGAGGTGCTGGATACGGCGGCGGGCAGGGCGGTCCCGGTCCGGTTCGGCGTCGGGGCCGCCGGGCCGGGCGTCGGCGGTGACCAGCGCGGCGAGCGCCCAGGCCAGCGGGTTGTCGCCGGGCGACCCGTCAGGTGCCGCGGCCATCAGGTCCAGCAGGGCGTCGGCGGCGGGCCGCCAGCTCGCCCGGTTGCCCAGGTCGGTGACGGCCGCGACCAGCACGGCCGCGGCGTCCGGCGCCCACGGTGACCACCCGGCCAGCGCCCCGTATCCGGCCGCCGCCACCTCGGGGTCGTCGGTGTCGCAGACGACGCGTATGAGTTGGGCGTAGCGGCCGCGGTGCGCCTCGGGGAGGTCCAGCGGGCGGGTGTGCAGCACTGCGTGGCGCAGTTCGCGCCGTCCGCTCGCGGCGGCGGTCAGCAACTCCCAGGCGCGTTCGGCGTCGAGCGGCCGGGTGGCGAAGGCGACGCAGGCGGCCTGCACATCGGGGTGCTGGCCGGGCAGTTCGAAGGCATCGGCGAGCAGCGCGGCGGCGTCGGTCACCGGGAGCAGGGTGGCGGCGAGCCGGACGGCCTCCTTACGGCTGGTGACCTTCGCGGGGACGGGCGGTACGGCCGTGGCGACCCCGTCCGGCGCGAGCACCCCACGGACCAGCCGCACCAGCCGTGACGGCTCGGCGTACCGGGCCGCCCTGGTGGCCGCGTACACCGCCACCCGGGCCCGGTCGCCGCCCGCGTGGGCCAGCAGGGCGGGCAGGGCGTCCCCGGGGCGGTCGGTCCGGGCGAGGGCGGCGAGCGCGGCCTCGGCCAGGACCACATCCGGGGCGTCGGCCCAGGTCCGGACGGTGGCCGCGCCGGTGCCGGGGATCAGCGCGGCGTCGGCGATGGCTGCCGCCCGCTGCTGCGGCCGTTGGGAGGTGTCGGCGGCGGCGCGGTCCAGGAGGCGGGCGGCGGCGGCCTGTTGGCGGGGCAGCCAGCGGCCGGTGTTCCGGCCGGTGGGCGGGGTCCAGTGGGTGCCGTGGGTGAGAAAGCGCCCATACGGCGGGGTTTCGTCGAGGACGAGGTCGAGCAGATCGGTGCGACGGCGGGTCAGCACGGCCAGGACGGGCGGCAGCACGGCCGCCGAGGGCTCGTGGGTCAGCAGCTCGGCCACGCGGGCGTCCCGCTCCGCCGGTGGTTCCAGCCACAGCCCGATGGCGGTGCGGACCGTCGCGTCGCTGCCGAACGAGATGGCCTGCCATAGGAGTTCCTGCAGCTCGGGCAGGGCGTGGGCGCGCCGTCCGAGGGAGCGGGCGAGGGCGAAGGTCAGCTCGTGGTCGACCCGTTCAGCGCCCGCTTCCAGCCAGGGCCGCAGCGCCTCGAACACCGCCTGCTCCTGGCCGCGCCGCAGCTGGTGGTCGAGGCGGCCCAGGTCGGCGGCGCCGACGCTGCCCGCGAGCCGGGTGAGGGTGCGCAGCGCCCACCCCAGCAACTGCCGCCGCCCGGTGACGGCGTGTTCGCGCAGCAGCGCCACGGCGAGGTGGCGCAGCGCCTGGCGGGTGGCGGAGGAGGAGTCGCGGGCGGAGATCGCCTCGGCGGCGATGCGGTCGAGCTGCTCGGCGGCGTCGTCGGTGAACAGCGCGGGGTGGGTGCGGGCGAGCGCGCCGAGCGCCGCGGAGCGCACCGGGTCCTGCTCGCCCCGCAGCCGCTCCAGCAGGTGCAGCAGGTCGGTGACGGCGTCCGGGTCGCCGGAGCGGGCGACGCACTGGATCAGCAGCGGATAGGCCAGGGCGCGGTCCTCGGCCGAGGAGCGGCGCACGGCGGCCAGCAGCTCCTCGCGCGCCTCCTCGACCGGCAGATGGGCCACCGACTCCAGGACGGTGGTCCAGGGCGCGCCGCGCTCGCGCGCCTGGGCGGCCATCCGGCGGGCCTCGGCCTGGCGGCGGGGGCGCGGCAGGACCTCGAGCACGGCGGGTTCGATGACGGCGTGGGCGGGGTCGCGTCCGTCGGTGGCCGCGTCGTAGAACGCGGCGCGGCGGGCGGGCGGCAGCGCGGCCAGCAGCCGGGCGAGGGCGTCGGCGTCGTGCCGCAGGGCCCGGCCCAGCTCGGCGAGCTCGGGCGGGTCGGCGCGGACGATCCGGCGCAGCACGGCCCGGTCCAGCCGGTGCCGGGTGCCGCTGTGCTCGGGGGCGAGCAGCAGCCGCAGCGTGGAGCCGGGCTCGGCGGCCACCAGCGCGGACAGCCGGGCCCGTACGGAGGCGGGCAGCGGGCCCTGGCAGTGGTCCTCCAGCAGCTCCAGCACCCGCTGGGGCCGGGCGGGCGCGGCGAGCGCCACACAGGGCGCGTAACGGGTCCACCAGTCGGCGCGCAGCGGTGCGGGCAGCGCGGTGAGTTGGCGCGCCGCCTCGTCCAGGACGGCCACGGGGTGGCGGGCGACGAGGGGCCGCCAGGCGCGGACGGCATGGAACAGCCCGGGCAGCAGTCGCGCCACGGTCTCCGCTCCGCATCCGGGGAGGAGGCGGGCGGCCTCGCTGTCGCCCCAGCGCTCCCGGAACGGCTCGATCAGCCGGTCCGCGAGCGCGGTGCGCCGCCCGGCCACGACGGTGCGCACCAGTTCGCGCCGTACGGTGGCGGGCGCGTCCTCGAAGGCCGCCTCCAGCGCGTCGTCCGCGATCGCGCCGGGGCCGCCGCGGCGGGCGGTGTCGAGGGCGCGGTGCCGCACCACGGGGTCCGGGTCCGCGAGCCGCGCCGCGAGATGGGCGGTCCGCCCACCGGCGGCCGCGGCCACGGCCGCCAGCCGCCGCTCGTACGTCCCGCGCCGCTCCAGCCCCTCGATCAGCACACCCAGCCGCCCCTCGGCACTGGCCGCCCTCGCCCGCCCGGCCAACTCCCGCATCCGGCGTGGGAAGGGCAGCGGATCGAGGACGGCGAGCAGCTCGTCGGCGAGGGCGCCGTGGGATTCGGGACCGCGGTGGGCTTCGAGCCCGCGGTTGGGCTCGGAGCCAAGGTGGGCTTCGGGGCCGCGATGGGCTTCGGGCCCATGGTCGGCTTCGGAGCCACGGTGGACTTCGGGACCGCGGTGGAGCTCGGCGCCAAGGTGGGCTTCGGGGCCGCGGTGGGCTTCGGGGCCGCGGTGGGCTTCGGACGCGTTGACCATGCCAGGGATTGTGCCGCTCACACGTCCGATCACACGTCCCGCCGGAAGATGGTTTCCCGGAGCACCCGTCGCCCCGACCCCTCGCGCCCGGCCGCGGTCGCTTGCGTCCTGCCCGCGCGTGCCGCAGACCGGGCCGCGATGCACACGGCCTCGGCGACCCGTAGCCCGGCGACGACCCCCGGCGCGCCCCGGCCGATCTCGCCGATCCCGCCGACCCCGCCGGGCCCCCGGCGCACCCCGGCCGGGCTCGCCGATCCCGCCAGGCTCGCCGATCCCGCCGGGGCCCCCGGGGCCGCCGGGGCATCCGCTCGCATCCCCGCCGCGCCCGCGGCTTCCCTACGCCGTGCGAGGGTGACCGGTGCCACTTACGCTCAGTGTGTGGGCCAGCCGGGTGCGTCGACGGATCCACCTCGGGACCGGCCCTGTCGTCCGAGCCCGGAGGAGCCCATGCCGGAGCTGTTCATCGGCGGCCACTGGACGACCGCCCTCGACGGACACAGCCGCGAGATCCGCTGTCCGGCGGACGGCTCGCTGGTCGCCGTGGTCGACGAGGCGGGGCCAGGCGACGCCGCCGCCGCGGTGGCGGCCGCCCGGGACGCCTTCGACCGCGGATCGTGGCCCGGCGCCCCGGCCGCCGACCGGGGCGCGCTGCTGCTGCGGGTGGCCGATCTGCTGGAGCGCGAGAAGCCGACGCTCGCCCGCGCCGAGTCCCTGGACACCGGGAAGCGGATGGTCGAGAGCGAGTACGACCTCGACGACATCGCGAACTGCTTCCGCTACTTCGGCAACCTCGCCTCCTCCGCCGGGGCCGGCCGTGTGATGGAGGTGGGCAGCGCGGAGATCGACAGCAGGGTGGTGCACGAACCGGTCGGGGTGTGTGTGCTGATCACGCCGTGGAACTACCCGCTGCTGCAGACGGCCTGGAAGGTGGCGCCCGCGCTGGCCGCCGGGAACACCTTCGTCCTCAAGCCCAGCGAGCTGACCCCGCACACCGCGATCCATCTGATGCGGCTGCTGACGGAGGCCGGGCTGCCCGGTGGCGCCGCCAATCTGATCCTGGGTTCGGGGGCCACCGCGGGCGCGCCGCTGGTCACGGACGAACGGGTGGACATGGTGTCGTTCACCGGCGGGGTGGTCACCGGGCGCTGGATCATGTCGGCCGTCGCGCCCACGGTGAAGAAGCTGGCCCTGGAGCTGGGCGGCAAGAACCCCAATATCGTCTTCACCGACTGCGATTTCGACACCGCGGTCGACTACGCGCTCACGGCGGTGTTCCTGCACTCCGGGCAGGTCTGCTCGGCCGGTGCCCGGCTGCTGGTCCAGGAGCAGCTCCATGACGCGTTCGTCGACGAGATCGTCCATCGCGCCCGGAACATCCGGCTGGGCGGGCCGTTCGACGAGCACGCCCGCACCGGGCCGCTGATCTCCGCCGAGCACCGCCAGAAGATCGCCGACTATGTGGCGGCGGGGATCGACGAGGGCGCGGTGCTGCGCTGCGGCGGGACCCCGCCCGATGATCCTGACCTGGAGAAGGGCTACTACTACCTGCCGACCGTCCTGGACGACTGCACCCCGGACATGTCCGTGGTGCAGGAGGAATCCTTCGGCCCGGTGCTCACCGTGGAGCGGTTCCGGGACGAGGACGAGGCGGTCGCGCTCGGCAATGACACGGTGTACGGCCTGGCGGGCGGGGTGTGGACGCAGGACGCGGAGAAGGCGCAGCGGGTGGCGTCCCGGCTGCGGGCCGGGACCGTATGGATCAACGACTTCCATCCGTATGTCCCGCAGGCCGAGTGGGGCGGGATGAAGCAGTCCGGTATCGGCCGTGAGCTGGGCCCGTCGGGGCTGCACGAGTACCAGGAGCTCAAGCACATCTGGCGCAACACCGCGCCCCGTCCGCAGCGGTGGTTCGAATGACGGCGAGCGAGTCGGCAGAACCGCCGCCGAAGCCCAAGCCGGACGGTTCGCATGACGACGACTCGCTCGCCGAACTCGGCTACCGCCCGGAACTCAAGCGCACCCTGGGCAACTTCCACACCTTCGCCGCCGGGATCAGCTACATCTCCATCCTGACCGGCACCTTCCAGCTCTTCTACTTCGGTGTCGCGCACGGCGGCCCGGCGTACTGGTGGTCATGGCCGATGGTGTTCAGCGGGCAGCTTATGGTGGCGCTGAGCTTCGCCGAGCTGGCCGGCCGCTATCCGGTGGCCGGTTCGGTCTACAACTGGTCCAAGCTGCTGGGTGGTCCACATGTGGGCTGGCTGGGCGGCTGGATGATGATGACGGCCTCGATGGTGTCGCTGGCGGCCGTGGCGCTCGCGTACCAGGTGACGCTGCCGCAGATCTCCTCGTTGTTCCAGTTCATCGGCGACGGTTCCACCGGGACCGAGCGCGCGGCCAACGCGGTGCTGCTCGGCAGTGTGCTGATCCTGTTCACCATGGTGATCAACGGCTTCGGGGTGAAGCTGATGGCCCGTATCAACTCCGCGGGCGTGGCCATCGAGCTGATCGCCACGGTCGTGCTGATCCTGCTGCTGGCCGCGAACATCGCCCGCGGCCCGTCCGTGACGCTGGACACCTTCGGCCATGGCCAGGGCCAATCGCTGGGCTATCTCGGCGCGTTCCTCACCGCCTCGCTCGCCTCGGCGTATGTGATGTACGGCTTCGACACGGCGTCCTCGCTGGGTGAGGAGTCCGTGGACCCGGGCCGTAACGCGCCACACGCCATCCTGCGGGCGCTGGTGGCGTCGTTCGCCCTCGGCGGGCTCATCCTGCTCTTCGCGCTCATGGCGGTGCCGAATCCGCGGGACAAACGGCTGGCGGCGGACGGTCTGCAGTTCGTGGTGCTCTCCGCGCTCGGCCACGGCGTGGGCCTGATGGTGCTGTGGTGCGTGGTCATCGCGATCAGCGTATGCGCGCTGGCCGTGCACACCGCCGCCATCCGGCTGATGTTCGCCATGGCCCGGGACAACAACCTGCCCGGCGGCTCCCGGCTGGCCCGGGTCCATCCGCGGTTCCAGACACCGCTGCTGCCGGCGATCCTGATCGGGCTGGTGGCCATCGCGATCCTGGTCCTCAACATCAACCAGCCGCAGATCTTCTCCGTGGTCACCAGCATCGCGATCATCATGATCTACTTCGCGTATCTGATGGTCACCCTGCCCATGCTGGTACGGCGGCTGAAGGGCGAATGGCAACCGGCCGAGGGCCGCTTCTCGCTGGGGCGGCTGGGGCTGCCGGTCAATGTGCTGGCCGTGCTGTGGGGCACCGCGATGACCGTCAACCTCGCCTGGCCCCGGGCCCAGGTCTACAACGCCACCGGACCGCAGCACTGGTATCTGCGCTGGGGGGCGGTCCTGTTCGTCGGCGTGGTCGCACTGGGCGGCTTCACCTACTACTGGTTCGTCCAGCGGACCCGTACGGGTGTGCTCGCCGAACACGCGGCCGCCACCACCCCGTGAGGAGAGGCCCGTGGACCAGTTCGACTTCGTGGTGGTCGGCGGCGGTACGGCCGGATCGGTCGTCGCGTCGCGGCTGTCCGAGGACCCCTCGGTGAGCGTCTGCCTGCTGGAGGCGGGCCCGTCCGACGTCGGGGACGACAACATCCTGCGGCTGAACCGCTGGATGTGGCTGCTGGGGTCCGGCTACGACTGGGACTACCCGGTCGAACCGCAGGAGAAGGGCAACAGCTTTCTGCGCCACGCCCGCGCCAAGGTGCTCGGCGGCTGCTCCTCGCACAACTCCTGCATCGCCTTCTGGGCCCCCGCCGAGGACCTCGACGAATGGGCCGCCATGGGCCTGGACGGCTGGTCGGCCGCCGACTGCTTCCCGCTCTACCAGCGCCTGGAGGACAACGACGCGCCCGGCGACCACCACGGCCGCGGCGGCCCGGTCCGGATCCGCACCGTGCCGCCCGAGGACCCGTGCGGCCGGGCGGTGCTGGCGGCCTGCGAGGAGGCGGGCATCCCGATCGCCCCGTTCAACACCGGGACGACGGTGGTGCGCGGCGCCAACTGGTTCCAGATCAACGCCCGCGAGGACGGCACCCGCTGCTCCGCCTCGGTCGCCTATCTCCACCCCGTCATGGACTCCCGGCCCAATCTGGAGGTGCGCACCGGACTGCAGGCCAAACGGCTGGTTCTGGACGAGAACCTGCGCTGCACCGGCGTCGAGTACCTCTCCCCCGATCTGATCCACACCCTGCGGGTGCACGCCCGCCGCGAGGTCATCGTCTCCTGCGGTGCCATCGACACCCCGAAGCTGCTGATGCTCTCCGGTATCGGCCCCGCCGGACATCTGCGGGAGACGGGGGTGGAGGTGCTCGTAGACTCCCCCGGGGTCGGTGGCAACCTCCAGGACCACCCCGAGGGCGTCATCATGTGGAACGCCGAGCAGCCCATGATCAACACGTCCACCCAGTGGTGGGAGATCGGCATCTTCGCCGCCACCGAGCCCGACCTGGACCGCCCGGACCTGATGTTCCACTACGGCGCGACGCCCTTCGACATGAACACCTACCGCCGTGGCTACCCCACTTCGGAGAACGCCTTCTGCCTCACGCCGAACGTCACCCGCGCCCGCTCCCGGGGCACCGTGCGGCTGGCCACCCGCGACTTCCGCGACAAGGCGCGCGTCGACCCCCGCTACTTCACCGACCCCTACGACATCGACATCATGACCCGCGGTCTGCTGCTCGCCCGCAAGATCGCCGCCCGGCCCGCGCTGGCCCTGTGGGCGGGCGCCGAACTGACCCCCGGACCCGATGTGCACAGCGAGGACGAGCTGGCGGCCTACATCCGCGAGACCCACAACACCGTCTACCACCCGGCGTGCACCGTGCGGATGGGCGCGCCCGAGGACCCGGACGCCCCGCTCGATCCGCGGCTGAGGGTCAAGGGCGTGACGGGGCTGCGGGTCGCGGACGGCTCGGCGATGCCGTATCTCATCGCCGTCAATCCGTGCATCACGACGATGATGATCGGCGAGAAGTGCGCGGACATGATCAAGCAAACGTGATCGAGCAGACGTGATCGAGCAGACGTGATCGAGCGGCGCCATCCGTAACACGCCCCCGCGCTCCTCTGCTGTTCCCTGACTCCTGTGGCCGATCAGGGCATTGGCACGCCCCGGCCACAGGATTCCCTTGAGCACATCCGCTTACGGCCACCACTCTGATCGCACCTTCCGACAGGAGAGTCGGATGCGATGAGGGAGGAAGCCAGCCGATGCGAAGATTGCGTCGCTTCTTGGCTGTGGTGGGCGCCGCCGGTGTGATGGGCGCCATGGCCGCCCCGGTGGCCAGCGGGCGGCCGTCCCAGGCCGCCGCGGAGGCCCCACCGGTCCGTACGCAGCAGCACACGGTCACCCTGATCACCGGCGACACGGTCAGCGTCACCACCGGCGCCGACGGAAAGTACGCCGTGGAGGTGAAACGAGGCGCGGGCCGCGAGTCGGTGGAATTCGTGGCCAACCAGAAGGGCAAGGAGATCAGCGTCGTCCCGGTCGACGCTCTCCGGCTGCTCTCCGCGAACAAGCTCGACGCGGGCCTGTTCAACATCACACAGCTCGTCAAACAGGGCTACGACGACAAGAAGACCGGCTCGATCCCGGTCATCGCCACCTATCGCACCAAGGCCGCGCACCCGGCCCCCGAGGGCGCGCGCAAGACCCTCAGCCTGCCCAGCGTGGACGGCGCGGCGTTCAGCGCCAGGAAGGCCGACGCGGCGGGCTTCTGGGCCGACATCAGCCATGACAAGGGGTTACGGAAGATCTGGCTGGACCGGAAGGTCAAGGCGTCGCTCGACGTCAGCGTCCCGCAGATCGGCGCCCCGGAGATGTGGAAGGCCGGATACGACGGCCAGGGCGTGAAGGTCGCCGTGCTGGACACCGGCATCGACACCACGCATCCGGACGTCAAGGATGCCGTCGAGGACTCCAAGAGCTTCGTCCCGGACCAGACCGTAACGGACGGCCACGGCCACGGCACCCATGTGGCGGACACCATCGCGGGCGGCGGCGCCGGATCCGGCGGGAAGTACAAGGGCGTGGCGCCGGGCGCGAAGCTGCTGGTCGGCAAGGTGATGAACGACGCGGGCGAGGGCTACTCGTCGTGGATCATCGAGGGCATGGAGTGGGCCGCGTCGTCCGGCGCGAAGATCATCTCCATGTCGCTCGGCGGACCGGCGTCCGGCCCCTCGGACCCGCTGAGCGAGGCGGTCGACCAGTTGTCGGCGTCCTCCGGGGCGCTGTTCGTGATCGCGGCGGGCAACTCCGGACCGTTCGAAGGGACCGTGGAGACTCCCGGCATCGCCGACTCGGCCCTCACCGTCGGCGCCGTCGACACGTCCGACAAGTGGGCCACCTTCTCCAGCCGTGGGCCGCGCTCCGGCGACTACGCGGTCAAGCCCGAGATCACCGCGCCGGGTGTGGACATCACGGCGGCCCGCGCGGCCGGTACGTCCATGGGCACGCCGGTCGACGACCTCTACACCACGGCGAGCGGCACCTCCATGGCGACGCCGCATGTCGCGGGCGCGGCGGCGATCGTCGCGGAGGTCCACCCCGACTGGACCGGCGCGCAGCTCAAGGAGGCCCTGGCCAGCACCGCCAAGACCAGTGCGGCGGACGGCCCCTTCACCCAGGGCGACGGCCGGGTCGACGTACCGCGCGCGGCCACCCAGGGCGTCTTCGGGACCCCGACCCTCAGCTACGGCCAGTACGCGTACGACGCCGACAAGCCCGACGCCAGGACCATCAGGTACACCAACGCCACCGCGAAGCCGGTGACGCTGAAGCTGGCGTCCTCGGTCGGCGGCGACTCCCTCTCGCTCGGCTCCGACACCGTGACCGTGCCCGCGAACGGCGCCGTCAAGGTCCCGGTCACCGTCGACCCGGTCAAGGCGGACAAGGGCCGCCACGCCGGGTTCATCACGGCGACCGGCGACGACGGCGCGGGCGGCGCGGTCAAGGTGACCACGGCCGTCGCCTACGAGAAGGGCGAGAAGCTCTACGACCTCAAGGTCACGCTGCTGGACCGGCAGGGCAACCAGGCACCGAGCGCGCTCTTCACCCTCCAGGAGCTCGGCGACGCGAGCCAGAACCAGTTCGGCTACATGCGCGGCTCCGACTCCTTCCAGCTCCCGGCCGGCACATACTCCCTCGCCACCTGGATCCCGGTGCTCGACAGCGGCAGGCACGAGGTCGCGACGAGCATCGTGGGCGATCCGCAGATCGAGCTGACGGGCGACACCTCCCTCACCCTCGACGCCCGCAAGGCCGTCGAGATCAAGCCACAGACCAAGGAGAAGGACGTCGAATCCCAGGGCGTCACGACCTCCTGGCACCGGGAGCGCGAGGGCGGCAGTTCCTTCGGCCTGACCTACATCATGGGCAAGTGGAAGAAGCACATCTACGCGGCGCCGACCGAGAAGGTCACCGACGGCCTCTTCGAGTTCTACACCAGGTGGCGGCTGGAGAAGACCGAGCTGTCCGCGAGCGTCACCAGCCCCGAACGGATGGCGCTGAACCCGGACTACGCGAATACGTACACCGGCTGGCCCGTCAAGATCGACGGTAAGCACAAGGTGCGGCTGGTGTCGGCCGGTGCCGGTACGCCCGAGGACTTCGAGGACCTGGATGTGAAGGGCAAGGCCGTGCTGATGGGCCTGGCGCCCGACGAATGGCCGCAGGACGCCGTCGCCAACGCCACCAAGGCGGGCGCCGCGTACGCCATCGTGTACCGCAAGACGACGGCCGGCCTGTGGATCACCGCGGTCGACAGCGCGACGATCCCCGTCATGTCCGTGCCCGGCGAGGAGGGCGACCGGCTGCTCTCCCTGCTCACCGCGGACGGCGGCAAGGGCAAGGTGACCGTCGAACTCGGCGGCACCGCGGTCAGCCCGTTCATGTACGACGTGTTGCTGCCGGAAACCGACGCCATCGGCGAGGACCTCACGTACCCCGTCGACAGCCGCAACACCACCAAGGTCACGGCCCGCTACCACGGCGGGGTGAAGGGGCGGATCGGCACCGAGGCCACCCACACCTTCCGCCCCTACCAGCTCTTCTCGCTGGAGTCGGCGTACGACGTGCCGCTGGGAACCCAGCGCACCGAGTACTACACCGCCGACCCCGGCACCCGCGTCTGGCGCACCGTCAAGCAGGACTACGACAGCGGCGCCGGACGGCAGTGGTCGCCACTGGTGACGTATCGGCCCGGGACGAAGCAGACGGTGGACTGGCTGGCGCCCGTGATCCGTCCGACGACCGCCGCCGAGTTCGGTGTCTCGCAGCGCGAGGGCGATGAACTCACCCTCGCCATCCCGGAGTTCGCCGATTCCGGCCCCGGCCACTACGGCTCCTCGGGCGGGGTCGCCCAGGGGTTCGACACGGTGAAGACGAACCTGTACGCGGACGGCAAGCCGGTCGGCGAGGCCCCGTACGGCTCCGGCACCTTCCAGGTGCCCGCCGGAAAGGCCGCGTACCGGCTGACGATCGACGCCCGGCGAAAGGCCGACTGGTCGGCGTACTCGACCAGGACCAGTACGCGATGGGACTTCGCCTCCGCGCACACCGCCCAGGCGACGGCCCTCCCCCTTCTCTCCATCGACTACGACCTCGGTGTGGACCTGCTCGGCCAGGCCAGGGCGGGGCGAAAGTTCGGCTTCGGCGTGACCCCTCGCCACCAAGAGGGCGCTGACGCCGCGAAGCTCACCGGCGCGAAGGCATGGGCGTCCTACGACGACGGCACGACCTGGAAGAAGGTCGAGCTCACCCGCTCCGGCACGGGCTACCGGGCCACGGTCGGCCATCCCCCGCTCGGCGCCACCAACGGCTTCGTCAGCCTGCGCGTCCAGGCCGCCGACGCCGACGGCAATCGAATCGATCAAACGGTCATTCGTGCATATGGCCTGAAGTAGGCCGAAATCCTTCCTTCGGCGGTAACAAACAACGTCTAGCGTGCCGTTGATCGAATCGATTCATCGACGCGCTGGAGCCGCCGCCAGTGGACAGCAGAGCATCCGTATCCGCGTCCGGCGAGACCCCTGCCACGAGCCCGAGTCCCTGGGCCGCGGCAGGGGTCTCCGACTTCGACGAAGCGCTATACCACGCGATCCTCCACCAGCCCGAGGCGGGCATCACCGGCTGGTCGCGACTGCTCGGCGCCTCCCCGCCGCGCGTCCGCCGCGCCTGCGCCCGGCTGCTCCACCTCGGCCTGATCCAGGCCCCCGACTCCACCGGGGGACTACGGCCCGTCGACCCCCGTATCGCCGTACGGGCCCTCATCCGCAAGCGCGAGAGCGAATCCGACCTGCTCGCCGCCACCGCCGACGACATGGCCAAGATCTACGCCGCCGGGCTGCTGCGCGCCGAGCCGGCCTCGCTCGTCGAGGTCGTACGCGGCGAGAGCGCCAACGCCGCCCGGCTGGAGGAGCTGTACGCCCGCGTCGAACACGAGGTCTGCCTCTTCGACTCCCCGCCCTACCTCGCCCCGCTCACCCCGCAACTGGACCTCCAGAGCGAGGTGCTGCGCCGTGGCGTCGCCTACCGGACCCTGTACTCCGTCACCTCGCTGGAGTCCCCCGACCTGCTGGCGTACGCGGAGGGCATGGTCGCGCTCGGCGAACAGGCCCGCGTGCTGCCGACCGTCCCCATGAAGCTGCTGGTGATCGACGGCCGCACCGCGATGCTGCCGCTGACCAGCGCGGACGCCGGTCCGGTCTACTCCGCGGTGATCGTGCGGCACTCCGCCCTCACCGACGCCCTCCAGACGCTCTTCGAGATCTTCTGGCAGCAGGGGACTCCGCTGGGCGGTACGCCGGACGACGGTGACGAGGAGCTCAGCGCGGCGGACCGCCGACTGATCGGCCTGCTGGCGGCGGGCATGAAGGACGAGGCCATCGCCCGCCACCTCGGGGTGAGTCTGCGCACCCTGCGCCGCCGGGTCAGCGACCTCCAACTCCGGCTGGCCGCCACCGGCCGCTTCCAGGCCGGTGTGCGCGCCGCACACCGGGGCTGGGCCTGAAAGCCCATCGGGGCGGCCGGATCTGAAGCCCATCGGGGCGGCTGGGACCCGAGCCCACCGGGGCCGGGCCTGAACGAGCCGTCTACGGGCGCCACTGCGGGCCCGTGCCGGTACCCCTCGGCACGACCGCCTCGATCTTCGCCCGGATCTCCCGCATCACCCCGACGATCCGCCCCTCCCGCCCCTCCGTCAGCCGGGCCGTCGGCACGGAGCAGCTGATCGCGTCCACCGCCGGGACGTCGTACCGCAGGGCGAAACCGAAGCCCACGATGCCCACCACCCCCTCCTCCCGGTCGACCGCGTGGCCCCGCTCCCGCACCCGTGCCAGATCGGCGACGAGCGCGGCGCGGGTGCGGTGGGTGTTGGGCGTCATCGGCACCAACTCCTCTCCCTTCAGCGGGAGTTCGCCGTCGATCCGCTCGGCGAGCAGCGCCTTCCCCAGCGCCCCCACATGGGCCGGGAGCCGCCGCCCGACGCGGCTGAAGGGGCGGAGGTACTCATGCGACTCACGCGTGGCGAGATAGACGACATCGCCGCCGTCCAGCCGGGCGAGGTGAATGGTCTCGCCCAGCGCGTCGGACGCCTCGTCCAGATACGGCCGCGCCGCCCGCACCCGTGGATCGCTGTCCAGATAGCTGGTGCCGGTGAGCAGTGCGCGGATGCCGATGCCGTACAGCGAACCGGTGACGTCGGTGCGCACCCAGCCGCGATCGATCAGGGTCTTGAGGAGGGCGTACATACTGCTGCGCGGGACGCCGAGCTCCTCGGCGAGCTCGCGCAGCCGGGCCGGCTGGTCGCCGCGTGCGGCGAGCAGCTCCAGCAGTTCCACGGTGCGGCCCGCGGACTTCACCTCGCGCACCCCACCGGTTTCCGCCATGGCGCACATCGTAACCGTGGCCGCACACCTTGACGTTGAACCGATTCATCGCTTCCATCGTGGGGCGGCCGAAGCCTGGGAGCGCTCCCAGACCCCACACTCTCTCCCCGAGAGGACCCCGATGCCATCGATCCCGCACGCCTTACGCAGACTCTTACTCGTTGTCATGACCGCGACGCTTTGCGCGCTGGGGCTGAGCCTCGGCACCACCGCACGGGCGGCGACCCTGGGGAACGGCTCGGTGACCGACCCCAACATCGTCTACACCGGCCGCTGGGACCTCGGCTCCGCCACCGCCGCCGTCCCCAACTGGACCGGCGGCTACCTCCAGACGGCGTTCACCGGGACCACGGTGAAGATCAAGGCCCGGGAGGCGGTGAACTTCTACGCCAGCGTCGACGGCGGCGCCGATGTCTTCTACGCGGGCGTCAGGGGCACCGTCAACCTCACCCCGACGCCACTCCCCCAGGGCAACCACACCCTCCGCGTCTCCTACCGCTCCGGTGACACCGTCTTCCAGGGCTTGGTCCTCGACTCGGGCGCGGGCACGGTGGCCCCCCGCGTCCCGTCCGGGCTCATCGAGTTCGTGGGCGACTCCATCACCGCCGGTGCCCTCACCGACCGACTCGCGCTGGACTCGTACGGCTGGAAGACCGGTGAACAGCTCGGCATGCGGCACACCCAGATCGCCCGCTCGGGCTACTGCCTGGTCGGCAAGGACGGCTGTGTGGGCCTCGCCTCCCAGTTCTTCAAGACGGCCTCCACCGGCGACCAGAACTGGGACTTCTCCCGCTACCAGGCGAACGCGGTGGTCATCAACCTCGGCACCAACGACATCGGGCACGGCGTCACCGGCGCCGAGTTCCAGACGGCGTACACCGCCCTCCTGCGCGACATCCGCGCGAAGTACCCGAACGCGGCGCTCTTCGCCGTCCAGACCCTCAAGAAGCGCTACCTGACGGAGACCAGGGCAGCCGTGAGCGCGCGCAACGGCGCGGGGGACGCGAAGGTGTACTACGTCGACACCAGCGGCTGGCTCACCGACGGCACGGACTACGAGGACGGCAACGGCCACCCCAACGAGGCGGGCCACACCAAGTTCGCGAACCGCCTGGCCCCGGTCATCAGCGCCAAACTGGGCGCGGCCGGTGTGCGGGCCGCCGCCCCCGGCCAGCCCGGCGACCCCAACATCAAGTTCAGCGGCCGCTGGGACACCAAGACCTCCACCACCGCCTACACCCCCTACTGGGCGGGCGCCTACTTCCGCACCGGCTTCACCGGCCGCACGGTCAAGCTCAAGCAGCGTAATGCGATCGACCTGTGGGCCAGCATCGACGGCGGCCCCGCCACCTTCTACGACGAGGCCAAGGGCACGGTGAACCTCACCCCCACCCCGCTCGCCGCCGGAAACCACACCCTTCAGGTCAACTACCAGGTGATCGCGGGCAGTTATCACGGTGACGCGGTCTTCCAGGGCCTGACCCTCGACGGCGGCGCCACCACCTTCACCCCACCGACCCCGAAGAAGCTGATCGAATTCGTCGGCGACTCCATCACCGTCGGCACCACCACCTCGCAGAACGCCCGCACCGCCTACGGCTGGCTCATCGGCGAACGCCTCGGCGCCGACCACACCCAGATCGCCCAGGGCGGCGCCGCCCTCGTCGACACGGCGGACGACCGCATGAGCCTGGAGCAGCAGTTCACCAAGCTCAACCCGAACGCCGCCACGCCCGACTGGGACTTCTCCCGCTACCAGGCGAATGCCGTCGTCATCAACCTCGGCACCAACGACGTGGGGCGCGGGGTGAGCTCGGCGCAGTTCCAGGCGTCGTACACCAGCCTCCTCCGTAAGGTCCGCACCGCCTACCCGAACGCCTGGATCTTCGCCCTGCGCACCTTCAGCGGCCGGTTCGGCACCGAGACCAAGGCCGCCGTCACCGCCTTCAGCGACGCGAAGTCGTCCTACGTCGACACCACCGGCTGGCTCGCCTCCGACGACCTCTCGGACTCGGTCCACCCCAACGACAAGGGCCACCGCACCATCACCGACCGCCTGGCCCCGGTCATCTCTGCCAAGCTCCAGACATGACCACGCCTCATTCCGTCGACCATGACCTCATCCAGGCCGCGATCCAGGTGGCGGCCACCCGCAGCCGGGGCGACAACCACACCGTGGCGGCGGCGGCCCGCGACCGGGACGGGCGGATCATCACCGCGATGAACGCCTACCACTTCACCGGCGGCCCCTGCGCCGAACTCGTCGTCATCGGCGCGGCGGCCGCCCAGGGCGCGTATGACCTGGTGACCATGGTCGCCGTGGGCGACCATGGCCGCGGGGTGATCCCTCCCTGCGGCCGCTGCCGCCAGATGATGCTCGACTATTTCCCGGACCTCCACGTCATCGTGGGCGCGGGCGAGCGCCTGCGCGCCGTGCCCGTCGCCGAGCTGCTCCCCGAGAGCTACCGCTGGGCCGACCACCAGGAGGACGACGGCCAGGAGGACGACCAGCACGAGCACGACGACCAGCAGGAGCACGACGACCGGCCCACGCCGTGACCGCGTCCCGCGCCTACCGCACGTGAGCCGCCACGACCCACGGTGACCAGCCGTTCGTCTCGTTTGGACGCCGGAAGGAGCGGTACTCGGGGGTCATGGCTCGATGGGGATACACGATGATGACCGAGCAGGCCGGACCACGTCAGCTCGTCGACGACGTGGTCCGGGCCGAGCAGGTCGGGTTCGACTTCTCGGTGACCTCCGACCACTACTTCCCGTGGCTGGACTCCCAGGGGCACGCCCCGTACGCCTGGAGCGTGCTGGGCGCCGCCGCGCAGGCCACCTCCTCGATCCCGCTGACGACGTATGTCACCTGCCCTACCGTGCGCTATCACCCGGCGGTGGTCGCGCAGAAGGCGGCGACGCTCCAGCTGCTGTCCGAGGGGCGGTTCCGGCTGGGGCTCGGGTCCGGCGAGAATCTGAACGAACATGTGGTCGGGCAGGGCTGGCCGTCGGCCGCTGTGCGGCACGAGATGCTGGAAGAGGCGATCGAGATCATCCGGGCGCTGTTCGGCGGCGGCTATGTCACGCACCACGGCACCCACTACGACGTCGACTCGGCGAAGCTGTGGGATCTGCCGGACCAGCCGCCGCCCATCGGCGTGGCCGTCTCCGGGCCGCGGTCCTGCCGGCTGGCCGGGCGGCTGGCCGACATCCTGATCGCCACGGAGCCCAAGCCCGAGCTGGTGGGGGACTTCGAGCGCAACGGCGGCGGCGGGAAGCCCCGGATCGGCCAGATCCCGGTCTGTTACGACCCCAACCGGGACGCGGCGATCGCCCGCGCCCATGACCAGTTCCGCTGGTTCGGGAGCGGCTGGAAGGTCAACTCGGAGCTGCCCGGGCCCGCCTCCTTCGCGGGCGCCACCCAGTTCGTCCGGCCCGACGACGTGGCCGCGTCCATTCCGTGCGGCGATGACGTCGAGGAGTTCACGGAGCTGATCCGGCCATTCGCCGACGCGGGCTTCACGGACGTCGCCCTCGTCCAGATCGGCGGTGACCACCAGCGGCCGTTCCTGGACTGGGCCGAGAAGCGGCTGCTGCCCGCGCTCAGGGAGCTGTAGGGGTCCCCGCGCGCCGTACGAAGAGCTGATGCAGATCGCGTACGGCGCGCGGGACGGAGCCCGAGCGGCGGCGCTGGATCACCAGCAGCACCTCGGTGGCCTCGCCGTCCGCGAGCGGCCGGTGGGTGATCGCGCCACCGCGCTCCAGGGGGTCGCCGATGACGCTGAAGTCGGGGAGCACGGTGACGCCGAGCCCCTCGGCCACCATGAGCTTGCCCATTTCGGCGCCGTCGGTGGAGTACGAGAAGGACGGGGTGCGCCCGGCCAGCAGCCGGTGGATGAAGCGGTGCATGAGATAGCCGGAACGCATCACGATCAGCGGCTCGCGCCCGTCCAGCAGATCCGCCGCGCTCACCACCGGCCGGGCGGCCAGCGGGCTGTCGGGGCGCAGACAGACCACCGGGCGGCCGCGCAGCAGCTCGGTGGTCTCGAGGTCGGGCGGGACGTCGTCCCCCCGTAGGTAGTTGACCAGGCCCAGGTCGACGCTGCCCTCCAGCAGCGCCCGGTGGATCTCGGTCTGCTGCGCGCCCACCACCTCGACCTGGGTCACCGGGTGGGTCGCGCGGAACTCCCGGACGGCCGGGATCAGCAGCGGGACCGTCGCGCTGTTGACCGTGCCCAGCCGGATCATCCGGCTGACGCGGTGCTGGTCACCGGCGGCGCCGCGCAGCCGGTCGACGGCCTCGATGACGGTGACGATATGCGGCAGCAACTCCCGTCCCTCCGCGCTGATCGTGGCGCCGGAGCGCTTGCGCTCCAACAGATCCACGCCGAGTTCGCGTTCGAGATTGCGTACGGTCTCGCTGAGCGCCGGCTGGGACAGATGCAGTTCCTCGGCGGCGCGGCGGAGTGAGCCGAGGCGGGTGACCGCGGCGATGTATTCGAGCTGTTCAATTCGCACACGGCGCACCATGCCCGCCCGATGCGCCCGCTTCAAGGGGATCCCTATCACGGTCTCATGAATACCGACTCACTCCCCGGCCCGCCTCCCGGGTAATCTCGAAGCGGGCGCCGCGGAATTCCGCGGCCCGGCCCCATGCGTCCGGGATATGGAATGGAGCCCGGGCCTTCTTGACCGGCAGGACTTCCCCCTGGTTGGATCGGTGACATGAAGCGACAGGACCTCACGCGGCGACGCCACGTCGACCTCGCGCGTGTCTCCAGCGCGTCCTGTTGCTGTCGGGCTTGACCTGACGCCGGGTCCGAGCGTGCCCTGAGGGATCGCCTCCGCTTCGCTCCCCGTCGCCTCCCATGATCGGGAAAGGCTTCTAGCCGCCGCCACCGAGAAAATGCGGCCGCGCTGTCCCGCCTTTGCGCTCATTCGCGCTGCCCGGTCTTTCCGCGCCCCGCCCCGGATGAATTCCGCTCGACGCCGGGGCGCCGATTCGCCATGCCCGTATTCGTTCCACCGGGAGTTCCCCATGCCCGCAGAACCCCTCCGTTTCGCCTATTGGGTGCCCAATGTCAGCGGCGGACTGGTCACCAGCACCATCGAGCAGCGCACCGACTGGGGCTACGACTACAACCGCGACCTGGCCGTGCTCGCCGAGAACAACGGCTTCGACTACGCCCTCAGCCAGGTCCGCTACATGGCCAGCTACGGCGCCGAGTACCAGCACGAGTCCACCAGTTTCAGCCTCGCGCTGCTGCTGGCCACCCAGCGGCTGAAGGTCATCGCCGCCGTCCACCCCGGGCTGTGGCACCCCGGCGTCCTGGCCAAGCTGGGCGCCACCGCCGATCAGCTCTCGGACGGGCGGTTCGCGGTGAACGTCGTCAGCGGCTGGTTCAAAGGCGAGTTCACCGCGCTGGGCGAGCCCTGGCTGGAGCACGACGAGCGCTACCGCCGCTCCGAGGAGTTCATCCGGGCGCTGCGCGCGATCTGGACCGAGGACCACGCCGAACTGGCCGGGGACTTCTACCGGATCCGGGACTTCTCCCTCAAGCCCAAGCCGCTGAGCAGCCCCGGGCGCCCGCATCCGGAGATCTTCCAGGGCGGCAACTCCACCGCCGCCCGGGCCATGGCGGGCCGGGTCTCGGACTGGTACTTCAGCAACGGCAAGGACTTCGACGGCGTCACCGAGCAGATCGGGGACGTCCGCGCCGCCGCCGCCACCGTCGGCCGCCCCGCGCCCGGCTTCGCCCTCAACGCCTTCCTCATCGCCCGCGACACCGAGGCCGAGGCCCGCGAGACCCTCCGCGAGATCGTCGCCAAGGCCGACACCGAGGCCGTGGACGGTTTCCGCGGCGCCGTCCAGCAGGCGGGCCGGTCCACCGCCGACGGCAAGGGCATGTGGCAGGACTCGTCCTTCGAGGACCTGGTCCAGTACAACGACGGCTTCCGTACGGGGCTGATCGGCACCCCCGAGCAGATCGCCGAGCGCATCGTCGCCTACAAGCGGCTCGGCGTCGATCTCTTCCTCCTGGGCTTCCTGCACTACCTGGAGGAGGTCGAGTACTTCGGCAAGCGGGTGCTGCCGCTGGTCCGCGAGCTGGAGGCGGAGCTGCCGGAGCCCGTGCCCGCGCTTTCCTAACGCCGCCGCCGTTCGCGCCGCCGCTCCCGTCGCCGTTCCCACCGGCGCCCGATCCCACCGCCTCGACCGCATCACGAAGGGTTGCTCATGGCCACCGTCCTGTCCCTCTCCGGCTCCCCCTCCGCCACCTCCCGCACCGCCCGGCTGCTGCGCCATCTGGACGCCCGGCTGACCGCCCAGGGCCATCAGGTGGTCCCGCTCGATGTCCGTACCCTTCCCGCCGCGGCGCTGCTCGGCGCGGACTTCTCGCACCCGGCCATCGTCCGGGCCAAGGCGCTGGTCGAGCAGGCGGACGGGCTCGTCGTGGGAACACCGGTCTACAAGGCCGCCTACTCCGGGCTGCTGAAGTCCCTGCTGGATCTGCTGCCGCAGTACGCGCTCGCGGGCAAGACCGTGCTGCCGCTGGCCACCGGTGGCACCACCGCCCATGTGCTGGCCATCGACTACGCGCTGCGGCCGGTGCTCTCCTCCATGGGCGCGGCCCATATCGTCCAGGGCTGGTTCACCCTGGACAAGGACATCACGGTGGAGCCGGACGGCGGGGTGAGCGTGGCGGCCGGGGCCGCCGAAGCGCTGGAGCAGGTCGTCGACCAGTTCTCGGCGGCGCTCGGCCACACCACCGTACTGGCCGCGGCGAGCTGACCATGTCGTCCCTGCCCGAGCCCGCCCATGTCATCGCCGATGACACCGAGGCGCTGAAGGTGGCCGCGGCACTGGCCGAGGAGTTCCGTACCGGCGCCGCCGAGCGCGATGCGCGGCGCCGGCTGCCGCGTGCCGAACTGGACCGGCTGTCCGCGTCCGGGCTGCCGGCGATCACCGTACCGGCGGAGAACGGCGGCGCGGACGTGTCCGCCGTGACCCTCGCCGAGGTGTTCCGGCTGCTCGCCGCCGCCGACGCCAGCCTCGCCCAGATCCCGCAGAGCCACTTCGTGTACGTCAATGTGCTGCGCCGTCAGGGCACCAAGGCGCAGCAGGCGTTCTTCTTCGGCGAAGTGCTGGCGGGGAAGCGGTTCGGCAACGCCCAGTCGGAGGCGGGCACCCGGCATATCCAGGACATCCGCACCCGCCTCGCCCCGGCCGCCGACGGCTCGTACACCCTGACCGGTGTCAAGCACTACTCCACCGGCGCGCTGTTCGCCGACTGGATCCCGGTGCTGGCCCGGGCGGAGGACGACGACCTGCACGTGGCCTATGTCCCGCGGGACGCGCCCGGTCTGACCGTCGTGGACGACTGGGACGGCATGGGCCAGCGCACGACCGCGAGCGGCACCGTCCGGCTGGCGGCCGTGCCCGTCCCGGCGGACCGGGTCGTACCGCACCACCTCACCTTTCGCGGGCCCCAACTGCACGGCGCCATCGCGCAGTTGCTGCACGCGGCCATCGACGCGGGGATCGCCTCGGGGGCGCTGGCGGAGGCGGTGACCTTCGTCCGCACCAAGAGCCGCCCCTGGTTCGAGAGCGGCTTCGAGACCGCCACCGAGGATCCGCTGCTCATCCAGCGCTTCGGCGAGCTGGCCCTCCAGGTCCGGGGCGCCGAGGCCCTGCTGTCCGCCGCCGCCCGGGCCGTGGACACCGCCCGTGGCCACCTCGACGAGGACACCGCCGCCGAGGCGTCGATCGCGGTGGCCGCGGCGAAGGTGGCGGCGGCCACCGCGGCGGTGGAGACGGGCAGTTCGCTGTTCGAGGTCTCCGGCACCCGCTCGGCCCTGGACGCCCTGGGCCTGCACCGCCACTGGCGGGACGCCCGTACGCACACCCTGCACGACCCGGCCCGCTGGAAGGTCCAGCACATCGGCCGCTATGTGCTGAACGGCACGAAACCACCCCGCCACGGCCTCCTCTAGCCCCCGCTCACCCCTGAACGGAGTCGCACCATGTCCCTCACCTTCCACTGGTTCCTGCCCACCAACGGCGACAGCCGCCATGTCGTCGGCGGTGGCCATGGCACCCCCGTCACCTCGGCCGGTGGGGACCGCCCGCCGTCCGTCGGCTACCTCTCCCAGATCGCCCGCGCTGCCGAACACCTCGGCTTCGAAGGCGCTCTCACCCCGACCGGCGCCTGGTGCGAGGACGCCTGGCTGACCACCGCGATGGTCAGTCAGCACACCGAGCGGCTGAAGTTCCTGGTGGCCTTCCGGCCCGGCTTCCTCTCGCCCACCTTCGCCGCCCAGATGGCCTCCACCTACCAGCGGCAGACCGGCGGGCGGCTGATGCTCAACGTGGTCACCGGCGGCGAGAGCCATGAGCAGCGCGCCTACGGCGACTTCCTCGACAAGGACGCCCGCTACGCCCGCACCGGCGAGTTCCTGGGCATCGTCCGCGACCTGTGGGACGGCAAGACCGTCGATGCCACCGGCGAACACCTCCACGTCGAGGGCGCCAAGCTGGCCCGGCTCCCCGACCCGCTCCCGCAGGTCTACTTCGGCGGCTCCTCCCCCGCCGCGGGCCAGGTCGCCGCCCGCCACTCCGACGTCTACCTCACCTGGGGCGAACCCCCCGCCGAGGTCGCCAAGAAGATCGCCTGGATCCGCTCCCTCGCCGCCGAACAGGGCCGGACGATCCGCTTCGGCATCCGGCTGCATGTCATCACCCGCGACACCGCCGAACAGGCATGGGCCGAGGCACGCCGACTGCTCGACGGCTTCGACCCGGAAACCGTGCGCTCCATCCAGACCGGCCTCGGCCGCAGCGAGTCCGAGGGCCAGCAGCGCATGCTCGCCCTGCACGGCGGCAGCCTGGACAACCTCGAGATCTACCCCAACCTCTGGGCCGGTGTCGGTCTGGTCCGCGGCGGCGCGGGCACGGCCCTGGTGGGCAGCCACGCCGAGGTCGCCGAGCGGATCGCCGAATACCACCGCCTCGGCATCGACGAGTTCATCCTGTCCGGCTATCCGCACCTGGAGGAGGCGTACTGGTTCGGCGAGGGCGTCCTGCCCCTGCTGCGGCGGCAGGGCCTGTGGTCCCACCCGTTCCAGCCCGCCGCTTCCGAACAGCCCACCGCCCAGGTCCCCTTCGCGGCGGCGGGGAGTTCCTGATGTCCCGGTGACGTCGGGTGGCGTGCCCGCGGTCGAGTCCGCGGGCGCGCCTCCGGCTCAGCCGTGTGCGGCGAACCGGATGAACTGCGCCCAGCCGTCACGGCTGACGGCAAGACCGGGACGCGCCGTGTCCTTGGAGTCCCGTACGTGGACGGCCCCTTCGGTGACGGCGACCTCCACGCAGTCGTCATTCTGGGCGCTGCTGTAGCTGGACTTGAACCAATCGCGTTCAGGCGTGCTCATAGCGCTCCTCGCATCCGCTCAAGCAGGCCCCTGGAATCCTTTGGAGAGAGGGCCTGCGAGCGCAGTCTGGCATAGCGCATCTCGATCCTGCACACCTCTTTCGGGTCAGCGATCAGGCGGCCGTTCTGCTGCCCTTCGGAGTACGCGAAGCGCCGCCTTTCCGGCGTCTCCACCAGCCGAACAGGCCCGGCAAGGCACGCGTGCTGTTCACAGTTCGCCGGCATGATCTGAAGTGTCACGTTGCGCAAGGAGGCGAGCTCAAAAATGAGGTCGAGCAGTTCACGGGTCACCTCGACTCCGCCAAGTCGGCGCATGAAGACGGCTTCCTCAACGATGAAGTCAAACGTGGCGTTGGGCCTTTCGTAGAGCAAGCGCTGCCGCTCCACACGTGCGGTGACCAGTTCCTCCAGCTCACGGTCGGTCAGTGGGGGGATGTCATTCTCGTAGAGGGCCCGCACATACCCCTCCGACTGCAACAACCCCGGCACCAGCCGACACTCATACGTGCACAGGCTCACCGCCACCCGCTCCAGCCGCGCCCACCGCCGGAACCACGCCGCGAGCCCCGGCTCGCCGCGCGACAGATGCCGGGCCGCCTTCCGCAGTGCGCCCGTATTGCCCAGGACCTCCTCCGCCCGCTCCACGAACGACTCGTCCGGCATGCGCCGCCCCAGCTCCACCGACGCCACGGTGTGCTTCGAGAACCGGACCAGCTCCCCGAACTGAGCCCGGCTCAGGCCCGCGTGCTCGCGCAGGGCCTGGACCACGGCCCCGAAGGTCCGCAGACTGTCGGAGGGGTCGGGCTCCCGTTCCCAGTCACCGTCCCCGGCCACACAGGTGTTGTCGGTCGTCATACGCGGACACCTCCAGGTGCGTACGTGCGAGGGCCCCCGCGCTCGACTCACCCAGGGTGACGGATCAACGGGTGTACCGTCCACCGAACGCGCATGTACGCTGACGCTGCGTACGCGGCGCGGTGCTGGCCAAGGTCGACGATCAGCCGCCACCGTGGCCCCATGAACGCAAGCACGCCCCAACTCCCCGCCACGAACTGGACCTTTACCCAACGCCTGTCCTCCACGCGGCGCGGGGCCCGGCTGGCCCGGCTGCTCGTCGTGGAGCAGCTCCGCGTCTGGCCCGTGTCACCCGACGTCGCCGACCGCGCCGTGGCGATCATCGCCGAGCTGAGCGCCAACGCGGCGCTGCACGGGCGCGTACCGGGCCGCGACTTCCGGCTCGGCCTCGTCCTCGACGACGCGGCGGAAACCCTCCGCATCGAGGTCACCGACACACGGGGCGAGCGGCAGCCCACCCTCCAGCCGACCGCTCCTCCCCCGGACCGTGAAACCGGGCGTGGCCTGTTGCTGGTGGACGCGCTCGCCGACCGATGGGGCACCGAGCCGCACCATCCGGTGGCCAAGACGGTGTGGGCGGAGCTGGACTCGCGCCCCGGCTGCCGGTCAGTGCCGTAGGTCCTCCGGCCGCGCGGGTATGCCCCGCAGGTGACGACCCTGCTCCGTCATGGCCTGTAAGAGGCGGTGCCCTTCGTACGCCACGACCAACTCCTCGGCCACGGCCACCCGGACGATGTCCACGGTGTCCAGAACCGTGATCCCCTTGCGTCGGGCGAAGCGGCCGGCCTCCCCGTCGTCGGTGATCCAGACCGAGCCGGCGAATTCCGGCCGGTTCTGGATCAGCGTCAGGGTCTCCGCCTCGCCGAGGTGCTGGAGGGGGCGCGCCGGGTCACCGGCGAAGACCAACCGCCGTAAGCGGTCAACGAGTTCGGTCTCGTGCGGGTCGTCGATCTCGATCGGCTCGCCGAGCCAGCCCCCGGCGAGGACCATGCGGAGCCGGGGCAGGTGGCGCGCCGAGCGTGTGGCCTCGTAGGCGACGGCCTGGGTCCAGCGGCCCCGGCTGTCGAGGACCTTTTCCAGGAGGCTCAGCCGGTCGACGGCCGCGAAGTTGCACAGGACCGTATTGTCGGGGAACCACCAGGTGCGTTTCGTGGCCGTCATGGCTGGAAGATCAGGTCGCCCTTCTCCGCGTCCGCGGCGGGAACGGTGGCCGCGGGCTGCTCGGGGTCCAGGGCGTCGTGCAAGGCGTTCGGGTCCATGCCGAAGTAGGCCGCGAGCGGGCGCAATGTGGTGTCACCTGCCAGATAGCCCTCGTAGAGACCACGGGCGGGGGCCAGCGGGAGGCGTCTGGCTTGGGCGGCGGCAACGCGCTTCTCATGGAGGTCCGCGCGCTGGGCCAACAGGTGGCACATCTCGGTGGTCACACCGCGCAGGCGGTTCCTGTCGTGGGGGGTGACCAGGCCGAGCTGGTGCAGGCGGGCGGCGAGCGCGCTCGGAGAGACCTTGAATCGGACGACCAGAGACCGGAAGGCGTCATCGGACACCCCGGAGTCAGCCGACTCGGTGCCCACTTCGGCATGGATCTCTGCCTGCGGCATCAGGAAGTTCGCGGCGAAGACATTGGCACGGATCTCCGTGTGGTCCTTCTGCCTGCCGGGAGCCAGGTGGGGCTCGGTGCGCATCTCCTGTGCGTCGCGGGCCAGGATGTGGCCGAGTTCATGGGCCAGGGTGAAGCGCTGCCGGGTCCACACCCCCGTGCGCGCCAGCAGCACCAGCCGGAAGTGATCCGTCTGCCAGGCCGCCCCGTCGAGGCCCCGTGGGAGATCCGTCTGTGCCACATCGATCCCGAAGTGCTCTTCGAGAGCATGGGCGAGGTCGGAGGTCTCGCATGCGGCCACTGATGTCACTCCGCGAGCGGAAAGCGCCGTCAAGGCATCCAGGGCCAGCGCTTCCCCCTGGTCGACATACTGCTCCAGGTCCGCCTTGGGACGGGGCAGGGCAGGAAGCGAGCGGGATCGGCCCATCAGGTCGAGCACGTCGTACGCGGTGGTGAACCGGTGGACGAGCTCCTTCAGGGCGAGACCGGAGTCGGAATCGGAGTCGGAGAAGGGACTACTGGCGCGTGCCGCGAAGGCAGGACGCTGCGGCTCGCGACCGGTCAGCAGCCAGTCCACCGTGGTCTGGCCCAGCTCCGCGATGCGGGCCAGGTCGAGCGAGGTGAAACGGCGCCTGCCGCTCAGTGACTTGGACAGCTTGTCGGGGGTGAGCCCGACGCGCTCCGCGAACGCGGCCTGCTGGAGGGAGGCTGCACTCATGACCTTGCGCACACGGTCGGTCACCGTCTCGTTCATAAGGACAGGCTAACCAGGTCTTGCGAAAATCGCAATCGATGAGATGAGCGCACGGCGCACCCCCGCCGGGCAGGGGTGCGCTCATCCTTTCGTTCGGGCGGCGGCCACGGTTCAGTCCGGCAGCCCCCACGGCTTGGCGTCGCCGACGGCCGGGACGTCGCGCGGGGCCGGGTCCGGGCGGTGGCCCCGGGGGGTGATGAGGGCCGTCGCGTCGCGGGCCAGGAGGATCTCGATGCGGCCGGGGCCGGTCGTGCGGTAGCGGAGGGGGCGGCCCCGGGGGTCGCGGACGTCGATCGGGCCGGGGATGCCGTGGTGCAGGACGAGCGGGGCACCGGCCTCGCTGTGGACGCGTATCCAGCGGGTGCGCCCGGCCGAGCGGTCGGCGTCCACGAGGAAGGCGCCCTGGGTGCGCAGTGCCTGGACCGAGAGGTCGGGCCAGCGGCGGGAGACGGAGGGGAAGACCCGCAGGACGCCGTTGTGGCTCTGGACGGCCATCTCGAGGATCGACTGGGCGGCGGTCAGGGGGCTTTCGGTGGCGAGGTTGCCGCCCTCGACGTACATGGTGTTCGGGGTGATCCAGGCGTTCTTGATCAGGTTGCCGTCGGTGAGGAAGGTGAGGAAGTCCAGGGCCTCCTCGGGCCGTTCCATGCGCGAGGCCATGGAGGAGGCGACGGCGTAGCTGTAACCGGCCCACAGGCTGCGGTCCTTGACCCAGTGGTCGAAGGTGGTCCGCATGATGTCCCGCTCGGCCGGACGGTCCCAGTCCAGCTCGTGCAGCGGGTAGAGCCAGAGCATATGGGAGAAGTGGCGGTGGGACTCGGTGAGCGGCTTCTCGGCGCCGATCATGATGCCGGTGGCATCGCGGGGGTAGGCCACGAGGCGGTCGAGGATCTCGCGCCAGCGCCGGGCGCGGGGGTGGTCGGTGCGGAGGATGCGCAGGCAGTCCAGGAGGGTGGCGCAGCCCCAGCGGAGCAGGGCGAGGTCGTAGGTGCAGTCCTCGGCGTCCGCCCACTCCGGTGAGCGGGTCAGCGGCAGATGCAGTTTCCCGTCGCCGCCCTCGTAGAGGAAGTGGTCGTAGAAGTTCACCGCCTTGGCCAGGATCGGGTAGAGGACGTCGCGCACGATGCGGATGTCCATGGTGTGGCGGTAGCTGAGCCAGACGTTGTGCATGGCCCAGATGAGATTGCCGTTGTTGTCGGTCTTGGTGGCGGTGCCGGGGATGCCGACGGTCTTGTCGCCGGGGCGCAGCAGCCAGTCGGAGGGGTGAGCGAGGGCGTAGGTGTCGCCGTCCCGGTACTCCGGTGGGACGGACAGCGGCAGATTCTTCTCGAACTCCTTGAAGGTGGAGGTGACGGAGTCGAGTTCGAGGTGGTTGGAGCCCTGGACCAGCCAGGTGGCGATCTGGACGTTGAGGTTCCACCAGACCGCGGTCCAACTGCCGCCGGTCTCCGGGTACCACGGCCCCCATTCGGACATCGAGGGCCCGTCGGCGCGGGTGGCGCAGGCGACCTTGTAGAGCTGGATCCAGTAGAAGCTCTGCAGGCGCTTGTCGGGTACGGAGACCAGGCTGTGCTGGTAGAAGCGGTGCCACCAGGCGCGGTGGGAGCGCACCAGGTCGTCGGGGTCGGTGGCCAGGGTCCGGGCCACCTCGGCGACGGCCAGTTGGGTGGTGTGCGACAGGTCCTCGGGGTGGCGGTAGACGATATGGGCGGCCAGCAGCCTGCCGGTGCCCACGCGCCGCTCCCGCCAGGCGGTGGTCCAGCCGCCGCCCGCGATCAGCGGCTGCTCCACATAGTGGGTGTCGCCCGCGGAGCCGGTGCGGGGGTCGGGGTTGCCCGTGTAGTCGGCGGGCTTGTCCTTGGTCCGGGGTGAGGCCGCGGGCATCCAGGTGAACGACCAGGCCGCGGCCTCCTCACCGGCGCTCGGCCGGGTGGAGATCAGCAGCGCGCTACGGGCGTTGTGCACCAGCATCGTGAAGCGGACGCTGCCCCGGGTGGTGGTGACGGTGCCGCGCAGCTCGGCGTCCCAGAGGTCGAGCGTCCAGTCGACACCGGTCACCTCTCCGGCGAGGGTGAGGTCGAAGTGGCCGATGGGCAGGCGGGAGAAGCCGTACGGGGCGCGCCACTGGGGGCGCTGGTCCTGTACCTGGGTGTGGCTGAGCATGACCTTCACGGAGCCCGGCGTCTCGCCCTTGTACACCACCGCGCCGAGCAGGCCGTTGGCCAGGAAGGGGCCGTCCTTCCAGTCGCCCGGCATCCGCCGCCACCGCGGGGCGGCGGCCCTGACCATGCGTTCGGGCAGGGCCGCCGCCCCGCCGGACACCTGGGGAGCGGCCCAGGCGGTGCCCGATCCGGCCAGCCAGCCCCCGGCGCCGACCACGGCGGCTGTGCCGATCACACCTCTGCGAGAGATCCCGTTCCCTGTTGGCGCGGTCACGTATGTGCCTCCCATATCCGGTGGTGAACTACCGGAATGGTGCAGGGCACATGGGCACCTGGGAATACCTCCGACGTATGGAAATTGGGCGGGCTACGTATTCCCAGGTGAGGCGGGCTCAGCTCCTCACATTGAGCCATCGAGGGCCAGAGTGAGCCGATGTCTCGCCATCGACGGTCGCGGTCACAGCTCGGCGAGTTCCGCCCGCAGCCGTACCGTCTCCGCCGGATCCCAGCCGTCGTGCGGCACCGACGACAGCAGGAGCCGGGTGTACGGATCCGCCGGGGTGTCCAGCACCCGGGCCGTCGGGCCCGTCTCGACCGCACGGCCGCGCCGCATCACCAGCGTGTCGTCCGTGATGTGGCGTACGACGGCCAGGTCATGGCTGACGAACACCAGGGCCACGCCGGTCTCCCGGCGGATGTCGGCGAGCAGCCGGAGGATCTGCGCCTGGATGGACACGTCCAGCGCCGCCACCGCCTCGTCCAGGACCAGCACCTCCGGCTCCACGGCGAGCGCGCGGGCGATGGCCAGCCGCTGGCGCTGCCCGCCCGACAGGCCCCGCGGGCGGGCGTCGCCCTCCCGCTTGCCCAGGCCCACCTGGTCGAGCAGCTCGGCGATCCGGTCCGTGGCGGCCTGCCCCTCGTACCGGCCGTGCAGCCGCAGGGCGGTGCGCAGACACTGACGCGCGGTCAGGCGCGGGTCGAGCGATACATACGGGTCCTGGAAGACGATCTGGATCTCGCGGGCGCGGCCCAGCCGGGCCGCCCTGCGCGCGCCCGGTCCGAGCGGCATTGCGCCGCTTCGCCGCCCGGGCGTGCGCTCCCGCCCGTTCACCGTGATCGTCCCCGCGTCGGGGCGCACCAGGTCGACCAGGATCCGGGCCACCGTGGTCTTGCCGGAGCCGGACTCCCCGACGATGCCCAGCGAGCCGCCGGCCGGCACGGAGAACGACACATCGTCCACGGCCGTCGTCCGGCCACCGCCCGGGAGCGCATAGCTCTTGCGCAGCCCCTGTACGACGAGTGCGGGCTCGGTCATGTGCTGCTCCTCGATACGAGTTCCAGTCGGCGGCAGGCCGCGGAGCCGCCGTCCGCGGAGCCGCCCTCCTCCGGTCCGTCGCCGTCGCCGCCACCGCCGCCGAACGGGACCGCCACCGGCGCCCAGGTCTCGCACTCCGCCTCGGCCCGTGCGCAGCGCGGGAGGAAGGGGCAGCCGGTGAAGGCGTCGGACAGGGACGGCGGGCGGCCGGGGATGGGGCGCGGTTCGCGGTCGTCCTCCAGGGTGGGCGAGCATTCCAGCAGGCCGCGGGTGTAGGGATGCCTGGGGTCGGCGAACAGCCCGTGGGCGGGCTGGTGTTCCACCACGCGGCCCGCGTACATCACGTACACGCGGTCGCAGTAGGCCGCCGCGAGCGGCAGATCGTGGGTGATGAAGAGCGTGCCGAGACCGCTGCCGTCCTGCCGCCGCTCCTCCTGGATGCCCCGCAGCAGGGCCAGGACCTCCGCCTGGGTGGTCGCGTCCAGCGCGCTCGTCGCCTCGTCGGCGAGGAGGAGGTCGGGGCCGGTGGACAGGGCGGCGGCGATCACGACCCGTTGCAGCATGCCGCCGGACAGCTCATGCGGGCGCTGGCGCATCCGGCGCTCCGGGTCGGGCAGGCCCACCGAGGCCAGCAGCTCGGTCGCCTTCGCCACCGCGGCGCGGCGGGAGAGGCCCAGGACCCGGGTGAGCGGGTCGGTGAGGAAGTCGCCGATCCGGCGGACCGGGTTCATCGCCGAGCGCGGGTCCTGGAAGATCATGGAGACGGTGCGGGAGCGGTGCCGGCGCAGCCGGGCCGGGTCCATGGCGAGCACGTCCTCGCCGTCCACCCGCACCGAGCCGGAGGTCCGCGCCCCGTCGGGGAGCATGCGCAGCACCGCCCGGGCCGTCGTGGACTTGCCGGAGCCGGACTCGCCGACCAGGCCGACCACTTCACCCCTGCCGACCCTCAGCGACACCTCGGCGAGCATGGGCCGGGCGGCGGCGCCTTCCGGCAGCCGGATGGTGAGATCCTCGATGTCCAGCAGCATGGCCGCCTACCTCCCCTTGCCCAGCCGGTCCGAGACCCAGACCCCGACGATGTTGAAGGCCACCACGACGGCGGCGATGGCCGCGCCCGGTACGAGGGCCGGCAGCAGCGCCTCCTGCACCACGGCGTCCTGCCCCTCCTGCACCATCAGCCCCCAGTCGATCGAGGGCGATCCGGCGCCGAAGCCCAGATAGCTGAGGGTGGCCAGGCTCATCAGCCCCTCGCCGAAGAGCACCACGAGATAGCCGACGAGGGCACCGGCCAGATTGGGCACGAGGTGGCGTACGCAGATCCGGGTCCCGCTCATGCCCTGGACCCGGTAGGCGTCGATATACGGCTGGGACCGCTCGGCGAGGGCGAGACTGCGGGTGTAGCGCGCGATGGTGGGCGCGTAGGCGAGTCCCAGGGCGACGATCGACGTGGTGAGGCCGTCGCCGAAGACCGCGATCACCAGGACGACGAAGAGCAGGCCCGGGAAGGCGTACATCACATCGGTCACCCGCGACAGCAGGGTGTCCACCCAGCCGCCGCGCCACGCCGCGACCGTTCCTATGGTGACGCCGAGCAGCGCGGCCAGCGCGAGCAGGGCCAGGGGTGCCAGCAGGCTGGACCGGGCGCCGTACAGGACCCGGGAGAGCAGGTCCTGTCCCGAGGCGTCGGTGCCCAGCGGATGCTCGGAGGTGGTCCCCGCGAGCGAGGCGGACAGGTCGACCGCGTCGGGCGCGTGCGGGGCGATCAGGGGAGCGCATACCGCCGCCAGCACGACCAGGGCGAGGAAGCCGCCCGCGATCATCACTTGTATCGGCCGTCGGGTCCGTACCCGCACCGGGATCAGGGCCCCGGCAGTCACCGTCGTCATGCGGTCTTTCCTTCCGGCTTGCGTCCCGGCGTCCCGCCCGGCGCGACCCGGGGGTCGATCAGCGGATGGACCAGGTCGACCAGGGTGGTCACCACGACATAGCCGATGACCATCAGCAGCAGCACCGCCTGGGTGACCGGGAAGTCGTGGGTGGTGATGGCGCTCACCAGCAGTGAGCCGACGCCGCTGAGGCCGAAGGCGGTCTCGACCACCACCGTTCCGGCGAGCATGCCCGCCATGACGAGCCCGCACATGGTGACGATCGGGCCGAGCGCGTTGCGCAGCACATGGCGGACGACGATCTGGCGCTCCGTCTGTCCGGAGGCGCGGGCGGCCTCCACATGGTCGGAGGCGTACGCCTCGGCCATCGCCTGCCGGGTGACCCGGCTGATCACGGCGAGCGCGCTCAGGGCCAGCGCGAAGGCGGGCAGCGTCAGATGGTGCAGCCGGCCGGTGAGTCCCTCGCCCTGGCCGGTCACCGGGAACCAGCCCAGCCGCACCCCGAACAGGGAGACCAGCGCGATGGCCGCGACGAAGGCCGGGACCGAGGCGGCGAGCGTGGTGCCGCCGACGACGGCCGAGTCCACCCAGCCGCGGCGCAGCGCCGCCAGCACCCCGGAGCCGACGCCCAGCACCACGAAGAACACCGTGGCGTAGGCGACGAGTTCCAGGGTGGTCGGCAGCCGGGCGCCGATCAGGTCGGCCACATGGTCGCGGTACTGGAACGACCGGCCCAGGTCACCCTGGAGACCGTCCCACAGCCAGCGGCCGTACTGGACGACGAGCGGATCGTCGAGGTGGTGCTCCGCGCGGACCGCCGCGAGCTTCTCCGGGGTGAGTTCCTGTCGGCTGCCGGAGAGGAGGACGGCGGGGTCCCCGGGGGCCGCGTAGACGGCGGCGAAGATGACGAACGAGGCGGCGAGCAGCGTGGCGAGCAGGCCGGCGATCCGCCGCGGCAGTCCGCGGATCATGGTGTCAGCCCTTCTTCGTGCCGAGGTCGGCGGCCCACGGGTAGTACATCGACACCATGGACGCCGGCGGGCCGGTGTACTTGTCGCCGAGCACCATCACCGAGGGCACCTGCACCAGCGGGATCCACACCGCGTCGTCGGCGAACTTCTTCTGCGCGTCGATGACGAGCTCCGCGCGCTCACGGTCGTCGATGGTCTGCTGGGCCTTGCCGACGAGGGCGTCATAGCCCTTGTCCGAATAGCCGAGCCAGTTGTTGGCGTTGCCGGTTATGCCGTTGTCGTAGAAGCCCGCCGGGTCGGCCTTGGAGATGTACCAGTCGACCGGGATCAGGTCGAAGCCGTCCCGGGACTTCGGGTCGGAGAAGAACTCGTCGTAACGGCTCGACGCGATCGTCTTGACGGTCACCTTCAGCCCGATCTTCTGGGCCGCGCCGCGCACCGCGTTGGTGATGACGGTCTGGCTCTCGCTGCCGTCGCTGGAGACGATGATCGGCTCGCCGGGCGCCCCGGCCTGCTCGACCAGCTTCTTCGCCCGCGCGATGTCGTCCGACGAGGGTGAGGCGGTGTAGGCGCCGTTGTGCTCCAGGTCCTTCTGCGCCTTTTGGAAGGCGGCCTTCTCATAGCCCCACGCCCCGGGGCCCACGGGGGTCGCCCAGGGCTCGGCGAGGCCGTTGAAGCCGGACTTGGCGATGCCCTTACGGTCCATGGCCAGCGACAGCGCCTTGCGCAGCCGGGCGTCCTTCAGCGCACCGCCCTTGGTGGGGCTGAGCGACCAGGCGGTGGTGCTCTGTCCGTAGTAGGCGCGGATGCCCTTCTTCTTGGACAGGACGGCGGCCGGGCCGGTGGCCGTCAGATAGGCGCCGTCGGCGGCGCCCGTGGAGACGGAGTTGACCAGTGCGCTGCCGGAGGCCCAGCGGAAGACGACCTCCTTGGTCAGCGGGCGGACGCTCTTGTCCCAGTAGTCCGCGTAACGCTCGATGGTGAGGGCGGAGCCGGAGTTCCAGCTCTTCAGCCGGTACGGTCCGGTGCAGGCGTCGGGGTGGCCGGGGGTGCCGAAGTCGTCGCCCTGCTTCTCGACCGCCTTGCGTTCCATGATGATCCCGGCGTCACCGGCCAGGGCCTTGGTGAACAGGGCGCTCGGCTTCTTGAAGGTGACGGTGACCTCGGACGGGCCGGTCTTGGCGATCGTGTCGACGTCCTCGTACTCGTCCGACTCGTTCATCTCCGGCCGGGCGTGCCGCTTGAGGCTCCACACCACGTCGTCGGCGGTCATCTTGGCGCCGTCGTGGAAGGTGACGTCGTCGCGGAGGGTGAGGACGAGCTTCTTGTCGCCGGTGTACTCGGCCTTCTTCGCCAGCCGCGGTGTGGTGGTCATGTCGGGCCGGAGCAGGAGCAGCCGTTCGCAGATGTTGGCCATCACGGTGCGGGTGCTGCTGCCGCCCTGGGCGTCCATGTCCAGGGAGGCGGGTTCCTGTTCCACGAGCCAGTTCACCGTGGTGGCCGCGCCGGTGGCCTTGGGAGTGGTGTCGGTGAGCTTGAGCTTGGCGGGATCCACGGTCGCGCCGCCGGACCCGGAGGTCGCCCCGGAGCACCCGGCGGTGAACAGCAGGGCGCCCAGGAGGCCGACTGCGGTGGTACAGAGCTTGGTTCTCATGGCAGGCTCTCTGGTCGTTCGGACGTGAAGTCGCGTCAGTTGGGGGCGTGCGGACCGTCGTAGAGGTTCCAGGGCAGGTGCTGGTATTCGTGGTCGCAGGGAGTGCCCGGGGTCACGTGGTAATCGCCGGTGGTCAGGTCCACGCAGGAGGACAGCAGCGTCGCCCACCACTTGACCTCGGGCTGCCGGGTGTCGGGGTGGGTGCACAGCCCCTCGGGGTGGCCGAGGTGGTCGGACATGGCCTGGTGGATCAGCTTGCGGGACTCGTCCGGCGCGGTGGCCTCACGGAGCCGGCGCAGACCGGCCTCGGCCCGGGGCACCCGGATCAGCGAATCGGAGGACTCGGGGCGGTAGCGGGCCGCGAGCTGGACGGGGACGGTGGTCTGGTAGTGGTTGCCGTGGACGAGCAGACCCTCGGTGGGATACATCCAGCCGTGTGCGCCCGGAGTGGTCTCCAGGTCGAGGGCGAAGCCTTCGCGGCAGGTCAGCAGGGCGTTGCTGGCGATGTGGCCGCGGGTGCGGCACAGCACGTCGACCGCCTCGCTGATCGACTCGCTGTCCAGGACACGGCGGCGGATCACGGTCTGGGGCAACCCGATGGCGTCGTCGAAACGGCCGCCGAGACCGTTGGCGTTGAGGGCGACGCCCGCGGAGTTGGCGCCCTGGCGGCCGATCTGCCCGGCCTCCACCTGCATGATCACGGTGGGGTGCGGGGGCTGGACGATCCGGAGCATCATGACGGTGTCCGCGACGCCCGCCCGCCAGTCCCAGTTCTGGCCGCAGTAGACATGGCCGTCACCGCTCGCCTCCCCCAGCACGGCGAAGGACGTGCAGCCGTCGGTCACCTCCCGGTCCTCGGTGACGTCCGCCGGGGCGTCCGCCCGGGCGCGCATCCGGGCGAAGGTCTGGTCGTAGATGATCTCGCCGCGGGCGTTCAGCGCGAGCACGTCCAGGAGCCCGACCCCCGCCCCGTCGGCGATCCCGCTCATCTCCTCGACGAGTTCGGGGGCGTACGCGCGCACCGGCTCCAGCCAGCGCTCGGCGCGCGCGGTGACCTGGTCCCAGGTCAGCCCGGACGATTCGCCGAACGCCTGCTCGTAGTAGGCGAGCGCCGCGCCGATTCTTCCGCGCGCCGCCTCGCCGTACTGGCGGCCGCGCTCGGCCGGCGGGCCGGAGATCTCGACGATGGGGAGGGTGGCGGCTGTCATGGCACTCCTGTGTTCTGAGGCCCGGACCCACGAGGGGCTGTAATGTTTGTTTCAGAAATCAGCGTTCTTGGAACGATGAGCCCAGATAGTAATGTCCGTCACAGGGAAGTCAATAGCTGTAATGAGCGAACCGAAAAACGTTACCGGGGCGACACGGCTGGCCTCCGCGGTCCGGGACATGTGGGGTGAGCTGTCCGCTTCCGAGCGGGTGGTGGCCCAGTACCTGGTGAGCGCCCCACCGGAGAATCTGCTCTTCGCGAGCGCACAGGAGCTGGGCGCGGCCAGCGGCACCAGCAACGCCACCGTCGTCCGCGCCCTGCAGCGCCTCGGCTACGCCGGCCTGCCCGCGCTCAAGCGGGAACTGGCCGCCGGCTTCACCTCCGCGACCGCCCCCGAGGAGCGGCTCAAGCAGCGCATCGCCCGCGTCGGCCGCCACGACCTGGACCAGGTCAAGGACCGGGTCTTCGACGAGGCCGCGGAGCGTCTCGACCAGTGCCGCCGCCTGCTGGAGACGGATGTGCTCAAGCAAGCGGTGCAACTGCTGGCGGACGCGCGCGAGGTGGTCGCCTACGGCGTCGGCGCCTCGGAACTCGCCGCCCGGCATCTGGTGCTGAAGCTGCGCCGGGCCGGCCGCCGGGCGCGCTTCATCGGCGCCACCGGCTTCACCATGGCCGACGAACTGCTGAGCCTCGGCCGCGGCGACGCCGTGGTGATCCTCCATCCCGGCCGCCGGCTGCGGGAGTTCACCGTGCTCACCGACCGGGCCCGGGCCGTCGGCGCGGGCGTCGTACTGGTCACCGACGTCCCCACGGGCCCCCTGGCCACCCACGCCGATGTGGTGATCAGCGCCCCGCACACGCCCACCGGCATCACCGCCGAATCCCTGGCGGGCATCGTCGTCATGGACACCCTCGTACTGGCCCTCGCCTCGCTGGACGAGCCCCGGGCCGTCGAAGCCTCCCATCAACTCACCGTACTGCGCGGCCAGTTGATCGACCGGGCCGAGCCCCGGCCACGCAAGAGCTGACCGCCCGGGCCGGACCCCGCGACCCTCGAGGATCGGAAGACGCCATGCACCGCGAACCGCCGCCCGTCTGGCCGGACGGGGCCCGCTGCGCCGTCATGCTCAGCTTCGACGTGGACGGCCCCACCCTGTGGCTCGACGACCGCGCCACCGGGCGATGCGACGACGCGCGGGCCTTCTCCATCGGTGCCTACGGCCCCTGGAGGGGCACCCCGCGCCTGCTGGATCTGCTGGAGGACCGCGGGCTGCCCGCCACCTTCTTCGTCCCGGGCAAGATCGTCGAACAGTGGCCCGCCCTGGTGAAGGACATCGCCGCCTCCGGTCATGAGATCGGCCATCACGGCTGGCTGCACGAGACCTTCTTCGACCACCCCCGCGCGGCCCAGCGCGACATCATCGAGCGCAGCCAGGACCAACTGGAACGCACGGCCGGGGTACGCGCGGTGGGGTTCCGCAGCCCCAGCGGCGACATCGCCGCCGACACCCCGTCGCTCCTGGAGGAGCTGGGCTTCTCCTACTCCAGCTCCATGCGCGGCGACGACCGGCCCTACCGCTGGGAGATCGACGGCCGCAGCACGGACCTGATCGAGATCCCCGCCCACTGGGAGCTGGACGACTACCAGCAGTTCGTCTACAACGAATCCCCGCCCGAGCCCCCCGGCCTGGACCGGATCGCCGGCACCCTCGCCACCTTCGACAACTGGCGCCGCGAGTTCGACGGCTACCACCGCTGGGGCCTGTGCTACGTCCTGATGCTGCACCCCCAGGTCATCGGCAAACCCCAGCGAGTACGCGCCCTGGAGCGCCTGCTGGACCACATCGGGCGCACGGGCGACGTGTGGTTCGCCACGGGCGCCCAGATCGCCGACTGGTGGCGGTCGCGCGCGGAGCCCCCGAGGAGCGTGGCATGACGAGGACGGACCCGCCCACCCCCGGGGCGCACCCGCCCACCCCCGGGGCGCACCCGGCCACCCCCGGGACGCATCCGCCCACCCCCGGCAGCGGCACCACCGTCGGCACTGGTGCCCGGCGGCGGCAGCCGCGCCCGCGGTGGCCGGAGGGCGCCCGTTGCGCGGTGGCGCTGACCTTCACCCTGGACGCCGAGCTGTTCTGGCTCCGGCTGCACCCGTCCGCCAGGCACCGGCCCAAGACCCTCTCGCTGGGGACGTACGGGATCCGCCGGGGCGTGCCGCGGCTGCTGGAGCTGCTGGACGAATACGCCCTCCCCGCCACCTGGTTCGTCCCCGAGCGCACCGCCCTGCACCATCCCGACGCGGTCCGGCGGATCGCCGCCGCCGGCCATGAGATCGCCGCCGCGGCGCCTCCCGTCCCCGGGGAAACACCGACCGCAAGCGTCCGGGAGACGTGGTCGCGCACCGCCGATCTGCTGGAGTCGGTGGCCGGTGTCCGGCCGACCGGGCTGCGCGCCGCGCCCGGCGTGCTGGGCGACGGGCACGCCGCGCTCCTCGACGAGCTGGGGTTCGGGTGGTCCTCCTCCACACACGGCGACGACCGCCCCCATCGGCTGTGGTCCGCGGGGCGGCCCACACCGGTGGTGGAGCTGCCGTGGCTGTGGGAGTACGCCGACCACCCGTACTTCCTCTACAACGGCGGGCCGGTGGCGTTTCCGCCCGGCGAGTCCCGCATCGCGGCCTACGGGGACGTCCTGGCGGACTGGAAGGACTCGTTCGACGCCTTCCGGGACCACGGCCTGTGCTGGATACCGGCCCTCGACCCGCAGTCCATCGGCAAGCCGGCGGGCGCTGATGCTCGAGGAACTGCTGGAGCACATCCGCGGACACGACGACGTGTGGTTCGCCACGGGAACACAGGTGGCCGAGCACTGGCGGCGGACCGCAGGTCAGGGAACGGAACCGGGGCCGGAGCCGGAAGGCCACCCGCAGCGGGTGAGGGCCGCGTGGCGCTCCTCCTCGCCGCCGCCAACGGGGCCATGACGATGAGGAGGGGTGCGGTCATGGCCGCGTGCGCGGGTGGCCGCCGCCAGCATCGCGTCAAGACTTCCCGTCCTCGCGTCAGCGTCGCGTCAGGGACGGCCTCCCTCCGCAAGGCGCGGGACTTACCGTCCTGTCCGGGCCCCGGTCCGCTGTCCGGTTCCAGGGCCTTCCCCGCTCCCCCTGGAGGCACATCATGACCAACCGTCTGTACGGAGACGACCCCGAGCCCGACGAACCCGTCCCGGCCGGACGCGTCCTGTACGTCCCCGTCCGGCCGGGACCCGCCGGCTGCGCCGTACGCATCTTCCGTACCCCCCATGGCGGCCGTACCGCTGTCGGCTTCTCCACCCGGCGCAAGCTGACCGCCGTCCTCGGCGCCCGGCAGCCGTGGATCCGGCTCGGCGAACCGGCGCTGCGCGCCCTCACCGAACCGCTCGGCGCCACCTCGCTCACCGTGGACCCGCGGCTCGCGGTCCGCGATGTCGCACCGCCGGCGCCGGAGCGCCGCGACGACACCAGGCTCGCACGGCGCCCGCAGACCGTCGGCGCCCTGCGGGTGGCGGGGGCCGCGGCCCTCGTCGGGTTCCTCGGCGTGTGGCTCGGTTGAGGGAGGACGCCATGGTCACGCCACTGATCACCAGCACCGGGCCCCGCCCGCCCCACACCCCGCCCCTCGACGGCGCGCTGTCCGTCTGGCCCGCCTCGACCACCCCGCTCGCCCACGGGGACCTGGCCGTCGGCGGAGTGTCGCTCGCCGAGGTCGCGGACCGCTTCGGCACCCCCGTGTACCTCCTCGACGAGGGCGAGGTCCGGGCCCGCTGCCGCGCCTACCACGACGCCTTCCCGGAGGCCGCCGTCCTCTACGCCGCCAAGGCGTTCCTGTGCCGCGCCATGGCGCACTGGGTGGAGGAGGAGGGCATGGGCCTGGACGTGTGCTCGGCCGGCGAGCTGGAGCTCGCGGTCACCACCGGTTTCCCGCCCGAGCACATCGTGCTGCACGGAAACGCCAAGAGCCCGCAGGACCTCCAGGCCGCGCTGCGCCTCGGCGTCGGGCGCATCGTCATCGACAGCCCCTCGGAGATCGCCCGGCTGGCCGTCGCGGTGCCCGAGGGCAGCCGCCAGAAGGTGATGGTCCGGGTCGCCCCGGGCATCGCCGCGGGCGGCCACGCCAAGATCCGTACCGGCACCGACGACCAGAAGTTCGGCCTGTCGCTGGCCGATGGCTCGGCACACCACGCCATCGCCCGCATCCTCGACCAGCCACATCTGGAACTGGTCGGCCTCCACTGCCATCTGGGCTCCCAGATCACCTCCGCCAAGCCCTATCTGGCGGCCGTACGGCGCATGGTCGGCCTGCTGGCCCGGGTCCGGGACCAGCACGGGATCACCCTCCCCGAGCTGGATCTGGGCGGCGGATACGGCATCGCCTACCGCCCCGGCGAGCCCGCCCTGGACATCGCCGCGCTCGGGCCCCGGGTGCGCGCCGAACTGGCCGACAGTTGCGCGGCGGCCGGGCTGCCCGTGCCCCGGCTGATCATCGAACCGGGCCGCGCCGTCGTGGGGCCGGCCGGGATCGCGCTGTACCGGGTCCTGGCCGTCAAGCGCACCGGGCACCGTACCTTCGTCGCGGTGGACGGCGGGATGAGCGACAACCCCCGCCCGGCGCTGTACGGAGTGCGCTACGCGCCCCGGCTCGTGGGCCGCGCCACCACGGCGCCGCTCGCCACCGCCACCGTGGCCGGACGTCACTGCGAGGCCGGGGACGTGCTGGCGGGCGAGGCGGAGCTGCCCGGCGACATCCGCCCCGGCGACCTGCTCGCGGTGCCGGTGGCGGGCGCGTACCACCTGTCCATGGCCTCCGGCTACAACCTGGTCGGCCGCCCGCCGGTGGTCGCCGTGGCCGACGGCAGGGCGCGGCTGCTGGTACGGCGCGAGTCGCTGGACGACATCCGCAGCCGCGACGTCGGGCTGTAGCGGCGTCGGTCGGTAACGACGGGGGCGGTGACCGCGTGGAGCGGCCACCGCACCAAGGGCCCCGCGGGGGCGGCGTGCACGCCGCCCCCGCGGGGCCTTGGCATGCGGCGGAGAGAGCGGGGAGGGCGAAAGGCGGTGCCCCCACGGGAACCGACGCGCACTCAGGTAACGGTGCCGTGCACCGTGTACGCGCCGGCCCGCGGTGTCAGCGGCGACGGTGCTGGTCATCGCGCTGATACCCACACACCGCTGAGCGGCCGTTCCGCGGCTCTCTCCGCCGCGAGACTCAACCTCGCACGGCGCGGATGGGCGATCCATGGGCCTTGTCGCCACCCTGACGCCATGCCCTCGGGGATTGACGCGGCCCTGATGGACCCGTGTGGCCGACGTCAGGAGAACGTCAGGACCGCGGCGCCCGATGACCGGGATCCGATACCGCCAGTTCACTCCATCGGCCCGATTTGCGACAAAACACCGCCGACGTCGTCGGGCGGGACATCGGGGTCGCGCTAACAAGGGTCGTCGGTGGCCGAGGTGGTACGCGGTCACGGCGGCCCTTACGACCCGACCCGCCGGGGAGTTGTCCGCATGTCAGATGTGGTGTTCATCGTCCTGACCATCGCCGTGTTCGCCGTCATCGGCGCGGTCGCGAAGGGGGTCGGCCGGCTGTGAGCGCCGACAACCTCGTGGGACTGATCGTGGCCGCCGCCCTGCTCGGCTATCTGGTGCTGGCCCTGATCTTCCCGGAGAGGTTCTAGTGAGCGGCACCCTCGCGGGCTGGCTCCAGGTGCTGGCGCTGGTGGTGGCGCTGGCCCTCTCCTACCGGCCGCTGGGCGACTACATCGCCCGCGTCCTCACCACGCCCCGGCACCCGCGCGCCGAGCGGCTGGTCCACCGGCTGGCGGGGGTGGACGGGGACGCCGATCAGCGCTGGAGCACCTATCTGCGCGGGGTACTCGCGTTCTCCGCGGTGTCGGTGCTCTTCCTGTACGGATTCCTGCGGCTGCAGAACCATCTGCTGCTGTCGCTCGGCAGGCAGCCGATGCCTCCGGCGCGGTCCTTCAACACGGCAGCGTCCTTCGTCACCAACACCAACTGGCAGTCGTACTCCGGCGAGGCGGCCCTGGGGCATCTGGTGCAGATGGCCGGGCTCGCGGTGCAGAACTTCGTCTCGGCGGCGGTGGGCATCGCCGTCGTCGCCGCCCTGATCCGCGGCTTCACCCGCAGGGAGACCGACCGGGTGGGCAACTTCTGGGTGGACCTGACCCGGATCGTGCTGCGGGTCCTCCTCCCCCTCGCGTTCGTCTTCGCGATCGTGCTGGCGGCGGGCGGTGTGATCCAGAACTTCCACGGCGTCGACTCGATCCCGGCCATCGCCGGGGGCCACCAGAGCGTCACCGGAGGCCCGGTGGCCTCCCAGGAGGTCATCAAGGAGCTGGGCACCAACGGCGGCGGCTTCTACAACGCCAACTCCGCCCACCCTTTCGAGAACCCCAACGCCTTCACCAACTGGCTGGAGATCTATCTCCTGCTGGTGATCTCCTCCGCGCTGCCGCGCACCTTCGGCCGGATGGCCGGGGACAACCGCCAGGGCTACGCGATCGTGGCGGTCATGGCGCTGATCTGGGCCGCCTCGGTCGCCATCGTCACCGTCACCGAGCTGCACAGCGTCAGCAGCCAGGCGGGCCACGCCGCGGGCGGCATGACGGAGGGCAAGGAGCAGCGATTCGGCATCTGGGCCTCGGCCCTCTTCGCCGCCTCCACCACCCTCACCTCCACCGGTGCGGTCGACTCCGCGCACGACTCGTACGCGCCGTTCGGCGGCGGGATGACGATCTTCAACATGATGCTGGGCGAAATCGCGCCCGGCGGCACCGGATCCGGCCTCTACGGCATCCTCATCCTGGCGGTCATCGCGGTCTTCGTGGCCGGGCTCATGGTGGGACGTACGCCCGAGTATCTGGGCAAGAAGCTGCGCGGGCGGGAGATGAAGTTCGCCTCCCTGTACATCCTGACCACTCCCGCGGTCGTGCTGGTCGGCGCGGGCCTGGCGATGGCGCTGCCCGGTGAGCGCGCGGGGATGCTCAACCCCGGGCCGCACGGCTTCTCCGAGGTGCTGTACGCCCTCACCTCGGCCGCCAACAACAACGGCTCCGCCTTCGCCGGGCTCGGCGTCGACACCGCCTGGTACAACACCGTTCTCGGCCTCGTCATGCTCTTCGGCCGTTTCCTGCCGATGGTGTTCGTCCTGGCGCTGGCCGGGTCGCTCGCCGGGCAGGCCCCGGTGCCGGTCACGGCCGGGACACTGCCCACCCACCGGCCGCAGTTCGTCGGTCTGCTGACCGCCGTGGTCCTCATCGTCGTCGGCCTCACCTACTTCCCCGCTCTCTCGCTGGGACCGCTCGCGGAAGGGCTCCAGTAGTGTCCTCACCGTCCCGCCCCGTCTCCGGCGGTCTGCTCGACCCGAAACAGCTCATCGCCTCCCTGCCCGACGCCGCCAGGAAGCTGGACCCGCGGGGCATGGTCAGAAACCCGGTGATGTTCGTGGTGGAGGTCGGCGCGCTTCTCACCACCGCGCTGGCCTGCCGGAGCCCCAGCGTCTTCGCCTGGGTCATCACCGTCTGGCTCTGGCTGACCGTCCTCTTCGCCACGCTGTCGGAAGCCGTCGCCGAGGGGCGGGGCAAGGCCCAGGCGGAGACGCTGCGGCGGACGAAGACCGCCACGGTCGCCCGCCGGCTCGTGGACTGGCGGCCGGGGGCGACGGATGCGGCGGAGGAGGAGGTACCGGCCGCGGAACTGCGGCTGGGCGACCATGTGCTGGTCGAGGCGGGGCAGCTCATCCCCGGGGATGGGGATGTGGTCGAGGGCGTCGCCTCGGTCGACGAGTCGGCGATCACCGGCGAGTCGGCGCCGGTCATCCGCGAGTCCGGCGGCGACCGTTCGGCGGTCACCGGCGGTACGAAGGTGCTGTCGGACCGGATCGTCGTGAAGATCACCTCCAGGCCCGGGGAGACCTTCATCGACCGGATGATCGCGCTGGTGGAGGGCGCGGCGCGGCAGAAGACGCCGAACGAGATCGCGCTGAACATCCTGCTCGCCTCGCTCACCATCATCTTCCTGCTCGCCGTGGTCACCCTGCAGCCGTTCGCGATCTACGCCCGGGCCGAGCAGTCCATCGTGGTCCTGGTCGCGCTGGTGGTCGCGCTCATCCCCACCACCATCGGCGCACTGCTGTCCGCGATCGGCATCGCCGGTATGGACCGCCTCGTCCAGCGCAATGTCCTCGCCCTATCCGGCCGCGCCGTGGAGGCCGCCGGGGACGTCAACACCCTGCTGCTGGACAAGACCGGCACCGTCACCTTCGGCAACCGCCAGGCCGCCGAGTTCCTGCCGGTGGGCGGGACGGCGGTCGAAGAGCTCGCGGACGCCGCGCAGTTGTCGTCGCTGGCCGATGAGACGCCGGAGGGCCGTTCGGTCGTGGTCCTGGCGAAGGAGACGTCCGGGCTGCGGGCGCGGGACGAGGGTGAGCTGGGCGAGGCCCGGTTCGTGCCCTTCACCGCGCAGACCCGGATGAGCGGGGTGGACATCGGCGGCCGTCAGGTGCGCAAGGGCGCCGCCTCGGCCGTCGCCGGCTGGGTGGCCGGCCACGGTGGCCGGTCCGGCGCCGATGTCCAGGCGGTCGTGGACCGGATCTCGCAGGAGGGCGGCACCCCGCTGGTGGTCGCCGAACGCGCCGACGACGCGGCCGCCCGGGTGCTCGGCGTCATCCACCTCAAGGACGTGGTCAAGCACGGGATGCGGGAGCGGTTCGATGAGCTGCGGCGGATGGGCATCCGCACGATCATGATCACCGGCGACAATCCGCTGACCGCGCGGGCCATCGCCGAGGAGGCCGGGGTGGACGACTTCCTGGCGGAGGCCACGCCCGAGGACAAGATGGCGCTCATCCGGCGGGAGCAGGCGGGCGGCAAGCTGGTGGCGATGACCGGCGACGGCACCAACGACGCCCCGGCGCTGGCCCAGGCGGACGTCGGGGTGGCGATGAACACCGGTACGTCGGCCGCCAAGGAGGCCGGCAACATGGTCGACCTCGACTCCGACCCCACCAAACTCATCGAGATCGTGGAAATCGGCAAGCAACTGCTCATCACGCGCGGTGCGTTGACCACCTTCTCCATCGCCAACGACGTGGCGAAGTACTTCGCCATCATCCCCGCGATGTTCACCGTGGTCTATCCGGGCCTGGAGAAGCTCAACGTCATGCGGCTGCACAGCCCGACCTCGGCCATCGCCTCCGCGATCATCTTCAACGCGCTGATCATCGTCGCGCTGATCCCGCTCGCCCTGCGCGGTGTCCGCTACCGGCCCTCCTCGGCGGCGGACCTGCTCAGCCGCAACATCGGGGTCTACGGCCTCGGCGGGCTCGTGCTGCCCTTCCTCGGCATCAAACTCATCGACCTGGTCGTCCAGTTCATCCCCGGACTCCGCTGACCGACGCCCCGCCAGGACGCCCCGGAAGAAGGCATCGCCGTGACCCGCTCGCTTCCCACCGTGGTCCGTACCCACCTGTCCGCCCTGCGGATCCTGCTCGTGCTCACCGTCGTCACCGGCGTCCTCTACCCGCTCGCCGTCACCGGAGTGGCCCAGGGCGCCTTCCCGCACGAGGCCAACGGCTCACGGATCACCCGGCACGGCACGGTCATGGGCTCCAGCCTGATCGGCCAGAACTTCGCCCTCCCCAAGGCCCACCCGGGAAATCCCGGCGAGGCGCTCAGACCCGATCCCGCGTGGTTCCAGCCCCGCCCGTCCGCCGGCGGCTACGACCCCCTGGCCACCGGCGCCTCCAACCTCGGCCCCAACAACCCGGTCCTGGTCCGGTCGGTCGAGGCGCGGCGTGCCGCGGTCGCGAGGTTCGACGGTGTCGCCCCCAGGGACGTCCCGGCGGACGCGGTCACCGCCTCCGGCTCCGGCCTCGATCCGCATATCTCCCCGGCGTACGCCTATGAGCAGGTGAACCGGGTCGCCAAGACCCGCGGCCTGCGGCCTGCGACCGTGCACGCGCTGGTCACCGCCCATGTCGAGGACCGCGTCCTCGGCTTCCTGGGCGAGCGGCGGGTGAACGTCGTCCAGCTCAATGCCGCACTGGCCGACCACCGATAAGGCGCCCGGCGCGCACGGCTACCACCGGGCCGAAAGCCGTTCGCGCTGGCCCTCGGTCGGGACGTCGCCGGGCTGGCAAGCGGCTGCCGAGGGATCGCCGCGGCCCTGACCCGGAACCTCGCTCAGTAGACTGGACCAGCCAGTCCAGTCGAGAGGGGACGTCATGCGCAAGGAGCTGACGGCAAAGGGGAAGGCCACCCGGAACCGGATCATCGAGGGCGCGGCCGCGGTGCTGCGCGAGAAGGACGTGTCGATCGCCACGCTCGATGACGTCATGGCGCGCACCCACACCAGCAAGAGCCAGCTTTTCCACTACTTCCCCGCCGGGAAGGACGAGCTGCTCCTGGCCGTCGCACACCACGAGGCCGACCAGGTCCTGGAGGACCAGCAGCCGTACCTCGGATGTCTGGACTCCTGGGAGGCGTGGCAGCGGTGGCGCGATGTGGTGGTCGAGCGCTACGAGGAGCAGGGTGAGGAGTGTCCGCTGGGCTCGCTGGTCCTCCATCTGGGCCGCTCCACCCCGGGCGCCCGGGATGTGGTGGTGGCGCTGATGCGCCAGTGGCAGGGGAGCCTGGCCACCGGTATCCGGGCCCTGCAGACGGCCGGACACCTGCCCGCCGATCTGGACGTCGAGCACCGCGCGGCCGCCCTGCTGGCGGGCATCCAGGGTGGCGTGGCGATTCTCCAGTCGACCGGCCGAGCCGAGCATCTGCGCGCCGCGCTCGATCAGGGCATCGGGGATCTGCGACGCGCCGCCGCCTGATCGGGGTGGCGGCGGACGGGCAGGTCGACCCGGCGGCGACGGGCAATCCGCGGCGCGGCGCGGCGGCGGCGAATGGACTTGCAGTCCATTTTTTTCTTCGCACAGTGGCATGGCCCCCGGGCGGATCCGGGCGGTGCCCGCGCGCCCGACCTGATCGAAATCGAGGTCGCGTCCCGCGGGACATCGATGGCGCGGATAACGAGCGTGGCAGGAGCGCGTGATGAGTGGACGGCTGCAGGACAAGAGGGCTCTGGTAACCGGTGCGACCAGCAACATCGGACGGGCGATCGCGGAGATGTTCGCCGCCGAGGGTGCGCACGTGATCGTGTCCGGGCGCAGCGCCGAGCGGGGCGCCGAGGTCGTCGGCGCCATTCGCGCGCGGGGCGGCCGGGCCGACTTCGTACAGGCGGATCTGGACGGAAGCGCCGAGTCGTCCCGCGCCCTGGCCGAGGCGGCGACGTCCGCTCTGGGCGGGGGCATCGACATCCTGGTCAACAACGCCGGCGTCTACCCCGGCGACAGCACCGTGGACACCGATGAGACGGCCTTCGACCGGGTCTACGCCGTGAACGTGAAGGCACCGTTCTTCCTGACCGCCACGGTCGCTCCGGCCATGGCCGAGGCCGGTGGCGGGGCGATCATCAATCTGGGGTCCTGGATCGCCCGGCTGGGCATCCCCCTCGGCGCGCTCTACAGCTCCACCAAGGGCGCGGTGGAGACCCTGACGCGCGCCTGGGCCGCCGAATTCGGCCCGCGCGGCGTGCGGGTGAACGCGATCTCTCCCGGAGTGGTCCACACGCCCGTACCCGGCGAGGTGCACCCGGGCGACGTCATGATGAACGGCACTCCGGCCGGGGGCGTCGGAAGTCCGCAGGCCATCGCACACGCCGCGGTCTACCTCGCCGGTGACGAGGCCGCGTTCGTCCACGGCATCGTGCTGGACGTCGACGGTGGTCGCACCACGGCGGCCGTCATCGCGGCGTAGCAGCCGAGCGGTCGCGGCACGGCGTACGCGTACGCGCAGTGCCCGACCCTGATCCGACGGGTGGACCCAGGCCCACGGGGCGCCGCGCTAACCTCGCGCGGCGCCCTCGCTCGTTGTCCGGGCGAGGGTGTCCGCCACCGTTGTGCACGCGAGCCGGACCACGGAGCGCAGTTGCGCGTCCGACGTACCGGCGCGGCTCAGCACGGCCAGCGACTGGTTGACGGCGACGACGTACGTGGCGAGTTCGTCCAGCACACGAGGGTCGGCCGAGGAGTCCGCCAGCGCCTCGCGCACCCGCCGGTGCTGCAGGTCCAGCAGACCGCGCACCTTGGCGCCGTTCTCCTCCTTGAGCGTCAGCGACTGCGTGGCGGACTGCGCGATGAGGCACCCGGTGGGGACGGCCGGGTCGGCGATGCGGGCCAGGATGACGTCGAAGAACGCCTCCACCGCGCGCACCGGATCACCGGGATATGCGGCGAGTGCCTGCTCGTACCGGGCGCCGTAGATCGACACATAGCGGTCCAGGCACTGGCGGAACAGCGTGTCCTTGTTGCCGAAGGTGCCGTAGAGGGAGCCGCGCCCAAGGCCGGTGGCGGAGGCGAGGGCATCGAGCGAGGCGTCCGCGTACCCGCGCTGCCAGAACACGCGCATGGCCTGGTCCAGGGCCATCCCGACATCGAACTGCTTCCGGCCCGACATGCGGCCCACCTCCTTCTTCGCGACTCCACTGTGATCCTACCTACATCTTGGATCGATTGGTCAATCTATGTTTGATCGATCGATCCAAGATGGTTAGCGTGGTGGCCGGTGGTTATCGCACTCGAAAGGAGCCGCACGATGATCGACGACATCGCACCAGACGTCCGCACACCGGCCGCGCCGCCCGGCATCGGGGGCCGGGCGCGCGGCGGGTTCTGGCTCGTAGCCGTGGTGTACACCCTGGTGATGCTGGGTGGGACGCTGCCCATTCCGCTGTATGTGTTCTGGGCGCCCCAGATGGGCTTCGGACCGTTCACCACGACGCTGGTCTTCGCCGTCTACGCGTTGGGGACCGTGCTCGCCCTCATGGTGTTCGCCTCGCTGTCCGACGCCGTGGGCCGCCGTCCCCTCCTGATCGCCGCCCTGGTCGCCGCGGCCGCGAGCACCTCGCTGTTCCTCGTCGCCGATGACGTGGGGACCCTGCTGGCCGCGCGGTTCCTGTGCGGCCTCGGCACCGGCATCTTCACCGCCACGGGGACCGCGGCGCTGGGCGAGCTCGCCGGGGAGGAGCACGCCCCGCGGGCGTCCGTCGTCTCCACGGCGGCGAACATGGGCGGGCTGGGGCTGGGCGCCGTCGCCGCCGGCCTGTTCGCCCAGTACGGCACGGACCCCACGCACCTGGTGTTCTGGGTCTACCTCGCGAGCCTGGTACCGGCGTTTCTCGCCCTCGTCGTCACCCCGGAGACCGTCGCCGCCCGGCGCCGCCCCACGGTGTCCGTGCGCCGCCCGACCGTCCCCGACCAGCGGGCGGCGCGTGCCGAATTCCTGCGAGCCGCCACGGCCGTCCTCGCCGCGTTCGCGGTCAGCGGGCTGTTCTCGTCGCTGGTGCCGTCCTTCCTCCGTGAACGGTTGCACGTCCACAACCTCGCGGCCGTCGGCGCGGAGGTCGGGCTGCTGTTCCTCATCGCCCTGATCGCGCAAGTGGCCGCCCCGGCACGGTGGGTCTCCGGGCGCTGGGCGGCGCCGGTGTTCCTCATAGCGGGTGTCGCGGTGTTCGAGACCGGGCTGTGGACACAGTCACTGGTGACGTTCGTCGTCGGCACGCTCCTGGCGGGTACCGGCATCGGCCTGGCATTCCGCCGTGGCATCGCCGTCACCCAGCGGCTGGCCGACCCGCGGCGCAGGGCGGATCTGCTCGCGACGTACTTCCTGTCCGCCTACACCGGCACCATCGTGCCCACGCTGGCCCTAGGCCTCCTCGACCAGGCCATCAACCAGAACGTGGCGACCCTGATCCTCGCCATCGCCGTCGTTGCGACGACCCTCGGCGGCGCGCTGAGCCGCCCCGCCACGTGAGCGACGGCCATCCTGCACACCATCCCTCCCACCCCGTTTCCACCCCGTGAAAGGACATCACCATGAGTTCGTCCCCCACCTCCCTGCCCACGCCCGAGGGCCCCGGTTCCGCCGCGCGGGCGCCGGGTCTCCCGGACGGGTTCACCGACACCTTCACCAGCCACTACGTCGACACCGGACGCGTGCGTCTGCACGCCGTCACCGGCGGTGAAGGGCCCGCGCTGCTGCTGCTGTGCGGCTGGCCCCAGACGTGGTACGCCTGGCGCCACCTGATGCCGGCGCTGGCCCGGGACTTCCATGTCGTCGCGGTCGATCCGCGCGGTGTCGGGCTGTCCGGCAAACCCCTGGACGGGTACGACACCGGCACGCTCGCGACCGACCTGGTGGCACTGATGGAAGCGCTCGGGCATCGGCGGTTCGCCATGGTCGGTCACGACATCGGGATGTGGACCGGCTATGCCCTGGCCGCCGATCACCCGGACCGGCTCGACCGGCTGGCCGTCGCCGAGGCCGTCATCCCGGGGCTGTCCCCCTCACCGCCGCTCATCGGCAGCGCGGAGGCCAACGACCACCTCTGGCACTTCGCCTTCAACCGTCTCCCCGACCTCAACGAGCAGTTGGTCAGCGGACGGGAACACCTCTACTTCGGCCACCAATTCGCCACGAAGGCCGCGAAAGCGCTGCCTGACCACGCCGTGCGGCACTACGTCGACACCCTCGCCGCCGACCCGGAAGCCCTGCGCTCCAGCTTCGCGTTCTACCGTGCGCTGGACACGACCATCGCCCAGAACCAGCAGCGCAGGACCCGGCGGCTGACCCTCCCCGTCCTGACCCTCGCGGGCGCGGAGAACCTGGGCGAAGCGGTCGGCAACACGATGCGGCTCGCCGCGGACGACGTGGAGAGTCATGTCCTGCCCGGCTGTGGCCACTACCCCGCCGAGGAGGTCCCGGAGGCGATGCTGGCCGCGCTGACCGCGTTCCTGGCCCCGTACCGGGACAGGTGACCGACGGCAGACACCCTCACGGCACGGGCGGATTTCCTTCCGCTATCGCTCTCGTCGGGCCGGCCGCCGAGAACCGCTGCTCAGAACATGCGGGGCTGGCCCGAGGAGGCGCGGAGTCCGCCGTCGACCGGGATCTGGACGCCGTTGACGAACCGGGCATCGGCACTGGCCAGGAAGGCGATGACGTCGGCGACTTCCTCGGGCTCGGCCGCGCGCTGCATGGGGATGCGTTGACGGAACGCGGCCATGGCGGTCTCGCTCTCGACTACGGGCGTGGCCATCTCGGTGGCGGTGAGGCTCGGGTGCACCGCGTTGACCCTGACCCCTTCGGCGCCGTGGTCGAGCGCCATGGCGTGGGTCAGGTTGACCACCGCGCCCTTCGCCGCGTTGTAGGCGGCCAGACCCCAGTCCCCACCGAGACCGGAGACCGAGCCGACGTTCACGACGTTGCCGCCGACGGCGCGCAGATGCGGCAGTGCGGCCCTCGACATGTAGAAGGTGCCGTCGGCGACGACGCTCATGACCTGCCGCCAGTCGGCCGTGCCGATGTCCCCCACGGTGCCGACCGCGGCCACGGCCGCGTTGTTGACCAGCACGTCCAGGCGGCCGTACTCCCCCGCCACGCCATCGATGAGGGCGGTGACCGCCGATTCGTCGGAGACGTCCGCGACCCGTGCGACGACCGTCGAACCGGCGGGCGCGGCGGCGACCGTCTTCCGCAACTTCTCCTCGGTGCGTCCGACCACGATCACGGTGGCGCCATCGCGCGCGAAACGGTGCGCCGCGGCGGCGCCGATGCCGGATCCGGCGCCGGTGATGAGCACAACCTTGCCCGCGAAACGGTCCTCGCTCACGGCTTCTCCTCTTAAGTGGTGTGATCCAACTCTGTGGACCTTACGGCAGTTGGTCCTCAGGCGGTCCTGGCCGGACGATCCGGACGGCATCACCGGGATGTGGCCGGGGCGAGGTTCTGCTTATGGGAGTACCGCGTCGAGCCGCTTGGCTTCGGAGATCCGCTCGGAGAGGTACGGTTCCTCCAACTCGGCTCGCTCCACGCCGAGTTCCTCCAGCAGGGCGAAGCGCTCACGGTTGCGCGAGGTGCCGATGACGCGGGCACCGGCGTTCACCGCGAGGTTGACGGCAGCCTGGCCGAAGGCCGAGGTCGCTCCCCGGATGACCAGGCTCTGCCCCGGGGTGATCTCCAGATTGCGGAACAGGCATGTCCAGGCGGTCGCGTAGGTCTCCGGGATGACGGCCGGCTCGGCCCACGGCAGATCGGATTCGATAAGTGCCACATTCGACGCCGACGCCCGGGTGTATTCCGCGTAGCTGCCGTTGACGGTGCGTCCGAGGCCGCCCATCAACGCGGCGACCTTCGCCCCGACGGGGAACTCACCGCCGGGGCACGAGGCCACCAGGCCGACGCACTCGATCCCGCTGACCTTGGCGGCCTCGGCCCACTCGCCCCTGCGCATATGCATCTCGGCGTGGTTGAGACCGAACGCCTTGATGTCGATGACGACATGACCGGCCTGGGGCTCAGGATCCGGTAGTTCCGTGTAGACGAGGCTGTCCGGTCCACCGAACTTCTCGATCACGATGGCACGCACCATGTGGCTCCGGGTGTCGGCGAGACCCCTTTTTCAGCCTGGCCCCGCGGATGGCCGCTCACGATCGGGCGAAACCCGGCGCGGTGGCGCCCCTTATGGGGCCCATAAGGGCAGGCTGTGGCCGGTCGTGGATCAAGCGTTCCCGCCGTGGTGCGAGAGCGATGTGTGCGGTGCGCGGGCGGACGGCTCTAGCGTGATTTCGCGGGGCAGCCGTCGACATGGTCGTCGACCACCCCCACCGCCTGCAGATAGGCGTAGACGATCGTGGTGCCGACGAAGGTGAAACCGCGGCGCTTGAGGTCCTTGGCGATACGGTCGGACAGATCGGTACTGCTCGGCAGCGGATCGCCGGGCGCCGGGTTATTCACGATGGGGGTGCCCTTCACCCAGTCCCACAGGTAGGTGTCGAAAGAGCCGAAGGCTTCCCGGATGTCGAGGAAGGCGCGGGCGTTTTTCACCGTCGAGGCGATCTTCAGTCGGTTGCGGATGATTCCGTCGTTCGCGAGCAGGTCGTCCAGCCGTGACTGGTCGTAGGAGGCGATGATCTCGGGCGCGAACCCGTCGAGGGCGCGGCGGTAGTTCTCACGCTTGTTCAGCACGGTCGACCAGGACAGCCCCGCCTGGGCCCCTTCCAGGAGCAGCATTTCGAACAAGTGCTGATCGTCGTGCGCGGGACGGCCCCACTCCGTGTCGTGGTAGGCCGCCATCGCGTCAGAGCTCAGCGCCCACGCGCAGCGGCGGTCGGTCATGTGCCGGTTCCGGGGAACATCTGGACGGCTTCCGGCAGATGCCACGGGTGTGGTGCGATCAGGTCGCTGATGGCCGGTTCGGGGCCCCATGAGCCGGGGGCGTACGGCTGGACCGGCGGTGGGTTCTCGAGGAGGGGCGTGGACGCCCTCCAGATGTGTTCTATGCCGTCGGACCGGGTGAACAGCGACTGGTCGCCCAGCATGGCGTCCAGAATCAGGCGTTCGTAGCCTTCGAGTCCGTTCTCCTCGCAGAAGGAGCCGGCGTAGCCGAAGGTCATCGTCGCCGGTTCGAGCCGCATGGCGGGGCCGGGCTCCTTGGCGAGGAAGGCGGCGGCGATCCACCCGGGGTCCCCGAAGTCGATCACGATCTTGTTGCCGCGGTCCTGCCGCTGATCGGCGAGGTCGGCGGCGAACATCCGCAGGGGCGGCTCGCGCAGTCCGAGGGTGATCACCTGGCGGCGCTGGGCGAGGCTCTTGCCGGAGCGCAGGTGGAACGGGACTCCGGCCCACCGCCCGTTGTCCACCTCCATCCGCAGCGCGGTGAACGTCTCGGTCGACGAATCGGGGGCCACACCCGGTTCGGCGCGGTAGCCCTCGTACTGGCCGCGCACGGCATGCGCGGGTTCGATGGGGCGCAACGCCTCGAAGACCTTGTCCTTCTCGTCGCGCAACGGCTCGGCGGCGAGCGAGACCGGTGGGTCCATCGCCACGATGCCGAGCACCTGGATCAGATGCGTGACGATCATGTCGCGGAAGGCCCCGGTGCCTTCGTAGAAGTGGGCACGGCCTTCGAGGCCGAGCGTCTCGGGCACGTCGACCTGCACATAGCTGATGTGGTCCCGGTTCCAGATGGGTTCGAACATCCCGTTGGCGAATCGGAGGGCGAGGATGTTGTCCACCGACTCCTTGCCGAGAAAGTGATCGATGCGGAAGACCCGGGTTTCGTCGAACACGGTGTGGATCGTCTCGTTGAGCGCTTGTGCCGACGCGAGATCGGTGCCGAAGGGCTTCTCCACGATCACCTTCGCGTTCTCCGCCAGGCCCGTGTCGCCGAGCATGCCGATGATGGACGCGAACGCCGAGGGTGGAATGGCCAGGTGGAACAGTCTGCGTGACGGCCCGCCGAGGGAGTCCTCGGCGGCTCGTACCGCGGCGAGCAGCGGGCCCGGGTCCTGAGGGTCGGCGGCGCCGAAGGACAGCGACTCCTCGAAGGACTTCCACACCGGCCCGGTCGGCTTGGACCGTCCGAAGGTGGCGACCGCGTCGTGCGCGAGGGTGCGGAACGCGTCGTCGCTCATGGCCGAGCGAGCCGGTGTCGAGCCCACGATGCGGTAGCCGTCGGGGAGCAGGCCCGCCGTGGCGAGGTGGAACAGCCCGGGCAGGAGTTTGCGCTTGGCGAGGTCCCCCGTCGCGCCGAAGAGCACGATCACATGGTCGTCCGGCCCGCTCATCGCCCACTCCGCTTCTCGGCGTGTCCGCCGAACTCACTGCGCATGGCGGACAGCACCCGGTCGGCGAACTCGCCGAGACCCCGGGACTGGAACCGGTCGGTGAGCGCCGTGGTGATCACGGCGGCGGGTACGCCCTCGTCGATCGCGGCCAGTACCGTCCACCGCCCTTCACCGGAGTCCGAGACGCGCCCGGTGAACTCGTCCAGCTTCGGTGAGCGGGCCAGTGCGTCCGCGGTGAGGTCGACGAGCCAGGAGCCCACGACCGAGCCGCGGCGCCACACCTCGGCGACCTCGCCGACGTCGATCTCGTACTGGTACGCCTCCGGCTCGCGCAGCGGGGTGGTCTCCGCGTCTGCGGAGCGCTTGCGAAGCCCGGCGTCCGCGTGCTCGATGATGCTGAGCCCCTCGGCGATCGCGGCCATCATTCCGTACTCGACCCCGTTGTGGACCATCTTCACGAAGTGGCCTGCCCCGCTCGGACCGCAGTGCAGATAGCCCTCCGGCGCCGACCCGTTGGCGTGCCTGCTCGGTGTGGGCTCGGCGGAGCCGGTGCCGGGCGCGATGGTGCGGAAGATGGGGTCGAGCCGGGAGACGGGCTCCTGCTCGCCGCCGATCATGAGGCAGTAGCCGCGCTCAAGTCCCCAGACACCGCCCGATGTTCCGCAGTCCAGATAATGCAGGCGGTGCGGAGCGAGCTGTGCCGCGCGGGTGATGTCGTCGCGGTAGTAGGAGTTGCCACCGTCGATGACCGCGTCGTCCGGGTCGAGGAGGTCGGTGAGCTGATCGAGGGTGGACTGTACGACGGCGGCGGGCAGCATCAGCCAGACGGCACGTGGCCGCTCCAGCTTCGCCACCAGGTCGCCGAGCGAGTGGGCGGCGAC
>NZ_JAGFNO010000028.1:0-151401 GCF_017592595.1 Streptomyces sp. NEAU-YJ-81 | reverse complement strand
AGCCCGCTGGACATCGGTCAACGACAACGGCGGGATCTTCGGTCCAGGACGCGTCACAACCAACCAACGACAAATCTCTGACTCAGGTCACTAGGGCCTGGCGAGCCCCAGACGCGCCCACAGCCGCGTACGGTCGTCCGCGGCCACGGACGCCGCCCCGTCCGTCACCGTCTCGTAGACCGCGAGGATGTCCGCGCCCACCGTCGACCAGTCGAAGCGCCGTACGTGCCGGCGGCCCCGCTCCCGCAGCTCGGCCAGCCGCTTGTCGTCGCCCAGCAGCCGTACCGCGGCCGCCGCCAGGGCGTCGGCGTCCTCGTTGGCGAACAGCTCACCCGCCGCTCCCCCGTCCAGCACCTGGGCGAACGCGTCCAGATCGCTGGCGAGCACCGCGGCGCCCGCCGACATGGCCTCGACGAGGATGATGCCGAAGCTCTCGCCGCCCGTATTGGGCGCGACATAGACATCGACGCTGCGCAGCAGCCGCGCCTTGTCCTCGTCGCTGACCATCCCCAGGAACTCGACGCGCTCCCGCAGCGGCGCCGGCAGGGCGGCCACGGCCTCCTTCTCGTCGCCGCGCCCGGCGATCAGCAGCCGCGCCCCCGGCCGGGCCTCGAAGATCTTCGGCAGGGCGCGCATCAGCACCGGCAGCCCCTTACGGGGCTCATCGATCCGGCCCATGAAGCCGATCGTCTCCCCCTGCCACTCCTCCTTCGGCTCGGCGTCGGCGAAGAAGTCCACATCGACGCCGTTGGGGATGACGACCGCGTCGCCGCCGAGGTGCTCCACCAGCGTCCGGCGCGCGTACTCGCTCACCGCGATGCGTGCGCTGATCTTCTCCAGCGCCGGCTGCAGGATCGGATACGCCGCGATCATGGCCCGGGAGCGCGGGTTGGAGGTGTGGAACGTCGCGACGATCGGCCCCTGGGCCGCCCAGCAGGCCAGCAGGCCCAGCGAGGGCGAGGTGGGCTCGTGGATGTGGATGACGTCGAAGCCGCCGTCGTGCAGCCAGCGGCGCACCCGCGCGGCCGACAGGAAACCGAAGTTCAGCCGGGCCACCGAGCCGTTGTACGGCACCGGCACGGCGCGCCCTGCGGAGACCACGTACGGCGGCAGCGGCGTCTCGTCGTCCGCCGGGGCCAGCACGGAGACCTGGTGGCCGCGCCGGATCAGATGGTCGGCCAGATCGCGGATATGGAACTGGACGCCGCCTGGGACATCCCAGGAGTACGGGCAGACGATCCCGATCCTCAAGGCTTCTCCATTCCGGGACTTCCGGGACTTCCGGGACCGCGATCCAGATCCGCGAGCCACAGGCGCTGCAGCATGTGCCAGTCCTCCGGGTGCTCGGCGATCCCCGAGGCGAAGGCGTCGGCCATCTCCTGGGTCATGACGGCGGTCCGCTCCGCGCGGTTCCCGTCTCCGGGCACCTCGACCGGCGGATGCACCCGCCCGCGCATCACCGGCGACTCGTCGTACCAGAGGGTCACCGGCAGCAGCAGGGCGCCGGTCTGCAGGGCGAGCGCCGCGGGCCCGGCCGGCATTTTCGCCCGCTCGCCGAAGAACGACACCTCCACGCCCGAGGCCGACAGATCGCGGTCGGCGACCAGGCACACCAGACCGCCCGAGCGCAGCCGCCGGGACAGCGTCCCGAACGCGCTCCCGCCCTGGTGCGGCAGCACCTCCATGCCCAGCCCCTCGCGGTAGGCCACGAACCGGTCGTACAGCGATTCCGGCTTCAGCCGCTCCGCGACCGTGGTGAAGGGCACCCCCAGATGTGTGGTCACCCAGGCCCCGGCGAGGTCGTAGTTGCCCATATGCGGCAGCGCCAGGACCACGCCCCGGCCCTCGGCGAGACCGTCCACCAGATAGTGCACGTCCTTGATGTCGAAGCCGCTCTGTATGCGCTCGGGGCTCCAGGCCGGAAGCCGGAAGGACTCCATCCAGTAGCGCAGATACGAGCGCATGCCCGTCCGCGACAGCTCGGCCAGCCGCCGGGGCGAGGCGTCCGGGACCACCCGCGCCAGATTGGCCTCCAGCCGCAGCACGCCCTTACCGCGCCGCTTCCACGTCTGGTCGGCGATGCGCTGCCCGAGGCGTACGGCGACCGGCTCCGGGAGCTTCTTGACCGCACTCCAGCCGAGCCCGTACAGCGCGTCGGTCAGCCTGTCCTTCACCGCGTCTCGCCCCCCTGGGGCACCGCCCGCTCCTCGGCGTCCGCCTCGGTGGCCTCCCGGCGCACGGTCACCACCCGCTGGACGAGAGTCACCGCGCTGCCGACGGCCACGATCCACAGCGCGATCGGGAGCAGGATGTCGATATGCGGCACGCCGAACTTGTGCAGACCCGAGAAGCCGCAGGCCACCAGGGAGATCACCAGCCGCTCGGCGCGCTCCACCAGCCCGTTGACGTTCACCGGCAGCCCGATGCTCTCGCCGCGGGCTTTGGTGTACGAGACCACCTGACCGCTGGCGAGGCAGAAGATCGTCACCGCACACAGCACATTGTCGTCCCCGCTGCCCGCGTACCACAACGCCAGACCGCCGAAGATCGCGCCGTCGGCCACCCGGTCCAGCGTGGAGTCGAGGAACGCGCCCCAGCGGCTGGAGCGCCCCAGCTGCCGCGCCATATTGCCGTCGACCAGGTCCGAGAAGACGAACAGCGTGATGACGACCGTTCCCCAGAAGAACTCCCCCTGGGGGTAGAAGACCAGTGCGCCCGCGCACACGCCGGCGGTGCCGGTAAGGGTCACCGCGTCGGGGCTGATCCCGAGACGGATGAGCAGGGCGGCGAACGGTGTGAGAACACGCGTGAAGAATGCACGCGCGTACTTGTTCAGCATGGCCTTCCCGGGGGGTCGATACGGGCCGGGTGGCCAAGAGGCCACCGGCGCGCCCATCGTAGCCACGCCCCGGAGGGGCGCCGTGCACCTGTCGGACAGCTCCGTGACCCCACGCGCGCTACGGCCGCATGTGTGACGTATGGACGCACCGTTACAGCGGTGGAAAGCTCGAAGTATCGCAAGGTGTCGACCGGGAGGCGAGACACATGGGCGACAAGACGAGTACACACCCAGGGGCCGCCGGAAGGGCAGCGGCGGCCGACCGGCCCAGCTCCCTGCGGAATGTGGTTCTGGTCGGCCACAGTGGGACAGGAAAGACGACGCTGGTGGAGGCTCTCGCACTGGCGACGGGCGCGGTCAACCGGGCGGGCAGAGTCGAGAACGGCGGCTGCCTCTCCGACTACGACGAAATCGAGCACCGGCAGCAACGTTCGATTCAGCTCTCCCTGGTCCCCGTCGAATGGGGCGGGATGAAGATCAATCTCCTGGACACCCCCGGCTATGCCGATTTCGTCGGGGAACTCAGGGCCGGTCTGCGAGCGGCGGACGCGGCCCTTTTCGTTGTCTCGGCCGCCCAGGACGCCCTGGGCATCACCGGGGCCACCCGCATGATCTGGGACGAGTGCGCCGCGGTCGGAATGCCGCGCGCCATCGTGATCACACACCTGGAAGCGGCCCGCGCCAGCTTCGAGGAGATGACCGAGCTGTGCCGGGAGAGCTTCGGCGGCGACGACCCCGACGCCGTACTGCCGCTGTACCTGCCGCTGCGGGGCGAGCCGGGGCCCGACGGGCACGCCCCGGTGACCGGGCTCATCGGGCTGCTCACCCAGCGGGTCTTCGACTACTCCTCAGGCGTGCGCACCGAATCGCAGCCCCGGGAGGACCAGCTCCCGCTGGTCGAGGAGGCCCGCGGCCGGCTCATCGAGGGGATCATCGCCGAGAGCGAGGACGAGACCCTCATGGACCGCTATCTCGGCGGTGAGGAGATCGACGTCAAGACGCTGATCGAGGACCTGGAGAAGGCCGTCGCACGCGGCAGCTTCCACCCCGTGCTGGCGGCGGCGCCCGCCGCCGAGGGGTCCAAACAGGGCCTGGGCACCGTCGAGCTGCTGGACCTGGTGACCGGCGGCTTCCCGTGCCCGCTGGAGCGCGAGACGCCCGCCGTCACCACCCCGCAGGGTGCCGCACGCCCGCCGCTGAGCTGCGATCCGGACGGTCCGCTGGCCGCCGAGGTGGTCAAGACCTCCTCCGATCCGTATGTCGGCCGGATCTCCCTGGTGCGCGTCTTCTCCGGCACGCTCCGCCCCGACGAGACCGTCCATGTCTCCGGCCACGGTATGGAGGACCGCGGCCATGAGGACCACGACGTGGACGAGCGGGTCGGTGCCCTGTCCGCCCCCTTCGGCAAACAGCAGCGCACCCTCGCCCAGGCCATCGCGGGCGATCTGGCGTGCGTGGCCAAGCTGACCCGCGCCGAGACGGGCGACACGCTCTCGGCCAAGGACCAGCCGCTCCTCATGGAGCCCTGGCAGATGCCCGATCCACTGCTGCCCGTGGCCATCCGGGCACACAGCAAACCGGACGAGGACAAGCTGTCGCTGGGCCTGTCCCGGCTGGTCGCCGAGGACCCGACGATGCGCCTGGAGCAGAACCCGGACACCCACCAGGTGGTGCTGTGGTGCCTGGGCGAGGCGCATATGGACGTCGCGCTGGAACGGCTGCGCAGCCGGTACGGGGTCCAGGTGGACGCGGTGCCGTACAAGGTCTCGCTGCGCGAGACCTTCGCGGCGAAGTCGGCCGGGCGCGGCCGCCATGTCAAACAGTCCGGAGGCCACGGCCAGTACGCGATCTGCGAGATCGAGGTGGAGCCGCTGCCGGAGGGCTCGGGCATCGAGTTCGTGGACAAGGTCGTCGGCGGCGCGGTGCCCCGGCAGTTCATCCCGTCCGTCGAGAAGGGCGTGCGCGGCCAGGCGGCGCGCGGCGTCGCGGCCGGCTACCCCCTGGTCGACGTGCGGGTCACGCTGCTGGACGGCAAGGCGCATTCGGTGGACTCCTCCGACGCCGCCTTCCAGACGGCGGGCGCGCTCGCGCTGCGCGAGGCGGCCACCGACGCCCGGATCGACCTGCTGGAACCGGTGGTCGAGCTGGGCGTGCTGGTCTCGGACGACTATGTCGGCGCCGTCATGAGCGATCTGTCCGGCCGGCGCGGCCGGGTCGTCGGCACCGAACAGTCGGGCGGTGGACAGACCCTGATCAAGGCAGATGTGCCGGAGATCGAGATTGGTCGGTACGCGGTCGATCTGCGATCGCTGTCGCACGGCACCGGTCGGTTCAGCCGTTGCTACGCCCGGCATGAGGCGATGCCCCATCAGCTGGCCGAGCGGATGCGCGAACAGGTGTCCGCCGAGGCGTAGTTCACGGCCCGCCCGTGGCGTATCTCACGGTCGGTCCAGGGCGTATTTCACGGCCCGCCCGCCCCACCGCGCCGGGGCGGGCGGGCCTTTGCCGTCCGCTGTCCAGCGGCGGGCCCGCGGGCGACTTCTCCACCAGGGTTTTCCACAGGCCGCACACGCACTGGCGACAGGCGGTGCACACCCCGGATACGCTGAGGTCGCAGCGCAAGAGCGTGCGGTATTGGGGGCGTTGGTGACGGACGGATTCGACTTCAGTCCCGGGGCGCAGGTTCCCCTCTCGGGAGCGGCGGGACAGACGGCAGCGACCCAGGCACTCGCCTCGGCCGCCTACCGCGACGACCCCGTGGCAAAGTTGCTCGACGCCAATTCGGAGTGGACGGTCTCCGAGGTCAAGGCGCCGAGAATGTCGCTCTTCGAGCCGAATCTGGGCGAGGCGTTCTCGCGCGCCGTCCAGATGAGAATGCTCGGCGGCGGCCGGGGCCAGGTGATCCAGTCCTTCGGCATAGAGCCCCAGACGGTCGTCGAGCACTGTCTGGCGGCCAACCGCATCCGCAAGACCCGTGACGCCCGGCTCACCGCCGTCATGGTGATCTTCGGGCTGCTGTTCCTGCCCGGCACGCTGCTCTGGCTCGGCGTCTTCCAGCTACGCCGCTCGATCGCCGGGGCCCAGGACAAGCGGATGGGGGCACTCGGCACGGCGCTGCTGGTGGCGCTCGGCGTGATGGTCCTCATCTTCCTGATCAAGCTGCCCTTCGGCGGCTTCTGGGGGATATATCTGCGCGGCGTCGTGGTCGCCCCCATGATCGGCTGGTACATCGCCAAGCAGATCTGCGAGCGCACCGCCAAGGAGCTCCGGGACTCCTGGGGCGGGCTGCTCTCGGGCGGCGGCGTCGGCGCCAAGGTGCCCGAGACGGTGCCCAACCACCCGGGCCAGACCGCCGCCGAGGAGCTGCGCAAGGCGCTCCACAAGCTCACCGCCGAGCAGCACAGCAATGTGGTCTTCTACGCCGGCCCCAAGGGCATATTGGGCATGGGCACCCGCTGGGGAAGCTGGCAGCTGGCCGAGGACCTGGTCTCGGCCGACCCCGACAAGGAGATCGACCCCTTCCGCAGCTGGGACGTCATACGGGCGATCCATGACCAACTGCGCATGCTGGAGCGCACCCCGCTGCACACCGGCGGCTTCCCCAAGCCCTCCGTGCGCCACTGGGTGGTCTCACCGATCGGCGAGGAAGCCAAGGCGGTCGAGCGCGGCGGCACCTCCGAGGAGGAGGGCTTCCAGATAAAGGGCGTCGAGCTGCAGCGGATCTGCGACAAGCAGCAGTTCGGCGCCGGCGACCGGCACTACCTGGGCGTGCAGTTCGTGCTCTGGGACGGCCAGTTGGTGATCAGCCTGATGATCACGGTGACCCTGCTGCACAAGACGCTGCGGATCGAGGTCACCGGGCATGCGCTCGGGCCGATCCATCCGCTGTTCCGCAACAAGCCGTCGGCGCCCAGCAAGACGGTCCCCAAAACCTTCCGGTTCTGGGAGACCAAGTCCATCCCGCTGCCGCTGGTGAACGCGAAGGAGGTCGTGCGGCTGACCGCGCGTGCTCCCTTCACCTGGTATCCGCCGATACTGGACCACCTCGGGGGCAAGCTGGTCCTGCCCGAGCCGTTCGGTCTGCGGCACGCCTGGGCGGACAAGCCCTGGCGGCACCGCTTCATGGCGGACGACGCGCTGCGCACCGCCACACCGGTGCTGCGGGTGGTCCATGAGGCGGCCCTCGGGGTGCTCAAGCACCACGGCGTGGACACCGAGCGCTTCGGCAACCGCTCGCTGGCGCTCAGCGGCCAGATCCAGGAGGCGGCCCCGAAGAAGGCCGATCTGTACGACGCGTAAGCCGCCGGACGCACCGCATGAGGAAGGCCCCGGCCGTGCGGCCGGGGCCTTCTCCTCGTACAGCTTGGCTACGCCTGGGCCTGCGGCCAGGCGTCGGCCAGCAACTGGCGGGTGTCGGCCAGCAGTTGCGGCAGCACCTTGGTCGTGCCGATGACGGGCATGAAGTTGGTGTCCCCGCCCCAGCGCGGCACCACATGCTGATGCAGATGCGCCGCGATCCCGGCTCCGGCGACGGTGCCCTGGTTCATGCCGATGTTGAAACCGTGCGCACCCGAGGCGGTACGGAGCGCGGTCATGGCGGCCTTGGTGTAGTCCGCCAGCTCGATCGTCTCCTCGGCGGTGAGCTCGGTGTAGTCGGCGATGTGCCGGAACGGGACGACCATGAGATGGCCACCGGTGTACGGGTACAAATTGAGCACGGCGTACACGGAGGCGCCTCGAGCGATGATCAAGCCATCCTCGTCCGACTTCTCCGGAATGGAGCAGAACGGACAGCCATCGCCCGCGCCCGGGCCGGTCGGCTTGTTCTCCCCCTGGATGTAGGCCATCCGATGGGGCGTCCACAGGCGCTGGAACGCGTCAGGCGTCCCCACTCCGATCTGCTGTTCCGGCTCACTCGTCATGCGGGCCAGCATATTCGCCCGGCCGCGGTGAGGAAGAGCCGAGGGGCGGCCCTGGTCAGGGCCGCCCCTCGGAATCCCGGCCTCCGTGGGAGACCGCAGTGGATCAGACCTGGATCCGGCGCTCCACGGCGTCGGCGATCTCGGCCAGCGCCTCGTCGATCGGAATGCCGTTCTTCTGCGAGCCGTCGCGGTAGCGGAAGCTCACGGCGTTGTTGGCCACGTCCTCGTCACCGACGATCACCATGAACGGGATCTTGCTGCGCTGGGCGTTGCGGATCTTCTTCTGCATCCGGTCCGAGGACGAGTCCACCTCCATCCGCAGGCCCTTCGCCTTGGCCTGCGCGGCGAACTGCTCCAGGTACGGCACATGGCCGTCGCCGATCGGGATACCGACCGCCTGCACCGGGGCCAGCCACGCCGGGAAGGCGCCCGCGTAGTGCTCCAGCAGCACCGCGAAGAAGCGCTCGATCGAGCCGAAGAGCGCCCGGTGGATCATGACGGGCTGCTGACGCGAGCCATCAGCCGCGGTGTACTCCAACTCGAACCGCTCCGGCTGGTTGAAGTCGACCTGGATGGTCGACATCTGCCAGGTACGGCCGATCGCGTCCCGCGCCTGCACCGAGATCTTCGGGCCGTAGAAGGCCGCGCCACCCGGGTCCATGACCAGCTCCAGGCCCTGCTTCTCAGCCGCCTTGCGCAGCTCCTCGGTGGCCTCTTCCCACTGCTCCGGCCCACCGATGAACTTGTCGGAGTCGTCCCGGGTGGACAGCTCCAGATAGAAGTCGTTCAGGCCGTAGTCGCGGAGCAGGTCCAGCACGAAGGTGAGCAGATTGTCGAGCTCGTCGGCCATCTGCTCCTTGGTGCAGTAGATGTGCGAGTCGTCCTGCGTGAAGCCTCGGGCCCGGGTCAGTCCGTGGACGACGCCGGACTTCTCGTACCGGTAGACCGTGCCGAACTCGAAGAGCCGCAGCGGCAACTCGCGATACGACCGCCCGCGCGCCCTGAAGATCAGGTTGTGCATCGGGCAGTTCATGGCCTTGAGGTAGTAGTCCTGGCCCTCGAACTCCATGGGCGGGAACATGCCGTCCATGTAGTGCGGCAGATGGCCGGAGGTCTCGAAGAGCTTGGCCTTGGTGATGTGCGGGGTGTTGACGAACTCGTACCCCGACTCCTCGTGCCGCTTCCGCGAGTACTCCTCCATCTCCTTGCGGATCACGCCGCCCTTGGGGTGGAACACCGCAAGCCCCGAGCCCAGCTCGTCGGGGAAGGAGAACAGGTCCAGCTCCGCGCCCAGCTTGCGGTGGTCGCGCTTCTCCGCCTCGATGAGGAAGTCCAGGTACGCCTTCAGCTCGTCCTTGGCCGGCCAGGCGGTGCCATAGATCCGCTGGAGCTGGGGGTTCTTCTCACTGCCCCGCCAGTACGCGGCGGCGCTGCGCATCAGCTTGAAGGCCGGGATGTTCCGCGTGGTCGGCAGGTGCGGACCGCGGCACAGGTCCTTCCAGCACAGCTCGCCGGACTTGGCGTCGAGGTTGTCGTAGATGGTCAGCTCGCCCGCGCCGACCTCGGCCGACGCGCCCTCGGCGGCGTCCGCGGCCGACCCCTTGAGCCCGATCAGCTCCAGCTTGTACGGCTCGGCGGACAGCTCCTCGCGCGCCTCGTCATCGGTGACCACGCGGCGGGAGAACCGCTGCCCCCTCTTCTGGATCTCCTGCATCTTCTTCTCGATGCGCTTGAGATCGTCCGGGTGGAACGGGGTCTCGACGTCGAAGTCGTAGTAGAAGCCGTCCTTGATCGGCGGGCCGATGCCCAGCTTCGCCTCGGGGAACAGCTCCTGCACCGCCTGGGCCATGACATGCGCGGTGGAGTGGCGCAGGATGTCCAGGCCATCCTTGCTGGTGATCTCCACGGGCTCGATCTCGTCACCCTCGGCCGGCTGGTACGCCAGGTCCTTGAGCTGCCCGCCCACGCGCACGGCGACGATCGAGCGGTCGCCGGAGAAGAGGTCCGCCGTCGTAGTGCCCGTGGCCACCACGCGTTCTTCCCGCTCGGAATCGCGTTGGATGATCACACGGACGTCTGACACCGGTCTCTCCTGACTGATGGATGGCTCACCGCGGCGAATGCGGCGCAGCGTGAATCGTACCGAGCCGACGGGTGGGACCGCGAAACGGTTGTGCACGCCGTCACCGCGCGGGACGACCGCCGTCACGGGCTGGGACGACCACCGTCACCGCCCAAGACGGCCGCCGTCACCCCGCACGGCGACCGTCGCCGGACGTGGTCACGGGCCGGGGCGGCCGGTCAGGGGCCGCCGCCGCACGCCTCCTCGAAGAAGTCCAGGTTCTCCTGGAGCGATTTGACCAGCCGGTCCCGCTCGGCCTCGTCCACCTGGACCGGGGTGACGCCGGTGGCCCCGCTGAGCCGCCGGAAGCCGCCGCGGCTCTCCAGCCGCCCCCGCACCCGGATCGGCAGCCCCACCAGATGGGCGTGGCCGGCGATCCGGTAGTCCTCCTCGTCCAGGGTGATCCGCACCTGTGCGACCTCCGCCCCGGAGAGCACCCGCAGCCGCACCGTCCCGGGACCGCCGGGGCCGGTACGGCGCAGCCGCACCACCGCACCGGTGAGGCATACGGGCACCGACGGCTCGTCCCGGACATAGCGGGCGCCCGCCTCCCGCAGCCCCGGCAGATCGCCGGGCGAGAACTCCACCGGATCCGGCCGGGCGGCGAACCCCGGCGGCGGACCGGCGGCCGGTGACCACTCCAGCGCCACCCGCGCCCCCTCCGTGCCCTGGACCAGCGCGACCACCGCCTCGGTCAGCTCCCGGCAGGCCCCCGCGGCGACCGCCGCGTCGTACACCTCCATGCCGCCGGTCGTCCGGTGGTAGTCGGCGGCGTCGCGGAGGGCGTACAGCGCGCGCAGCAGGGTGACGGCGGTGGCGCGGCCGTCCTCCTCCACGGGCACGAAGACGGTCAGCTCACGGCCACCGGACTCCGCGCCCGGGGGCCCGGTCAGCACCCGCTCCAGGGACGCCTCGGCGGCGCGGCGGTGCCGGGCGCCGTAGTAGCCCGCCCGGCCCCGGGCGGCGAGCGCCGCGGCCAGCAGGGTGTCGCGGGCGGCGGCGCGCAGCCGCTCCTGCGCGGTCCAGGCGGAGGTGCCGCCGGGCGATTCGGGCACCTCGCGCCGCCAGCGGATCTCATCGCTGGGCACGGCGAGGCCGGTGAGCACCTCGCGGGCGGAGGGGGCGGCGCTGCGGCTGAGCGCCATCAACGCCTCGCCGAGCAGATCGCCGCTGTCGGGGAAGTCCCGGCTCTCGGGCACCAGCAGGCTGGTGGCGCCCGCGAGCCGGCCCGGCGGCGTCCAGCGGGCGTAGCGCCCCGGGGTGCCGCCGCGGCGGCGCCAGCCGTGCCGGGCGAGCAGGGCGCCGAGGACGGCCGGATCGGTCTCGTCGGGATGCGGGACCGACGGGGGTGCCGGGTCGTCCTGGGGCCACGGTCGGTCCATCACGGTCTCCCTCCCGCCCCGACCCGGGTCATGATCTCGCAGAGCGCGCGGTCGTCGAAGACCCGCGAGGTCGGGATCCGCACGGTGGTCCGGCGGCGGCCCGTGATCGGGTGGCCGGCCAGATTGATCCAGTAGCAGCAGTGGCGCAGGGACAGTCGGTCATGCCCGGCTCGCAGCCAGTCCTCCTGGCTGCGCGGCACGATCATCACCACGAGGATCTTGTGCACGGAGACCGGGCTCCGGGCCAGCTTGATCAGGTGGTCGTTGTCGAGGGTGAAGGCGAAGGTCGGGCCCGGAGGGTCCGGTGCGATCTGGTACGTGGCCTTGAGCTGCACCTTGATGGTGACCTCGTCGTCCACGGCGTGGCCGGGGGCGCTGTGGCTGACATGCCAGTCGATGCCGTGGTCGGGAAAGGGCTGGGCCAGTGAGCAGCCCGCGGCGGCGGCGACCGCGTGCAGATACCCCACCTGAAGGGTCTCCATGCATGCGGTGGTCGCGATCTGGCCACGCACGGGGGGTGATCCGCTCAGGGCAAGGCCGCTCACCGTCGGGGCCGGGTCGGGTTTCGCGAGCGTCATGTCCGTGACGCCTTCCGGTCGTCGCCGGCATACGTACACCTGAGTTGTCTCCGCGTCAGGACCTCGGCAAACAGCGGCGGTTCGAGGTGCTCGCTCCGGGTATCACCTGGTCGGGGCGGGATGCAGGAGTCATCGACGCGAAAAGCACGAGGAGTTGGGGCCATGCCGTCCTGGTTCGAGGGGCCGCTTGCCGCCTTTGACACGGAGACCACGGGTGTCGATGTCGAGCATGACCGGATCGTGTCGGCGGCGCTGGTGGTACAGCGCGGGACCGGAAGTCTGCCGGAGATCCGGCGTTGGCTGGTGAGTCCGGGGGTGCCGGTGCCGCCGGCCGCCACCGAGATACACGGCCTGACCGATGCCCATCTGCAGCGTCACGGCAGATGGCCGGCGCCGGTGATGGACGAGATGGCGCGGGCGATAGCCGAGCAGACCGCGCGGGGCACCCCGCTGGTGGTGATGAACGCGCCGTTCGATCTGACGCTGCTGGACCGGGAGTTGAAGCGGCATCGCAACTCCAGCCTGGCGGGCTATCTTTCGCTGCGCTCGATGAGCGTGCTGGATCCGCGCGTGCTGGACAAGCATCTGGACCGCTATCGCAAGGGCCGCCGCACCCTGCTCGATCTGTGTGCGCACTACGGAGTGGAGCTGACCGGCGCGCATGACGCGGCGGCGGACGCGGCGGCCTCCCTGGACGTGGTGCGGGCGGTGGGCCGCCGGTTCGCCTCCCGTCTGGAGACGCTCACACCCGCCGAGCTGCACGCCCGCCAGACGATCTGGTACGCGGCGCAGGCCCGGGGGCTGCAGGCGTGGTTCGCGCTCAACGGCTCGGACGAGATCTGCGATCCGGCCTGGCCGCTGCGTCCCGATCTCGCGGCCGCGGCCTGACGGCGGCCGCGGCCTGACGCTCGGGGGCGGCGGAGCGAGCGGGGGCTCAGTCGCGGCGGAGCGAGAAGGGATGGCCCGCCGGGTCGGAGTAGATCCGGGTGTCGCGCAGGCCACCGTTGTTCTTGGTGTCCAGCGGGCGGGCGCCCAGGTCGATGACCTGGCGCTCTGCGGCGTCGATGTCCTCCACCAGCAGGTCCAGGTGTGCCTGCTGGGAGTCGTCCGGCCGCGGCCAGCTCGGCGGGGCGAAGCCGTGGTCCCGCAGGAACGCCATCCGCGATCCGCCGGGTGCCACGATCTCGATCCGGTCGGGGGTGGTCATCGGCTGGATCTCGGCGCCGAGCAACCGGGCGTAGAACTCGGCGAGCTCTTCGGGTTCGGCACAGTCCAGGGACAGGACGGCTGCGCTGGCTACGGCCATGAGTTCCCCTCCATATCGTCACCCACGGAAGCTTTATCCGGATACCCAGCTCTTGGCCGTACAAGCACACGGACCGGCCTTACCAGCGGACAGACATGAGGCCGGGCCGCCTGCTGGCGGCCCGGCCTCATGGGGTGGTGGGCGATACTGGGTTCGAACCAGTGACCTCTTCGGTGTGAACGAAGCGCTCTCCCACTGAGCTAATCGCCCGGGTTGTCCCCATCGGGGTCTCCCCCGGCGGAACGACCTGAACAATACAGGTCGCGGCGGGTTTGGTTCAAACTGTATGTCCGCCGGAGGGCGGGGAGGCCGGACCGGCGGGCCGCGCGGCGAGATGCGCCCGCAGCCCCCGCCGTCCGGAGCGCATCATCAGGGCGTGGTTGGCCCGGAAGACGGGACGGCCGGGGAGCGCGAGGCGGCGCAGCAGGGGCTTGCGGGCCACCACCTCCTGTTCGAAGAGGGCGCGGGTGCCGGTCCCGTGGGGCAGCACCGTCCAGCGCGCCCATCCCTCCAGATCGCCCGAGAAGCCGATCTCCAGCACGCCGTCCGCCGGGTCCTGGCGTGCCTGGCTGACGGTCACCCGCAGGTCGTACGGGACCAAGGAGCGGAAGCGGGCGGCGCCGCTGTGCTCGTCGATCCGCCGGACCTCACGGACCTGGGGCCACCACCGCGGATAGTCGTCGCCGTTCGCCAGCGCCGCGAAGACGGCGGCGGGGGCGGCGTCGAGGTCCCATCGGCTGTGGAAGCGGTAATGGCACCAGTCCATGCCTCAAGTGTCGTCGGAACCGTGGCCGCGTGGCTAGCCCGGCAGCTTGTCGCCGACGAGCGCGAGGTTCTGGATCGCGGCGAGGCCGTACTGGGCGGTGGCGTTGGTGCTCACCCAGGCCGCCTCGACGCCGGGCTCCAGCACCTGCGGGCCTTCGAGTTCGACCGTCTTCCAGCTGGTGGTGGCGTCGGGGTAGCCGTCGCCCTCGTGGTATTCGGTGAACTTCTGCCAGGCGCGGGCGGCCAGCTTGTCGTCCTCGAGCTGGACGGCGGCGTAGGCGTCGAGCCGTGAGTGGCCCTGGACGAGGATCAGGGAGCCGAAGTCGGTGCCGTAGCGGGCCTTCTGCTCGGCCTTGGTGGCGTTGAAGTAGCGGCAGTAGTCCAGCCATGCCTCCTTGAACTTCGGCAGGTCGATGAGCTCGATCACCTCGGCGCAGACCTCGACCAGGCCGAAGACCGCGGACAGATGGGAGACGCTGACCTTGGGCTCGTCCTCGATGGCGTATGTGCCGGTGTCGAGGTCGTACAGCCCGCTGCCCTGGACGAAGCCGTTGGGCTGAGCCGCGATGGTCTCCATGGTGGAGCGCAGCCGCGCCTCGGCCTTCTTCGCCTTTGGGCCGCGCCGCTCCCATTCGGTGAGCCAGGCGCCGGCGAGGCCGCTCCAGTCGGTGCCGAAGCCGATGGACAGGGCGTGCGGATCGGGCTCGTAGTCGGGGTCCTCGCGGACCTTGCGCAGTGGATCGAGGACGAGGAACGTCTCGTCGGAGTCGACGAGGGCGTGCATGATGTCGCCGATCCGCTCGTCCGCGGTGAGGAAGTAGTAGTAGCGGCGGTACAGGGCGGTGGAAATGCGCTGCTGTTTGGCGCTGTCGGCGAAGTGCTGGACGCCGTGCCGGGTGCCGAGCCCGGCCCAGGTGCCGAGGTGGTATGCGTCGACCTCGCCGGTGTGCCGGGTCATGGATTCGGCGAAGCGGAAGATGTCGGAGCGGCCGGAGCGCAGATACGCCAGCCACAGCCACAGGTCGGGCGAGAGCTCGGAGTTGTCCCAGGCGTAGCCTCCGACGTCGTACCGCCACTGGTGCCGGTCCCCGTCGTAGGTGTGCATGATGTCGCCAAAGTCCCAGAAGCCGTACCAACGGCGCTGTTCGACCTGGCCCTTGTGGTAGTCGAAGAGGAAGTCCAGCCGGTCCTCGATCCTGGCCCTGGCGGGGGTGGAGCGGTCGACGGGGGCGAAGAGGCCGCCGAAGACCTTGGCGCGGGCGATGTCGGCGGGGCCCGCGGCCAGTTGGGGCGGGGTGCGTACGGCGGCGGCCTGCCGGACGAGGGTGTCGGCGTCGGGGGTGGCCGCGTTGGCCCAGAAGGTGAGTTCGCTGGTGCGGGCGATGCCGTACGGGGTGCCGAAGCCCGACTCGTAGTCCTCGTAGGTGATCTCGAGGCCCTCGAGCTGCTCGGGGAAGGTGTCCTGGCCCATACCGTCGTGGTAAAAGCGCAGGTCCATGGGCTGGGCCTCGGGCGACCAGAGCCACAGGGTGACCTCGGCCGCGTCCCCGGCGGCACCGCGGATGTCGAGCTGGGCGGGGAACTTCTCCCAGAAGTCGCGCAGTCCGAAGGAGAGTCCGCCGCTGACGCCGCCCACATAGCCGAAGCCGCTCGCCCGGCCGCCGCCGCCCGCCGCGATCCAGCCGTGGCCGGGTTTGGTGCGCTTGCGCAGGGTGAAGCCGTCGGCGGAGAGCTGGGAGAGGGTGTAGTCGCCCCAGGTGGGGATGAGGTGCAGCCGGGAGGTGACGCGCTGGTCCCAGGTGGCCGGGTCGGGCAGCTTCTCGCCCTTGACCTGGGCGGCGCGGACGCCTCCGCCGGGGTCGCGGCGCAGCCCGGTGACGCCCTTGACGGCCTCGGTGAGGAATCCCTTGCCCTCGCCCGCGATGCGGATGTGGCGGTCGTACGCCTGGTCGCGCATCGGCACGGAGAAGCGGACGCCGAGGCCGCGGATGAAGTCTTTGTTCTGGTCGCCGTCGTACGTGATGGTGTGCACCATGCGGAACGAGTCGGCGCCCGCGTAGAAGTAGAGCCGGACGCTGAAGGGGAGCCAGGCCCGGCGGCCCTTGCGGTGCTTGCCGTCGATGCGGACGACGGCGCGCACGGGGCCTCGCTGCTCGACCTTCGCCCCGCTGATCTCGCCGTCGAACCGCTCCCACACGGCGCTGCCGTGGTCGCCGTCGTCGAGGTCGCCCTGGCGGAGCAGGACCAGCCGGCCGTCGCGGGCGATCTCGGTGGAGCCACGGGTGACGGAGCGTACGAGCTTCTCGCCGTCCTTGCCGATCACGGCCCTGATCACCCCGGTGTCGACGGTGATCCGGCCGCCGCTCTCGGCGACGGTGACCTTCTTGGCGGGCGCGGCGGGCTTGCCGGTGGTGAGCTTGTAGGCGCTGCCGGTGAGCCCCTCCCCCGCCGCGTGCGCGGTCCACTTGAGCGAGCCGTCGGGCCAGTGGGCGGTGGCCCAGGTCTGCAGAGGCACCTCCTTGCCGTCGGCGGTGGTCAGCGCGAAGGTCCGGTCGCCGGGGTGGGCGCCCTTGGGCCAGGGGACACCGAAGGTGGAGCCCGCGGCCGCGCCCAGGCCGCCGTCCTCCAGCCAGGTGATGTCCACGGGCTCGTCGGCGGACTTCTCGGCGGGGCTGTCGGCGGCGGCCTGCGGGGCGTTCTTGGCGAGCAGCCAGGAGAACGGTATGGCGGCGCCGGTGGCGGCAGCGGCCTTGAGGAGGTTGCGTCGGGCGATCGGGGGCATGTCCGCTTCACCTTTCGTACGGGGGCAGGTGCATGACATGAGTTGGGCGGCGCCGGGAGCGGGCGGTGCCGGGGGCGGGTGGCAGGTGGCGTGGAGAGGCGGGCAGCGCCGGGTCAGGCGCGGGCGCGGCGCTCCACCGCGACCGCACAGCCCGCGAGGGCGCCCACCGCCGGGGCGATCAGCGGCAGCATCTGCCAGGCGGCGACGGCGAGCACCGCGAGCCCGCCGATGAGCAGCAGCGATCCGCCGGGGTCGGCGGCCAGGCCCTGGCGTAAGGCGGTACGGGCTGCGGCCGGCCATGCCGTGCCGGGCCGCCGTACGGTCGCCGTCCGCAGCCCGAGGACGAGCACCGCGAGCAGGCCCGCCACGCTGACGGCGATCAGCGCGGGCCCGCCGGGCAGGGCTCCGGTGCGGGCCACCCGCAGATCGAAGGCGAGCAGCGCGAGCGCCGCCCACCACAGCAGGGAGAACCGCCAGCCGCTGCGGGTGGCCTCCCGCAGCCCGGCCAGGAAGTCCCGACAGGTGGACCGCTCACCGTCCAGATGGCGGCGAAGGTGCGCACAGCCGGCGGCGAAGGCGGGCAGCAGGGTGATCACCGGCAGGGCGGCGAGCACCATCCAGACGCCGGTCAGCAGGCATTCGGCGAACAGCGCGAAGCGCAGTGTGCCGCGGGCGGGCCGCTGCGCGGTGCGTCGTACGGCGGCTGCTCCCCCGGCTTTCCTCATGGCATTCCCCGTGGCTTGCCCCATGGCGGCCTCAGCCCTTCAGTCCGGAGGTCGCCGCGCCCTCGACCAGATAGCGCTGGAAGGCCAGGAAGAACAGCAGCACCGGCAGCAGGGCGACGAGCGACATGGCGACCATGCCTCCGTAGTCGGCGACGGAGTCCTGGTCGATGAAGAGCTTCAGGCCCAGCGAGACCGTGTACTTGTCCGGTTCGTTGAGATAGAGCAGGGGCCCGATGAAGTCGTTCCAGGACCAGATGAAGGTGAAGATCGCGCTGGTGATCAGGGCCGGGCGGCACAGCGGCAGCACGATGTTCCAGTAGATGCGCAGATGGCCACAGCCATCCAGCCGGGCCGCCTCGTCCAGCTCCCGGGGCAGCCCGCGCATGAACTGCACCATCAGGAAGACGAAGAAGGCGTCCGCCGCCAGGTACTTGCCGAGCAGCAGCGGCACATACGTGTTGATCAGGTCCAGCTTCTGGAACAGGATGTACTGCGGAATGATCAGCACCTGGAACGGCAGCAGCAGGGTGGAGATCATGAGCGTGAAGAGCGCGTCGCGCCCCGCGAAGCGGATCCTGGCGAAGGCGTAGGCCGCCAGCGAGCAGGAGAACAGCACGCCGATCACCGAACCGCCCGCCAGCAGGAGCGAGTTGGTGAAGAAGGTCGAGACCGGCACGTCCGCGATGCCATCACTGAGCCGGCGGTAGTTGTCGGTGATCGGGTCCGTGGGCAGCACCTGAAGGCTGCCGATGATCTGGTCACCGGGCTTGAACGAGCCGCCGATCACCCACACCACGGGGTAGAGGATCACCGCCAGCACGGCGAGCGCCCCCACATGCCAGACCACGGAGCGCGCCCTGCGCTGCCGCCCGACCGCCACAGAAGCACTCACGGCGCCTCCCGCTCAGTCCCGGCGCGCTCCCATGCGCGGGCTTCCTTCGTCACTGCTCGCTCCTTCGTCGCTGCGCGGCCCCTCAGTCCAGCCCGCGCAGCGCGCCGGGACACGCTCATCTGGCATCCTCCTCGTAATGCACCCAGCCGCGCTGGGTCTTGAACAGCACGGCGGTCACCAGGCCGATGCCGAGCATCAGCATCCAGGCCATCGCGGCGGCGTAACCCATGCGCAGATTGCGGAAGCCCTGCTCGTAGAGGTACCAGCCGTAGACCAGCAGGGAGTCGCCCGGTCCGCCGGTGTTGGTGCCCGACCCCGCGATCACCACCGCCGAGGTGAAGACCTGGAAGGAGTGGATGAGTTCCAGCAGGAGGTTGAAGAAGAGCACCGGGGAGATCATCGGCAGGGTGATGGACCGGAACCGCCGCCAGCGGCCGGCGCCGTCCATCTCGGCGGCCTCGTACAGTTCGCCCGGCACCTGCTTCAGCCCGGCCAGGAAGATCACCATCGGCGCGCCGAACTGCCAGACGGTCAGGGTGATGAGGGTGGGCAGCGCCCAGTCCGGGTCGCCGATCCAGCCGCCGACGTCCCATCCGAAGAGGCTCATCGACTTGTCGACGATCGCGTCGTCGTTGAAGATCGCCCGCCAGACGATGCCGACGCTCACGCTGGCGCCGATGAGCGAGGGGGCGTAGAACGCCGAACGGTAGAAGCCCTGGCCCTTACGGGGCTTGACCAGCAGCAGCGCCACGGCGAGCGCCGCCGCCAGCTTCAGCGGGGTGCCGATCAGTACGTACTTCAGCGTCACCTGGACCGAGGTCCACCAGCGGTCGTCCTGGAAGAGGTCCTGGAAGTTCTTGAACCCGATCCACCGCGGCGAGTCGAAGAGGTTGTAGTCGGTGAACGCCAGATAGAGCGAGACGAGCATCGGGCCGAGGGTGAGCAGCAGGATCCCGATGCACCAGGGCGTCAGGAAGAGATAGCCCGCGAGGTTCTCCCGGCGGCCGGGCCGCCGCCCCGCCGCGGGGGCGGGGCGGGTGCCGGGGACGGTCTTTGCCCGGGACTTCCCCGTGGGAGGCCGCGCTCCGTCCGTCGCCCGCGTCGTGGTGGGTGTCACGGAAGCTCTCCTCACGAGCCGAGCGCGGACTCGGCCTCGTTGAAGAACTGGTCGACGGCCTTGCCCATCGAGGTCTGTCCCAGCGCGACCTGGGTGTAGATCCTCAGGAAGGCGGCCTCGGCGACATCGGCACCGGCCGGATGCGGGGTGATCGGCTCCAGCTTGGCGCTCACGCTCTTCTCGTACGCGGCGATCTTGGCGTCGACGCCCTGGGGCTGGTAGGCGTCGTACTGGGAGGTGGTCGCCGGGATGCCGCGGTTGTAGCCCATGACCTTGCCCACCTCGGGGTCATGGGTCATGAAGTCGATGAACTGGGCGACTTCCTTGGGGTGCTGGGTGCGAGCGGAGCCGCTGAGCATCAGCGAGGAGAGGTACTGGCCGGTCCGCTTGCCGTCCGTGGTCGGGATGGGCCCGAGGTCGAGGGTGGTCTTGGTCTCGGCGGCGAAGCGGACCAGGAAGTTGTCCCAGGTGAACTCGGAGGCCGACAGATCGGCACTGATCGACGCCTTGGGCTTGGCCTGCTCGGACTTCTTGCCCGGCACCAGCTCGTCGGCCTTGGCGTGCTGCTGCCACCGGCCCCACCACTCGGTGAGGTCGTCCTTGGTGAAGCCGAGCTTGCTGTCCTTGGTGAAGAACGCCTTGCCGTTCTGCCGCAGATACAGGTCGTAGAGATACATCACATTGGCGTTGTCGCTGGCGCCGTAGAGGGTGTCGTCGCTCTTGCGTACCTTCTTGGCGGCCGCGAAGAAGTCGTCCCAGGTCCATCCGTCCTCGACGGTCACTCCGGCCTTCTGATACGCGTCCGGGTTGTAGAAGAGGGCGAAGGTATTGGCGCCGACCGGCACTCCCAGGAGCTTGCCGTCGATATCCCCGGCCTTCTCCAGCCCGTTACGAAAACCCTTCAGGCTGAGATTTCCGGCCTTGGCCTGACCATTCAGATCCAGGAGAAGGTTCTTGTCGCCGTATTTGCGCAGGAAGGCGTAGGAGTTCTGGAAGACGTCCGGGGCGTTTCCGCCCGCGGCCTGGGTGTTGAACTTGCTCCAGAAGTCGGTGTATTCCGAGAAGTCCGTCTTGACCTTGATGCTCGGATGTTCCTTCTCGAACAGCTTCACCGTCTTCTGGATCAGCTCGGCGCGGTCCTTGGCGCCCCACCAGGAGTAGCGGATGGTCACCTTGCCGTCGCCCGAGCCGCTCCCCTCGCCGCAGCCGGTGGCCAGCAGCCCCAGCGCGGCCACCACGGCCGCGCCCGCGCGGACCCCTCTCGCCCTCGCCGTCCATCGCCGAGCACCCATGACACGCCCCTCCCGGGCAGGCCGTCCGGCTGCCCCCGTTGGTTGAAACGTTTTAGGCAAGCGCTTGCCGGGACAAGTTAAGGACCAGCGACGCGTACGTCAACGGTTCGGACAGGATCGATCAGGATTGAGGTGAAGCGCTTCGACAACAGCACTGGGGACGGCATCGACGGCTTCCCGTCGCCGGACACCTTCGGACAGCCGCCGGACACCTTCGGACATGCGAGAACGCCGAGGGCCCGGAAGGCTGATGCCTTCCGGGCCCTCGGTCCAGGGTGGGCGATACTGGGTTCGAACCAGTGACCTCTTCGGTGTGAACGAAGCGCTCTCCCACTGAGCTAATCGCCCTGGCGCACGGCCAACATTAGCGTATGCCGGACCGTGCTCATGACCAGTCCTACGACCCCGGACCGGTCACTGCTCGATCTTCCAGGGCATCACGATGCCGAACTTCCACACGTAGACCGTCACCGCCGCGGCGCAGATCACCACCGCGATCGTGGTCAGTATGAGATTGCGCCGACGCACCCTCGGATCCAGGGCGCGGTGCGCCGCCTCGGTGACCTTGCGCTTGGTCCAGGCCAGCACGAGCTGGGCCCAGACGAACTCGGTCGCCCAGATCGCCATTCCGGCGAAGATCACCAGCCACCCCGGACCGGGCAGGGGCAGCAGAATGACGCCCAGGCCCACGACCCCGAGGCCGACGATGAAGACGCCGACCTGCCAGCTCAGATGGAGCGGTCGCGACCGCTTGATGAACCGCGGCGCCCGGGAACCCCATACCGGCTCCCGCTTCGACCCGTCGCCCCCCGTCGCGGTTTGGGGCGCCGTTTCGGCAGCCCCCCGCCGCCCGTCACTCTCCGCATTCATGTGACCCAACCTACCTGATCATTTGAAGTCACCGGAACGGCGGCAGCACCCATGTCGGAGCTGGGCCGCAAGAGCTACCGGAAGCGCCGCAAAACGGTCAGAGGGGTTTACAACGGCACCGTAGGTGGCATGTCGATTTCGCCGACGTGCGAATCCCCGAGCGCACACTGAGCGAAAGGCCCTGGCGCTTATGAACACCACGGTCAGCTGCGAGCTGCACCTGCGCCTCGTTGTGTCGAGCGAATCCTCACTGCCTGTACCCGCGGGCCTGCGGTATGACACGGCCGACCCTTACGCCGTGCACGCCACCTTCCACACCGGAGCCGAAGAGACGGTCGAATGGGTGTTTGCCCGCGATCTTCTCGCCGAGGGCCTGCACCGGCCCACCGGCACCGGCGACGTCCGTGTGTGGCCGTCCCGCAGCCACGGCCAGGGAGTCGTCTGCATCGCCCTGAGCTCCCCGGAGGGGGAGGCACTGCTCGAAGCCCCGGCGCGGGCCCTGGAGTCGTTCCTGAAGCGAACCGACGCCGCGGTGCCACCCGGTACCGAACACCGCCATTTCGACCTCGACACAGAGCTCTCCCACATCCTGGCGGAGAGCTGAAACCCGACGAGAGCTGAGCGCTCGGCCGTCCGACTCGGGGAGACGGCGCAAGCCTGGGCGCGATCTACGCGACATGCGCAACCTTTCAGTACCGACCATCCCGACCACGGCAACCCGACAACGGCAGAGGCAGGCGACGGTGCCGTCGCCGCGGCACCCCCCGCGGCGACGGCACCGTCGCGTGCCCGCGCGGCACCCTCGCGTGCCCGCCCGGGCCGTCCGGTGACCGCCCGGCGCCCGGCAGGGCTAGAGTCGGGCAGATCGAGGGCAGCCCAGGGGCAGCCGCCGACCCAGCCGGCCAGGGAGCCAATCGTGCTGATCAACCACGACACCCGGTGCGCGCTCGACGCGGTCGTCGATCTGGTGAACACCGCGCCCGAGGGTGCGGACCGGGACGACCTCGCCGATGTCGCGGCCCTGCGCCGGTTCGTCGAGCGCAATGACATCAGCGACATCGGCACGCTCGGGGAGCGCGACCTCACCGCCGTCCGGGCCGTACGGGACCGCTTCGCCGAGGTCTTCTCGGCGGCCGGGAACGAGGCCGCCACCCGCCGCTCCGCCGAGCTGCTCAACGCGATGATCGCCGCGGCCGGCACCACGCCCCGGCTCACCGACCACGACGGCTTCGACTGGCATGTGCACTACTTCGCGCCCGGGGCCTCGCTGGCCGACCACCTCGCCGCCGACTGCGGCATGGCGCTGGCGTTCCTCGTGGTGGCGGGCGAGCGGGAGCGGCTGCGCCGCTGTGAAGCCCCGGACTGCCGCCATGCCTTCGTGGACCTGTCCCGCAACCGCTCCCGGCGCTACTGCGACAGCCGCACCTGCGGCAACCGGCTGCATGTCGCCGCGTACCGCGCCCGGCGCCGCGAGGCCGCTAGCTGACTGCCCGCGCCCGGCGGCCTGCGGCCGGGCGGAGGGGGAACGGGCGGGGCGCCACCTCACCACCGGTGGAGGTCGTGAACGGCGGTCACGAAGAGCAGGGTGCCGATGAACGCCAGGAAGAGCATCAGCGGCGGCTGCGAGAGGGCGAAGAGACAGCCACGGGTCTCGTCGCTCGGCGGAACAGGGGGTCCTTCGATGGGGGATTGTTCCCCGGGCGGTGATTGCAACATCTCGCGGAGATCATGACCCAGCCCTCACCCCGCCTGCGACCGGTGATCGTTTTTTGATCGGTCGCTTGTCAGATCCCGTGCTTTTTGAGTATGGCCTCGATGTCGGAGAAGTCATCTGTGCCAGAGCTCGTTCCGCCCTTGGCCTTCGGCCGCTCCGCCACCTTCGTCCCGGCGGCTCCTCGGCCGGGCCCCAGCGCGGGCTCCGAGGCGCCCGCGGACACCCCGGCACGTTCGGCCGCGGCCGCCGCTTTGCGCTCCTTACGGGTGCCGCCGGAGCGGCGCTCGACCGCCCGGCTGATCACGAACAGCGCCCAGGAGAGGCCGAGCACGCCGAAGCCCACCCAGACGGTCGGCTTGAAGACCAGGTCGGCCACCCAGTCCAGGATGCCGGTCATCGCCAGGCCCAGCGGGACCAGGGCGTAGGCGGCGATCCGGGTCGCGGCCAGGAACCGCTTGCGGTAGGCGGTCAGCCCGGCGATGCCCAGACCGGCCGCGGACAGCGCGGCACAAATGGTGTCGGTCAGCATCGTTCCTCCCGCGACTGGCGTTCCGGTATGTCCATCGTGCACCCCGTAAGGCGGCGGGGGCCATGGCCCAGGCCCGGGATCAGGGACATCTCCGGGTACGGAGCGGGGACCAGGGGCTGGAAGACTGGCCCCATGAGCCACACCGACCCCTCCCCTCGCCCCGTGCTCGACGTCTGGTGCGAGCTGCAGTGCCCCGACTGCCGTACCGCCCTGGGCGATCTTCGCGCGCTGCGCGACCGCTTCCAGGACACCCTGGACATCCGGCTGCGCCACTTCCCGCTGGAGCGCCACCGGCACGCCCACGCGGCGGCCCAGGCGGCCGAGGCGGCCATCGCACAGGGGCACGGCTGGCCGTATGTCGAGGCCGTCCTGGAGCGCACCGAGGAGCTCGGGACCCGCGGTGAGCCGCTGCTGGTGGAGGTGGCCCGGGAACTGGGGCTGGACGCCGAGGAGATGGACACCGCGCTGGTCGACGGCCGGCACATCCTGATCGTGGACGCGGACCAGGCCGAGGGCAAGGCGATCGGGGTCACCGGCACCCCCACGTATGTGATCGGCGGCGAGCGGCTCGACGGCGGCAAGAGCCAGGAGGGGCTGCGGGAGCGCGTCGAGGAGATCGCCGCCCGCCTCATCGCCGAGCGGCCGTAAGGCCCCCGGCAGGGCCCCGGAAGGCCCTTGGAGCAGACCCTCGGATCAGACCGTAAGAGCAGGACCCTCAGAGCAGCGGCTTGTAGAGCTGGTACTCGGTCGGCTCGTAGCCCAGCGACTCGTACAGCCGCAGCGCCGGGGTGTTGCCGCCGAAGACATGCAGGCCCAGGCTGCGCGCCCCGTGCGCCAGGCTCGCGCGCTCGGCGGCCAGCATCAGGGTGCGGCCGTGTCCGCGGCCGCGGTGCTCCTCGGTGACCTCGACGGCGAAGACGTACGCCTCCCCGCTCTCGGCGGCGTCGGGCTCCCCCTCGCGCAGCGTGACCCAGAGGGTGCCCACGTCCGTACCGCCGTGGGCGAGGACGCGCAGCAGGGCCCCGGGGGTGTCCGGGCCCTGCGGCAGCAGCGTGGCGTAGTCGGTGTCCGCCTTCGTCTCGGCCTGCTGCCGGGTGAGTCCGCGCTCCAGCAGGTCGGCGATGTATCCGGCCCGCTCCCGGGCGCGCCACGCCGGGTATTCGGCCTCCGCCATGGGGCGTATCGCGCTGTCCCCGGGCAGTTCGGGCGGCTCCGTGAGCCGCTTGAACATATTGCGGCCGCGCTCGCGGTAGCCGAGCGCGGCCGCTAGCCCGAGGGCGGCCGTGGCCGGTGCGGGGACTCCCACCACCAACTGGGTGCAGCCCCAGCCGCGCAGCACCTCCTCGGCGGCGAGCGCGGCGACCGTGCCGCGGCCCCGGTGCCGCTCGGCCTCGTCGATGTGGAGCCGCTCGATGCGCCCGGCCGCCGGGCCCAGGCGGGCGTCGGTGGTGAGGTGGACGGAGCCGACGGGGCGGCTGTTGACGTACACCTCGTACGAGCGGGCACGCCCGCCGCCGTCGGTGTGCTGTTCGGGCCCGGTGGGCCGCAGAGTGGTGGTCACGAGGGTGTTCTACCGGTCCGCCGGGCCGACGTCACCCGTTTTCCGCGCGGATCCGCCGCTACCGGCCGGTCAGGGGTCGATGTCCGCGTCGGCCCGCTCGGTGAAGATCCGCAGGGCCTCGGCGGTGACCGGGCCGGGGGCGCCGGGCAGGGTACGGGTGTCCACCCGGTGCACGCCCTGTACGTCGCGGGTCGTGGAGGTCAGGAAGACCTCCTCGGCCCGGCGCAGCGCTTCCAGCGGCAGATCGGTCTCCTTGGCGCCCACCCACTCCAGCACCAGGGCGCGGGTGATCCCGGCGAGGCAGCCGGAGGAGAGCGGCGGGGTGTGCAGCTCGCCGTCGAGTACCACGAAGACGTTGGTGCCGGTGCCCTCGCAGAGCGCGCCGACCGTGTTGCCGAAGAGGGCCTCGGTGGCGTCCTGCTCGCGGGCGCGGGCCAGCGCGACCACGTTCTCGCCGTACGAGGTGGTCTTCAGGCCGCTGAGCGCCCCGCGCTCGTTGCGCGCCCAGGGGACGGTGATCACGGCCGTGGCGTCGGGCCGGCGGGACGCCTCGGCCAGCGCGACCACCAGGGTGGGGCCGGCCGTGCCGCGGTCGGAGCCGAGCGGCGAGAGCCCGCCGGTGAAGGTGATCCTGAGCCGCCCGAACGGCACGGGGTGGGCCTTGAGCACCTCCTCGCAGCCCCGTCGCACCTCGTCCAGGTCCGGCTCGGGAAGCCCCAGACCCTCGGCGGAGCGGGCCAGCCGCCGCAGATGGCGGGTGAGGGCGAAGGGCTGCCCCTCGGTGGCCTTGACGGTCTCGAAGACACCGTCGCCGACCGTGAGTCCATGGTCGAAGACGGACACCCTGGCGCTGTCCGCGTCGCAGAGGGATCCATCGAGCCAGATGGCCGGTTTCATCGCGTCGCCCTTCCCGTCGGCTGCTGTACGCCCGACGCTACCGCGAGCAGCCGGGCGGCCTTGAGTTCCGTTTCGTCCCATTCCCGCTCCGGGTCGGAGCCCCAGGTGATGCCCGCCCCCGTGCCGAACCGCAGCACGGCCCCGGCCGGGCCGCGGTCGATCCAGAAGGTGCGTATCCCGACCGCCAGCTCACCGGTGCCGCGGTCGGCGTCGACCCAGCCGATGCCCCCGCAGTACGGGCCGCGAGGGGCGGTCTCCAGTTCCTCGATGACGCGCAGCGCGCTGGACTTGGGCGCGCCGGTGACCGATCCGGGCGGGAAGGTGGCCGCGAGCAGTTCCGGCCAGCCGGTGCCGGGGGCGAGTTCGCCGCGCACCGTGGAGACGAGGTGGACCAGTCCCGGATGCGGTTCGACCGCGCAGAGGGCCGGGACGGTCACCGAGCCGGTGGCACAGACCCGGCCCAGGTCGTTGCGGACCAGGTCCACGATCATCACGTTCTCGGCGTGGTCCTTCTCCAGCAGGTCTTCGGGGCCGCGGCCGGTGCCCTTGATGGGGCCGGACTCCACCGTGCGCCCGGCGCGCCGCAGGAACAGTTCGGGCGAGGCCGTGGCGACCTCCACCCCGTGGCCGGGCAGCCTTACGGTGCCCGCGTACGGGGCGGGGTTGCCCAGGGCCAGCAGCGCGGTCAGCGCGTCCACATCGGCTTCGGCCGGATCGGGCAGCGGAGCGGTCAGCACCCGGCAGAGATTGGCCTGGTAGACCTCGCCGGCCGCGATGCGCCGCCGGATGCCGCGCACCCCGGCGGTGTAGGCGGCCCGGTCCAGCGACGAGGTCCACTTCCCGGCCGAGGGGCCGCGCCAGCCACCGGGCGCGGGGGGCGGCACGGGCTCGGTCCGTACGTCCCCGAAGCGTGCACAGACCAGACGGCCCTCGAAGTCCGCGACAACGGCCCAGAAACCCTGGGTGTCCAGGGCCGACGGATCGCTGGTCACATCGCGTAGATCGGTGGCGAGCAGGCCGCCGAAGCGGGCGAGCGGGGGCAGATCGTGCACGGTTGCGAGTCTATGGTGCCCAGGTCAGGGCGGCCTCGGGAGGGCGGGCGGCACCCGAGCAGGGCAGCACGCTGCGGAAACGGAATTTGAGCTGGCCGGGGAATCCGCTAGAGTTCAACACGTCGCCGGGACGCGGAAGCGCCCCGGACAAACGACACCTGCGGACGTGGCTCAGTTGGTAGAGCATCACCTTGCCAAGGTGAGGGTCGCGAGTTCGAATCTCGTCGTCCGCTCGGTGTGGGGGTTTCGACCCCCACGGCTGGTGGAGTGGCCGAGAGGCGAGGCAACGGCCTGCAAAGCCGTCTACACGGGTTCAAATCCCGTCTCCACCTCGGACGATTAGCTCAGCGGGAGAGCGCTTCCCTGACACGGAAGAGGTCACTGGTTCAATCCCAGTATCGTCCACTCGGATCCTCGCGGATCCACCTGCGCGATTAGCTCAGCGGGAGAGCGCTTCCCTGACACGGAAGAGGTCACTGGTTCAATCCCAGTATCGCGCACGCAGTCCCGCGGACGATTAGCTCAGCGGGAGAGCGCTTCCCTGACACGGAAGAGGTCACTGGTTCAATCCCAGTATCGTCCACACTGATCGGCGGAGGGCCGGAGCGAAGAGCTCCGGCCCTCTGACGTTTCTCAGTCCTCAGTCCTCAGGACGAGAAGAGCATGTGCCCGAAGCCCCGCTTGTGGTGGCCGTGGTGACCACCGTGGTGGCCGCCGTGCTGCGGCGCGCCCCACGCGGGCGCGGGCGCGGCCGGGTACCCCTGCGGGCCGGGCGCGGCGGGCGGCATCTGCTGGGTCCACTGCGTCTCAAGGCGGGTCAGCGCCTCCAGCTCCCCGTAGTCCAGGAAGATCCCCCGGCAGCCGCTGCACTGCTCTATCTGCACGCCATTGCGGTTATACGTGTGCATCGGCGCATGGCACTTGGGACACTGCATGGTCCGCTCAACTCCTCATGCTTCGGACAACAACGCGCCGGAACATCCCTCCGACCGCGTGGACTTCACCCTACGGCCTCCATGTAGCGGGCGATGCGGACAGCCGCCTCCACCATCGCCTCCTCGGCCTCGTCCAACGCCCGCCCGGCGGCCGCCGCTTTGGCGAGCGCGAGCGCGGCGGTCTGGACGGTGAGGGCACGGGCGGGCACGTCCAGCCGCGGCCAGGGGTCGCCCTGCCCCGCGGCGGAACCACCCGCCGCCCGGTACGCCCCCAGAAACCGGTCCCAGTCCTCGGGGGCGAGCAGCCCGGCGGCGTACCAGGCGGCGGGCCGCGCGAGATCCCAGGCCGGGTCGCCGAGGCCGAGGTCGTCGATGTCGATGAGCCGCCAGTCGGTGGCGCGGTGGCGGATGAGCTGACCGAGGTGAAGATCGCCGTGGCAGAGCCTGTTGGCCTCTTGCCGGTCCGCGTAATCCCGACGGTCCGTGCGGTCCGTGCGGTCCCTGTGGTCCCGGCGATCCCCGCGCCCCCCATGAGCCCGGCAGTCCGTGCGGTCCAGGTCCACGCGGTCCGTACGGTCGTCCTTGCGGTCCACGCCTCGCGCCCAACCCGGCAGACCGGCCCAGGCGTGCAGCACGGCCCGGATGGCCGCGCTGTCGGGGAGCGCCGCCGCCCGCAGCCGGGCGATGGCGCGGGCCGCCTTGACCGGGCCGCGCATCACCGGGAGGGGGCCGGGCAGTTCGGCGACCGGCACGGCGTGCAGCCGGGCCAGCAGCTTCCCCGCCTCGACCCAGGGGGCGGCGTCCGGTGCGTCGGGCGCCACGGGTTCGCCGTACGGCCAGAGGGTGACCCGCCGGCCGTCGGGCAACGCGCCCATGCCGTCGTCGACCGGCGGCAGCAGTATCCCCGCGCACCGGGGGTGGGCCGCGACCCCGAGCCGGACGGCCAGCTCGGCCGGGTCCGTGCCGGGCGGGTGCGCCTTGGCGACGACATGGCCGCACCGCACGACGGTGGCGTCGGGCCGGTCGGCCAGGACGGTCACCTCGGCGGTGGCATCACGCCGGCCCCGGCGAAGGGCGGCGACGAGCTGCGCCGCGGTTTGGCTCACGGCTCCCCCATGTCATCGGCTGCCCCGGGATCGTAGCCCCTGCCGGGCGGGGGCCGGTGCTCCGCCTCTCCTGATATCGGGCGCTCACCCGAGTGCGGGGCGCGGGCGCATGCGGCGCCACACTCCATGGTTACAAAGTTTGAATTCTGTAACCCCAACCCGATACGGTTCGGCGCCATGGACGCATCGCATACGGGAACGAGCAACTCAGAGGCTCTGCCGAGCAATTGGGGCCGGTGGGGTGAGGACGACCAGCTCGGCACGCTCAACCTCATCACCGCGGAGGCCCGGGCCAGGGGCGCCGCGGAGGCCCGAACGGGGCGGACGGTATCCCTCGCGGTTCCGGTCCAGCCCGCGCCGCTCATCAGCGGCCCCTTCGCACCGTCCACCCAAGACGCCTCGCCCGTTCAGCAGATGATGGTCTACGTCGGTTCCCCCGCGCCGGCGATGGCGGACGTGATGCTGGTGACCAATCACCACCCGCGCTCGACGCACCTCGACGCGCTGGGGCACGCGATCCGCGACGGGCGGGTCTATCCGGGGCGGCCCGTGGACGAGGCCGTGACACCGGCCGGCGCCCGGCACGGCTCCACGACGGCGTTCGCCGCCGGGCTCGCCACCCGGGGGATCCTGCTCGACCTGGCGGCCGAGGGCCCGTTGCCCAGTGGCCATGCGGTCACCGGGCAGGACCTCGAGGCGGCCGAGGAACGTCAGCGCGTGCGGCTGGAGTCCGGGGACGCCCTGGTGGTGCGCTGCGGATGGCCCATGACGCCCGACCCCGAGCGGCCGATGCCGGGGATGAGCCTGGACGCGGTGCGCTGGATGCACCGGCGCGGCGTGTCGCTCTACGCGGGCGACATCGGCGACGCGCATCCGGACCTGGACCCCGCCTGCCCCCTGCCGCTCCACCGGGTCGCCCTGCCGATGATGGGCCTGCCCCTGATCGACGCCGCCGAGGTGGACGAGCTCGCCGCCGTCTGCGCGGAGCTGGGCCGCTATGCTTTTCTGCTCGCGGTGGCGCCGCCACGTATCCACGGGCTGACCGGGGTGCCCGTCAACCCGCTCGCGGTCTTCTGACGGGCCACTAGGAGGAACTGGCAGTGAGGGAGCAGCCGATGCCCGCCGCCGGGGCCGGGAGCCGCGCGGTGCGGTTCGTACGGAACGGCGAGCCCTGATGCGTTCGGGCCCCCTTGACGCCGAGACCATCCTGACGGCCACCGAGGACGTGCTGCGCCGTCACGGACCGGCGAAGGCCACGGTGCTCGACGTGGCGCGGGCGCTAGGGGTCAGCCACGCCAGCGTCTACCGGCACTTCTCATCCAAGGCGGCGCTGCGCGAAGCCGTCACCCGGCGCTGGCTCGGCCGGGCGCGCGAGGACATCGCGACGGTCGCGGCCGACACCCGGCAGGCCCCGCCCGAGCGACTGCGCACCTGGCTCACCACGCTGTTCGCCGCCAAGCGGAAGCTGCTGTCCGAGGACCCTGAGCTCTTCGCCACCTACCGGGTACTGGCGGCCGAGCACAGTGACGCGGCCGCCGACCATGTGGCCGATCTGATCGAGCAGCTTCGCGTCATCATCGCCGACGGCGTCGCCAGCGGTGACTTCACCTGTGCCGACCCCGCCGCGACGGCCCGGACCGTCTTCAACGCCACGATGGCCTACCACCACCCCGCACACGCCCCCGAGTGGCAGTCCCCGGGCGCCGGGGCCGCCTTGGAGTCCGTCTGCGCCCTGCTCATCAACGGCCTGCGTCCCCGCTGATCCGTCCGCAATGGGACGGGCTGTGCCGTGGCCGTAGGACGAGTCAACCCATGTCGTCCGCACCGCTGAGCTTTTCGACGATGGTCTCGTCCGGGCCGACGGAGCGCCCGTCGCTGGAGCGGATCTCCAGCGGGCTCAGCGGGTGCCCGTTACGACGGTCGAGGAGTCGCGAATGCTCCTCCCCTGGGCCGAAGCAGTGCGCCTCGCCCCACTGGCGCAGTGCCACGACGACGGGGAAGAGCGCGCGGCCCTTTTCCGTGAGCACGTATTCCTGGTAGCGGCTGCCGTCGGAGGCGGGCACGGTTGTCATCACTCCGGTCTGCTCCAGCGTGCGCAGCCGGCTGGTGAGGATGTTCTTGGCGATGCCGAGGCTCCGCTGGAACTCGCCGAAGCGGCGACTGCCGTCGAACGCGTCGCGCACGATCAGCAGGGACCACCAGTCGCCGATGGCGTCGATCGACCGGGCAACGGGACACGGTTCGGCGTCGAATCGCGTACGGGCGACCATCGCACTTCCTCCTCGCAACACATCTGGTTGCAACATGCTACCTCTTGATCTAAGGTCCGGAAGGTAGCAACTTGCAACCATGAATGAGGGGGCTCCGTATGTCGAGCGACTGCTCGACGGCCGACGGTCGGAGGGCCATGAACACCGCACTCGCTCCGCCCGGGCCGCCATCCGCGCGCCTGATCCTGCTCTTCGCCGTTGCCTGCGGCAGCGCGGTGGCCAACGTCTACTTCGCCCAGCCCCTGCTGGTCACGCTCGGCGAGCAGTTCACGCTCGGCCCCGGCCTGCTCGGCGCCATCGTCGCGATCACCCAACTCGGGTACGCCGCAGGTCTGTTCCTGCTCGTCCCGCTCGGCGACCTCGTCGACAGGCGCAGGCTGATCACACTCCAGCTCGGCCTGCTCGCCGCCGCGCTGCTGATCGCGGGTCTGGCACCCGGGACCGCCGCACTGCTCACCGCCCTCACGGCGGTCGGTGCGCTCGCCGTCGTCGCCCAGACCATGGTCGCCACGGCGGCCCACCTCACGACTCCCGCCTTTCGGGGGCGGGTCGTCGGAGCGGTCACCAGCGGGGTGATCACCGGCATCCTGCTGGCCCGCACAGTGGCAGGCGTCGTGGCCGACCTGGCCGGATGGCGCGCCGTCTACCTCTTCTCGGCCGTGGTGACCGCGACGCTCGCCGTACTCCTGCGCCTCGCCCTTCCGGCCGACCGGCCGCCGACGGTCACCATGCCGTACCGGCGTCTGCTGGCATCGACCGTCGTCCTGTTCGTCCGCCACCCTCTGCTCCGGGTCCGCGGCATGCTGGCGCTGCTGGTCTTCGCGGCCTTCAGCACGCTGTGGAGCAGCGTCGTCCAGCCGCTCAGCAGTCCTCCCTGGTCGCTGACGCATACCGCGATCGGCGCGTTCGGGCTCGCCGGAGCGGCCGGAGCCGCGGCCGCGGGAGCCGCCGGCCGATGGAACGACCGCGGTCTCGCCCAGCGCGCCACGGGTACCGCACTGGTGCTGCTCGCCGTGTCGTGGCTCCCCCTGGTCTTCACCCGGCAGTCGCTCTGGGCCCTGGCCATCGGAGCGGTCCTCCTGGACTTCGCCGTCCAAGCCGTGCACGTCACCAACCAGTCCCTCATCTACGCCGTCCACCCGGACGCGGGAAGCAGAATCATCGGCGGCTACATGGTCTTCTACTCGGCCGGCAGCGCCCTCGGCGCGATCGGCTCCTCCGCGGCGTACGCGGCGGCCGGGTGGACAGCGGTGTCCGCCCTGGGAGCGGCATTCAGCTGCTCAGCCCTGCTGCTGTGGGCGACGACCCGGCGCCTGGGCCCAGTGGCGTGAGGTCCTGAATCCCACTGCGGCCAAGTGCCACGTGCGATGCCGAAAGTGGTCGACGGACTTGTCCGGGCGATCAGGGCGTGCCCGTGTCGTTGGCGTGGGCGGGGGGGCGGGGTTATCTGCCTCGTCCGCGCCCACCAGCACGCGGCCGGCGCCCGTACTGGTCTGCCGCCGGCACCTGGTCAAAGGCGGCCGGAGGACCGGACGACGGCGTCGCCGGCCCAGGCGCGCCGCCTCCGGCTGAGGGCCCATGCGGCGGGCCGCATCGGTCACAACCGTGCCGAGACGGCGCGATGCCCGGACAGCTCCCCAGCTGTCCGGGCATTCGTGCCGTCCGCCGCACCCCCGTCCCCACGGGGTTAATGGCCGGAAGTCCCCGGCCCGGGCCGCTCTCCCAGGCCTGGGGCGCTCAGCGCCCCAGCATTCCGGCCACGGACGACGCTTGTGTGACGACGGCTTCCCAGCCGCCGAAGGTGATGGTCAGGAGGATGGCCATCGGCAGCACCATCGCCGCCGCGACCAGAGGGTGGCGGGTGCCGGTCTGCGGGCCGCCGAAGGCGTCGGCCGCCGTGCGAATGGACCTGCGACGACGCGTGTGGATGACCGTGCGTCCAGCCGTGTCCGCCATCGTCCCTCCTCCGTCACATCTGGGGGCGGCGAGCGTCTGACCTCGGGGGACGAGTGCTGCGCCCGCCGCTTGACCACAACATTAGGCGCGCACCCCGGTCCCCGGCGTCATGCCTTCGTACCGATTGCCGGGCCTCCCGGAGGATGACCCCGGGAGGCGCCGACTACTCCCCTGGGTGGAGATGCGCCCTCACGCCTTGGGGTCTTCCCGGAAGGGTCCGGGGAATCGATCCTTCCGGAGCCCTTCCGGAGCCCCCGGAGTGTGCCCCTCCGACCGCGTGCGAGCTCTACTCACCGTCTCCCTCCTCGCCCCGCGGCACCGGCTGCTCCACCAGTGCCAGGACGCGGTTGGCCATGAAGCGGGCCGTCCGCACCACGGACCCATTACGGGTGACTTCGCTCACTTCCACCACCCCCCGCCGGACCGCTGTCTCGACCCTCCGGCCCGCCCTGCTGGCCACCACTTCATACGTCCGCGTCGTGTCCCCCGCATCCACGACTATCTCCACACGATCACCCTTCACGGTCTCAATCCCCCTTCTGAGACGGCCTCTTGAGATCACGCAGCACGGAGCCGAGCGTGGATTGCCACGATTCCGGCCCACTTCTCCAGGATCTCAGGCACCACTGACAATCCATCGGCCGACGCATGCGCGGCCTCTCAGCGCGCGGGGCTGGCAATCCGTAAGCTGTGCACGTCAGACGGACGGCGACGGACAACAGCGGCGGACTGACGTCAGATCAGCGGCAAACGGCAAGCAGACGGCAGCGGATGGGGCTCCCCACCAGGGGTTAAGGGACGGGCTCCCCACCGGAGGTAGGGGACGGACATGGCGATGATGCGGCTCCGGCGCGAGGACCCGCGTGTCGTCGGTTCCTTCCGGCTGCACCGGCGGCTCGGCGCGGGCGGCATGGGGGTGGTCTACCTCGGCTCCGACCGGCGCGGCCAGCGGGTGGCCCTGAAGGTGATCCGGCCGGATCTCGCCGAGGACCGGGAGTTCCGGTCGCGGTTCGCCCGGGAGGTCTCCGCCGCGCGGCGGATCCGCGGCGGCTGTACGGCCCGGCTGGTGGCCGCCGACCTGGAGGCCGACCGCCCCTGGTTCGCCACCCAGTACGTACCGGGCCCCTCCCTCCACGACAAGGTGAACGAGGAGGGCCCGCTGCCCGCCTCCCAGGTCGCGTCGATCGGGTCGGCGCTGGCGGAGGGGCTGTTGGCGGTCCACGAGGCGGGGGTCGTCCACCGTGACCTCAAGCCCTCGAACATCCTGCTCTCCCCCAAGGGCCCGCGCATCATCGACTTCGGCATCGCCTGGGCGACCGGGGCCAGCACGCTCACCCACGTCGGCACGGCGGTCGGCTCGCCCGGCTTCCTCGCGCCCGAGCAGGTGCGGGGCGCGGCGGTGACCCCGGCGACCGACGTCTTCGCGCTGGGCGCGACGCTCGCGTACGCCTCGACGGCGGACTCGCCGTTCGGGCACGGCAGTTCCGAGGTGATGCTGTACCGGGTGGTGCACGAGGAGCCGCAGTTGCTGGGCGTCCCCGACGCCCTGGCGCCGCTGCTCCACGCCTGTCTGGCGAAGGATCCGGAGGACCGGCCGAGCACTCTGCAACTGTCGCTGCGGCTGAAGGAGATCGCGGCGCGCGAGGCGCACGGGCACGGCACCGGGGGCTACGGCGGCGGGCCGGGCCGCCCTCCGGCGCGGCGCCCCGAGGCGTACGCCGACCAGCACACGGAGCGGCGCCCGGGCAGTACGCCGGCGCCGCGGAACGGGTCGCCGTCCCCGCGGCCGGGAGCCAGTACCGGCGGGGCCTCGGGGCGCCCCACGGGGCGAAACACCCCCGCGCGTCCGCAGCAGGCGCAGCGCCGGGCCCCGCGGCCGCCCGCGCGTACGGACCGCTCGGGGCGCCCGGCCAACACCGTGCGCACCTCGCCTGGCGGACGCCGCCCCAGCGGGCCGAACCGCCGGCTGCTGCGGCAGCGGCTGACCGTGTTCGTCGTGGTGACGCTGCTGGTGGCGCTGGGGATCGCGGCGGCGCAGGGCTGTCAGGGCCCGGCGAACGGCCTGGGCGCGCCGCACGGGCCGACGGGGTCGGGGGCAGTCTCGTCGGTGGCACCGGACTCGGTGGCGGCCGAGCCTGACGGCCGCTAGGGCGGGTCCGACGGGTCTTGGCGCCTGCGGCGGGCTGCTCCCCGCCCCGCCCCTTCCCGAAACTGGGGCTCCGCCCCAGACCCCGGACCAGGGGCGAAGCCCCTGCCACGCGGCGAGCCGCAGATCGACGCTGTGGGAAGGGGCGGGGAGGGGAAAGCGTCGATATGCGGCTACGTCGCGTGGTCCGCCGGACACCCCGTAGGGGTCAGAGCCCCGGTCTGCCCGAGGTGACCGCGTAGAAGGCGACCGCCGCCGCCGCGCCCACGTTGAGCGAGTCCACGCCGTGGGCCATCGGGATCCGGACCCACTCGTCCGCCGCCATCAGCGCCTGGGTGGAGAGCCCGTCGCCCTCCGCGCCCAGCATCAGCGCGACCCGCTCCAGGCGGTGCGGGGCCGCGTCGTCGATGGTGGTGGCCTTCTCGTCGGGGGTCAGGGCGAGGATCTTGAACCCGGCGTCCCGGACCGCCTCCAGCCCGCGCGGCCAGCTCTCCAGGCGGGCGTACGGCACGGAGAAGACGGCGCCCATGGAGACCTTGACCGAGCGCCGGTAGAGGGGGTCGGCGCAGTCCGGGGAGAGGAGCACGGCGTCCATGCCGAGGGCCGCCGCGCTGCGGAAGATGGCGCCGGTGTTGGTGTGGTCGTTGACGGACTCCATGATGGCGACGCGCCGGGCGCCCTGGAGGACCGACTCCGCGTCCGGCAGCGGCTTGCGCTGCATGGAGGCGAGGGCGCCGCGGTGGACGTGGTAGCCGGTCACGCGTTCGGCCAGTTCGGGGCTGACGGCGTAGACGGGGGCGGGGACGTCCTCGATGACGTCCCGCATCACATCGACCCACTTGGACGACAGCAGCATCGAGCGCATCTCGTAGCCGGCGAGGCGGGCGCGCCGGATCACCTTCTCGCCTTCGGCGATGAACAGGCCCTCGGCCGGTTCCCGCTTGCGTCGCAGCTCCACATCGGTCAGACCCGTGTAGTCGCGCAGCCGCGGGTCGTCCGGATCATCGACGGTGATGAGATCAGCCACTTAAGTGATACTGCCTTGTCCTGGATGCGGTGCCAATGAGCCCGACGCGAATAAGTTACCGGCGGTTACGTCCGCTTACGTCAGCGGTGGTCACGGGACGAGAGGGCGACCACATCACCGATCACCACGACCGCCGGGGGCCGTACGCCCTCGGCCGCGACCTTCTCCCCGACGGTGGCGAGGGTCGCGTCCACCCGGCGCTGGGCCGGGGTGGTGCCCTCCTGGACCACGGCGACGGGGGTGTCGGAGGCCCGGCCGTGGGCGACGAGGGTCGCGGCGATGGCGCCGATCTTCTCCACGGCCATGAGCAGCACCAGCGTGCCGCGCAGCCGGGCCAGCGCCGCCCAGTCCACCAGGGAGCTGGGGTCGTCGGGCGCGACATGGCCGCTGACCACCGTGAACTCATGCGCGACTCCCCGGTGGGTCACCGGGATCCCGGCCGCACCCGGGACGCTGATGGAGCTGGAGATGCCGGGGACGACGGTGCACGGGATACCGGCCTCGGCGAGCGCCTCCGCCTCCTCCATGCCGCGCCCGAAGACGAAGGGGTCGCCGCCCTTGAGGCGGACGACCGACTTGCCCGCCTTGGCGTGCTCGATCAGCGCGTTGTTGATCGCCTCCTGGGCCATGAAACGGCCGTACGGGATCTTCGCCGCATCGATCACCTCGACATGCGGCGGGAGTTCATCGAGCAGATCGCGCGGGCCGAGCCGGTCGGCCACCACCACGTCCGCCTCGGCGAGGAGGCGGCGGCCGCGCACGGTGATCAGGTCCGGATCGCCCGGCCCGCCGCCCACCAGCGCCACCCGCGGGCCGCAAGTGCGGTGGCGGGGCGCGGTGAGGGTGCCGTCGCGCAGCCCCTCCACCACAGCGTCCCGGACGGCGGCGGAGCGGCGCGGGTCCTGTCCGGTGAGCACGGCGACGGTGACGCCCTCGCTCCGCCCGGTGGCCGGGGTCCAGGCGGAGGCGGCCTCGGCGTCGTCGCTGCGGACGCACCAGATGCGGCGCGCCTCGGCCTCGGCGGACGCGGTGGCGTTGGCCTCCGGGTCGTCCGTGGTGATCAGGACGTACCAGGCGCCCTCGAAGTCGCCCTCCTGGTAGCGGCGGCGCTCCCAGCGCACCTCCCCCGCCTCGGCCATGGCCTCGACGGAGGCGGTGGCGGACGGGGAGATCAGCAGGATGTCCGCACCGGCCGCGATCAGCGCGGGCAGCCGGCGCTGGGCGACCTGCCCCGCCCCGAGGACGACCACACACCGCCCGGAAAGGCGCAGTCCGACGGGGTATGCGAAGTGTTCGGACATGGCGGTGCGGCTCTCCTCGTGCGAATGCGCGGCCGCTGCGGCGCTGGAGCGGCTGATCGACTGGGGCTTGATCGACTAGAGCTTGATCGACTCTGGGGCGGAGCCCCCGCCGACACCCTACGCGGCGGGGGCGCGCATCAGTTTTTCTCCGTGACCCCTGCGGAGTCGAACGTGGCCACCTCGTGCATCGCCCGTGCGGCGCTCTGCACCACCGGGAGGGCGAGCAGCGCCCCGGTGCCCTCGCCGAGCCGCAGATCCAGATCGACCAGGGGACGCAGACCCAGCTTGTTCAGGGCCGCCACATGGCCCGGCTCGGCGCTGCGGTGGCCCGCGATGCAGGCCGCCAGCACCTCGGGCGCGATGGCCCGGGCGACCAGCGCGGCGGCGCCCGCGCTCACCCCGTCCAGGATCACGGGCGTACGCAGCGAGGCGCCGCCCAGCAGCAGCCCGGTGATCGCGGCGTGCTCCAGGCCGCCGATCGCCGACAGGACGCCGATGGGGTCGGCCGGATCGGGCTGGTGCAGCTCGAGACCGCGCCGTACGACATCGATCTTGCGCGCGTGCATCTCGTCGTTGATGCCCGTGCCGCGCCCGGTCACCTCGGCCGGGTCGGCGCCGGTGTAGATGGAGACCAGGGCGGCCGACACGGTGGTGTTGGCGATCCCCATCTCTCCGGTGAGCAGCGCCTTGTTCCCGGCGGCCACCAGATCGCGGGCCGTCTCGATGCCCACCTCGATGGCGCGCAGCACCTCCTCGCGGGTGAGCGCGGGGCCGACGGTGAAGTCTCCGGTGCCCGCCCGCACCTTGCGCGGCAGCAGCCCGGGGGTACTGGGCAGCTCGCTCGCCACCCCGACGTCCACGACGCACACCTCGGCACCCACCTGGGCGGCGAAGGCGTTGCAGACCGCGCCGCCGCCCAGGAAGTTGGCCACCATCTGGCTGGTGACCTCCTGTGGCCAGGCGGTGACGCCCTGGGCGTGCACCCCGTGGTCGCCCGCGAAGATGGCGACGGCCGCGGGCTCCGGGATCGGCGGCGGGCACTGCCGGGACAGCCCGCTCAGCTGGGCGGAGATGATCTCCAGCATGCCGAGCGCACCCGACGGCTTGGTCATCCGCTTCTGCCGCTCCCACGCCTCGCCGAGCGCCTTGGCGTCCAGCGGGCGGATGCCCCGCAGGGTCTCCTGGAGCAGGTTGTGCGGATCGCCGCCGGGCAGCGTGCGGCGGCCGTACGTCTCCTCGTGGACGACCCAGGACAGCGGGCGGCGCTTGGACCACCCGGCCTTCATCAGCTCCGGCTCCTGCGGGAACTCGTCGACGTACCCGACGCACAGATACGCCACGATCTCCAGATGGTCGGGCAGCCCGAGCTCCCGCACCATCTCGCGCTCGTCGAAGAAGCTGACCCAGCCGACGCCGAGGCCCTCGGCGCGGGCGGCGAGCCACAGGTTCTCCACCGCGAGCGCGGAGGAGTACGGCGCCATCTGCGGCTGGGTGTGCCGGCCGAGGGTGTGGCGGCCACCGCGGGTGGGGTCGGCGGTGACGACGATGTTGACCGGGGTCTCGAGGATGGCCTCGATCTTCAGTTCCTTGAACTGCTTGGCCCGGCCCTTGGGGAGGGACTTGGCGTACGCGTCCCGCTGGCGCATGGCCAGCTCATGCATGGCGCGCCGGGTCTCCGCCGAGCGGATGACGACGAAGTCCCACGGCTGGGAGTGCCCGACGCTGGGCGCGGTGTGCGCCGCTTCGAGGACGCGCAGCAGCACCTCGTGCGGGATGGGGTCGGACCGGAAGCCGTTACGGATGTCCCGGCGCTCGCGCATCACGCGGTGGACGGCGGCGCGCTCGGCCTCGTCATACCCCTCGGCGCGGGGGCCGATGGGGATCGGCTCGGGCTCGGTTTCGGCGTCGGTCTCGGGCTCCGGTGTGGATTCCTGGGCCTCGTCCGCTACGGGCTCGGTGGCCATGTCGGGATCCGTTTGGGGCTCGGGCGCCGGCTCGGAGGCGGTCGCCTCGAGTTCGGCGGCTTCCGGGTCTGTGGGCTCCGGTTCGGCGGTCCCGGCCTCGGGCTCGGGGGCTGCGGTCGCGCCGGCCTCGGGCTCGGCGGCTGCGGGCTCGGCGGCTTCCGGGCTATCGGCCTCAGCGGTACCGGTCTGCGGCTCCGTGGCTTCCTGCTCGGTGGCCTGCGGCTCGATGGCTTCGGCTTCGGCCTCGGGTGCCGTTTCGGGCGTCGTGGCCTCGGGCTCGGTGGGCTGGGCCTCCGCCTCTGCCTCAGCCTCGGGCTCGGTGGCTTCGGCTCCGGCCTCCGGCGCTGCCTCGGCCGCCGCTTCCGCGTCCGGCTCGGCGGGCGCCGCCTCGGCCTCGGCGGTCTCGGGTGCCTCCGCCTCAGTGGCTTCGCTCTCGGTGGCCTCAGCCGCCGGGGTGTCCGCCGCTTCGGCCTCGGGAGCCTGCTCCACCGGGGACTGCTCCGCTGCCTCGGCCACGGTCTCCGTCTCGGCGATCGGCTCGGGCTCCGGCTCGGCCGCCGCCTGCTCAGGCGTCTCGGCGGGCTCCTCCGACGCCGCTGCCTCCGCCTCCGGTACGACCTCCGCTTCGGCCTCGGCCTCCGGCTCGACGGGCGCCTCCTGCTGAGGCGTCTCGGCAGCGGCCGGCTCCTCAGCGGCTGCCTCCTCAGGCTGAGGCGGCTCGTCGGCCACTTCGCCCACTTCGCCCACTTCGGCCACTTCGGCCACTTCGGCCACTTCGGCCACTTCGGCCACTTCGGCCACTATCGAGAGTGCCGGGTCCACCGCGGCCTGCTCCACCGTTTCGGCGGGCTGATCCGGGAGTTCCTCGACGGCGGGGGCGTACGGCTCCTCGGCCGTGACCGGCTCATGGGCCAGCTGCGCCGGGATCTCCGGTACGGCCTCCGCGACCGGGGCGGGGGCGGGCTGGGCCTCGGGCTGTTCGGTGACGGGCTCGGTCTGGGCCTGGGCCGGGATGTCGAGGACCTGCTCCTCGGCCACGGCGGCCTCTGGGGCGGGCTCCATGACGGGCTCCCCGGCCTGGGCCGGGATCGTCGCGCCCATCTGGTGCGGGTCCGCGACCGCCGGGTCCCCGTACGTCTGGTCCATCGTGACCGGCTGCGCCTCCGGCGCCATCGCCTCGGGCTGGGCGAACTGCTGAAGAGCGGGCTCCGCTTCGGGCCCCTCCACGACCGGAGGCTCCTCGGCCGTACCGGCCATCTCCGCGGGAGCGGGCGCGGGCGCAGCGGCCTGCGCGGCCTGCTGCGCAGGCGGCGTGGAGTCCCAGGCGTCCCCCGGCTGCGGGGCGTCGACCATCTGCGGGAGGTCCGCGAGCTGGGGCCCGGGGAGCCGACTCAGGTCGTCGGGCTGCGGGGTGAAGTACTGCGGCCCGGCGGCGTACTGGGGTGCGGTGGAGTAGTCGGCCGCCAGAGGCTGCTCAAGCTTGACCGGCTGCTCGGGAACGACGAACTGCTCAGGCGCGGCAAGCTGCTCAGGCGTGGCGAACTGCTGCTCGGCCTCGGCAAACTGCTCAGGAGCGGCAAACTGCTGCTCGGCCTCGGCGAACTGCTCGGGCTCCGCGAACTGCTGCTCGGGCCCGGCAAAGTGCTCGGGCCCGGCGAACTGCTGCTCCGCCATCCCGCTCTGCTCAGGCCCGGGAACGCCCTGCTGCGGCCCCGGCCCGTACTCGGGCTGGGCCCCGACCTGATGCGGCACCTGCGGATGTGGCTCCGGTACGGCCTGCGGCTCGGGCTCCGGCTGGCGTACGGGCGCGGCGTGCCGGCCCGCGGCCGGGCCCCGGTCGGCGAGCGAACGCACCACGCCGTTGGAGCTGTCGGGCACCGGCGGGCCCATGTGGAGCGGTCGCCGGGCGGGGGCGGCGGGCGCCGCGTACGCGGCCTGGGCGGGGGCCGACTGCGGTAGGGGCTGCTCCGCCACGGGCTGCGGCTCGGGCATCTGGGTCTCGGCGTACGCGGCGGCGCCGGGGTCGAGCACACCCGCCTCGTACGCCCCGGTCTGGTACTGGGCCTGCTGCTCGCTCCAGGCGCCCTGGGCGCCCGGCATCAGCAGCAGATCGTCCTCCTCGCCGACGTGTTCGGGCCCGTCGAGGAAGGTGTAGGCGGCGCCGGGAGGGACACCGGGATGCGGCTGCTCGATGTAACCGGCGTCGGCAGGCGGGGCATGGACATCCGCCGGGTGCGGATGTCCGAGTCGTCCGCCTGCGTTCTCCGGCAGTCCCTCTCCCGGGACCTGGCCGGTGTCGGTCATGCGTACCCCTCGCCCATCGTTAGTGCTCCTTCCAACCGCCTACCGCCGAGAGCAAGCCCCCTGAGCAAGAACGAGCATGCGCCGTGCGCGGCACGTAGACACGCCCGAGGCTTGCCTACCGCCACCCCTTCAAGGAAGGGGCGTTTTCCGGCCTTTGGCCAATAAAGCGCCGAACGCCGGGCAGCGGTACAGGCAGTACAACGATCCGCCAGCCTACCCCGCGCGGTGCCCGGGGCAGGTCACCGGGGCGAAGCTCGGGGCGAACGTCACAAGGACAAAATCACTGGTGCGGGCGGTGGCCGCAGAGCATGAAGGCGACCGCGCGCTCCCGTTCGGTCCAGCCCCGCGTGTCCAATTCGACGGACTGCAGCAGCACGCATTCGACGGCGTAGCCGCCGTCCTCCAGCGCCTGGCCGATGGCCTCCGCCTCGTCGCGAGTCGCGGCGTGGGTGACGATGCGCTCGGGGCGGCGCGCGGCGCACGCGGCGACGACGGACGCGCCCCCTCCGCCGATCCGTACCACGTCCGGTTCCGGCAGGTCCTCCAGCACCTCGGGGGCGACGCCCTGGACGACCTGGAGCTGTACGCCGAAGCGGCGGGCCAGGGTGTCGGTGCGCTCGCAGGCGTCCGGGTCGCGGTCGACGGTGATGACGGCGGCGCCGAACCCGGCGGTCTCGACGGCCGCCGCGCCGCTGCCCGCTCCGATGTCCCAGACCAGGTCGCCCAGGCGGGGGCCGATGCGGGCGAGTTGGAGGGCGCGCAGCTGCGGGGACTCGCTCTCGCCCAGCACGGTCCCGTACGCGGGGCCGGGCAGCGCCCAGCCGCGGACGGCGCCCGGGTAGCCGGGGTCGCGTCCGGCGATCCAGCCGCCGCTCTGCAGCGCGCCACGGGCGGCACCGGCCGCCGGGCCGCCGCGGACGGGAGTTATGCCGGAGCCGCCGATGACGATGACTACGTTGGGGTCGCGCCAGGCGTGGTCGGCGGCCTTGTCGGAGGTCAGGACGGTGACCTGCTCGCGTTCGGTGCCCAGCGCCTCGCAGATGACGAAGGTGCGGTGCACGGGGCCGAGCAGCAGTGCGAGTTCGGCGGGGCCGGCGCCGGGCGAGGTGAGGACGGCGACCTTGGTGTGGGCGCGGCAGACGTTGACCGCCCGGCGCAGATCGCGGCTGTGGGCGACGACGACCTGGGCGTCGTCCCAGGGCATCCCGGCCCGGGCGAAGGCGGCGGCGACGGCGGAGACGGCGGGGACGACCTCGACCTCGAGTCCGTGCTCGGGGGCGCGCAGGGCGCGGACGACGCCGAAGAAGCCGGGGTCACCGTCGGCCAGGACCACGGCGGAGCCGCGGTGCTGGGCGATCCTGCGGGCCGCGAGGTCCACGCTGCCGAGCCGGATCCGTTCGGCACCGGGCGGGACTTCGGGCAGCGCCAGGTGGTGGGCGGCGCCGGCCACGAGGGTGGCCGCCGCGAGGGCGGAGCGGGCCGCGTCCGTGAGCGGGGTGCCGTCCCAACCGATCACCGTGACGCGGTCGGCCATCGTCCTTGTTCTCCCCTATGTGTGGCGGGTCGGGTCTGTCGGTGCGTCGCGGTGGGCCGTGTGCGTCGCGTGGTGTGCCTGTGAGGGTTCACGGGCGGGTCGCGGCCGGTGCGCCGCGGGTGCGCGGGGCGCGGTCCCGGATGCGGCCAAGGCGCGGGTGTTCGGCGCGGACGAAGAGTACCCCGGCTGGTCCGGACCGCCGGAGCGGGGGCGGGCGCGGGGGTGGTGCACCGGGGGCGCGGACGGCGCGAATGCGCCGGATCTCCGCCCCGGGCGGGGCGCGGTGGGGCGTCAGCCCCAGTCGGAGTAGGTGGGATAGACGCCGAAGCCCTCAGGTCCGGAGATCCGGTCGGGGGTGCCGTCGAGATCCTCGGCGAGCAGACTCCAGACGATGAGGTCGGTGCGCATATCGGTCCAGCCGCCGTCCTCCGTCTGGGTCCGGGCTATCCAGGCGTTGCGCAACACACCCTCGCTGATACAGCCGACCTTCTGGGCGACCTGCTGGGCGGCGGTGTTGCCGGCGGCGGTGCGCAGCTCCAGGCGCTCGAACTTCTGGTCCTGGAACAGCCAGCGGGCCACGGCCAGCACGGCCTCCGAGGCATAGCCCTCACCGCGCGCCCAGGGGGCGACGATATAGCTGGCCTCGGTGGCCAGCAATCTCCAGTCGGTATGGCTCAGATGCACGATGCCGACCAGCCGCTGGGTGAGGAATTCGGCGACCGCGAAGACGATTCCCCGGCCGGTGGTCCGTTCCGCCGGGGCGAGCCGCAGCGCCTGGTCGCGGGCGTCGGCGGGGCTGTACGGATTGGGCGCCCGGGTCCAGGCGATGATGTGTTCGTCGTTCATCATGTCCGCGAGCGCGGGTATGTCCGCTTCCTCGAACGGGCGCAGCACCAGCCGTTCCGTGCTGATGGAGATGTCCGGGAAGGTGGGTGTCATGCGCCGCTCCGTAACCGGGTCGTTTCAGGGCCGTAGAGAGGCCCAGCATGCAGCATCACGCAGGGAGAATGCAGCACGGGGGGTGAATCGGAAGGCCCCGCATCCGGTTGTGGTCCGGATGCGGAGCCCTGGGGATCCGCTGGTGGGCGGGAAGGTTGGCGCGATCGTTGCGGTGGTGTCGCGGTGGTGTGGCGGCGCGCCGCGAAATCAGAAGGACGCCAGCACGGAGCCCTGGTACTGGTCCTTGATGTACTTCTTCACCTCGGGGGAGGTGAGGAGCTTGGCCAGCTTCTTGACGCGCGGGTCGTCCTCGTTGCCCTTCTTCACGGCCAGGAAGTTGGCGTACGGGTTGTTCTTGGGCGATTCGAGGAGGATGGCGTCCTTGGCGGGCTTGAGGTGCGCCTCGATGGCGTAGTTGCCGTTGACGACCGCGGCGTCCACGTCGTCGAGCGACCGCGGCAGCTGGGCGGCCTCCAGTTCCTTGAACTTCAGGCCCTTGGGGTTGGTGACGATGTCCTTGGGGGTGGCCTCGTTGCCGACGCCGCTCTTGAGCTTGATGACCCCATTGGCGTCCAGCAGCTTCAGCGCGCGGGCCTCGTTGACCGTGTCGCTCGGGACGGCCACGGTGGCGCCCTTCTTGAGCTCGCCGGCCTTCTTCACCTTGTGCGAGTAGAGGCCGAGCGGCTCGAGGTGCACGGTGACGACGGGCACGATGTCGGTGCCCTTCTTCTTGTTGAAGTCGTCCAGGAACGGCTGGTTCTGGAAGTAGTTGGCGCCGACCGAGCCGTCCTGGGTGGAGAGGTTCGGCGTGTTGTAGTCGGTGAACTCCTTGACCTCGAGCTTGAGGCCCGCCTTGTCGGCCAGGTGGTCCTTGACGTAGTTGAGTATCTCCGCGTGCGGGACCGGGCTCGCGGCGACGACCAGCGCGCCGTTCTTGTCGTCGGAGGACGAGGGGCTGCAGGCGGCGGCGCCGAGGGCGAGCGCGCCGGCGGCGAGGACGGTGGTGACGGTCTTGGTGGTGTTACGCACGAAAAGTGCCTTTCTTCGAGGGCGCGCGAATCCGCCGCGGGTGCGGAAGCGGAATGACGGGCGGGTGGTACGGGGGGACGCGGATACAGGGAGTGGCTGGGGGCTCAGGGGACCTTGGTCGGCTCCACGGACTCGATCTCGGCGGGCGCGGCCTGCCGCTCCGGGGCCGGAGCGGGCTTCCCGGCCCGGGACGCGCCGCCGCGCAGCAGCACCAGCCGCGGGGCGACCGAGGAGCGGCCGCGGTGCGACAGGCCGCGGGCGGCGAGATCGCCCGCGAACTGGATGACGGAGATGACCACCGCGAGGATGGCGACGGTGATCCACATCAGCTTGGTCTCGAACCGCAGATAGCCGTAGCGGACCGCCAGGTCACCGAGGCCACCGGCGCCGACCGTGCCGGCCATCGCGGAGTAGCCGATGAGCGCGACGATCGTGGTGGTCGCGCTGGAGATCAGCGCGGGCAGCGACTCGGGCAGCAGCACCTTGCGGACGACGGTCCAGGTGGAGCCGCCCATCGACTGCACGGCCTCGACCAGCCCGCCGTCCACCTCGCGCACCGAGGTCTCCACGAGCCGGGCGTAGAAGGGGATGGCGCCAATCGCCAGGGGCACGATCGCGGCCTCGGGGCCGATGGTGGTGCCCACGATCGCGCGGGTGAAGGAGATCAGGGCGACCATCAGGATGATGAACGGCATCGAGCGGGCGACGTTGACGATCTGCCCGACGACCTTGTTCACCACGACGTTCCGCAGCACTCCGCCGCGGTCGGTCAGGACCAGCAGCACACCGAGCGGCAGTCCGCCGACGACGGCGATCACCGCCGACCAGCCGACCATGTAGAGGGTGTCCCAACAGGCCTGCTCCAGCAGGGGCTCCATCTCGGACCAGGTCACTTGGCGCCCTCCTTGAGCAGCGGGGTCGGGTTCGCACGCGGGCCGTCGGCGATGGCCGCCACATCGACCTGCAGGCCCTGCTCCCGCAGGAAGCCGATCGGGACGACGTTCTCCTCGAACCGGCCGGGCAGCTCGATCCGCATCCGGCCGACCTGGTGGCCGCCGACGGTGTCCATCGCGGCGCCCAGAATCGAGATGTCGATGTTGTACGTACGGGACAGCTGGGAGATGACCGGCTTGGTGGCCGCCTCGCCCTGGAAGGTGACGTCCACGACCGTACGGTCCTCGCCCGAGGGCACCCCGCCGACCGGGAAGAGCTCCTGGGCCAGTTCGGAGCCGGGCGTCGCCAGCAACTCGCTGACCTGGCCGGACTCCACGATCCGGCCGTCGCGCATCAGCGCGGCCGAATCGCAGATCGTCTTGACGACGTCCATCTCGTGCGTGATGAGCAGCACGGTCAGGCCGAGCTGCTCGTTGAGGTCGCGCAGCAGCCGGAGGATCGAGCGGGTGGTCTCGGGGTCGAGCGCGGAGGTCGCCTCGTCCGAGAGCAGCACCTTGGGGTCGCCGGCGAGCGCGCGGGCGATGCCGACGCGCTGCTTCTGGCCGCCGGAGAGCTGCGCGGGGTACGCCTTGGCCTTGTCGCTGAGGCCCACCAGTTCCAGCAGCTCCAGGGCCTTGCGGGTGCGCTCCTTGCCGGAGACGCCGAGGATCTCCAGGGGCAGCTCGACGTTGTCCCGCACGGTGCGCGAGGAGAGCAGGTTGAAGTGCTGGAACACCATGCCGATACGGCTGCGGGCCTGGCGCAGCGCGGAGCCGGCGCTCTGGCCGCGCCCGGCGAGTGCGGTCAGGTCCTGGCCGGCCACGGTGACCGTGCCGGAGGTGGGGCGCTCCAGGAGGTTGACGCAGCGGATGAGGGTGGACTTCCCGGCGCCGCTCTGGCCGACGACGCCGTACACCTCACCCTCGCGGACATGCAGATCGACGCCGTCGAGGGCGGTGACCTCGCGGCCTCGTGAGCGGTAGACCTTGGTCAGGTCCGTGGTGGTGATCACAGGGTTTCCGTCACTGTTGAGTGCACGGCGGTTGGTGCCGCCGGGCACGGCTCGTTCATTTCGGAACGCGGCAGGGGGGACCCGAGGGGATGCGCGATGTGTGGGCGCGTTTCGGGTTCCGGTGACGCGGGGCGGCGCGGCCCGGCGCGCTGGGCGCACGGGTGCGGCTCAGCCGGTCTCGCTTCGGGGCGCGAGGCTCAGGCAGGGGCCCTCAGCAGTCACACATTCGACACCGACAACGAGCACCGGGCGTGGGGTTCGCCTCGGTCGCAGGGATGCGGCAGCTCGTCGTGGTCATGGCTGCAAGTAAAGCAGACACGCGTACGAACCCATCAAGCATGTCCGTATAGCGGACGCTCTTGACCGGTCCGTGGACGGTGGGAGGGGGTCGCCGGGGTCCGGTTCAGACCCGGCAGGTGATCTCCACTCCCCCGTCGAGGAGCCGTGCGGACACGGCCGACAGGTCCTCGACCACGATGTCGGCGACCAGCTCCTCGCGGGCGGTCGTTGTGGTCAATGCCACGGTCCGCATCCCGGCCGCGCGGCCCGCCGTGAGCCCGGCCGGGGCGTCCTCGAAGACCACACAGCGTGCCGGGTCGACTCCGAGCCGCTCGGCCGCCAGCAGGAACGGCTCGGGGTCGGGCTTGCCGCGGGTGATGTCGTCGGAGGTGATCAGCGTTCCGGGGCGTATCGCCACCTCGGCCAGGCGGGCCTCGGCCAGCGGACGGTTGGCGGAGGTGACCACGGCCCAGCGCGCGGCGGGCAGCCCCGCCAGCAGTTCGGCGGTGCCGGGGAGCAGCTTCACCCCGCCCGGTACATCCTCCAGCTCCAGCTCGTCGATGCGCGCCCGGGCCCGCGGGGCGCGGTCGGCGGGGAGCAGATCGGCGATGATGTCGTCCGCCGGGCGGCCGTGCAGCTCGACCGCCGCGAAGTCCTCCGCCGGAATCCCCTGCTCCTCGGCCCAGCGGGTCCAGCAGCGATGCACCGAGTCCAGGGAGGAGACGAGGGTTCCGTCGTTGTCGAACAACAGCGCGTCAGCGGAGATCTTCATGAGCCGCAGCGTACGTGGGGGTCGCGGACGCCCTCCGGCGCGGGGCCGAGCGCAGCACGGCCGGGCGGGCCGATTACCCTCGTCCCATGCTTGTCACTCCCTGTGTGCGCCGCCCTCGGGTGCGCCGCCGCACCGCGCGGAGGTCCCGTTGATCGACGCGCTGACGGTCGCGCTCGGTGTGACCGCGCTCCTCCTCGCCGCGTGGTGCGGCTTCGCCGCCTACCGGGACCAGCCGACCAAGGACTGGCACTTCATCGGCATGGCCGTGGTGGCGCTGCTGGCGATCGTGCAGCTGGTCATAGGAGTGGTGCGGCTGGCGGGCGGCGCCGACCCGCAGCAGGGGGTGGCCATCTTCGTGGCCTATCTCATCGGCTCGGCGCTCGCGGTGCCGGTCGCGGCGTTCATGTCGCTCACGGAGCGGACCCGCTGGGGTTCGGCGACGGTCTCCGCGGCGGCCGTGGTGCTGGCCGTGCTCGAGGTGCGGCTGTACGACATCTGGGGAGGCGTCGGTGGCTGATTCACGGGAGACGCGGGAGACACGGGGAGCACGGGAGGCGTCGATGGCTGAGGACTCGGCGGCCGGGACGACGGCCGGGACGACGGAAACGGCCGCGCGCACCGGACTGGGGCAGGGCCCCGGGCGGCTGCTGGTGCTGCTCTACGGGGTCTTCACCGTGGCCGCCGCGTCCCGCTCGATCTACCAGCTGATCGCCCAGTACCAGGAGGCCCCGCTCGCCTACATCCTCTCGGCGGTCTCCGCCGTGGTGTACGCGTTCATCACGGTCTCGCTGGTGCGCGGCGGCGAGGGCGCGCGCAAGGCGGCGATGGTCTGCTGTGCGGCGGAGCTGGTGGGGGTGCTGACCGTGGGGACCTGGACCCTTGCCGACCCCTCTGCCTTCCCCGACCAGACGGTGTGGTCCGACTACGGGATGGGCTATCTGTTCATCCCGATCTTCCTGCCGGTCACGGGCCTGCTGTGGCTGCGCAAGGCCCGCCGGGACGCACCGGATACGGCGTCGCGGGCCTGACCGAGGCCGCGGGTCTGCCGGGGCTCCGCCCCTGAGCCCGGCCCCCGGTCGCCGGGCGGGCCGGCAGTCCAGCCCGCCCGGCAACCGGCCGCGTCAAGGCCGCGGCCTAAGCGCTGGCCGCGTACGCGGCGGCCGTGGCGTCCTTCTCCAGGGTCACCAGGCTCAGCCGGCGGTTGACCTCCTCGGTGCCCACCTGGGCGTAGCCGTAGCGGCGGTACAGCCGCAGATTGCCCTCGCTGCGGTGGCCGGTGAACAGGCGGTACCGCTTGGCGGCCCGGTCCTCGGTCAGCCGCCCCTCGATGGCCGCGAGCAGCCGTCCGCCCAGGCCGTGCCGCTGCATCCGCGGGTGGACGATCAGCTTGCCGATGGCGGCGGTCCCCTTGTCGTCGACGACTCCGCGGACCGAGCCGACGACCTCCGCGCCGAGCCGGGCGACGAGCACGCAGCCCCCGCTCAGTTCGGCGCGCAGGTCGTCGAGCGACTGCGTCAGCGGTTCGATCGAGTAGTCGCCGTAGAGCTCCGCCTCGCCCTGGTAGCACAGATATTGCAGCTTCAGGATCTGCTCGGCGTCGTCCGCGGTCGCCGCGGAGATGGTCACGCTCATGCCCATGTGCGCATGCCTCCCCTATTCTCAGTCCCCCGGCCGCGGTGAGGGTAGGAGTGCGACCGAGGGTTCATGGCCTGGGTGGAGGCGCCGCATGGTGGGCGTCCGCCTCCGAGGCGCCGGTTGTCTATCGCTCCTTTCCCCATGGTTCAGGAGCCGCAACCTCCGCCATGAGCATTCTGCGCAGGCAAGCCAGACATCGGGAACGTACCGGGCCCAGACTGCCCTGTGACATTCCCAACTGGTGCGCGATCTCGCGGTACGTGAGGTCGGAGCGGGAGAGCATCGCCGCGAGCAGCGCGGGGCAGCGGCCGGGCAGCCGCCGCACCGCAGCGCGCAGCGTCCGGCGGGTCTCCGCGGTCAGTACGGCGTGTTCGGCGGGGTGGGACTCGGGGCCGCTGAGCGGGCCGCCGGCCATCGGGTCGTACGGCACCTCACGGCGCGCCCGGCGCCTGGCCCCGCGCACCTCGGCCCGTACGGCGCAGCGCAGCCAGCGGGCGGGGTGGGGCGGCGGTCCGGTGTCCCGGGTGCGTTCCAGCAGCCGTAGCCAGACGGCCTGTTCGAGTTCGGCGGGCTCGACGCCGACGCCGTATGCCTCGGCCGCCGCTTCGGCGGCCAGCAGCGGGCCCAGTTGCTTCACAAGGTCCATGCCGGGCGGGACGAGGCCAGGTCGTGGGGTGGTTGCCGGGTGACCGTGGTCTCACCCGACCGGGGAAGCGGCGGGGCCGCGCCTTGACGCTCGCGCGGCCCCGCCGTCACCCCCTGCGTACGGACTCCGTGCGGACTACTTGCGGAAGTCCGCCGCCGCGAGAAGGGCAGTGTCCGCATTGTCGGAGAAGATGCCGTCAATTCCGGTCGCGAAGTATGCCTTGAACGCCCCGAAAGCGTCACCGTAGGCGTTGGGGTCGGTGCCGCGGCGGAAGTCGGCCGGGAGGAAGGTGTTCTCGTTGCGCATGGTGTACGGGTGCAGGATCAGCCCCGCCGCGTGCGCGTCCTTCACCACGCTGGTCGGCGTGCCCAGCTTGCCGTCCGGCGTCCGCGGGATGATGACCGACAGATCGGGGCCGATGCCCTGGGCGTAGCTCGCGATCCACTTGAGCCCCTCGGGCTTGACCAGGTCCGCGACCGTACGCGGGTCGTTCGCCTCGACGAAGTCCCAGGGCCGGCTGTCGACGGTGGACAGCAGCACGACGGACGGGGTGCCGACCAGCTTGCGCAGCCGCTGGATGCTGCTCGGCTCGAAGGACTGGAGGAACAGCGCCGCGTCCTTCTTGTGGCGGCCGTACCGGCGCAGCAGCTTGGCCAGCGGCTCCTCGAGGCCGAGGCCCAGCTTGCGGAAGTAGGTGGGGTGCTTGGTCTCCACGTACAACCACACGCGGCGACCGCGCTTGCGGCCCTCGCGCTCGGCCCACTGGAGCACCTCTTCGAAGGTGGGCACCTCCCAGCGGCCGTCGTAGAGGGTGTTGCGCTGACGGTTGCCCGGGATGCGCTCCTTGGCGCGCAGCGTCTTCAGCTCGGCGAGGGTGAAGTCCTCGGTGAACCAGCCGGTGAGCTTGGTGCCGTCGACCGTCTTGGTGGTCTTGCGGTCGGCGAACTCCGGGTGCGCGGAGACGTCCGTGGTGGCCGTGATGTCGTTCTCGTGGCGGCAGACCAGATGGCCGTCCTTGGTGGGGACCACGTCCTGCTCGACGATGTCCGCGCCCATGTCCAGGGCGAGCTGGTAGGAGCCGAGGGTGTGCTCGGGCCGGTAGCCGCTGGCGCCGCGGTGGCCGATCACGGTGGGAACCGGCAGCTCATGGCCCCGGCCGGACGTCCCCGCGGCAGCCGCCGCGCCCGGCGCCGACTGTGTGCCCGCGGCCGTCGCCGTGCCCGCACCGCTCAGCGCCACCGCTCCCGCACCGAGGGCCGCGGCCCCCAGAAGGGCGCGCCGTCCGGGCTGTTGCTCCCGCTCCATCTGCACTCCTTGATGTGGTGTTCAACACCTGTCAAATCCAGTCAGAAGATGGGCTGATGGTAGGCGTGGGCAGCTTTCGTACGGGAGACATCGGACGAAACACGGAGGGAACGCGGGTCAACACTGCGTACCAGGTGGGTGAACCTGGTGTGCGCCGGGGCGCAACCGGCGAGTATCGTCCTCATCGGCGCTCCGGTGCGGTACGAGGTTGACGGACCGTACAACGGTGCGCCCCAGACCTTGACCCCGACCGGAGGGCCCGTGTCCCGATTCGCGTTTCTGAAGGCAGTACTCGGTCCGCTGATGCGCCTGATGTTCCGCCCACGGGTCGAGGGGGCCGAGGGCATTCCGGGCTCGGGCCCGGTGATCCTCGCCGGAAACCATCTCACCTTCATCGACTCGATGATCCTGCCGCTGGTCTGTGACCGTCAGGTCTTCTTCATCGGCAAGGACGAGTACGTCACGGGCAAGGGCCTCAAGGGTCGGCTGATGGCCTGGTTCTTCACCGGCGTCGGCATGATCCCGGTGGACCGGGACGGCGGACGCGGCGGCGTCGCGGCGCTGATGACGGGGCGCCGGGTGCTGGAGGAGGGCCGGGTCTTCGGCATCTACCCCGAGGGCACCCGCTCCCCCGACGGCCGCCTCTACCGCGGCCGTACCGGCATCGCCCGCCTCGCGCTGATGACCGGCGCGCCCGTGGTGCCGTTCGCGATGATCGGAACCGACCGGATCCAGCCGGGCGGCAAGGGGCTGCCGCGGCCGGGCCGGGTGCAGGTCCGTTTCGGCGAGCCGCTGGAGTTCACCCGCTACGAGGGCATGGACCGCGACCGCTATGTGCTGCGGGCCGTGACCGACGAGGTGATGAGCCACGTGATGCGGCTGTCGGGTCAGGAGTACGTGGACATCTACGCCACGAAGGCGAAGGCGGCGGCCTGACGTTTCGGGCGAACCGCCGAGGCTCTGTCGAGCGGCGAGCGGCGAGCAGCACGGCCCGCACGTCGCGGGCCGTCAGCTCACCGCGGGTGACGGCCCGGCCTTTACGCCTTCGGGCGAGCCGCCGGCGCCGCACTTCCGGCGAAACCGCCGCCTCACGTTCGGCCCGGCCGCGGCCCCGCCCCGTTCTGGCGAGCCGCCCCCTACACGTCCGGGCGAATCCGCCGCCTCCGCTGCGGCGGAACCGCCGTCGCATGGCGTTCCGGCCAACCTGCCGGGCAGGGCGAGTTGTCGGCTCCGGTCGGCGTCGCCCGTCGGCATCGTGGCGGAAGATCAGATTCCGCTACCCGCTGGTCACCACCGGGCCCGGGCACTATGGTGCCGCGGGTGACCACAGTGACCGTGCCCTCCCCCGACTTCCTGACGCTGCGCGGTCGGCGATTCGCCCTGACCGATTTCGGCGGACCGGGCGACCCGGTGCTGGCCCTGCACGGCCACTTCGGCCGGGGCAGGATGTACGCGCCCCTGGCCGCCGCCCTCGCCCCGGAACGGCGGGTGATCGCCCTCGATCAGCGGGGGCACGGGCTGACCGGCGGCGGTGGCCCGTTCACGCTGGACGAGTACGTGGCCGACGCCGCCGCACTGCTGCGGGAGCTGCGTCTGGGCCCGGTCCCGGTCGTCGCCCACTCCACCGGCGCGGTCGGCGCGTACGCCCTGGCCGCCCGCCATCCGGACCTGGTGAGCGCGCTCGTCGTCGAGGACATCGGCGCGGTGACGGGCCGTCCGGTGGTCAGCCATCCGGTGCTCGACGTCTCGGGGTGGCCGACCTGGGCCGTGGACCGGGAGAAGCTGCGCTCCGACATCGAGTCCCGGGGCATTCCGGACGCCTCGTACTTCCTCGACAGCGCCGAACGGGACCCCCAAACGGGCGGCTGGCGGCTGCTGTTCGAGCCCAGCCATATGATGGCGTCCCAGCAGGCCATGTGCGGTGACTTCTGGGACGACTGGCTGGGCTCCTCCTGCCCCGCGCTGCTGATGCGCGGCGAGCACAGCTCGCTGCTGCCGCCGGGCCACGCCCACGAGATGGCCGCCCGCCGCCCCAACACGAGGCTCCGCGAATTCGCCGGGTGCGGTCACTGGATCCACGACGACGCGCCTCGGCCGTACGCCCGCGCGGTCCGTTCGTTCCTGAGCGCGGTGTAGGCGAGTCTCCCCCGTCCCCCGCACGCCCTTCGGGCGTGGCCTCAAACGCCGGCCGGGCTGGAAGCAGCCGACTCACCCCATGCCCAACCGGCGGCGCCGAGAGCACCGCACCTGCCAGGGTGCCGACGGCCCCGCGAGGGGTCAGGACCAGGGCAGCTCGGAGCGGTGGTGCCAGTAGGTCTCCGGGGTTTCGGCCGGCCGCTCCAGCTCGGTGAGCTGACGCTCGTCCAGGCGGAGGTCGGCGGCGGCCAGATTCGAGCGCAGTTGGGCCGTGGTGGCGGCGCCGGAGAGGACGACGCTCACCCAGGGACGGTGCAGGACCGCGGCCAGCGCGACGGCGTCCGGAGTCGCGCCCGTCTCCTCGGCCACCTGGCGCAGGGCCGCCGGGAGCCGCTCGGCCGCCTCGGTGAGCCGGCCGTTGGCCACGGCTTCCTTGACGATGACCGCCCGGCCCGCCGCATGGGCCTCGGCCAGCGCCGCCCCGGCCGAGGGCTCCAGCAGGTTGTAGGTGGACTGGACGGTACGGAAGAGCGGGCGCCCTTCGACCTCCACGGCCAGCGCCGCGCGGATCGCCTCGGCCTGGCGCGGACCGCTGGTGGACACGCCGACCGTCACCCCCTCGGCGGCCAGCTCCGCCAGCCGCGCCTGCAGTTCGCGGTCGGTGAGGGCGGGGCTGTCGGGGGTCACCGAGTGGATCTGGTACAGGTCCAGCCGGTCGCCGAGCAGCGCGTCGGTCAGCCCGCGCTGCCGCTCGAAGGTCTGGACGCCATGGTCCTTGACCTCGTGCGTCTCGGCGTCGGTACGCCAGTCCGCGACATACGTATAGCCCCACTTGGAGCCGACCACCACATTCCGCGCGGCGTCCGGGCGGTCGCGCAGCCAGTCGGCGAGGAACTCCTCGGCCCGGCCGTAGGAGCGCGCCGCGTCCAGATAGCGCACCCCGGCGGCGTACGCGGCGTCCAGCAACTCCTGGCTGCGCTGCCGCATCACCTCGACCGGGCGCTCGGCCGGGAGGTCCCGGTCCCGGCCGAGGTTGATATAGGCGGGGCGGCCGACCGCGGCCAGGCCGAGCCCGATCCGGGCCGCCCCCGCCCCGGGGGTCGCGATCTTCGCGAGTCGTTCGAAACCCATGGCTTAAGTCCCCACCTCTCCGTTTCAGCGCTTGGCGCCGGCCCATGCGTACTGAGCGGCCAGGTCCTCCTTGACCTCCACGAGCTGGGCCCGCACCGCCACGGGGGCGGTGCCGCCGCGGCCGTCGCGCGCGGCCAGCGCGCCCGGCACATTGAGGACGCCGCGTACCTCCGGCGTCAGATGCGGGGAGATCTTGGCGAACTGCTCATCGGTGAGCTGGTCGAGCTCGATGCCCGTCAGCTCGCACTCCTTGACGCATTCCCCCGCGACCTCGTGCGCCACCCGGAACGGCACGCCCTGCCGCACCAGCCATTCGGCGATGTCGGTGGCGAGCGAGAACCCGGCCGGGGCCAGCTCCTCCATGCGCTCGCGGTTGACGGTCAGCGTCGCCATCATCCCGGTGAAGGCCGGGAGCAGCACCTCCAGCTGATCGCAGGAGTCGAAGACCGGCTCCTTGTCCTCCTGGAGGTCGCGGTTGTACGCGAGCGGCAGGGCCTTGAGCGTGGCCAGCAGCCCGGTGAGGTTGCCGATCAGCCGGCCGGATTTGCCGCGCGCGAGCTCCGCGATGTCCGGGTTCTTCTTCTGCGGCATGATCGAGGAGCCGGTGGAGAAGGCGTCGTGGAGGGTCACGAAGGAGAACTCCTTCGTGTTCCAGAGGATGATCTCCTCCGCGATCCGCGACAGATCGACGCCGATCATCGCGGTGATGAACGCGAACTCGGCGACGAAGTCACGGGAGGCCGTGCCGTCGAGCGAGTTGGCGGACGAGCCCCGCTCGAAGCCGAGGTCGGCCGCGACCGCCTGCGGGTCGAGCCCGAGCGAGGATCCGGCCAGCGCGCCCGAGCCGTACGGCGAGACGGCGGTGCGCTCGTCCCACTGCCGCAGCCGCTCCGCGTTCCGCGACAGCGCCTGGACATGGGCGAGGACATGGTGGGCGAAGAGCACCGGCTGGGCGTGCTGGAGGTGCGTACGGCCGGGCATCGCGACGTCGGGGTGCGCCTCCGCGAGCCCCACCAGGGCCTGCTGGAGGTCGGCGATCAGCCCGCCGAGGATCCGGGCGTGATCGCGCAGATACATCCGGAAGAGGGTGGCGATCTGGTCGTTGCGGGACCGTCCGGCCCGCAGTTTGCCGCCGAGGTCCGGGCCGAGCCGCTCCAGCAGCCCGCGCTCCAGCGCGGTGTGCACGTCCTCGTCGGCGATGGTGCCGGTGAAGTCGCCGGAGGCGACATCGGCCTCCAGCCGGTCCAGGCCCGCCAGCATCCGCTCCAGCTCATCGGCGGTGAGCAGCCCCGCCGTGTGCAGCACCCGGGCGTGGGCGCGGGATCCGGCGATGTCGTACGGCGCCAGGCGCCAGTCGAAGTGCACGGAGGCGCTGAGCTTCTCCAGTGCCTCGGACGGGCCGTCGGCGAAGCGGCCGCCCCAGAGCCGGACGTCGCCGCTGTTGCCGTTGCTCACGCTGTTGCTCCTCAGGCCAGGGGGTGTGCGACCGCCTCCCCGCCGCGGGGCGGGGAGGCGGCTTCGATGTGGTCGCGCACGTCTCGTACGTCTCGCACGTCTCGTACGCGGGCTTACGTCTGGTACGCAGGCTACTGCTGCAGATCCCGCTTCGCGGCGATCTTGCTGGACATCCCGAAGATCTCGATGAAGCCCTTGGACAGCGACTGGTCGAAGGTGTCGCCGCTGTCGTAGGTCGCCAGGTTGAAGTCGTAGAGCGACGCCTGCGACTTCCGTCCGGTGACGACGGCCCGGCCGCCGTGCAGGGTCATCCGGATCTCGCCGGAGACCTGCTCGTTCGCCTCGGCGATGAAGCCGTCCAGCGCCCGCTTGAGCGGCGAGAACCACAGACCGTCGTAGACCAGCTCGCCCCAGCGCTGCTCGACCTGCCGCTTGTAGCGGGCCAGCTCGCGCTCGACGGTGACGGCCTCCAGCTCCTGGTGGGCGGTGATCAGGGCGATGGCGCCGGGCGCCTCGTAGACTTCCCGTGACTTGATCCCCACCAGCCGGTCCTCGACCATGTCGATCCGGCCGACGCCCTGGGCGCCCGCCCGCTCGTTGAGCCGCTGGATGGCCTGCAGCACGGTGACCGGCTCGCCGTCGATCGCGACGGGGACGCCCTTGTCGAAGGTGATGATCACCTCGTCGGCCTCGCGCGGGGTGGCCGGGTTGGAGGTGTACTCGTACACGTCCTCGATCGGCGCGTTCCAGATGTCCTCCAGGAAGCCGGTCTCCACGGCCCGCCCGAAGACGTTCTGGTCGATCGAGTACGGGGACTTCTTGGTGGTAGCGATCGGCAGGCCCTTGGCCTCGCAGAAGGCGATCGCCCTGTCCCGGGTCATCGCATAGTCCCGGACCGGCGCGATGCAGGTCAGATCGGGGGCGAGGGAGGAGATGCCCGCCTCGAACCGCACCTGGTCGTTGCCCTTGCCGGTGCAGCCGTGGGCGACGGTCCCGGCGCCGTGCTTGCGGGCGGCGGCGACCAGGTGCTTCACGATCGTCGGCCGGGACAGCGCGGACACCAGCGGGTAGCGGTCCATGTACAGCGCGTTGGCCTTGATCGCCGGAAGGCAGTACTCCTCGGCGAACTCGTCCTTCGCGTCCGCGACCTCCGCCTCGACCGCCCCGCAGGCGAGCGCGCGCTTGCGGATCACGTCCAGGTCCTCACCGCCCTGGCCGACGTCCACGGCGACGGCGACGACCTCGGCACCCGTCTCCTCGGCGATCCAGCCGATGGCGACGGACGTGTCCAAACCGCCCGAGTAGGCGAGTACGACGCGCTCGGTCACGGGTGCCTCCTTACGATCCATTGACGATCCATGCGTGCTTAGGCATAAGTATGCACTGGGCCGCATGGTTCGTCAAAGCGGAAGGCGGGAGGGCGTCAGGCAGCGGCACTACGATGCCGGTATCAGGTGCCCGAAAGGGGAGGTAACCAGCATGGGCGTCCAGGACGACATCCTCCGGCAAACGGCTGAGCGCGCCGCAGCACAGTTCGAGGGCTTCAAGATCGAGGTCGTGGGGGGCCACATCGTCATGACGCCGCAGAGCAGCATCCAGAGCTGGACCATCCTCGACGTCCAGATGGCCGCCATGGCGGCCGGAATCGACAAGTCCCGCCTGCTGTCCGACGTACTGATCCAGTTCCCTGGAGAGCCCCCTCGCGTACCGGATGTCACGATCCTCGAAGAGGGCGCGGCCGAGCCTTACTCGTACGAGGACATCCTGGCCGCCGTCGAGATCGTCTCCACCAAGAACGACGGCAACGATTACGCGGTCAAGGTGCGCCAGTACGCACACTTCGGCGTTCCGATCTACCTGATCATCGACCCCTTCACCGGTCGGTGCACGCTGCTGACGCGCCCTAAGGACGACAGCTACGCATCGCGGGACGAATACACCTACGGCGAGACCGTCACGCTGCGTCTGAGGGATGGCGGCACGGTCGACATCCCCACGAGCGAGTTCAAGCGCAGGGCCTGAGGTCCGGCACCCCTCGTAACCGGCCCGCGTGACGACGAGGTTGCCACGCTGCCGGACGGCTCGTATGGCTGATGCGGTGATGTCACCATGGTCGGTGCGGGGGAGACACAGCTGCGGACCGAAGGGGAGTCGGGGCCGGTGCAGAAGAAGCAGACGATGATACTCGGCGCGATCGTGGTGGGGGTGTTGGTGATCAACAACCATGGTGACGGCAACACCCGCGACGGCAAGTCGCCGAATCCGCATCAGACGGCCCGGTACCCGGTCCACTTCGAGAAGAAGAAGGACGATGGGAAGGGCACCAAGAACGGAAAGGGCGGCAAGAAGCAGCCCATACCGCGCTCTACGGTGTCCTACCCGATCAAGTTCGACCATCGGTGACATCGTTCGCGGTTCCCTGGTGGGTGGAACGCGACGACGACTCCCGCCCGCCCAGGGCCGTTCATGGCGCCGTGGGACGACGTTCGGAACCGGAACGCACGCTGACCGCCATGAATCACCTGAATACTGCCCCCAGTCGACGCAGATTCCTCGCCGTGGCGGCCGGCCTCGGCGCCACGGCCGCCGCCGGGACGTCCGGGGTGGCGGCAGCCGCCACGGGTCCGCGGCGGCTGCGCGTGGCCACGTTCAACATCCACCACGGCGCCGGCCCCGCCGACGTACTGGACCTGGAACGCGTCGCCCGGGTGATCGAGGACCTGCGGGTGGACGTCATCGGCCTGCAGGAGGTCGACCGGTACTGGAAGCGCAGCGGCTTCGTCGACCAGCCCGCCTGGCTGGCCCAACGGCTGGGGATGCGTCACGTCTTCGGCGCCAACCTCGACTTGGACCCGGAGGAGCCCGGGCGGCCGCGCCGTCAGTACGGCACCGCGGTGCTCTCCCGCGGGCCGATCCGGTCGTGGACCAACACCCACCTTCCGCTCGTCCCCGGCCACGAGCAGCGCGGCCTGCTCCAGGCCACCGTGGACGTGCGCGGCACCTGCGTCGACTTCGCCGTGACGCATCTGCAGCACGACGACAACAAGGAGCGCGAGCGGCAGGCCGCCCGGATCGTCGAGCTCCTCGGGTCCTCCCCCGAACACACCGTCCTGGTCGGTGACCTGAACGCCACGCCCGAGACCCCGGAGATCGGGATCCTGACCGGCGCGCTCGACGACGTGTGGCCGCGGGCCGGCGGCGGCGACGGCTTCACCTACGACGCCCTCAACCCGCACGCCCGCATCGACTTCCACCTCGCCTCCCGCGACCTGCGCCCGCTCACCGCCCAGGTGGTCACGGCGGACCCGGAGGCGTCCGACCATCTGCCGGTGGTGAGCGACCTGCGGATGCCCGTACGCCGCCACCACCGGTGAATCCCGGAACCTGTGATTCCGGGCCCGAACCTGTGAACCCCGACCGAAACCTGTGAATCCCGTCGGCCTTTGAGTCATCCCGCGCTCGCGGCCGTATTCCCTTGCGCCGGAGCCCAAGGGAAGGGGACAGGCCGTGACGACGCTACTGAACAGCCGGGCCGGGCGGCGGCAGGCCATGCGCCGCATCCAGCCTCGCCGTTCGCCAGCCGTGCCGTTGATCCTGCTCAGCTGGGCGGGCGCGGCGGCGGTGCTGTCGCTGTGGTGGCAGAACACTCCGAACGTCGAGGGCACCGCGCAGTGGCTGACCCACGCCGGACGGCTCAGTGGGCTGCTCGGCGGCTATGTCCTGGCCCTCGTCGTCCTGCAGATGGCGCGCGTTCCGGCGCTGGAGCGGCGGGTGGGGTCGGACCGGGTGGCGCGGTGGCACGCGATGAGCGGGCGGTACGCGCTGTGCCTGATCGTGGCGCATGTCGGGCTGATCATCGCCGGATACGCGGAACAGGCCGGCACCGGCTTCGTCGACCAGTCCGTGACCGTGGTCACGGACTACCCGGACATGATCAAGGCGACGGTCGGCACCGCGATCCTGGTGGTGATCGGGCTGATCTCGGCCGGGATGGTGCGCCGCCGGATGCCGTACGAGGTCTGGTACTACCTGCATCTGCTCACCTACGCCGCGGTCTTCCTGACGTTCTGGCACCAGCTCGCGACCGGTGCGGAGTTCGTCGGGAACAAGACCGCGGAGACCGCCTGGTACGCGCTGTACGGCACGGTCACCGCGCTGGCGGTCTGGTACCGGCTGCTGGTGCCGCTGCGGCTGAATCTGCGGCACCGGATGCGGGTGGAGGCCGTCGTACCGGAGGCGCCCGGGGTGGTGTCGGTGCTGATCAAGGGGCGCAAGCTGCACCGGATCGGGGCGCAGGCCGGGCAGTTCTTCCGGTGGCGGTTCCTGGCTCCAGGCATGCGCTGGGGCTCCCATCCGTACTCGCTCTCCGCGCCGCCCCGGCCGGAGCTGCTGCGGATCACGGTGAAGGCGGTGGGCGGCCACAGCACCGGGCTGGCCTCGCTGCAGCCGGGGACGCGGGTGTGGGCGGAGGGGCCGTACGGCGCGATGACCGCGGCGCGGCGCAGCCGCGGCAAGGTGCTGATGATCGCGGGCGGGGCCGGGATCACCCCGATCCGGGCGCTGTTCGAGACGCTGCCGGGCAAGGGCAGCGACCTCACCCTGCTGTACCGGGCCCGCAGCGTCGGGGATCTGGCGCTGTGGAGCGAGTTGAAGCAGATCGCGACCGAGCGCGGGGCCCGGCTGCTGTACGCCGTGAACGGCCCGGACGGCGCCCGGCCGGAGATCACCGCGGAGCGGCTGGGCCATCTGCTCCCCGATATCGAGGACCACGACGTCTATCTGTGCGGCCCACCGGGCCTGGCCGAGCACGCGTACGGCGCGCTGCGTGAGGCGGGCGTTCCGGATCGCCGGATCCACCACGAATCGTTCGAGCTGTGACCGAGACGTCCGAGCCGTGACCGAGACATTCGAGCCGTGACCCAGTCGTTCGAGCTGTGACCGAGGGGAAGCCATGAAGAGGAAGCATCCGCTGCGCCGCATCGTCCTGGGCACGGCCGCCACCGTCTCCGGTGTGGTGCTGCTGCTCGCACTGAAGCAGCCTGGTTCCGGGGGCGGTGAGGCCGTCGCCCAGAACCAGCCGGGGCAGGCGCCCCCGGTCGCGGCCACGGCACAGCCGGGCGGGGGCGGCGCGGGGGCCGGGGCGGGTGCGGGTGGCGCCCGTACCGTCACCGGCGACGTCGCGCAGACCCAGTACGGCCCGGTCCAGGTGAGCCTCACCGTCAGCGGCGGGAAGATCACCGCCGCGCAGGCGGTCAAGACGCCGAACTCCGGGCCGCAGAGCGACCAGATCGCCAAGGACTCCATCCCGAAGCTCAATCAGCAGGCGGTGGCCGCGGCGAAGGTGGACACGGTCTCCGGTGCCACCTACACGAGCGAGGGCTATGCCAAGTCCTTGCAGAGCGCTCTCGACAAGGCAGGTGCCCAATGACGTACCAGAGCGACGAACCCGGGCCGCTGCGCCATGTCGAGCACGTCATGGGCACGGTCTTCTCCTTCGACGTACGCGAGGTCGCGGCCGCCGACCGGCCGCGGGTGCAGGCCGCGCTGGACGGGGCCGTGGCGGGGCTGCACCGGGTGGACGAGCTGTTCTCCACCTATCGCCCGGACAGCGAGATCAGCCGGCTGGGGCGCGGTGAGCTGACGCTGTCGCGGTGCGACCCGGAGGTCCGGGACGTGCTGCGGATGTGCGAGGACGCCGAGCACCGCAGCGGCGGCTGGTTCAGCGCCCGCTACGCCGGTGGCCAGCCCGACCCGACGGGCCTGGTCAAGGGCTGGGCCGTGGAGCGCGCCGCCCGGATGCTGGTCTCCTCGGGCGCCGGGTCGGTGTGTGTGAACGGCGGCGGCGACGTCCAGGTCCACGGCGGCCCGTGGCGGGTGGGCATCGCCGATCCGCTGCGCCGGGGCGAGCTGGCGGCGGTCGTGGAGGCACACGGCGAACTGGCCGTGGCCACCTCCGGCCCGGCCGAGCGGGGCTGCCACATCCTGGACCCGCGCACCGGACGCCCCCCGGCACAGGGCCTGGCCTCGGTCACCGTGATCGCCACCAGCCTGGCCGACGCGGACGCCTGGGTCACGGCCGCCTGCGCCATGGGCGCCGACCGCGCCCGCCCCTGGCTGGGACGGCTCCCCGACGCCGAGGCATTCGTCATCACCGCCGACGGCACCACCTGGCACACCAGCGGCTTCGCCCGCTATACGGCGGGGCTGTGCGTGTAGGGCCGCGGCTGGTCTGACCAGCCCACCGACACGCTGAGTAGGAATACTCAGGCGCCCGCCCCCTGACCTCCCTAGACTCCACGTGGTTTTTCCATCACTGACCCGGGGGGGGGCAGAGGTCGTGACGACCTTCGAGCAGGAGTGGGCGCGCATCAAAGCAGGTGCCTCAACGGACGTGAGCACGAGGCTCGCGAGCGCTGACGGGTGGGGCAGCGGCGGCAACTCGGGCGGTCTCCGGTCCGACAAGAAAGCATGGACCGCGGCGGCGAGCGGGGTCGGAACGCTCAAGGAAATCGTCAAGACCGCGCTGACGGAGCTGGAGCGGGGGCAGAAGAGCCCCGAGGGCTTCGACCCGTTGGCGGTGATCCCCGTGATCGGTCCCACTGCCGCCCCAGGCTCGCAGTGCGTCGCCGCTCAGCGGGAGGTCTACCGGTCCTGGAAGCGATACCTGGACGACGTGAGCGGTAGATGCGCCGCGCTCAAGGGGCGGCTGGAGAAGGCGGGCCAGAACCACTACACGAACGACAAGGCCGTCCAGGACGCGTTCGAGGAACTGGAGAAACGCTACGAAGACACCCCTCAGGTGGGCGGCCAGAGCCGGGGCCGGTGATCCGAGCCGATGGACTACGCGGCGTTGAAGGCTCTCGAGCCCGCCGAGTTCGAGGATGCGGCGGCCGGGTACCGCGCCACCAGGGATCTGGTCAGCGGGGCCAAGGACATCCTGGAACAACGGATCGCGGGCAAGATGCAGGCCGACCTCGAAGGCGAGGCCGCGAGTGCGGCCCTCAAGCAGTTGCGGGAGCTGTGGCAGAACTTCCACTACGCCCAGGTGGAATGCGGCCTGGTCACCACGGCCCTCACGGCGCTGTACTCCGAGATGCAGGCCGCCAAGAACAAGCTCGAGGCCGCCGTCGAGGACGCCCGAGCCGACAAGATGACGGTGAACGCGGACGGCTCGGTCAGCTACCCGGCGGGAGGTGAGAAGGTCGACGGCAAGGTGCCGGCGGGTGGCAGGGTGACCGGCAGCTCCGGGGGCGACAGGGGCGACAGTCCACTCGACCCGGTCGACCCGTCATCCCTCGCCGACGCGCTGGACCGGCAGGCGGCGGCACAACACCCCAACCCCTACTTCGGCCGGGCCATCGAGTACGCCAACCGGATAGCCGAGGCGGTCAAAGAAGCGACGGAGGCCGACGAACTGTGGGCCCCGAAGCTACGGCGGCTCAAAGCGGATGACGACCTGACCGTCTCGGCCAAGGACTGGATCGACGTCGAGAACGACACCGGCGGCGTCCGCAAGGCCGCGAAGAGCTATCTGGACGACATCAAGCCCCCTCCCAAACACGGTGATCCGACGGCGAACGCCGTTTGGTGGCGGGGCCTCTCCCCGGAAGAACAGGACGCTTACCTCTCTTTACACCCCGCCAGTGTGGGTGACCTGGACGGGCTCCCCGCCGAGGTCCGCGACGAGGCGAACCGCACCGTCCTTGCGGAGTCCCGCGCCCGTGTCACGGAAGATCGCACTCGTCTGCTGGCGCAGGAGCCCACGAAGAGCAAGCTGCTCTACGATCCCGAGACCGGACAGCCGGTAGGGAAAGTAGATACGGTGGAGTGGACCAAGTGGAACGACCGGAAGAAAAAGCTGGACAACGCGATATCCGGCATGGACATCATTCAGCAGCGCTTCGAGCGAACGGGAACCGGCGACCTGCCCGAAGCGTATCTACTCGGCTTTGACCCCTTTGCGAACAAAGACGGAAGGGTCATCATCGCCAACGGCAACCCGGACACCGCCGACCACACAGCGGTGTTCGTCCCAGGCACGAAAACGGTGTTAGGGAATATCGACGACGAGATCGACAAGAGCGATCGCCTGTGGCGGCAGAGCAACAAACTGGCCCCTGGCGAATCTACATCGACCATCACCTGGTTCGACTACGATGCACCGCGCTCGGCGAAGCCCGGTGACGCCGGAGACATCGACCCCGAGGCGAGGGACGACTCATATGCGAGGAAAGCCGCGCCCACGCTCCGGCACTTCCTGGACGGCACAGGGGCGGCCCATCAGTCAGCCACCGGGGACACCTCGCACACGACCCTTATCGGACACAGCTATGGCAGCACAGTCATCGGCGACACAACCAAATACCCCAGCGACTATCGCGTCGCTGACGACATCATCGCAGTCGGCAGTCCCGGGATGCAGGTGGAGCGCGCCGCGGATCTCGGCCTCAACCCCAAGCACGTATGGGCCATGGGCGGCGGTGGCGACGACAAATGGGTCAGGGAAGGGGGACGGCTCGGCGGGCTGGGCGAGAACGGAGTCATTCCCACGGACGAGGCATTCGGCGCGAATCTCATGGAAAGCGACTCCCCCAGTCATGGTGGTTTCTGGGCCGAGGAGTCCAATACACCGTCTGTCAGTCTGGAAAACCAAGCCAAGGTCATTGTCGGGAGATACGACGATGTCAAACTGGACAGGGAAGCCCATTGGTGACGCGCATCGGTCGACGTCGGATCCGGATGGCTCTGGTGCTGCCCTGCGCCCTGCTGCCGATGATGGGATGTTCCTCCGTGGACAAGGACGTGAACAAACTCGGCTACGAGCCCGTGGTGCGGGACAAGCAGGAAGTCGAGGACGAAGTCGGCTCGCTGTCCAGCAGGGTCCTGGAGATGCTCCGGGTCAAAGGTCAGGTAACCGAACCCGGGCCCATGACCAACTTCTGCGACACCGGTGGCGATGACACACCGCGCTACAAGGTCGTGGCCCATCCATGGTCGCTGTACGGCGTGGACAACAGCGCCCTCGGTGAGGGGATGGACCGCCTCGCGGACCAACTGCCGAAGAAGGGCTGGAAGGTGTTGCGGCACGGGCCGGACAGCAGCAAGAACCGGAATCTGGAGATCGTGGCCGTCCACACGAAGACGCACACACATCTCGAGGTCACCTGGATGAAGGGCCGGGACGGCCATGAGCCACTGATCTCCGTCGATGTCACCTCCCGGTGCTTCCGCGAATCCGGCACATCAAGCGGCTGACCGTCGCGGCGCTCATCCGTGGTCGCGGATTGCCTCGGCCAGGACCTGGACATGGCCGTGGTCGAGGTCCTTCACGGCCGTGAGGAGGGTCAGGGGGCCGGAGGTGGCCAGGGCGTGGAGGTGGTCGACGGCCGCCTGGCGCTCCGGGGTGGTGAGTTCGGCGCGGTAGCGGCGGGTGAATTCGGGGAAGCGGTCCGGTTCGTGGCCGTACCAACGGCGCAGTTCGGTGGAGGGGGCGGCGTCCTTGGCCCATTCGTCCAGGTGGGCGTCGGCCTTGGTGAGGCCGCGGGGCCAGACGCGGTCCACCAGGACACGGGTGCCGTCGTCCGGGCCGGGGGTGTCGTACACCCGGCGGATGCGGATCGCGGGCCCGGTCGCGGACGCTCGCGCGGAGGCTTTCTTGGAGGCCATACGTCCATGGAAACATCGCCCCGGCGGCCACCCGCGAGGATAATGCGCCACATGGGAAAGGTGTACGAACGCATCGACGGCAAACTCCGCACCTTCATCGAAGAACAGAAGATCTTCTTCACCGCGACCGCCCCGCTGGACGGGGACGGCACGGTGAACCTCTCTCCGAAGGGGCTGGCCGGCTCCTTCGCCGTGCTCGACGAACTGACCGTGGGCTACCTGGACTTCGCGGGGAGCAACGCGGAGACCATCGCCCATCTGCGGGAGAACGGCAGGATCACCCTGATGTGGTGCGCCTTCACCGGCCCGCCGAACATCGTGCGGGTGCATGGCCGGGGCGAGCCGGTGTTCCGTGACGATCCGCGCTTCGGCGCGCTGCTGAAGCACTTCCCGGGCATCGACGTGGACGCCCACGGGCTGCGGGCGGTGATCGTGGTGACGGCCGAGCTGATCCGGGACACCTGCGGCTTCGCGGTCCCCTTCATGGACTATCGCGAGGAGCGCACGCTGCACGGCGATCGCTTCCGGCGGGAGGACGACGCGTCGCTGGACCGCTACTTCCACAAGAAGGAGCACATCGCCAGCAGCCTCGACGGTCTGCCGGGGCTTCCGCTGCCGCTGCCGCCTCTCGGTTCCCCATAGTGGGTGTAGTGACCACATAACGAGACGGTGTTGCGGAAGGTACCTCCGGAAGCGTTCGATCACGCGGTGCGATCCGAATCGAAGAGCTCCGCGGCGGACCCCTCGGCGACGGCGGCCCAGCCGCCCTCGCCGACGCCGGAGTCCACCTCCACCGACCGGGCGGCCCGGCGGGCCGTCACCGTCTTCCCCATCCTGGTCCTCGCCGCCGGGGCGGCGGGCCTCACCACGCCCGGCACCTTCAGCGGCTGGGCGCCGAATGTGCCCTATCTGCTCGGCGTGATCATGTTCTGCATGGGGCTGACCATGACCCCGCGGGACTTCTCCGGTGTGGTCAAGCGGCCGTGGGCGGTGGCCCTCGGGCTGGTCGCGCACTATGTGATCATGCCGGGGCTGGGGTGGCTGATCGCCAACGCCCTCGATCTCTCCCCGCAGTTGGCGGCCGGAGTCATCCTGGTCGGCTGTGCGCCGAGCGGAACGGCCTCGAATGTGGTGACCTATCTGGCGCGCGGCGATGTGGCCCTGTCGGTCTCGGTCGCCACCGTCTCCACGGTGCTCGCGCCCCTGGTCACCCCGCCGCTGACGCTGCTGCTGGCCGGGGAGTTCCTGCCGGTGGACGCGGGGTCGATGGTCACCGACATCCTCAAGACCGTGCTGCTGCCGGTGATCGGGGGGCTGGTCGTACGGCTGGTCGCCGGGCGGTACATCCACCGGGTGCTGGGGCTGCTGCCCTGGCTGTCAGCCGTCACCATCGGCGTGATCGTCGCGGTCGTGGTGGCGGCCAGCGCGGACGCCATCAAGTCGGCGGCGGCGCTGGTGCTGCTCGCCGTGGTGCTCCACAACGGGCTCGGCCTGGCGCTGGGATACGGGGCCGGCAAGGTGGCCCGGCTGGGCCCGCCCGCCAGCCGCGCCATGGCCTTCGAGGTCGGCATGCAGAACTCCGGGCTCGCCGCCTCCCTGGCCGCCGCCCACTTCAGCCCGCTGGCCGCGCTCCCGGCCGCCGTGTTCTCCGTCTGGCACAACGTCTCGGGCGCGGTGGTGGCGGCCTGGATGTCGTACCGGGCGCGCGGGGCGGCCGCCGGCTGACGGCGGTCATCCGACCGTTGTCATATGACGGCCGGCTCCCAGGCCCGGTCGACCACCCGTACCAGGCCCATGTCGGTGAGCTTGACCTGCGGCGACACCGGCAAGGTCAGCGTCGAGACGCTCATGAAGGCGTTGCGGTGGCGCCAGCCCCACGCGTGCAACGCCTCCCGTACGGCCCCCGCGCCGTCGGCGACCTCGGGCGCGGGGGCCGCGGACATCACGCCGCCCACCGGCAGCGGGAGATGGACGGCCGGACGGCCGGCGACGGCCACACAGATGCCGCCTTGTGAGCCGATGACGCGATTGGCCGCGTGGCGCAGCGCGGGGGCGTCGGTGGCGATGACGGTGAGGTTGTGGCTGTCGTGCGCGTAGGTGGTGGCGACGGCGCCCTCGGCCAGGTCCAAGCCGACCACGGGCGCCATGGCCCGGCGGCCGCTGCCGTGGTGGCGCTCGTACACGGCGAGCAGGGCCGTGCGGCCCTCCCACTCCACGATGCCGTCCCGCACGGGCAGGGCGATCTCGGCCGGTTCGGTGTAGGTGTCGACGGGGTTCACCCTGAGCGCCCGGAAGGTGTGCTCACCGTCGGGGAGATCGACCCGCCAGCGGCAGTCGTCCTCGTCGAGGGGCACGAGGCGGACCGAGTCGGCGAAGGGGTTGGCCGCCGGGGCCGCCGGGGCGCCGGAGTCCTCGACCACCAGCCCGCCGCAGACGACGGTCACCGGCGTCGGGTCCTCCAGGGCACGCAGCAGGACGAGGTCGGCGCGCTTGCCCGGGGCCACCACTCCCCGGTCGTCGAGGCCGAGGCGCCGTGCCGGGTGCAGGGTGAGGGCGCGCAGGACGGTCAGCGGGCCCAGCCCGGCGTCCAGCGCGACCCGCGCGATGTGGTCCAGGTGCCCGTGCTCGAGGATGGCGTCGGCCGCCAGGTCGTCGGTGACCAGGCAGAAGTCGGGCAGGACGGGGAGCTCATGGAGGCGCCCGACGAGCTCGGGGGTCAGGCACTTCTCCTGGAGCATGAGCAGCATCCCCAGGCGGGCCTTCTCGACGGCCACCTCGGGAGTGTTCTTGGTGTGGTCGGAGTCGATCCCGGCCCACAGATACTCACCCAGGTCGTCGCCGGAGAGGCCCGGGCAGTGGCCGTCGAGGCGGACGCCCTTACGCCGGGCGGCGTCGACGATGGCCCGCATGCGCGGGGAGCCCGCGACCACGGCGCGGTAGTCCATGACCTCGCCGAGGGTGGTCACCCCTTCCCAGCCGAGCATGTCGGCGATGTCCTCGGCGGTCAGCCGGGATCCCGCAGTCTCGAAGCCTTCGAGCGCGGGCACGCAGGAGGGCACGGCCCACAGCATGGTCTGTGAGGGGGAACGGCCCTGCTCGATCATCCACGCCATGGCCTCGCGCCCCGCCACATTGACGATCTCGTGCGGGTCCGCGAGCACCGTCGTCGTACCGCGCCGCACGGTGATCCGGGCGAACTCGGCGGGCGTGAGCAGCGAGCTCTCGATGTGCATATGCGCGTCGATGTATCCGGGCGCGAGGAGCAGCCCGTCGGCGTCCAGGACACGGTCGGCCTCGATCCGCACACCGGGCGCGGTGACGGCGCGGATGAGGTCGCCGCTCACCACCACGTCCGCCGGGACGATCTCGCCGGTGTGCACCGAGACGACGCCGGCACCACGGATGAGGAGGTCGCAGTGGCTGGGTATCGGCATGGGGTCTCCTGCTCGTTTCCATTTTTTTGCGGCTCGGTTCGCCTCCGGGGCGCTCGAGCCTCCCCCGGTCTTCGGCGGGGGTGCCCCGCGTCGACGGTCGACCGTGCTCGGCCCGCCACGCGGCGGTAGCCGCATATCGACGAGAGCCCGAGGGGCCTGCGCGCGCTCCCTTTCGACAGCGGCGCGCCCTTTCGCTCGCCCCGGCTACCGCTGGGGGTGCCCCCAGCCGGGGGTCAGTGGGACGACGCGGCGCCGGCCGCACCGTAGCGGCCGCGCAGCCGGGACATCAGGAAGGCTCGGAACGCGTCCGCGTCGACGCCCGTCGCGACCTTCGCGTTGGCCGACCGCCCGGTGCGCCCGTGGACGTCGGCGACCAGAGCACCACGGGTGAACTCGCCCGCGCACTCGACGGTCACCCATGCCGGTGTCCACTCCAGGAGTTCCGGTCGGACGACGGCGGCGACGGCGAGCGCGTCGTGCACGGCGCAGGCGCGCACCATGTGGCGGCGCGCGTACCGCTCGATGAGGTGGCTCAGCATGTGCCCGGCCGCGGCGGTCACCGGGGCGCCGTCGGCGATGAGCGCCTGGGCGTCGGCGAGCGGCGTCAGGGCCTGGCGGGTCACATCCAGCCCGACGATGCGCAGCGGCACACCGGCCTCGGTGACATACCGGGCGGCCTCGGGGTCGGCGTGGAAGTTGAACTCGGCGGCGGGCGTGGTGTTCCCCGGGGCGAACGCGGCTCCGCCCATGACAACGATCTCCGTGAGCCGCGTCCGGGTGTCGGGGTGGGCGTGCAGCAGCGCGGCGACATTGGTGAGCGGCGCGGTCGCGATCAGGGTGATCTCACCGGGGCGGTCGCGTATCTGGTCGGCCATCCAGTCCACGGCGTGGCCCGGCTGGGCGGCCCGGCCGGCCGCGGGCAGTTCCACGCCTCCCAGGCCGTACGCGCCGTGCACCGGTTCATCGGGGTGGCGCGGCACCCGGGCCAGCGGCCCGGCGTATCCGCGGAGCACCGGGGTGTCCGCCGCCGGGCCGCCGATCACGTCGCACAGCCGTAGGGCGTTGTCGACGACCTGATCGAGTCCGACGTTGCCCGCGACGGTGCACACGCCCGCGATGTCGAGCTCCGGCGACGCGTACGCCAGCATGAGCGCGATCGCGTCGTCGATGCCCGGGTCGCAGTCGATGATGACCCGTGAGGGGGCCTCGCTCATCCGGAGACCTCTCGCTGGAAGCGGTCCACCCACTCGTCGTTGTGGTCGACCGCGTAGCCGAGGTCGGGGGAGGTGAAGCCGGCGGCGGACGGGTCACTCGCGGCCTTGCCCGACACCTTGGTGATCACGGCAGGCACCTTGGCGTCCTTGTTGACCGGCTTGTCGCTGAAGGAGGCGGCCGCCTTCTCCTGGACGTCCGCGGAGAGGAGATAGTTGATGAACTTCTCGGCGCCGGCCTTGTTCTTACCGCCCTTGACGATCTGGGCGGTGTTGGCGGCGACATAGCGGCCCTTGTCGAACGGCGCCCAGCCGATCGGCTTTCCGGCCTTGGCCGGGTCCACCGCGAACAGGTCCAGGCCGGGGGCCATCTCGACCTCGCCGCGGTCCAGGAGGCTCACCAGCTCGGTGCTGCGGTTGAAGAACTTGAGCACGTCGGGCTTGAGGTCGGAGAGCTTCTTGAAGGCGGTGTCGGTGTCCTTCGGCCCGGAGCCGTAGGTCGCGGCGGTGGCCTGGAGGAACGGGGCGCCGGCGCTGGTGGACAGGTCGGGGACGGCGACCTTCCCCTTGTGCTTGGCATCCCACAGGTCCTTCAGCGTCGGCGGCTGAGTGAACTTGTCGGTGCGGTAGAGCATGCCGAGGAGCTGGTAGGTGTAGGCCGGTCCATAGCCGTCCGTGCTCTTGGCGAAGTCATAGATCTTCGAGACGTTGGGGACCTTCTTCGGGTCGATCTTGTCGAAGAGGCCCTGCTTCTGGCCCATGGCGGCGAAGAGGTCGGAGATCATCACGACGTCCACGGTGGGGTCGGCCTTGTTGACGCGCAGCTTGGTCAGCCGGTCGGCGTTGGCTCCGGCCTCCACGGTGACGTCGATCCCGGTCTTCTTCTCGAACGGCTTGACAACGGTCTTCTCGAACTGGTCGGCGCCGAAGCCGAAGGTACTGACGGTCAGCTTCTTGGGATCGGCGTCGGCGGATTGGGCACAGCCGGAGAGGGAGAGGGAGACAAGGGCGGCGGCCGCTGCGCCGCCTATGAGTCGGGTGGTGCGCATCATGCGGGGCACTCCTGCTGATCGGGGGGTTCGAGCCGGGCGTCAGCGTCGTCGCCGGGCAGGGGGACGGCCCGCGCCAGGGGCAGATGGAGCCGTATCGACGCGCCGGGGCGCAGGGCCTCGTCGGTGCTGACGGCCTGGAGTGTGCGGTCGCCGACGGTGACGGTGACCGCGAAGTCCGTACCGCGGAACCGGACCGCGGTGACGGTCGCGTCGACCACCTCACCGCCGGCGGGCGGCTTCTGGGTGGGAGCGAGGATCTCGATGTGCTCGGGCCGGATGGTGACCCGGCCCCGTCCGGGCAGGTCGAGGAAGTTCTCGTAGCCCAGGAACTGAGCGACGAAGCGGGTCGCGGGCGCCCGGAACACCTCGCGCGGATGGCCCTGCTGCACGATCCGGCCGCGGTCGAGGATCACCATGGAGTCGGCGAGTTCGAGCGCCTCCTCCTGGTCGTGGGTCACCAGGATGGTGGTCAGCCCGGTCTCGCGCTGGACGCGCAGCAGCTCCTGCCGCATCTGGATCCGCAGCCGCGCGTCCAGGTTGGACAGCGGCTCGTCGAGCAGCAGCACCGAGGGCCGGATGGCCACGGCGCGGGCCAGCGCGACCCGCTGCTGCTGGCCGCCGGAGAGCTCCTTGGGCTTGCGCCGTGCGAGATGAGCGAGCCCGACCAGCTCCAGCGCCTCGCCCACCCGGGTGCGGATCTCGGCGGCGGGCACCCCCCGCATCCGCAGCCCGAACGCGACGTTCTTCTCCACGGTCAGATGCGGGAAGAGGGCGTACGACTGGAAGACCATGCCGATGTTGCGGCGCTCGGGCGGCAGGCGGGTGGCGTCCTTGCCGTCGAGCAGGATCGTGCCGCCGCTGGGGGACAGAAATCCCGCGATCATCCGCAGCGTCGTCGTCTTGCCACAGCCGCTCGGGCCGAGGAGGGCGGTGAACTGTCCGCGCTCCACGGTCAGATCGATGGCATCCACGGCCACCGAACCCGAAAACTCCCGGGTGATGCCCTGGAGTTGGACCACAGGCGTCGTCATCTGGCGCATCCCTACTTGCTGAAGACCTTGTTGAAGCCGACGAGCCGCTCCGTGACCACGGCGACCAGCACGGTCGCCGCCAGCAGCAGCGTGCTCACGGCCGCGACGACCGGGTCGAAGGAGAATTCGACGTAGTGGAGCATCTCGACCGGGAGGCTGGAGACTCCCGGGCCGTTGAGAAGCAGCGAAAGCGGCACGTTGTTGAAGGAGGTGAGGAAGGACAGCACGGCCGCGGAGACGATGCCGGGCGTCATCACCGGCAGGGTGATGTGAAGGAACGTCCTGAGCGGGCCCGCGCCCAGACCGCGTCCCGCCTCCTCCAGGGCGGGGTCGGCCATGGCGAGCGACGCCCCGGTCACCCGTACCGCGTACGGGAGCAGCAGCACGGTGTGGCCGATCAGCAACGCGCCCAGGGCGGTGATCCGCAGGGTGACCATCAGCTGCTGGAACAGCGCGAAGCCCAGGACCAGCTCCGGAACGATCGCCGGGGACAGGAACAGCGCCTCGACCGCCTTGCGACCGCGGAATCGCCGCCGCTGGATGGCCAGCGCGGCCGGTATGCCCACCAGCAGGGCGAGGACCGTGGCCCCGGCCGCGACCAGCAGACTCGTGCCGAGCGCGGCATGGAAGGGCTGGTAGGACAGCGCCTTGCCGAACCACCTGCCCGACAGGCCCGGGGGCGGGAACTCCACCGTGTCGCCGGAGGAGAACGCGATCGCCACGACGAGCAGGATCGGTCCCAGCAGGAACACCATCGCCAGCGCGGACAGCGCGGTGAGCACCGGACGGCCGCGCATCAGACCGCCCCCACCTTGGACAGCCGGCCCGAGACCACGCTCGCGGCGAGCACCAGGGCCGTCATGATCAGGGCGACGGCGCTGGCCGCGCCCCAGTCGAGCTTCACATTGGCGTAGTCGTACAGCAGGGTGGCCAGGGTGCGGTTACGGGTCCCCCCGAGCAGCAGCGGCGTGGTGAACGCGGTGACCGCGCCGGCGAACACGAGCGTCGCGCCGACCAGCACCCCGGGCAGCGCGAGCGGCAGCACCACACGCCGGAAGGCCCGGCCCGAACTCGCGCCCAGTCCGCGGGCCGCCTCCTCCAGCTTCGCGTCGACATGGGACAGCGAACTGTACGAGGTCAGGATCATGATCGGAGTGAAGAGCTGGGTGAGCCCGGCGACCAGGGCGAACTCGGTGTACAGCAACTGAGTACCGCCGTCCGCGAGCCCCAGGTCGACCAGCAGGGAGCTGATCAGCCCATTGCGGCCGAGGATCACCAGCCACGAGAAGGTGCGCACGACGGTGGACAGCAGCAGCGGGAAGACCGCCAGGGCCAGCAGCAGTCCCTGGCGGCGCGCGGGCGCCCGGGATATGAGGTACGCCACCGGGAAGCCGAGCAGCAGGCAGATCGCCGTGGTGAGGGCGGCCACCCTGACGGTGCGGGCCGCCACCTCCAGGACATAGCCGTCCCCGAGCATGGAGCCGAGTTTGCCGAGGACATCCGGATCGTCAGCGGCGGGCGGCGCGAACAGCGTGATGCCGAAGGGATAGAGAAAGCCGAAGGCGAGAAGCGCCATGCCCGGCAGGAGCAAGAGGCCTGATGCCGCTCTGCGTGACACGGGCCGGTCCCCCTTGAGTGCGATCGGATGTCTGCAACCGGTTGCAGCAACCGATTGCAGGCAAGCTACGCTAAGCACGGGGAGACCGTCAACGGTGGCCGGTTAAAACCGTGTAACCAGCAAGGAAAGCAGGGGCGGATGGTTCGGCTGACAGATGTCGCACGCGCGGCGGGCGTGTCCACTTCGACGGCGTCGCGCGCCCTCAGCAGGCCCGATATGGTCGCGCGGGAGACCCGGGAGCGGGTCTCCCGCGCGGCCGCCGAGATGGGATTCCGGCTCAACGCCACCGCGCGTGCGCTGACCACCGGCCACACCGGCCTGGTGGGGGTCATCGTCCCCACCCTCGCCAACCCCTTCTTCCCGCCCATCGTCACAGGGGTTCAGCAGTCCCTCACCGAGGCGGGCGGCAATGTGCTGCTCGGGGTCTGCGACCACTCGGCCGAACGGGAGCGGGAGCTGGTGACGCAGCTGGGATCCCAGGTCGACGGGCTCATCCTGGTCGCGCCGGTCAACGCCGACGCGACGCTGCGCGCCTTCGCCGAGCGGCTGCCGGTGGTGACCGTGGACCGCACGGCGCCGGGACTGCCTGGAGTGGTGGTGGACACCCCCGGCGGCGTACGGAAGCTGACGGCGCATCTGCTCGACCTCGGCCACCGCCGCATCGCCTACCTCGGTGGCCCGCCCGGCTCCTGGATGGACCGGCAGCGCCGGAAGGCCGCGCTGGACTCGGTGGCGGACAGCGGGGGCGAGCTGACCGTACTGGACCCCGTACCGCCGCAGTTCGACGCCGGGCTCGCCGCGGCGGAGCATCTGGTACGACACGAGGCCCAGGTCACCGCCGTCATGGCCTACAGCAGCTATGTGCTGCTCGGGCTCTTCATGGGGCTGGGCAGAGCCGGGCTGCGCGTGCCTGCGGACATCAGCCTCGCCGCCTCGGACGACCTGACCGTCATCGGCATGACCCAGCCGGGCAGCACCGCGCTGCATGTGCCCCTTCAGGAGGCGGGCAGCGCGGCGTGCCGGCTGGTGAGGGAGACCCCGTCCCCGGGCGGGCGGCCGCCACGGATCCGTATCCCCACCCATCTCGTGGTGCGCGACTCCACGGCGGCGCCGCGGAGCGACGGCTGAACCTCAGCGCTCCGCTGGAAGCCCGGTGCGTCGCCTGCGGGTCCATCGTGGCTGGTCGCACCCCGCGGCGGAGCCGCATATCGATACAGCCCCGCGCCCCTTCGGGCGCTGCCGAACCGCACCGGACCCGGCTAGCGTTCCTTCTGGGCCAGGCGCAGCAGATGGTCCGCGAGCTGCTGGCCGCCCACCGGGTCGCGGCTGATCAGCATGAGGGTGTCGTCGCCCGCGATGGTGCCGAGGATGTCGTGCAGCTCCGCCGAGTCGATGGCCGAGGCGAGGAACTGGGCGGCGCCCGGCGGCGTGCGCAGCACCACGAGGTTGGCCGAAGCCTCCGCCGAGATCAGCAGCTCGGCCGCCAGCCGGGCCATCCGCGCCTCGCTCGCCGACTCGCCGAGCGGGGCACGCGGCGTGCGGTCGCCGCCCTCGCTCGGCACCGCGTAGATCAGCTCACCGCCGGTGTTGCGGATCTTCACCGCGCCCAGCTCGTCCAGGTCCCGGGAGAGCGTCGCCTGGGTGACGGAGAGCCCGTCGTCGGCGAGCAGCTTGGCGAGCTGACTCTGGGAGCGCACGGCCTGCCGGTTCAGGATGTCCACGATCCGGCGGTGGCGTGCGGTGCGGGTCTGCGGCACGGCCGGTCCGCCGTGGTTGGCGTCCTGCACGTCGGTGTGCTGCGGGTCGGTGTGCTGCGCCTCGGTCATCGGTGTCGTCAGTCTCCGGCTCGTCGTTCCCCGTCACCCTCGCGTGCGGCGTCCAGAACGGCGGGCAGCTCCCGTAGGAAGGTGTCCACCTCCTCGTCGGCGATGACGAGCGGCGGGGCGAGCCGGACCACATCCGGCGCGACCGCGTTCACCAGGAGTCCCGCGTCCTGAGCCGCCTGCTGCACCTGCGGTGCGAGGGACTCTGTGAGCACGATACCGAGCAGCAGCCCGGCGCCGCGGACCCGGGCTACCAGAGAGTGGTCGAGCGATTCGATTCCGTTACGCAGCCGCTCCCCCGCCCGCTTGACCCGGTCCAGGATGCCGTCGGCGGCGATCGTGTCGAGGACGGCGAGAGCGGCGGCGCAGGCGACGGGGTTTCCGCCGAAGGTGGATCCGTGCTGACCCGGGGTCAGCAGGTCGGCCGCGGGCCCGAAGGCGAGGGTGGCGCCGATGGGCAGCCCGGCGCCGAGCCCCTTGGCGAGGGTGACGACATCGGGCTCGACGCCCTGCGCCTGGTGCTCGAACCAGTGTCCGGTCCGCCCGATCCCGGTCTGGATCTCGTCGAGCACCAGCAGGGTGCCGGTGGCCCGGGTGATCTCCCGCGCCGCCGCCAGATAGCCGGCCGGCGGCACGATGACGCCGTTCTCGCCCTGGATGGGCTCCACGATGACGAGGGCGGTGTCGGTGGTGACGGCCTCGCGCAGCGCCGCCACGTCCCCGTACGGCACATGCGTGACGTCGCCGGGCAGCGGGAGGAACGGCTCCTGCTTGGCGGGCTGGCCGGTCAGCGCGAGGGCGCCCATGGTGCGGCCGTGGAAGCCGCCGGTGGTGGCCACCATATGGGTGCGCCCGGTGCGCCGCCCGATCTTGACGGCGGCCTCGACCGCCTCCGCGCCGGAGTTGGAGAAGTACACGCGTCCGGAGCGGCCGAAGAGCTGGAGCAGCCGCTCGGCGAGTGCCACCGGGGGCTCGGCGACGAAGAGGTTGGAGACATGGCCGAGGGTGGCGATCTGGTCGGACACGGCCCGGACGACGGCGGGGTGGGCATGGCCGAGGGAGTTGACGGCGATACCGCCGACGAAGTCGAGGTATTCGGTGCCGTCCGCGTCCCAGACCTTGGTGCCCTTGCCGTGGGTGAGCGGGAGGCGGGGGGTGCCGTAGTTGTCCATGAGCGCCCCCTGCCAGCGCTGCTTCAGCTCCGCGTTGCTCACTGGTCCTCCCCCTTGTCGCCCTGGTTGTCCGGGTGTCCCTTGTCGCCCTTGCCGCCCTTGTCGCGCTGGTCGATCACGGTCCCGTCCGGCAGGACCATCGTGCCGATGCCCTCGTCGGTGAAGATCTCCAGCAGGATGGCGTGCGGTACGCGTCCATCCAGCACACGGGCGGTGGTGACCCCGTGGCGCACGGCGTACAGACAGCCCTCCATCTTCGGCACCATGCCGCTGGCCAGCTCCGGCAGCAGCTTCTCGAGCTGGCTCGCGGTGAGCTTGCTGATCACATCGTCGCTGTTGGGCCAGTCGGCGTAGAGGCCCTCGACATCGGTGAGCACCACGAGCGTCTCGGCGCCCAGCGCGACGGCGAGCGCGGCGGCGGCCGTATCGGCGTTGACGTTGTAGACATGGCCGTCGTCGGCACTGCGGGCGATGGAGGAGACGACCGGGATGCGGCCGTCGTCCAGCAGGGCCTGGACCGCGCCGGTGTCGATCTCGGTGATCTGGCCGACCCGGCCGATGTCCACCTGCTCGCCGTCGATCTCGGCGAAGTGCTTGGTGGCGGACATCAGATGCGCGTCCTCGCCGGTCATGCCGACGGCGAGCGGGCCGTGCCGGTTGAGCAGCCCGACCAGTTCGCGCTGGACCTGTCCGGCCAGCACCATCCGTACGACGTCCATGGCGTCGTCGGTGGTGACCCGCAGCCCGGCCTTGAACTCGCTCACCAGACCGTGCCGCTCGAGCTGGGCGCTGATCTGGGGGCCGCCACCGTGGACGACGACGGGGCGCAGGCCCGCGTGGCGCAGGAAGACGACGTCCTGGGCGAACGCGGCCTTCAGCTCGTCGTCGACCATGGCGTTGCCGCCGAATTTGATCACCACGGTCTTGCCGTGGTGCCGGGTCAGCCAGGGCAGCGCCTCGATGAGGATGCGGGCCTTGGGCAGGGCGGTGTGTTTACGGGCGGTCGGCTCGCTCATGAGGAATATGCGCTGTTCTCGTGGACGTAGTCGGCGGTCAGGTCGTTGGCCCAGATGACCGCCGAGGCGCCGCCCGCGGCCAGGTCGGCGGTGATGCGGACCTCGCGGTAGCGCATGTCGACCAGTTCGCGGTCCTCGCCCACCGAGCCGTTCTTGCACACCCAGACGTCGTTGATCGCGACGTTGAGCTGGTCCGGTTCGAAGGCGGCCGAGGTGGTGCCGATCGCGGAGAGCACCCGGCCCCAGTTGGGGTCCTCGCCGTGGACGGCGCACTTGAGGAGGTTGTTACGGGCGATGGAGCGGCCCACCTCCACGGCGTCGTCCTCGGTGGCCGCGCCCACGACCTCGATCCGAATGTCCTTGGAGGCGCCCTCGGCGTCCCCGATCAGCTGGCGGGCGAGATCGGCGCAGACCTCGCGGACCGCCTCGGCGAACTCGGCGGCGTCGGGCGTGACACCGGAGGCACCGGAGGCCATCAGCAGCACCATGTCGTTGGTGGACATGCAGCCGTCGGAGTCGATCCGGTCGAAGGTGGTGCGGGTGGCGGCGCGCAGCGCGGTGTCCAGCCCGGGGGTGTCCACGTCGGCGTCGGTGGTGAGGACCACCAGCATGGTGGCCAGGCCCGGAGCCAGCATCCCGGCGCCCTTGGCCATACCGCCGACCGTCCAGCCGGCGGGGCTCTGCGCGACGGCCGTCTTGTGAACGGTGTCGGTGGTCCTGATGGCGATCGCGGCCTTCTCGCCGCCGTGCGGGGAGAGCGCCTCGGCGGCCTTGCCGACCCCGGACAGCACCGCGTCCATCGGCAGCCGGACGCCGATGAGCCCGGTGGAGGCGACGGCGACCTCGCCCGCGCTGTGGCCGAGGGCGTCCGCGACCTTCTCGGCGGTGGCGTGGGTGTCCTGGAAGCCCAGCGGGCCGGTGCAGGCGTTGGCGCCACCGGAGTTGAGGATCACGGCCGAGACCTGGCCGCCCTTGAGGACCTGCTCGGACCACAGGACGGGGGCGGCCTTGACGCGGTTGGAGGTGAAGACGGCCGCGGCGGCGAGGCGCGGGCCGGTGTTCGCGACGAGTGCGAGGTCGGGGTTTCCGTTCTCCTTGATGCCTGCCGCGACGCCGGAGGCCGTGAAGCCCTGGGCTGCCGTAACGCTCATGGAGCGACTCCGATCGTGGAAAGTCCCAGCTCCTCGGGGAGGCCGAGGGCGATGTTCATGCTCTGCACCGCGCCACCGGCGGTGCCCTTGGTGAGGTTGTCGATGGCGCTGATCACGATGGCGCGGCCGGCCGCCTCGTCATGGGCGACCTGGAGCAGCGCGGCGTTGGATCCATGGACGGCGGCGGTGGAGGGCCACTGGCCCTCGGGGAGGAGGGTGACGAACGGCTCGTCCCGCAACGCCTTCTCGTACGCGGCCCGCAGGCTCTCCCCGGTCACCCCGGGCCGGGCCGTGGCGCTGCAGGTGGCGAGGATGCCGCGGGGCATCGGGGCGAGGGTCGGGGTGAAGGAGACCGAGACCCGCTCCCCCGCCGCGGCCGACAGGTTCTGGATCATCTCGGGAGTGTGCCGGTGGCCGCCGCCGACGCCGTACGGGCTCATGGAGCCCATGACCTCGCTGCCCAGCAGATGGGGCTTGGGCGCCTTGCCCGCGCCCGAGGTCCCGGAGGCGGCGACGATCACCGCCTCGGGCTCCAGCAGCCCCGCGGCGTACGCCGGGAAGAGCGCGAGGGAGACGGCGGTGGGATAGCAGCCCGGAACCGCGATGCGCTTGGTCCCCTCCAGCGCGGAGCGGGCCCCGGGCAGCTCGGGGAGGCCGTAGGGCCAGGTGCCGGCGTGCGGCGAGCCGTAGAACTTCTCCCAGTCCGCCGCGTCCTTCAGCCGGAAGTCGGCGCCGCAGTCGATGACCAGGACCTGGTCGCCGAGCTGCTCGGCGACGGCGGCGGACTGCCCGTGCGGCAGCGCCAGGAAGACCACGTCATGCCCGGCCAGCGCCTCCGCGGTGGTGGGCTCCAGCACCCGCCCGGCCAGCGGAAGCAGATGGGGCTGCAGCCCGGCGAGGGGCTGCCCGGCGTTGGAGTTGCCGGTCAGGGTGCCGATCTCCACCTCGGGGTGGGCGAGCAGCAGACGCAGTAGTTCCCCGCCCGCGTATCCGCTCGCGCCTGCCACCGCAGCACGTATGGCCATTGCCGTCTTCCTCCCTCACACGATGGCATGACTATACGATTGATCGCAGCTTTATGCAAAGCCCGCCAGCCGCTCGCGGTTCGTTTGCAGGACGTGAGTGAGGCGTGAGTGAGGCGTTTCCAGAACGTCAGCGGCCCCGGGAAAAGTGGTGTCCACACCGCGGGACGCCGAAGAAGACTCCCGCACGAGACGCAGGGGAACCCTGATCATGCGTACTTCCCGGATTCGTACCGCCGCCCTGGCCACCGTCACCGCCGCGCTGGCGCTGGGCCTGACCGCCTGCGGCGGCAACGACGGCGGCTCGAAGGCGGCGGGCGGCGACAAGGCCGCCGGCACCTCGCAGAGCCGGTCCGCGTCCGACGGGGACGCCAAGACGGGCGAGCGCTCGACGACCGCCTCGGGCGGGTCGGACGAGGTCGCGAACAAGGCCACGACGGCCGCCCAGCAGTGCCGCGGCGACGAGATGATGGTCACCGCGGTGCACCAGCTCGCCGACCAGCAGGGCGACCACCTGCTGATCACCGCGTCGAACGAGGGCGACAAGCCGTGCTGGGTCACCTCGTACCCGTCCGTGAAGCTCGGCGGCGACGTCGACAGCGCCGCACTGCCGCACTCGAAGAAGGACAACCCGGGCGGCGACAAGCGCATCACGCTCCAGCCCGGCAGCACGGCATACAGCGCGGTGAACCTCTTCGACTACGGCTCGAAGAACCAGACGGCGCAGTCGTTCGCCATCGCGCTGCGCGGCGCGGACGGTCAGGACGGCCCCTTCTACTCCGTCGACAGCAAGGGCGACAAGCCGCAGTTCAGCTGGAACGAGGCCGACGTGCTGAACTGGAGCACCGAGAAGCCGTACGACTTCTGATGGTCACGCCCCCCTGCTCAGCCCGGGCGCCTCGCGTCCACCGGGCCCAGGTCCGGGCGCTTGGCGGTGTGGCCGTCGCCGGAGGAACGGCCGCGGAGCCGCCGGGTGAGCCAGGGGCCGAGGAACGTGGCGGTCCAGCGCAGTTCGCCGGGGGCGGCGCGCCATCCGGTGGGCACGGGTATCACCGGCGGGGGCAGGGGGTGGGTCCAGGTGTCGTCGGTGCCGGGCAGGCTGAGGGCGTGCGCGAGGGCGGCGGCGATGCGTTGGTGGCCGAGGGGGCTGGCGTGCAGGCGGTCGCTGCTCCACAGACGGGGGTCGGCGACCACGGGGTGCCGGCTGGTTTCGGCGACCGTGACACCGTGACGACCGGCGGCTTCGCGGATGCGCTGGTTAAGGGCGACGACGCGCGGGGCGAGGGGACGCGCCAGCGGGGTGATGCGGGCGGGGTCGGGGAAGGTGAGCGTGGCCACGCGGGCGCCCTGGGCGGTGAGCGCGGCGAACATCGCCTCCAAGTGGTGGGCGACATGGTCGGCGTCGAAGCGGGGGCGCAGCAGGTCGTTGACCCCGGCGACGACGGTGGCCAGGTCGGGGCGGAGGGACAGGGCGGGTGCGAGCTGCTCGGTGTGAACCTGCGCGGCGAGGCGGCCCCGTACGGCGAGGTTGGCGTAGGAAAGGCCGGGGTTGTGGTGGGCGAGGTGTTCGGCGAGGCGGTCGGCGAAGCCGCGCAGACCGGTGGCCTCGTCGCCGTCGCCCAGCCCCTCGGTCTGGCTGTCGCCCAGCGCGACGTAGCGACGGTAGGGCGCGTCAGTGCCGGGCATGGGTGTGCTCCCTCTGTCGCAGGACCATGATCGTGCGCTCGCACCAGTCACGGTTGCCCTGTTCGAGGGCCAGGCCGCGCAGGCAGGTCAGATACGGGCCGATGGGGCGGCCGTGGCGAAGGAACTCCTCCTCCGTAAGATCACCGCGGATTTTGCGCAGCAGCTTGCCGAAGAGGTGGATCTTGGCCTGGGCGAAGGCGGCCCGCTCGGTGAGCTGGGCGATCAGGGTCTCGGTGTCGACGTGGTCGGCGGCCTGGACCTTGACGAGCAGGTCGTCGCGGATGAAGGAGGGCTTCGCGAAGGCGGCCGTGAATTCCTCCAGCTCCGCCAGCCCGGCATCGGTCACCTGGAACAGACGCTTGGTGGGGCGGGTCTCCTGGGCCACCTCCCGGCCCGCGATGAGCCCGTCCTTCTCCAGGCGGGTCAGCTCGGCGTAGAGCTGCTGCGGCTGGGCGTGCCAGAAGTTCGCCACGCCGATGTCGAACGCCTTGGTCAGCTGGTATCCGCTGAGCTCCCCCTCGAGCAGCGCTGCCAGCACGGCGTGCCGTAGGGCCATGGGATCGCCTCCTTCATGCCGCTGCCTTCATGCCTCTGCCGCCGGAATGCCTCTGCCGCCGGACACGGAACCATGATAGTCATGAAAATGACTAATCACATCCATGACTAGCGAAGGTGGGGCCGCGATGAACGCTGCCGACCGTTTCCGTGCCGCCGTCGACAACAAGGACCTGACGGCCCTGGACGACCTGTTCACCGAGGACATCCGCCTCTACAGCCCCGTCAAGTTCACCCCCTTCGAGGGCAAGCCGATGGTGCTCGGCCTCTTCGGGGTCCTGCTGCGCACGTTCGAGGACTTCCGTTACGTCGGCGACTACACCGGCACCGCGCAGACCAGCACCGACGGCACCTCCGCCGCGTCGGCGGTGCTGCTCTTCCGCGCCCGGGTGGGCGACAAGGAGATCCACGGCATCGACCTGCTGCACTTCGACGACGACGGCCGGATCAAGGAGTTCACCGTCATGGTCCGGCCCCAGTCCGCCGTCCACGCCCTCGGCGAAGCGGTCCTCGCCGGTCTGGTCGAGGACGGCCTCGCACCGGCGCCCGCGGGCCAGTAGACGCACGTCCTGTCCGTCGCCGCAGGGGCCACGCGGACAGCACGTGATGTGGGGCTCCAGCAGGCTGGAGCCCCACATCACCTCATCGTCCGGCGGAACGGGTCAGAGGCTGTCCGCCATCCCCGGGAGTCCCGGAGGTGTGGGGATGGGCAACTTCTTGAAGCCCTGCTCGCGCTGCGACGCGGGCGTACGGCATGTCAGGTCCTTCGCCGGGAGACGGCCGGTGGACAGATAGCTGGAGGTCGGCTTGTCCGCGCACGACTTGGTGTAGCCGTAGATACCGTGGCCCTCGCCTCCGGCGACGGTGACCATCCGCGAGCCCTTCATGGCCCGGTGCATACCGCGACCGCTGGCCAGGGGCGTCTGCGAGTCCCACTCGTTCTGCAGGATCAGCGCGCCGACCTTGTTGTCGACCTTGGTGGCGGGCTCGCTGCCGTCCTTCTTCCAGAAGGCGCACGGCTTGATGGTGGATCCGAAGTCGCCGTACAGCGGATACTTCGCCTTGGCCCGCAACGCGTCGCTACGGTACTGCTCGGGGTCGCGCGGCCAGTCACGGGTGTCGCCGCACACGACGGACCAGAAGGCGGCGGTGCCGTTGTCCGGGGCCGCGGCGCGGCCGAAGGCCGGCTGGGCGGGACGGCTGGGCGCCGTGGACTCGCCGGTGCGGGCCGGAGCCCCGTCGGCCGCCTTCTTCAGCCTGGCGATGGCCTCCGCGCCCTCGCGCACCGTGAAGAGCGAGGCGCGGATGCCGCCGCGGATGTCGTCGCCGGTCAGTTTCTGGCCGTCGAGCTCGATCGGCTCACGGTCGGCCTGGGCGACCAGGTCCCAGAAGGTCTTGCGAACGGCCTCGGGGGTCTTGCCCAGTTTGTACGTGCTGTGCCGCTGGGCGGTCCACTCGCTCCACCGCGTGAAGGCGGGTTCGGCGCCCTCGGCCCAGATCTGGATCATGCCGCGCCATATGCGTGCCGGGTCCACGGAGCTGTCCAGGACGAATCGGTCGGCGCGCCGGGGGAAGAGCTGCGTGTAGACGGCGCCGAGGTAGGTGCCGTACGAGTACCCGAGGTAGGAGATCTTCTTCTCGCCCAGCACGGCCCGGATGACATCCATGTCGCGAGCCGTGTTCCGGGTGGTGATGTGGCGCAGCTTGTCGCCTTGTTCGGTGTCGCATTTCTCGGCGACGGTGCGCGCCCACTTCACGTCCCGGGCGAGCGTCTCGTCCCGGTAGGGGCGTTCCCAGCTCTCCTCGATGCCGGTCAGACCGCAGGTGACGGGGGAGCTCCGGCCGACGCCCCGGGGGTCGAAGCCGATGAGGTCGTACTTCTCCGTCACGGACTTCGGCAGCTCAGTGGCCAACGAGAGCGGCATGCCGATGCCCGGACCGCCCGGTCCACCGGGGTTGAGCAGCAGCACACCGCGGCGCTCCGCCGCGGTGCTGGTCTTCATGCGCGATATCGCGAGATCGGTCTTCTTGCCGTCGGGGCGGCTGTAGTCCAGCGGGACCTTGATGGTGGCGCACTGGTAGGAGGCCGGAGTGTCGCCGGCGCAGCGGTGCCAGGCCGGCTTCTGACCGAGGTACGGCTCCAGGGGGTTGCCGGCGGCGGAGGCGGTGGCCGGGGCGAGGGCCGGTATCAGGGCCGCGAGGGTGCTCGCCGCCAGGACATGGACGAATGGTCTGGTTCGCACGTGGGGAGTCCTTATGGGCAGTCTGGGTTGTGACGCAATCACCCTTTCTCATGGGGCAGTTGGGGAGAAACCCTCGATGGGATGGGATGCCCTACGCCGCTGGGGGTACAGGTCGGCGGGCAGGTGGCTCTGAAGTCTTACGCCATCGGCCCCCCACGCACGTTGGCTTCCGCGGTGGTCGCCCCGGACAGGAGCCGTAGCGGACAAGACGAAGCGCCCCGGCCGGAGGGTACCGGCCGGGGCGCAGCGGTGCGCCGGGGCGTCAGCCGAGGGTGGCGAGGGCCTGGTTGAAGGTCGCGGACGGGCGCATGACCGCCGCGGCCTTGGCCGCGTTCGGCTGGTAGTAGCCGCCGATGTCGGCCGGTGAGCCCTGGACCGCGAGCAGCTCGTCGACGATCGTCTGCTCCTGGGCGGTGAGCACCTCGGCGAGCTGGGCGAACGCCTTGGCCAGGGCCGCGTCGTCGGTCTGCCGGGCCAGCTCCTGGGCCCAGTACAGGGCCAGGTAGAAGTGGCTGCCGCGGTTGTCGATACCGCCGACGCGGCGGCTGGGCGACTTGTTCTCGGCGAGGAAGGAGCCGGTCGCCCGGTCGAGGGTGTCGGCGAGGACCTGGGCCCGCGCGTTGCCCGTCTTCTGCGCGAGGTGCTCGAAGCTGACCGCGAGGGCGAGGAACTCGCCCAGGCTGTCCCAGCGCAGGTAGTTCTCCTTGACGAGCTGCTGCACGTGCTTGGGCGCCGAGCCGCCCGCGCCGGTCTCGAACAGCCCACCGCCGTTGATCAGCGGGACGACCGAGAGCATCTTGGCGCTGGTGCCCAGCTCCAGGATCGGGAACAGGTCGGTCAGGTAGTCACGCAGGACGTTGCCGGTGACCGAGATCGTGTCCTCGCCGCGGCGGATCCGCTCGAGGGAGAGCTTGATCGCCTCGACCGGCGAGAGGATCTTGATGTCCAGGCCCTCGGTGTCGTGCTCGGGCAGGTACGCCTTGACCTTCTCGATGAGGTTGGCGTCGTGCGCCCGGCCCTCGTCGAGCCAGAAGACGGCCGGGTCGCCGGTGGCGCGGGCGCGGGTGACGGCCAGCTTGACCCAGTCCTTGATCGGCACGTCCTTGGTCTGGCACATCCGGAAGATGTCACCGGCGCCGACGACCTGCTCGATGACCGCGTTGCCCGCCTCGTCCAGGACGCGGACGGTGCCCGTGGTGGGGATCTCGAAGGTCTTGTCGTGGCTGCCGTACTCCTCGGCCTTCTGCGCCATCAGGCCGACGTTGGGCACCGAGCCCATCGTGGCCGGGTCGAAGGCGCCGTTGGCGCGGCAGTCGTCGAGGACGGCCTGGTAGATCCCGGCGTAGCTGCTGTCCGGGATCACCGCGAGGGTGTCGTGCTCCTCGCCGTCCGGGCCCCACATGTGGCCGGAGGTGCGGATCATGGCCGGCATGGAGGCGTCGACGATGACGTCGGACGGCACATGCAGGTTGGTGATGCCGCGGTCGGAGTCGACCATGGCCAGCTCCGGGCCCTCGGCCAGCTCGGCGTCGAAGGACGCCTTGATCGCCGCGCCCTCGGGCAGGGCCTCCAGGCCCTTGAGGATGCCGCCCAGACCGTCGTTCGGGGTCAGACCGGCGGCGGCGAGGGTCTCACCGTGCTCGGCGAAGGTCTTGGGGAAGAAGGCTCGTACGGCGTGGCCGAAGACGATCGGGTCGGAGACCTTCATCATCGTGGCCTTCAGGTGCAGCGAGAACAGCACGCCCTCCGCCTTGGCGCGGCCGACCTGCGCCGAGAGGAACTCGCGCAGCGCCGCGACGCGCATCACGGAGGCGTCCACGACCTCGCCCGCCAGCACCGGCACCGACTCGCGCAGCACGGTGGTGGAGCCGTCGTCGCCCGCCAGCTCGATGCGCAGCGAACCGGCCTCCTGGATCACCGCGGACTTCTCGGTGGAGCGGAAGTCGTCGGTGTCCATATGGGACACATTGGTCTTGGAATCGGCCGTCCAGGCGCCCATGCGGTGCGGGTTCGCCTTGGCGTAGTTCTTCACCGAGGCGGGGGCGCGGCGGTCGGAGTTGCCCTCGCGCAGCACCGGGTTCACGGCGGAGCCCTTGACCTTGTCGTAACGGGCGCGGATCTCCCGCTCCTCGTCGGTCTTCGGGTCGTCCGGGTAGTCCGGCAGCGCGTAGCCCTGCTCCTGCAGCTCGGCGACCGCGGCCTTGAGCTGCGGGATCGAGGCCGAGATGTTCGGCAGCTTGATGATGTTGGCCTCAGGGGTCTTGGCAAGGTCACCGAGCTCGGCGAGGGCGTCGGGGATGCGCTGGCCCTCTTCGAGGTGCTCCGGGAACTGGGCGATGATGCGCCCCGCCAGAGAGATGTCCCGGCTCTCCACGGTGACCCCGGCCGTCGAGGCGTATGCCTCGATCACCGGCAGGAACGAGTACGTCGCGAGGGCAGGGGCCTCGTCCGTGTGCGTATAGATGATGGTCGAGTCAGTCACCGGGTGCTCCGCTCCACGTCTGCAACATTGCTCGACATCAAGATATCTGGTGCCGGGCGCTTTCCCGAAAGGGCCCTGGGCAGAACGACGCGCCCTGGTCACCGCCCGCGCTTCCTGGGATCGTCCCGTCCATGCCGACGACCCTGCGGGGCGCACAGGTGGTGCTGCGCCCCACCGACCCCTCCGATGTCCCCGTCCTGGCCGCGATCCGCGCGAAGCCCGAGGTCTACGCGCGCTGGCGGGGCGGCGAGGACCTGGTGGCGGCGGTGCGCGAGGACCTGGCCGAGCCCGGCGCCGAGCATCTGAGCATCGAGTACGGGGGCGCGGTGATCGGCATGATCCAGTGGGCGGCCGAGACCGAGCCGGACTACCGGCACGCGAGCATCGACATCTATCTGGACCCGGCGGTGCACGGGCGGGGGCTGGGCACCGACGCCGTACGCACCCTGGCCCGCCATCTGATCGCCGACCACGGCCACCACCGGATCGTGATCGACCCGGCGGCGGACAACGCCGCCGCGATCCGCTGTTACGGCAAGGTCGGCTTCCGGCCCGTCGGCATCATGCGGTCCTACGAGCGCGGCCCCGACGGTACGTGGCACGACGGCCTGCTGATGGATCTGCTGGCCGAGGAGATCACGGAGGCGCCGTGAGCGCTCCTGTCACACCCCGTCCACGCGCAGCCGCCATTCGCCCGCCCGGCCGGTGAGGGTGACGGTGGAGAGCGGGCGTATGTCGACGTTCCAGTAGCAGTGCGGCGGCGCCTTGATCGCGTACATCAGGGCGGCGCGGACCACCCCGGGGTCCGCGACGGCCACCATCTTGGCGTGGTCCTCGGCCGGGCGGGTGTCCAGCCAGCCGCCGATCCGCATGATGAAGGCGTGCAGCGACTCCCCGCCGTGCGGTACCGAGCGCGGATCGCCGAGCCAGGCGTCCACCTCCCCCGGTTCGCGCGCCATCACATCGGCGAGGGAGCGGCCCGCCCATCGGCCCATGTCGCAGTCACGCAGGGCGAGTTGGACCAGTGGGGTGAAGCCCAGCGCATCGCCGGTCTCCCGGCTGCGGGCCGACGGCGAGCAGTAGCGCAGCTCCGCCGCGGCCAGCGGTACGAGCGCGGGGGCCGCGCGCTCGGCGGCGAGCCGGCCCTCCGGATCCAGCGGCCGGTCGTCACCGAAGCGCTCCCCCAGCCGGGAGGAGCTGCGGCCGGCGGCGACCAGCGTCAGCCGAAACGTCATCCCGGCATCGTACGGTCACGGCCGGGCTCCGGTGGGCCGCTACGGGGAGAAGACCGGGGCCATCCGGTGTACGCCGGATCGCCGGGCGGCTCGAAGCGGCCGTCCGGTGAACGCGGTGCGCAGCGTGGGTGGCGGGCAGGATGCGGCGCGGACCGCCGGATGCTTCCGGCGGGGACGCCCTGGCCGACGCCCCGGCGGCAAACCACCCGGCGCGGCGCGCCCGGCACGGTCGGCCGGGCGCGTCGGACCGGGCCGGTGGGCCCGGGGAAGAGGACGCAGCGGGGTCGGAGGCGGCGTGCGGACGGGCCCGGACACCCGCCGGACCGCGCCCGGGTCGCACGGCGGCGGGCTGCTGCCCCGGGCCCATTGCGGGTGCTACCGCCCGGGACGCGGTGCGCGGCGCCAATGGTGCGGCCCATAACCACTACGCCCGCCCGAGCACCTCGTCCCACGCGGTACGCAACCGCCGTACGCCCTCGGCCAGTTCGCCGACACCCGCCACCGACGCGAAGCTCAGCCGCACATGCGGCGCGGGCGGTTCGGCGCAGAAGTACGGGCCGCCGGGGGCGACGGCGACCCCGGCGCGCAGCGCGGCGGAGTCCAGCGCGGTCTCGTCGGTGCCCTGGGGCAGCCGCAGCCACAGGTGGTAGCCGCCGGGCGGGACATAACGCAGCTCCAGGGCGGGCAGTTCGCGCCGTACGGCGGTGACGAGCACGTCGCGGCGGGTGCGCAGCTCGGCGGCGACGTTGCGCAGATGGCGGGGCCAGGAGGGGGCGCCGACGAGTTCCAGGGCCGCCTCCTGGAGCGGGCGGGGCACGAAGAAGCTGTCGACGACCTGGATCGCGCGCAGCCGCCCCAGCGCGGGGCCGCGGGCGGCGAGCGCGCCCACCCGCAGGCTGGGCGAGGTGGGTTTGGTGAGCGAGCACACATGGACCACCACCCCGTCGGGGTCGTCGGCGGCGAGTGTGGGGGCCAGCGGGGGCGCGTCCTCGTGGACGAGCCGGCGGGCGAAGTCGTCCTCGACCACGAACGCGCCCGCCTCACGGGCGATCCCGATCACCTCGCGGCGCCGCTCGGGGGCGAGCATCGCCCCGGTGGGGTTCTGGAACAGCGGCTGGCAGACGAAGACCCGGGCGCCGGTCGCCCGCAGCGCCTCGGCGAGCAGCTCGGGCCGGACCCCCTCGGTGTCCACCGGCACCGGGACGGGGCGCAGCCCGGAGGCGCGGGCGGCGGCGAGCACCCCGGGGTAGGTCGGGGATTCGACGAGGACGGGCGCGCCGGGCGGGGCGAGGGCGCGCAGCGCGCAGGTGAGCGCGGACTGGCCACCCGCGGTGATCAGCACGTCGGCGGCGCCGAGGGTTCCGCCCGGGCCGCCGATCTCGCGGGCGAACCAGGCGCGCAGCTCGGGGAGCCCCTCCACCGGGGGGCGGCCCCATGCCCCGGGCCGCCGTCCGGCGCGGGCCAGGGCGGCGGACAGCGCCCGCTCCGGCTGCAACGAGGAGTGCAGATAGCCGTTGTTGAATTCCAGGATCCCGTGCGGTGGCGCGGCGAGCGTGGCCAGGACGCCGGAGGCGTCCACCGAGCGCCGCACCGGCTCGCCGGCCGTCTCCACGCTCAGCGCGACCTCCTGCCAGGAGGTGTCGCCCGGCCGTGGCGCCGCGGCCCCGGGGCGGTCGGCGCGGAAGGCACCGGCGCCGGGGCGGGTGACCACCAGCCCTTCGGCGGCGAGTGCGGCGAGGGCACGGGAGACGGTGACCGGGCTCACCCGGTGGCGCTCGACCAGGGCACGGCTGGACGGCAGCTTCTCTCCGGGTGAGTAGCGGTCCAGCTCCTTCCGCAGTGATTTCGCGAGTTCGGCCACACTGCTACGCTGTTCCATGACAGCACAGGATAGCGCTACTGATGACAGTGCGATAGCGGTGAGCGGCGGCCCCACCGGGGGCGGGGACAACACCGCCCGGGGCGGGGACAACACCGCCCGGGGCGGGGACAACACCACCCGGGGCCGGGGCGTCACCCCGTCGCCGTCCGCCGCCCGCACCGGCACCGTGCTCGCCATGCTCGGCGTGGCCGCCTTCTCCCTGACCTTCCCCGGCACTGCCTGGGCGCTCACCGGCCTCGGCCCCTGGTCGGTGACCACGTGCCGGGTGGTGCTCGCCGCGCTGATCGCGGGCGGCGCGCTGGCCGCCCTGCGGGTGCCGGTGCCGGACCGCCGCCACTGGCCGGGGCTGCTGGTCGTGGCGGCCGGGGTCGTCGTGGGCTTCCCGCTGCTGACCACGCTCGCCCTGCAGACCTCCACCACGGCGCACGCGGCCGTGGTGGTCGGCCTGCTGCCGCTCACCACCGCCGCCCTCTCCGCCGTACGCACCGGGGTGCGGCCCTCGCGGACGTTCTGGGCGGCGGCGCTGGCCGGGGCCGCGGTCGTGATCGCCTTCGCGCTGCAGCAGAGCGGCGGCGCACCCACCGCCGGTGATCTGTATCTGTTCGCCGCGCTGCCGGTGTGCGCGGCGGGCTATGCCGAAGGCGGACGGCTGGCCGGCCATATGCCGGGCTGGCAGGTGATCGGCTGGGCGCTGGTGGGCTGTCTGCCGCTGTCGGTGCCGGGCGCGGTGCTCGCACTGTCGGCCGAGGACGTTCACCTCGGCGGCCGCGCGGTGGCCGGGCTGCTGTGGCTGGCGGTGGGCTCGCAGTTCGTGGGCATGGTGGTCTGGTACCGGGGGATGGCCGCCATCGGGGTGACGCGGGCCAGCCAGCTCCAACTGGCCCAGCCGCTGCTCACGTTGGTGTGGTCGGTGCTGCTCCTCGGCGAGGAGCTGACCCCCGCCGCCCCGATCGCCGCCGTGGCGGTGCTGGTGTGCATCGGGGTGACGCAGCGGGCGCGGGTCCCGGCGACGAGGGCCGTACGGATCCCGGCGGCGGCGGGCCGGGCACAGGGAACCACGGCAGTGGAGCGGGCTCCCGAAGCGGCGAGCCGGGCTCCCGAGGAGGCGGGCCGGGCTCCCGAGAAGGCGGGCCGGGCTCCCGAGAAGGCGGGCCGGGCTCCCGAGGAGGCCGAGCGGATCCCCGAAGCGGCGAGCCGGATCCCCGAAGTGGGGGACCGGAATCACCCCCCGGCGGGGGCAAACCAGGACAACCGGCCATAGACTGGCCCCAGGGATCGCATTGCCCTCCAGCGGACAGGAGGTCACGCACATGGAGGCGACCGTAGGCGACAAGCTGCTGGTGCACGGCAGGGTTGTCGGGATTCACGATCGTGTAGCGGAGATCATCGAAGTGCTCGGGACCGACGGGGAACCGCCCTACCGCGTGCGTTACGAGGACGACGGACACGAGTGCCTGTTCTCCCCCGGGCCCGACTCGGTCGTCCGCCACCTGGCCGCCGGACCCGGGCAGCGTTAGCCGGCCCGGGGCCCCGGCTCAGCGGGGCGGACGGACACGATGGGGATAGTGGTCGGCGACCACACGCGCCATGGCGCCGTTGCGGTCGGCGGCCACTTCCTTGGCCGAGAAGTACACATTGCCGCGCACCTGCGGAAAGCCCTGGTCGAAGGTGAGGTGCCGGGACAGCTCCGCCGGGTCCTGCCAGGGCGCGGGCTGCGCCGGATCGCCCGCCTTGTAGAGCGCCTCGCCGATGTAGAGGTTCACACCCGTGCCCCGGACCACCTCCGACCACCAGGGGACGAGCGCGGCGTAGTCGGCGGCGGCGAAGCCGATGTTCCAGTAGACCTGCGGGACGATGTAGTCGAGCCATCCCCGCCGCACCCAGCCACGGGTGTCCGCGAAGAGGTCGTCGTAGGTCTGCACCCCTGCCGTGGTGGCGGAGCCGAGCGGGTCGGTGGCCTGGTTGCGCCAGACGCCGAAGGGGCTGATGCCGAACCGCACCCGCCGCTTCAGCCGCTTGACGCGCACGGCCGTCTCGTACACCAGCCGGTCGATGTTGTTCCGCCGCCAGGCCGCCCGGTCCGGGAAGCCCGCACCGTAGCGCGCGTAGGCCGCGTCGTCGTCGAAGACCTGGCCGGCCACCGGATAGGGGTAGAAGTAGTCGTCCCAGTGGACGGCGTCGATGTCATAGCGCGCGACCGCGTCCAGCATGGCGTCCTGGACGAAGCGGCGGACCTCGGGCAGCCCGGGGTTGTAGTAGAGCTTCCCGCCGTACGGCACGACCCACTCGGGGTGCACCCGGGCCGGATGGGTGGGGATCAGCCGGGAGGGGTCGGTGTGGTTGGCGATCCGGTACGGGTTGAACCAGGCGTGCAGCTCAAGACCGCGCCGGTGCGCCTCGCGCACGGCGGTGCCCAGCGGATCCCAGCCCGGGTCCCGGCCCTGCACGCCGGTGAGGCACTCGGCCCACGGCTCGTACGGTGAGGGCCACAGCGCGTCCGCCGTCGGCCGCACCTGGAAGACCACCGCGTTGAGCCGGCGGCGCACGGCGGTGTCCAGGAAGCTCAGCAGCTCGGCCCGCTGCTCGGCCGCGGTGAGACCCGGTTTGGACGGCCAGTCGCGGTTGGCGACGGTGGCCAGCCACATCCCGCGGAACTCGGGCCGATGCCCACCGCCCCGCCCCTCCGCCAGCGCGTCCCCCGCCGTGACGGTGGCGGCCAGGGCTCCGGCGGCCGCGGCCGTCAGACTTCTGCGCGTGATCCGACCCATGCCCAGCTCCTCGCCTCGGTCGTGTCGCCAACGTAGCGCCGCCGCCCGCCACCGGCCGGGTCCGCGGCCCCAGGAGGCCGTCTCCCTACCGGCCCCGGGCAGGCATCGCGCCGGAGGAGGCAACTCCCGCTGATGATGGGGCCCTTGTGGGGCGCCCGGCAATGCCTATCGCGAATCCGGGCCGCGCAAGCCCAACACCCCTTGAGGACCGCTTGACTTCACCCTTCTCGCGCGGCCATCCGGCCGCTAGCATCGGATGACGCACGCATGGGAGCGCTCCCAAATAGCCTCGCCCGCAGGGCCCGCACCCCTCACTACCCCCACGTCCGGAGAGGAAGTTCCCGTGCGCAGCAAAGGCAGCAGACCGCTCGGCGCGCTCATGGCCGCGCTGGCACTCGTCGGCGGCTTACTCACCGCCGCCGCCTCCCCCGCGGCGGCCCGCCCAGAACCGGCCCCCGCCCGGGACACCGCCCAGGCCGACGCCTACACCTGGAAGAACGTCCGGGTGGACGGCGGCGGCTTCGTCCCCGGCATCGTCTTCAACCGCAAGGAGAAGAACCTCGCCTACGCCCGCACCGACATCGGCGGGGCGTACCGCTGGGACCAGTCCGGCAAGCGGTGGGTGCCGCTGCTGGACTCGCTGGACTGGGACCACTGGGGCTGGACCGGGGTGGTGAGCCTGGCCAGCGACTCCGTGGATCCCGACAAGGTCTATGTGGCGGCCGGTACGTACACCAACGGCTGGGATCCGGGCAACGGCGCCATCCTGCGCTCGTCCGACCGGGGCGCCAGCTGGCAGTCCACCACCCTCCCCTTCAAGCTGGGCGGCAATATGCCCGGCCGCGGCATGGGGGAACGGCTGGCGGTCGACCCCAACAAGAACAGCGTGCTCTACCTCGGCGCGCCGAGCGGCAACGGGCTGTGGCGCTCCACCGACTCCGGTGTCACCTGGTCGAAGGTGGCGTCCTTCCCCAACCCCGGCACCTACGTCCAGGACGCGAGCGACACCAGCGGCTATCTGAGCGACAACCAGGGCGTGGTGTGGGTGACCTTCGACGAGCGCACCGGTTCTTCCGGCAGCGCGACGAAGACCGTCTACGTGGGCGTGGCCGACAAGAACAACACCGTCTACCGCTCGACGGACGCGGGCGCCACCTGGTCGCGGGTGGCCGGACAGCCGACCGGCTATCTCTCCCACAAGGGCGTCCTCGATACGAAGAACGGCTATCTGTACCTCACCACCAGCGACAAGGGCGGCCCGTACGACGGGGAGAAGGGCCAGGTGTGGCGGTACACCACGGCCACCGGGGAGTGGAAGAACATCAGCCCCATGACGGACGCCGACACCTACTTCGGCTACAGCGGGCTCACGGTGGACCGGCAAAAACCCGGCACGCTGATGGTGACCGGCTACAGCTCCTGGTGGCCGGACACCCAGATCTTCCGCTCCACCGACTCCGGCGCCACCTGGACCCGGGCCTGGGACTTCACCAGCTACCCCAACCGGTCCCTCCGCTACACCCAGGACGTCTCGTCCGTCCCCTGGCTGACCTTCGGCGCCAACCCCTCCCCGCCCGAAGTGACCCCGAAGCTGGGCTGGATGACCGAGGCGCTGGAGATCGACCCGTTCGACTCCCGCCGGATGATGTACGGCACGGGTGCGACGGTCTACGGCACGGAGAACCTCGCGAACTGGGACACGGGCGGCACCATCACCATCACGCCCATGGTCAAGGGCCTGGAGGAGACGGCGGTCAACGATCTGGCGAGCCCGCCCACCGGCGCCCCGCTGCTCAGCGCGCTCGGTGACATCGGGGGCTTCCGCCACACCGACCTCGACGCGGTGCCCGCGAGGATGTACACCTCGCCGACGTTCACCACGACCACCAGCCTGGACTACGCCGAGACCAACGCGAACACCGTGGTCCGGGTGGGCAACAACGACTCCGCCCCGCGGATCGCGTTCTCGACCGACAACGGCGCCAACTGGTTCCAGGGCAGCGAGCCGTCCGGGGTCACGGGCGGCGGCACGGTGGCCGCGGCGGCCGACGGCAGCGGCTTCGTCTGGGCCCCGGAGGGCACCTCGGCCGCTTACCACACCACCGGTTTCGGCAGCTCCTGGTCGGCGTCGAGCGGCATCCCGGCCGGGGCGGTCGTGGAGTCCGACCGCAAGAACCCGAAGAAGTTCTACGGCTTCAAGGCGGGCACGTTCTACGTCAGCACCGACGGCGGCGCCACCTTCACCGCCAGGGCGTCCTTGGGGCTGCCGGGCGACGGCCCGGTGCGGTTCAAGGCGCTGCCGGGCGCCGAGGGCGACATCTGGCTCGCGGGCGGCAGCACGGCCGGGGCCTACGGGCTGTGGCACTCCACGGACTCCGGCGCGACCTTCACCAAACTGAGCGGCGTCCAGCAGGCGGACACCATCGGCTTCGGCAAGGCGGCGCCGGGCGCCTCGTACCAGGCGCTCTACACCAGCGCGAAGATCGGCGGGGTGCGCGGCATCTTCCGCTCCACCGACGCCGGGGCGAGCTGGACCCGGATCAACGACGACGCCCACCAGTGGGGCTGGACGGGCGCCTCGATCACCGGCGACCCACGGGTCTACGGCCGGGTCTACGTGGCCACCAACGGCCGCGGCATCCTGCGCGGCGATGCCTCGTGACCGTGGTGTGAGAGCCCCGTGCGCAAGACGGGGACGGGGGCGGGCCGGGGCCGGGAATCCGGCCCCGGCCCGCCCCTTGCCGATAACCGGAGGGTAACGTCTGGGGCGACAGGGGGACGGCACAACGGACAGTTGGACCAGCGAAAGGCACGATGTGACCGACATCGAACGCGTCGGAGTGGTGGGCTGTGGCCAGATGGGTGCGGGCATCGCGGAGGTGTGCGCCCGATCCGGCCTGGACGTCATGGTCGCGGAGACCACGGGTGAGGCCCTGGAGATAGGGCGCACCCGGCTGACCAACTCCCTCGGCAAGGCCGCGGAGCGCGGCAAGATCACCGAGGAGCAGCGCGACGCGACGCTGGACCGGCTGAGCTTCACCACCGACCTGGGGGAATTCGCCGACCGTGACCTCGTGATCGAGGCGGTCGTCGAGAATGAGCAGGTCAAGACGGAGATCTTCCAGGTCCTCGACCAGGTGGTGACCCGCCCGGACGCGATCCTCGCCTCCAACACCTCCTCCATCCCGCTGGTCAAGCTGGCCGTCGCCACCTCGCGCCCGGATCAGGTGATCGGCATCCACTTCTTCAACCCGGCGCCCGTGCAGGCGCTGGTGGAGCTGATCCCGGCGCTCACCACCGGTGACGAGACCATCAAGCGCACCGAGGCACTGGTCCACGACGTCCTGGACAAACACGCCATCCGCGCCCAGGACCGCGCGGGGTTCGTGGTCAACGCGCTGCTCATCCCGTATCTGCTCTCCGCCATCCGGATGTTCGAGTCCGGGATCGCCAGCCGCGAGGACATCGACAACGGCATGGAGATGGGCTGCGCCCATCCGATGGGCCCGCTGAAGCTGTCCGACCTGATCGGCCTGGACACGATCGCGGCGATCGCCGACTCGATGTACGGCGAGTACAAGGAGCCGCTGTACGCCGCTCCCCCGCTGCTGCTGCGCATGGTGGACGCGGGCCGGATGGGACGCAAGTCGGGCTCGGGCTTCTACACGTACTGAGCACGCACCGGGAACTGACCAGGCACCGGGGGCGCACCGGGCGCTTTCGCCTCGTCCTCGTCACTCCGAGTCGTCGAGGTCACTCCGAGTCGTCGAGGTCGCGGCCCGCGTCGGCGCCGAGGACGCCTTCCAGCTCGGTGATCTCCCCGACCAGCCGGAGCACGTCCCCGGTGCCCTCGAGGGCGAGCTGCACTTCGGCGACGCCCGTATCGGCGGGCCGGGCCTCCTCCTCGGCGCGGACGACCCGGGTGGTGCGGTCCCGGCCCTTCCAGGGCGCCCGGTCCACCCGGACCCGCAGCACCCGGTACCCGGCCGTCGTACACAACTCCAGGACGCGTGGCAGCAGCCCGGCGCCCACCCGGTAGGACAGTTGCAACTCCACCCGTTCGGCCGACCAGAGGGCCGGCAGCCGGTGGGTGAGCAGCGGATAGCCGCGGATCACCAAGAAGTGCACCGCGGTGACCGCGGTGGCCAGCAGGGCCAGACCACCGCCGCAGGCCATGCCCACCGCACAGGTGAGCCAGACGGTCGCCGCGGTGGTCAGCCCGTGGACGGCATCGCGCCGGACGAAGATCAGGCCGCCGCCGATGAAGCCGATACCGGAGACGACCTGCGCCGCCACCCGTGAGGGGTCCAGGCCGACGTGGTCGCGCAGCAGCACATCGGTGAAGCCGTACTGGGAGACCTGCATGAACAGCGCGCTGCCCACGCCCACCAGGGTGTGGGTGCGCAGCCCGGCGCTCTTCTGCTGCACCGCCCTCTCGAGCCCGATCAGGGTGGACAGCACCAGCGCGACGCCGAGCTCGGCGAACTGCCGTACGCCCTGGTCGACACCGAATTCCCACATCGGAGCGGCGATCAGTCGCACATCCGTCCCTTCTGTCCGGTCCATCCGGTCTGTCCGCCCCCGCGGTCCCTACCTTCGACCGCCGTCCCCCATGCGTACCCGTTGAGTACCCGCGTTTCGCACGGGGTGTGCGCCGGTGACTCACACACCATCCCCACACACGCTCCCGCACTACCTGTGCATGCGCTTGACTCGGAGCGTTACCACTGCACGGACGTTACATCCGGAAGGGGATCAACCCGTGACCACCGAGCCCGAGCAAGCCGCGTTAGCCGTGGAGCTCGCGGAATTACGCCGGTCCGTCGACGTGGGCTTCACCCGCGTCGACGGCCGGCTCGCCCTGCTCGACCACCGAGGAGAACAGGCTGAGGAGGACGTGAACCAACTGGGCGGGCGGATGCGGATCCTGGAGCACGGACGCTGGCCGCTGCCCTCCATCGCCGCCGTGACCGGGGTATCCGCCCTGGCCCTGGCGATATGGCAGGCAGCGGGACACTAGCGCCGGTGCGGACGGCGGCCCGGCCTACCCGAGCCTGATGTGGTGGAGCAGCAGCAGCGCCGCCGCCATGTTGGCCGCGGGCACCTCACCGCGTGCGACCAGGTCGGGCACCATCTTCAGCGGCACCCACTCGCGGCGGTCCGACTCGAAGTCGTCCTCCGGGTGCCCGACGTACGACGCCTCCTCGGCCCAGTAGATGTGGTGCCGTGCGTCGGTGAGCCCGTTGGACGGCTCGACGGAGAGCAGATGGCGCAGCGGGCCGGGGCGCCAGCCGGTCTCCTCCTCCATCTCCCGGGCCGCGGCGTCGGCGATGTCCTCACCGTCCTCGACGACGCCCGCGGCCAGCTCCCAGCCCCAGGCGTCGGTGATGAACCGGTGGCGCCACAGCAGCAGCACCTCGTTGGCCGCGTTCACCACCGTGGCCACGGCCACGGGACGGAGCCGGATCAGATAGTGGTCCAGATGGCGCCCGTCGGGGAGCCGGACATCGGCGAGGTTGACCCGGAACCATCGGTTCTCGTACACGGTCCGCTCCCTGAGGTTCTTCCATCGCACTGTCAGCCACCTTTCGTCGAAACGGGAGGCCATCGTGGGCCACCCGCTGACGAGAGTGCGGACCGCGAGCGGAACCGCCGGTCACAGAGGAACGCGCAGCGCCCCGTCGATGAGCGCGGCGGCCTCGGCTGTCGCGGCGCTTCCGCTGGCCGCGAGGTGCTCCCGTACCGCCCGCAACCGGTCGCGTAACCGCTGGGACTCCATGCCCCGCGCGCGCTCGGTCATCTCCACCGCCGTGGCGCCCGCCCGGTCCACGTCCCCCTGACGCAGCTCGATATGGGTGAGCATGGCGAGCCGGTGCACCCGGCCCCGGTCGTGCGCGGGGGTGCCGACCGCGGCGGTGGCGTGCTCGCGGGCGCCGCCGAGGTCGCCGAGGCTCAGCAGCGCCTCGGCCACCTGGACGTTCACCAGACCCGGCTGGACATAGCCGGTCTCGTCGGGCTCCTGGCCCGGTCTGATCCGGTCGGCGGCGGTCTCGGCGCGCCGGATGCAGGACAGCGCCCCGGCGCCGTCGCCGAGCCGGGCGTACGCCTTGGCCTGCATGGCGTAGAGGTCGGCGGCGAGCGCGGGGGTGATCTGGGAGCCCGCGGCGCGCAGCGCCGATTCGGCGAAGGCGACCGCCTGCCGGTACTCCTTCATGAAGAGGGACTGGTTGACCAGCAGCGCTATGACATAGGCGCCCAGACCCCGGTCGCCACTGGCCTTGGCGAGCCGCAGCGCCTGGTGGAAGTAGCGCTGGGCCAGGCCGTGCGTGTTGGAGTCGTACGCGCAGATCCCGGCGATGGCCACCAGGCCGCCGGTCGCCCGGTGCAGCTGGCGGCCGGTGTCGTCGGCGTAGCTGCCGCGCAGCAGCGGTGCGGCCTCGGAGTTGAGGAACCCCACCACCCGGGTCCGGGTCGCGACGCCGCCGGCCTTGCGGTACATCTGCTCGTAGTGGGCACGGGCGGCGCGCAGCGTCTCGATGTCGGTCATGCTGACCCGGGTCAGACCGCGCCGGGAGACATCGGAGTCCTCGGGAGGGTTCTCCCACTCCCACACCGGGATGACGGCGGGGGTGCCGGTGACCGCCGGGGCCTCGACGACATGCGGGCGCTGCTGCTCGTCGGAACGCCACAGCGCGGTGGCGCGCTCGACGAATCCGGAGAGCGGGGTGGCGGGGCCCCGGCGGCTGCCCGGGGTGCCGAGGCCGATGTCGTCCAGGGTGAGGGCGCGGTGCAGCCGCTCGCCCAGCACCTCGCAGATGAGGTCCGGCACCTGGCCGCGCGGCCGCTGGCCCTTCAGCCACCGGGCCACCGCGGTGTGTTCGTACCGCAGCTTCATCCCCCGGGCCCGGCCTGCCTCATTGACATGGGCGGCCAGTCCGGCGTGGGAGACTCCGGCCTCGTCGAGCACGGAGTCGAGCAGTGTATTGGGCTCCATCTCGCCCTCCCGAAACGCTCGGTGACGCCAGCGTAGTGGAGGGGGATTCGCACGGGGTGTGAACGGACGGGGTGTGAACGGACGGGGCGGGGCGGGCCGTTGGCGCGGCGTGCAGGGGGTGTCCGGCGGGTCTTTCCCCAACCCGCCCCTTCCCGATACCAGAGGCTCCGCCCCTGGACCCCGGAGGCTGGGGCGAAGCCCCGGTTGGCGAAGGGGGCGGGGCGGGGAACAGCCTGCCCACCCGTGCCCGTTGCCAAGGGCCTCACCCGTGAACCCCGGGTCCGGGGCGGAGCACGGTTGGCGAAGGGACGGGGAGAAGCGCGCCCGCCGTGTCCGTTGCCAGGGGCCTCACCCGTGGACCCCGGGGGCTGGAGGCGAAGCCCCGGTTGGCGAAGGGGGCGGGGCGGGGAACAGCCTGCCCACCCGTGCCCGTTGCCAAGGGCCTCACCCGTGGACGCGGAGTTTGGGGCGGAGCCCTGCCACGTGGCGGAGCCGCATTTCGATGCTGTGGGAAGGGGCGGGACCAGCCTGCCCGCCCGTGCCTGTTGCCAGGGGCCTCGCCCCTGGGCCCCGCGGTCTGGGGCGGAGCCCCACCGCGCGGCGGAGCCGCATATCGATGCTGCGGGAAGGGGCGGGGAGGGGAACAGCTCGCCGCAGGCGTCAAGGCCCGGCGGACAACCCTAGCCCCGGTGGGCGTCGGCGGCCGGGCGGGTGAGGGCCGTGGTGGCGGACAGCGGACAGCGGTCGAAGCGCAGCGCGAGCAGCGCGACATCATCGGCGAGCCGCCCGCCGGTGTGGCGCAGCAGCGCCGAGCGCACCCCCGCCACGACCGCCGCGGGGACGAGCGGCCCGGGGCCCGCCGCCTCGGACAGGGCGCGGCGCAGGGGGAAGAACGTGCCGTGTGCGTCGCGCACGTCCTCGGCGCCGTCGGTGTGCAGCACCAGCGTGTCGCCGACGCCCAGGGCGCTCCAGCGGGCGGTGGGAAGCTCGGCGGGGAGCGGGAAGAGGCCGAGCGGCGGCAGCACCTCACCGGGCGCGGTCTGCCGGGCCATGGCCGGGCCCACCGGCTGTTCGTAGAGGCGGTACGGCCAGGGGTGGCCGCAGTTGAGCGCGGTGACCTCGCCGTCCGCGCCCACCTCCAGCAGCAGGACGGTCACGAACTCCTCGTCCACGTGGCTGTCCAGCGGGCACTCCCCGCTCGCGCGTGCCCGCAGATGGCGCTCCAGGGCGCGGTCGAGCCGGCGCAGCACCCCGCTGAGCAGGGGTTCCTCATGGGCGGCCTCACGGAAACTGCCGAGGACGGCGGCGACCGTGCCGATCGCGGCGAGGCCGTGCCCGCGCACATCGCCCATGATGACGCGGACGCCGTACGGGGTGGCCAGCGCCTCGTAGAGATCGCCGCCGACGACGGCGCCCCGGCTGGCCGAGAGATGGCCGCCCGCCAGCTCGATGCCCTCCAGCCGGGCCGGGAGCGGCCGCAGCACCACGTCCTGCGCGGCGGTGGCCACCGCCCGGAGCTGTTCCAGTTCGCGCACCAGCCGCAGCTTGCGGCCCGCTGTGAGATAGCAGGCGACGGCCACGCCGAGGATGGCGCAGCAGGTGACCAGGGCGGCGTGCGGCTCCTTCCCGTCGCCGTCGGGCTCCAGGGCGGTCGGAGGCGCGAGGGCGAACAGCAGGCTGGCGCCGCCGAGCAGCACGATGCATCTGCGACGACCGCTGCTCGCGCAGGCGATGGCGGGTGCCGCGGCGAGGAGCGCGACGACCTCGGTGTGGTGCGGGGTCAGCAGCGCCCAGCAGATGGCGCCGAGCACCCACAGACAGGGGACCACGCGGGTGACCGCCCGCAGACTCCGTGCCCTCCGTACGAACGCGCCGCCGACTGCCGATGTCCCGATCATGTGTCGCCCCCAACGCCGGCCAATGAGGCGGTCGGCCGGGCCCCTGGACGATCGATCCCGCGCGAGCCGTGCGACCGGCACGATTCTGGCGACAGCTCCTGCCAATTGGACCCGCCCCTTCCGGATCTCACCTGATCGGGTGACCACGCCCCGGGCAGCCACCCGAACACCCCACCGCCCCGCGGACGCGGTGTCGGCTGTTTGCCGTCCACCGGGACGACCCGGCACGGGGCCACGGCCCCGAGCCCCGCCCCCGTGGACCGCGGCCCCACCCCCGCCGGAATCGCCGACGACGCCCACCCCGCCACGGCGGTGGCGGCGCCCCATGCAAAGGGGAGCGGGCGACCGCGCCCCGGGCGACCCGACAAACCCCACCACGCCGAGGACGCGGTGTCGGTGCCGTCCAGCGTGACGAGACGAGCGAGCCCCGCCACCGAGCCGCCAACAGCGCCCACCGCGCCACGACCGTGGCCGCGACCCACACGCGGGGGCGAGCGAGCGCGCACCGGGCAGCTCCCACACGCCCCGCGGTGCGCGAACGCTTTGGCTGATTACCGCGACGGGGCGAACGAACGCGGTCCCGAGCCGCCAACGGCGCGTACACCGCCACCACCGTGACGGCGACCCGCCGGCAAGGGGCGGGCGACCCCGCACCGAGCGGCCCCCAAGTACCCACCGTGCCGTGACGGGTGACCGTGGCAGGGGGCCGCGACGCGCGCTGTCTGCGCGGAAGCCCTCACGGGCAGAGCCGAGGAGGAGGGAGACGGCGGCAGGGGAACGGGGAGGCGCGTAAACCACCGCCTCGGGCCGCCCGGAGCACGGCGCGGCGGGTGGGCTGCCGTGCCGGCGGTGGGCGCGGCGGTGGGGCGCGGCCCGGGGCACCCCATCGGTGACCACCGCAGCGACCGACCCGAGCCAGCGAGGCGCGTGATCCCCGGGGCCCAGACGCAACGACTGGGCGCAGCCCGAGTCGGGGGCGCCCCCATCCGTGGCCACCGCGGCGACCGGCGCCGGCCGGCAGGCACCTGGGCCGCCGTGGCGGGGTCCAGACGCGGCGATGGGGCGCGCCCCGTTGTGGGGTGCGCCCCATCGCCGTGGTGGCAGCGAAAGCGGGATCAGGCTCCGCGGAGGGTGGCGCCCGTGCGGTTGGCGGCTGCCGACACCGCGGCGTCGCGGGATGTCGCGATCTCCTCGGCGGTCAGCGTGCGGTCCGGGGCGCGGAAGCGCAGCGCGTAGGCCAGCGACTTCCTGCCCGCGCCGAGCTGCTCACCGGTGAAGACGTCGAACAGGCGGAGGGATTCGAGCAGTTCGCCCGCGCCCTCGCGCAGCGCCGTCTCCACATCGGCCGCGGCGACTGAGGCGTCCACGATCAGCGCGACGTCCTGGGTGGCCACCGGGAAGGTGGAGACATGGGGGGCCTCCACGCCGCCGGTGCCGGCCTGTTCCAGTCGGTCGAGCTCGATCTCCATCGCGCAGGTGCGCTCGGCCAGGCCCAGGGCCTTGGTGACCCGCGGGTGGAGCTCTCCGGCGTTGCCGACGAGGATCTCCTCGCCGTCGACGACGGCCAGCAGCGCGGCGCAGCGGCCCGGGTGCCAGGGGTCCTGCTGGTCCTGGCGGACGATCAGCTCGGCCCCCGCCTCACGGGCCACGATCCGGCCCGCCTCGACGGCGTCGGCCCAGCTCACCGGGGTGCCCTTGCCCCACCAGCCGGCCTGCTCACGGTCGCCCGCGAGGACGACGGCGACGCGGCGCGGCTGGTGCGGCAGCGCGGCGTTGAGCCCGGCGATCTCCTCGTCGGTGGGACGGCGGTCGACGGGGAGGGTGGCCGCGGCCGGCTCGTGACCGGTGGCGCGGAAGACCAGGCCCGTCTCGAAGAGCGCGAGGTCGCGCTCGCCGCGCCCGGCGTTGCGGCGCAGCGCGCCGAGCAGCCCGGGCAGCAGCGTCGTACGGAGCGCGGGCTCGGCGTCGGAGAGCGGGTTGACCAGCCGGACCAGATCGCGCCGCGGGTCGTCCGCGGCCAGCCCGAACTGGTCGAGGGCCTCCTCGCCGATGAACGGGTAGTTCAGCGCCTCGACGTATCCTGCTCCGGCCAGCGCCCGGCCGACCCGCCGGTGCAGCCGCTGACGCTCGGTCAGTCCGCGCCCGGCGGGCGGCCGGGGCAGCGTCGAGGGGAGGTTCTCGTACCCCTCGAGCCGGATGACCTCCTCGGCCAGGTCGTTGGGGTCGGTGAGGTCGGGCCGCCAGCTCGGGACGGTGACCGTAAGGTCGTCGGCGCCGTAGACATCGCAGCCGATCTGCTGCAGCCGGCGCACCACGGTCTCGCGGCCGTAGGACACCCCCGCGACCTTGTCCGGGTGGTCGGCGGGCAGCGCGATGGTGTGCGGGGCGCTGGGCGCGATGATCTCGGTGACGCCCACCTCGGCGGTGCCGCCCGCGAGGAGCACCAGCAGGTCGACGGTGCGCTGCGCCGCCGCCGAGGTGGCCTCGGGGTCGACGCCGCGCTCGAACCGCCGGGACGCCTCGGAGGACAGCTTGTGGCGGCGGGCGGTGCGGGCGACCGAGACGGGGGCGAAGTGGGCCGCCTCGATGACGACCTCGGTGGTGCCCGCCGCCTGGCCGGTCCCGGCGTCGGCGGTGGCGTCCGCGATCTCGGTGTTGGCGCCGCCCATGACACCGGCGAGGCCGATGGGCCCGCTCTCGTCGGTGATGACGAGGTCCTCGGCGTCCAGGACGCGCTGGTTGCCGTCGAGGGTGGTGAGCTTCTCGCCCGGCTGCGCGCGGCGCACGCCGATCGCCCCGTTGATCCGGGAGCGGTCGTAGGCGTGCAGCGGCTGGCCCAGTTCGAGCATCACGTAGTTGGTGATGTCGACCGCGAGCGAGACCGGGCGCATCCCGGCCTTCTGCAGCCGGCGCTCGAGCCAGATCGGGGAGTGCGCCTCGGGGTCGAGCCCGGTGACGGTGCGGGCGGTGAAGCGGTCGCAGCCGATCGGGTCGGTGACCTGGACGGGGTAGCCGTGGCTGCCCGGCGCGGGCACGTCGATCAGGGCCGGGTCGCGCAGCGGCAGCTCGTAGGCGGTCGCGGTCTCGCGGGCGACACCGCGCATCGACAGGCAGTAGCCCCGGTCCGGGGTGACGGCGATGTCGAGGACCTCGTCGACCAGCTCCAGCAGCTCGATGGCGTCGGTGCCGACCTCGTACTCCGGCGGCAGGACGATGATGCCGTCGTGGTCGTCGGACATGCCCAGCTCGCTGGCGGAGCAGATCATGCCCTCGGAGGTCTTGCCGTAGGTCTTGCGCGCGGAGATCGCGAAGCCGCCGGGCAGTTCGGCGCCGGGCAGCACGACCACGACCTTGTCGCCGACGGCGAAGTTCCGGGCTCCGCAGACGATGTTCTGCGGCTCACCCGTTCCGTTGGCCTGGCCGACGTCCACGGTGCAGAAGCGGATCGGCTTCTTGAAGCCCTCCAGCTCCTCGATGGTCAGCACCTGACCGACGACCAGGGGGCCCTTGAGGCCGGCGCCGAGCTGCTCGACCGTCTCGACCTCGAGCCCGGCCGAGACGAGTTTGGCCTGTACGTCACGGCCGGTCTCACCGGCGGGCAGGTCGACGTACTCCCGCAGCCAAGAAAGCGGGACCCGCATCAGATCTCCATCCCGAAGGGCCGGGTGAAGCGCACATCACCCTCGACCATGTCTCGCATGTCTTCCACGTTGTGCCGGAACATCAGCATCCGCTCGATGCCGAAGCCGAAGGCGAAGCCGCTGTACTTGTCCGGGTCGACACCGCAGGCGATGAGCACCCGCGGGTTGACCATCCCGCAGCCGCCCAGCTCGATCCAGCCCTCGCTGGAGCAGGTGCGGCAGGGCCGGTCCGGGTTGCCCACGGACTCGCCCCGGCACACGTAGCAGAGCATGTCCATCTCGGCGGACGGCTCGGTGAACGGGAAGAAGTTCGGCCGCAGCCGGGTGGTCATACCCTCCCCGAACAGCGCCCGCACCATGTGGTCGAGCGTGCCCTTGAGGTCGGCCATGGTCAGGCCCTCGTCGATGGCGAGCAGCTCGACCTGGTTGAAGACGGGAGTGTGGGTGGCGTCCAGCTCATCGGTGCGGAAGGTGCGGCCCGGGCAGATCACATAGATGGGCGGCTCGCGGTCGATCATCGACCGGATCTGCACCGGCGAGGTGTGGGTGCGCAGCACCACACCGGACGACTCGCCGTCCTTCGCGCCGCGCACGAAGAAGGTGTCCTGCATCTCGCGGGCGGGGTGGTCGGGCGGGAAGTTGAGCGCGTCGAAGTTGAACCACTCGGCCTCCACTTCGGGCCCCTCGGCGACCTCGTAGCCCATCGCGACGAAGACGTCCTCGATGCGCTCGGAGAGCGTGGTGATCGGATGGCGGGCGCCGGCCGGGGTGCGGTCGTACGGCAGGGTGACGTCCACCGCCTCCTCGACCAGCACCCGGGCGTCACGCTCCGCCTCGAGCTCCTCCTGCCGGGCCTTCAGCGCCTGGTTGACCTGGCCTCGGGCCTGGCCGACGCGCTTGCCCGCGTCCGCCTTGGCGTGCGGTGGCAGGGCGCCGATCTCGCGGTTGGCGAGCGCGAGGGGTGAGCGGTCGCCGGTGTGGGCGACCTTCACCTCGCGCAGCGCCTCGAGGTCCCCGGCGGCGGCGATGGCGGCGAGCGCCTCGTCCCGCCTGCGGGCGATCTCTTCCGGTTTCAGTGCCTCGACCTCGACAGGGTCGTACGACTTATTGGGTGCCGACATCTCTTCCCGTACTTCCGTTTGTCCCCCAGCTACCGCTGGGAGGTGCCCCCCGGCTGCGCGACCCCGGCTCGACTGGCTGCGACCGCTGCGCCCCGTGCAAGGGACGCCAAAGGTGCCAAAGCCCGAGTCTAAGGGGCGCGGGAGGGGTGTTGTTCCGGGGGACGCCGCTCGGCGGCCGCCGCGCGGGGTCCGCCCCGTGCCGGAGAAGCCCGCGGGCGGCTCAGGCCAGATAGGCCGGGGTGCCCACGGGCAGGATAAATCGGAACTCCGCGCCGCCGCCGCGGGCCCGGTCGACGGTGATCGTCCCGCCGTGCGCCTCGACGATGCCCTTGACGATGTAGAGCCCGAGGCCGGTGCCGCCGCGCTTGCTGCCCCGCCAGAAGCGGGTGAAGACGCGGCTCATCGACTCCTCCGGGATACCGGGGCCTTCGTCGCTCACGGTGACGGCGGTCCTTTCGACAGGGGGGCCCTCCACGACCGGCTTGGCCGGTGTCGCGGGCGCTATATCAATGGTGACCGTTCCCTCGCCGTGGCGCACCGCGTTTTCCAGCAGGTTGCCCAGCACCTGATCGATCTTGTCCGGATCGGCCCACAGCCTGGGCAGCGGCCCCCTGGACCTGATCAGGAACCGCTCGGCGGTGTGCCCGGCCGCGGTGAGCGCCTGCACATGGCGGCGGACGGCGGCGGCGAGGTCGACGGGCTGGCGGCGCACCTCCAGGCGGCCGGAGTCGATCCGGGAGATGTCCAGCAGCTCGGCGATCAGCCGGGTGACCCGGTTGGCGTCGGCGTCGACGGTCTCCAGCATCAGCCGCTTCTGGTCGTCGGTGAACCGCTCCCATTTGGCCAGCAGGGTGGCCGTGAACCCCTTCACGGACGTCAGCGGCGAGCGCAGCTCATGGGCGACGGTCGCGATCAGCTCGGCATGGCTGCGCTCGGTACGGCGGCGGGCCTCGGTGCCGCGCAGGCAGACCACCACCCGGCGCACCGGTCCGGTCGGCCGCTCGCGCACATAGCGGGCCGAGACCAGCACCTCGCGCCCGCCCGGCAGCAGCAGGTTCCGCTCGGGCTGACCGGCCCGGATGGCCAGCCCTCCATACGGATCGGTCAGCGCCCACCAGCGCCGGCCGTCCAGGTCCTCTAACGGCAGGGCCACCTCGAGCCGGCGGCCGATCGCGTCCGCGGGGTCGGTGGCGGTGATCCGGGCCGCCGCCGCGTTGAAGCACGTGACCAGGCCGGTCTCATCGGCCACCACCAGGCCGTCGGGCAGATCGTCGGGGTGCGGCGCGAATCCGTCCGGCGCGCCGCCGGGCAGGCCGGGGCCCGGCCCGCTGGACGAGAGGTCGCGCCCACCGCCGGGCGGCCCTGCTCCAGGCGGCCCTGCTCCAGGCGCATGGGCGTCGGCCGCCCTGGCGCCGGAGGTCCTGACGTCCATCCCCACACCCCCTCTCGGGTCCCCTCCCAGAGGGGGCAACCCTACTAGGTCGATGTGACGGAGCGGCACCCTGCGGGAGCGCGCTGCGCACGAGCGGAGGCATAGAGGCACACGGCGGCGGCCGTGGCGAGATTGAGGCTCTCGGCCCTGCCGTGAATCGGAACGCGCACCACCTCGTCCGCGAGTGCGCGGGTAGCCTCCGGCAGGCCCCATGCCTCATTGCCGAAGATCCAGGCGGTGGGGGCGCCCAGCAGCCCGTCGTCCAGCTCGGAGTCCAGGTCCCGCTCCCCCGCCCCGTCCGCGGCCAGCACCCGCGCCCCGGCCTCCCGCAGCCCGCTCACCGCGCGCTCGACGGGCACCCCGACGGCGACGGGAAGATGGAAGAGGGAGCCGACGGATGCGCGTACGGCCTTGGGGTTGTAGGGGTCCACGGAGGCGTCCGTCAGCACCACGGCGTCCGCCCCGGCGGCATCGGCGCACCGCAGCACGGTTCCGGCGTTGCCGGGGTCGCGGACGTTCGCGAGGACGGCGACGAGCCTCGGCCGGGCGCGCAGGATCTCCTCGAACGGCGAGTCGAGGAAGCGGCACAGCCCGACGACGCCCTGAGGGGTGACGGTGTCGGACATCTCCGCGATGACCTCGTCGGAGGCGGTGAGGACGGGAAGGTTCGCGGCGCGGGCGGCAGCGAGGATGTCCGCGTGGCGCTCGGCGGCCTCGGGGGTTGCGTACACCTCCACGAGATGCGCGATGGCCTCCCGTACGGCCTGCGGCCCCTCGACGATGAACCGCCGCTCCTTCCCGCGGAAGCTGCGCTTGGCAAGCCGCCGGGCGGCGGTGACACGCGGCGATCGCAGGGACGTCAACTCGGGGGTCGCCATGGGGTGCGATGCGCTTTCTCGTGCGGTGTGTGGTGGTGACGCGGGGCGGGCTTCCCCCACCCCGCCCCTTCCCGAAACCGGGGACGGGCCCCCGGGCCCCCGGGGAACGGCGGCAGCCGGGGACCGCCTTGGCCGCGCCGCCCGGCCGGGCGGCGCCGGGCGCCCCCGCGGACCGGGTCCGGCTCGTCCGGGCGGCGGCCACGCGCCGAGCCGGGCCGGGCAGGCCCCGCCGGGCGGCCGACGCGGAGCCAGGTTGTGGGCATTCGTTCCGCAGGACGGAGACAGCCCGGTTGCGCGCAATCGCCCTGCGGGGCGGGGCACGCCCGGTTGTGGGCAATCGTTCCGCCGGGGCATCTCCCAGCGGTAGCTGGGGGAGGAACGGGTGGGCACAACCCGGCCACCGGCCCGCGTCCGGCAACGAAACCCCCCAGGGGCACCGACATACGCGGACCCGCAGGTACGCGTTCACCTGCGGGTCCATGGCGTACAGCTCAGCGCAGCGGTTACGCGGCCTTCGGCGCGTTGACGTCGCTCGGCAGCGCCTTCTGCGCCGCCTCGACCAGCGCGGCGAACGCACCGGCGTCGTTGACCGCGAGGTCGGCCAGGATCTTGCGGTCCACCTCGATGTTGGCGGCCTTCAGACCCTGGATGAAGCGGTTGTACGTCATGCCGTTGGCGCGGGCAGCGGCGTTGATGCGCTGGATCCACAGCTGGCGGAAGTCGCCCTTGCGCTTCTTGCGGTCGTTGTAGTTGTAGACCAGAGAGTGGGTGACCTGCTCCTTGGCCTTGCGGTACAGGCGGGAGCGCTGGCCCCGGTAGCCGCTGGCCTGCTCGAGGATCGCCCGGCGCTTCTTGTGGGCGTTGACTGCCCGCTTGACGCGTGCCACTTGTTAACTCCTTGTACGGGGCCGCGGGTGACTCACGCGGCCCGGAAACGAATAGGTCCCGGTCTGGCGCTCGCCCCGCCGAAGCGGGGCGGGGCGTCACTTGCCGAGAAGCTTCTTGATCTTCTTGGCGTCGGCGGGGGCCATCTCGACCTTTCCGGCCAGGCGGCGCGTCAGCGTGGACGGCTTGTGCTCGAGAAGGTGGCGGCGACCGGCGCGCTGGCGCACCACCTTGCCGGAGCCGGTGAGCTTGAAGCGCTTGCTGGCACCGCTGTGCGTCTTGTTCTTCGGCATGTCGCCGTACTCTCCTCGTCGGGACGCCTCCGCGGTTCTGCACGCGGAAGCGTCATGTGTTTCGGTTGATGTCCGGAGCCCTTCGGCCCCGGGTGGGCGGTCGAGGCTCGCGCCTCTCAATCACGCCTCGGCGGGCTCCTCGGCAGGCTCCTCGACGGACGCGTCCGGGGACTGGTCCAGGTGAGGAATTCCCTGGCGCTCCGCCTTGCGGGCGGCCTGCGCCTCGCGGGCTTCGGCCATCGCCTCGGTCTTCTTCTTGTGCGGACCGAGAACCATGATCATGTTTCGGCCGTCCTGCTTCGGGTTGGACTCCACGAAGCCCAGCTCCTGGACGTCCTCGGCGAGCCGCTGCAACAGCCGGTAGCCGAGCTCGGGCCGGGACTGCTCACGGCCACGGAACATGATCGTGATCTTGACCTTGTCGCCCTGCTTGAGGAACCGGACGACGTGACCCTTCTTGGTGTCATAGTCGTGCGGGTCGATCTTCGGCCGGAGCTTCATCTCCTTGATGACCGTGTGCGCCTGGTTCTTGCGCGCTTCACGGGCCTTCATGGCCGACTCGTATTTGAACTTTCCGTAGTCCATGAGCTTGCAGACCGGCGGGCGAGCGGTCGCCGCCACCTCGACGAGGTCGAGGTCGTACTCCTGCGCAAGCTCCAGGGCCTTGGCAAGCGGCACGATGCCGACCTGCTCGCCACTGGGACCGACGAGTCGCACCTCGGGGACGCGAATCCGGTCGTTGATGCGGGGCTCGGCGCTGATGGATCCTCCTCGGTTGCACCACGCGACCGTCTGGCGGACTGCCGCGTAACGTCTGTTTCGGTATGACCACCGCGCCGTAACGCACAAAACGCCCCGACGGGTACACAGGCGGGGCTCCTCATTGACCGGGAGCACCGCCGCGATATCACCGCGGGGCGCAGCCTGACCGATGACCTGCCGACCCGGGGGGTCGGAAGGTGGGAGCTGGGGAGCCTCCACTTGCGGGCCGGACACGCGCGTGACCGGCCGGTCGTTTATCTACGATACCAGGACTGGCCCGGGATGCTCACCCGGTGCGTCCTCGGCATCCGCCCCGTCCCCTGTTCCCCTGCGTTCCCCGGCGTTCCTGTGAACTCACCCGCCCCGTGCGTACGGCGCCGGGCGGCCGCCTAGGCTGGGGCCCACCATCCCTCAGGAAGTGAGCCCCGACCACCATGAGCGACGCCAACGCCGGGCAGCCGCCGGCCCCCGACTTCGACCGGATGACCCGGGACATCGCGGATGTGCCCGCGGTCGAGGTGATCACCACGGTCGCGGTGCACCTGATGAGCGCCGCCGCGGTCAACCTGGGCCTGGCCGAGGAGGGCCCCCAGCACAAGGACCTGGACGAGGCGCGGAAGCTGATCAACGCCCTGGCGGGGCTGGTCACGGCCAGCGCCACGGAGATCAGCTCCTTCCACGCCGCTCCGCTGCGGGACGGCCTGAAGTCCCTGCAGCTCGCCTTCCGTGAGGCGTCGGTGGTGCCGGACGAGCCGGGGCAGGGGCCCGGCGAGAAGTTCACCGGCCCGGTCTTCGGCTGACCTCCGGAGGGCACGGGCCCCTCGGGAGCCCGTACGCCCCTCCGGGCCCGTACGCCCTCCGGGCCCGGGCCCCCGCGTGCGCGACTCAGGCCGCCTCCGGGCCCTTGGTCTCCTGGCCGCCCGCCTCGGGGCGGTGGCCGCCGCGCAGCCGCCCCCACGGTCCGGTCGCCGGGGGCGGATGGGCCTCCTCCTGGTCGACCTGCCCCGCCGGATGGAGATGGGTGAACCGGTGCACCACGGCGGCGAGCACCCCGCCGACCAGCGGTGCCACGATGAACAGCCAGAGCTGGCCCAGCGCATCGCCGCCCGCGAAGATCGCGGGGCCGAAGCTGCGCGCCGGATTGACCGAGGCCCAGGTCAGCGGGATGCCGATCAGATTGACGGCGGCGAGGGCGAGGCCCACCGGGATCGGTTCGCCGCCGACCAGCGCCACCGAGTGGGTCACCGCCAGGAAGACGAAGACCAGCAGGAAGGTCAGCAGCACCTCGGCGAGGAAGGCCCCGCCCGCACCCATGCCCACCGGTGAGCGGCCGCCGTAGCCGTTGCTGCCGAAGGCGTCGGCCGTCTGGAGCCTGGGCACCTGGTTGGCGAGCAGGAAGAGCACCGCCGCGCCCACGATCGCGCCGACGAACTGCGCGACCCAGTACTGGACGGCCGTACGGATGTCGATGCGCTTGGCCAGCAGCACGCCGAGGGTCACCGCCGGGTTGATGTGGCAGCCCGAGATGCGTCCGAACGCGTAGGCGATCGCGATCAGCGTGAAGCCAAAGGCGAGCGAGATCCCGAGGGCGTTGATGTAGTCGCCCGCCAGGACCAGCGAACCGACTCCGAAGAGGACCAGCATCGCGGTCCCGATGAACTCCGCTACGACCGTTCTCGTCTCCATGGCGCTCTCCTCACGCAGATTCCGACCGCCAGTCGCCTAAGCATTGTGGGGGGAATTGAGGCGATTCGCCTGTTGGTCCGAATGGGGAGGTCCGGGGCCCGCCCCCGCAGCGGGCCGGGCTCTGCCTCTGTGGCGGGCCGGAGCCCCGCCCCCTCAGCGGCTGAAGAGCGGTTCGCCGGGGACCTTCGCGTCCGGCGGCAGCAGCGCCAGGGTCAGCCCGCGCACCAGCCGTGCCCGCAGCACCTCGTCGGCGGCCAGGGCGCCCGCCACCCGGTGCGCCGTCTCCCGCGCCGGCGCCTGAGGCACGAGGGCGAGCGCGAGCATCCCGTCGGCGTCCGCCGCCGGTGCCAGATGGGCCCTGAGCACGTCCGGCTCGGCGGCCAGTACTGCACGCACGGCCTCGGTCACGGCCGGGTCGGCGAGCGGATCGGTGCTGGTCCGCCCCTCGGCGAGGGCCAGCAGCGCGGCGCCGGTCAGCTGGTACGGCACCGGGCCCGCGAGGTCCAGGACCAGCGTGTCCGCCTTCTCATGGGCGGCGGCCTCCAGCGCCTGGCGCAGCGGTACGGCCACGGGCCGGGCGTCCGGGCGCCAGCGGGCCAGCGTCTCCAGCGAGGTGAAGGCGGGCAGGGCGCGCCGACCGCCGGGAGCCTGCAGCGTGGGCACCGCCATGTCGCTGCTCTTTTCGCGGCGCAGCCGGTCGGGCCCCTCCTCGACCTCGCCGAGGATCGCCATCACGGGGACGAGGAGGCGGGCGTCGGTGAGTGCGGCGAGCACCTCGGGCTCGGCCGAGCGGTCATCGGCCCAGGCGGCGAGCGCCGCGGTCAGCCGGGGGTCGGCGGAGCCGTCGTCGCCGGAGAAGCCAGGGTCGGGAATGTTCTTGAGCGCCACGCCATGAGGGTATCGAGAGCGGGGAGGGCCCGACGCGGCGGGCGGCGGAGAGGGAGGCGGCGTGGACGGATGGCGGACGACGTGACGGAGGAGCAGGGGCTGAGCGCGGCGCTCGCCGACGCGCTCAGCCCCGTGGCGCAGGGCTCCGGCGCGCACTTCTCCGTCGCCGTCCTGGATCCCCGGTCGGGGACGAGCGGGGTCCACGGTGACGGCTCGTATGCCACGGCGAGCATCGTCAAGGTGGGCATCCTCGCGGCGCTGCTGCTCAGGGCGGAGGCCGAGGGGCGGTCGCTGACCGCCCAGGAGCGATCGCATGCGGCCGTGATGATCGAGCAGAGCGACAACGACGCGGCGACCGCGCTGTGGCAGACGATCGGCGGCGCGGCCGGGCTCGACGCGGCGCACCAGCGGCTCGGCCTGACCGCGACCCGGGCCGGGAGCGGCGGGAACTGGGGCGTGAGCCTGACCACTGCCGCCGACCAACTGGCCCTGCTGCGCGCGGTCTTCTCGGACGACTCGCCGCTGGACGGCGGCGCGCGGACGTATCTACGGGCGCTGATGGGGCGCGTCGTCGACCGCCAGAGCTGGGGCGTCTCGGCCGCCGCCGACGGCGGCGGCCCCGGGACACGGCTGAAGAACGGCTGGATGCCCCGCGATGCCACCGGGCTGTGGGTCGTCAACAGCATCGGCGAGGTGACGGCGGACGGGCGCGCCTATCTGGTCGCGGTGCTGTCCGAGGGCAGCGCGGACCTGGACAGCGGGGTGGCGCTGGTCGAGGAGGTGGCGCGTACGGCCGTGGCGACGGCCCGCACATACCGATCCCGGTAAGCGACACGCCGGAACGGCCTGCAGCCGACAACGGCCATGGGGCCCGGCCCGACGCCCTACGGAACCCGGTGAGCGGCCTGCACAGCGCGCCCGACCCGACGCCGCCGCCGTGCTGCAGCGCGCGGCACGCCCGAGCCGACGACGCGGCGCCCGGGGCCCGCTCAGCGCACGGAACCCCGTCGGCAGCGCCCGCAACGGGTCCCAACTGGCCACTCACCCCGACGCGGCTCGGGCCAACGCCTCGCTCAGCGCGAACGAAAGGTCGGGGGCAGCGCTCACGGCGGTTCTCGGCCGACCAGCGTGCCCCGACGCGGCTCAGCGCGGGCGGTACCTCGTCAGCGGCGCCCTCGGAGCGGGTCTCGGCCGACCACGCGCATCGCCGGCACGCCCCAGGCCAACGCCTGGCCTCAGCACGCACGGATCGCCAGGAGCACCGCGCGCAAGCGCGATGAGCGCCGGGCCCGAGCCGACGACGCGGTGGGGACGTGCCTCAGCCCGCGCGGATGCCCGTGAGCAGCGAGCGCAGCCTGGGTGGCATCCGTAGGGGGCCCGAGCCGCGCCATAGGGCGACCGCGGCGACCACCAGGGCCGCTCCGGCGATTCCGGCGAGCAGCGCCATCTCGTTGGGGCCGGGGTCGCCGTGCTCGCCCTGGGCGTGGCCTGGCCCGTTGCCGAAGTAGCGCTGGGGGGAGGAGGCCACGGCGGGGCGCTGGGCCTCCGGCTTCATCTTGCCGCCCGCGGCGATCGCCGCCGCCGGGTCCACCAGGCCCGCGCCGAGGGCGTCGCTGCGGCCGCCCTCCGGGACGTCCTGGGCGGTCCGGGTGAGGAGCTCCCGGATCTGGCGCGGGCTCAGCTCGGGGTGGGCGGCGCGGACGAGGGCGACGGAGCCGGAGACGAAGGCGGCGGCCGCGCTGGTCCCCCAGCCCTCGTAGTAGCGCTTGTCGGGGTCGGCGATGACCACGTCGACGCCGGGTGCGCAGACGGTGGCGTACCAGCGGCGGGTGGAGAAGGCGGCGCGGGAGCCGTAGCGGTCCACGGCGGTCACGGCGATCACCCCGGGGTAGGCGGCCGGATAGGAGACCCGGTCACCCTTCTCGCCGCCGTTGCCCGCGGAGGCGACCACGGCCACGCCCTTGCGCAGCGCGTACTGCACGGCGGCGTCCTCGGCGGCCTCGGGGTGGGCGGAGGCGCTGTCGTCGCCGAGCGAGAGGTTGATGACGTCGGCGCCGTGGTCGGCGGCCCAGCGGATACCGGCGGCCAGCGCGCCGCCACGGGACGAACGGGCCTTCTTACGGGCGGCGTCGGAGTCCTCGAGGATCACCCGCACCGGCAGGATCCGCGCCTTCGGCGCGACGCCCAGGACGCCCTCTCCGCCGACCGCGCCGTGGCCGTGACCGGCGATGATCCCGGCCATGGCGGTGCCGTGGCGGGCCCAGGCGCGTTCGCCGCGCCGGGCGCCGAAGCCGATGAGGTCCTTACCGGGCAGCACTTGGCCTTCGAGGTCGGGGTGGCTGTCGTCGACGCCGGTGTCGAGGACGGCGACGGTGACCCCGGAGCCCTTGGTCGTCTGCCATGCCTCTTGGACGTGGAGGGTGTCCAGCGCCCATTCCTGGGCCTGTATGCCGTCGGCGTTCGCGGGCGCGGCGAGCACCAGGGTCAGCCCCGCGGTGGTGAGAGCCACTGCCAGGCGCCGCCCGATCCCGGTCATGACGTGGTCTCCGTGAGCGTGGACAGGGCCCGGCGGAATATGGGCTCGATCGCGTCGGCGATGCCTCGGGCGTCGTTGCCGAGGCCCGACTGCGCGGGGGCCGAGGTGGCGCCCCGCTGGGTCGCCTCGCCCGCCGACTGCGGATCGGTGACCTTACGGCCGTCGGCGAAGCCGCTGACGCTGTAGATGACGACGGGGGCGTCGGTGAGGATCCGGATCCGCCAGCTGGCGCGCTGGTCGTCGCCGAAGCCGGCCGCCGCGGTGCCCCTGGCTGCGTACGCGCGGGGCATCAGATCGGTGCGCTCGTCCAGCTTCTCGGTCACGAAGCGCTGGTGCAGCGTCCGCATCCCGGTGGGGCCGGAGGTGGTGATCAGCACCCCGACGGTGGTGACGCTGGTGCTGGTGGCATCGGTGTACGTGGCGCGCACCAGCCGCTTGCAGCCCACCGGGGCCAGCGCCTTGGCGAGCAGTGGGTCGAATCCGCCGCCGCAGCTACTGTCCGGGGCGACGGCTATTCGGCTCCAGACGCGATCGGCGCCGCCCGGGCCCTCGCCCCCGCCGCGCAGGGTGCGCGGGAAGAGGTCGTCCACGGGGACGCTGTGCCAGGCGGAGCGGGCGTGGGCGTAGGTGTCGGCGGTGGACGGCGGGGCGTCGGGGTCCTCGCCCAGCCAACTCCCGGCCGCCGCGCCGCCGAGCAGCCCGAGGCCGAGGACGAGACTCGCGGCGGCGGCCGCCGTACGGCTGGGCGGACGGCGCCGGCCGCCCCGCCCGCCGTCGGCGAAGAGCGCGCCGGTGCGCGGCGGTGCGGAGGGGCGTGGGGGCAGCCGGGTGCCGGACGCCCCGGCGGTGCCCCTGGGGAACGGGACCTTCGCCCGTACGCCGAGGATGGGGGTGTCCGGATCCGGGGTGAACCCGGGCGGGGCGGTGGGGCGCGGCGGGGGCGCGGAAGGCTGCGCGGGCGCCGTGCGCGGGGGATGTGCGGGGCGCGGTGGGGGCGTGCTGTGGGGTGAGTGCGCCTGTTCCGCGTCGGTGCTCACCAGCACCACCTCGCAGCCGTCGACACCTGTTTCACCTGGCTCCGTCCGGTTCGCCGCACCACCCACCGCCTTTCGGGCAGGTGGGCCCGTATACGGACAACACGCCGCTGACCTGCCGGTCGTGGCGTGCGCGACACTCTACGGGGAGCCGGGGGCCCTGCGCACCGGCTGCCCTCTACCCAGTGGTAATGGCGGTCTGGCAAGCTGCGTCCATGTCCGCTGCCGCCGCTGACCGGGCCCGGTACGACCGGGCCACCGCCCATCTCGAAGCGCCCGTGGCGATTGTCGACCTGGGAGCCTTCGACGACAACGCCCGGGATCTGGTCCACCGGGCGGGAGGCAAACCGATCCGCGTCGCCAGCAAATCGGTGCGCTGCCGGGCACTGTTGGAGCGGGTGCTGGCACGGGACGGCTTCGCGGGAATCATGAGCTTCACGCTGCCGGAGTCGCTGTGGCTGGCGCGTGAGGGGTTCGACGACGTCCTGCTCGCCTATCCCTCCACCGACCGGGACGGCTTCGCCACCCTGACCAGCGACCCCAAGCTGGCCGAGGCCGTGACGGTCATGGTGGACGACCTGTCCCAGCTCGATCTGATCGACAGCGTTCGCGCCGGGACCGAAGAGGTCCGGGTCTGCCTGGAATTGGACACCTCGCTCCGGATGCTCGGCGGACGGGTGCGGGTCGGGGCGCTGCGCTCACCGCTGCGCGAACCGGAGCAACTGGCCGAGCTGGCACGGGCGATCGACCGCCGCCCCGGCTTCCGGCTGGTCGGGCTGATGGCGTACGAGGGTCATGTGGCGGGCGTGGGCGACGCGGTGCCGGGCAGTCCGCTGCGCTCGCGCGCCGTACGGCTGATGCAGTCCGTGGCACGCCGGGAGCTCGCGGCGCGCCGGGCCGCGGTCGTGCGGGCGGTGCGGGCGGTGGCGGACCTGGAGTTCGTCAACGGCGGCGGTACGGGCAGTGTGCAGCACACCGCCGCGGAGGACGCGGTGACCGAGATCGCCGCCGGATCCGGGCTCTACCAGCCGCGCCTCTTCGACAACTACACCTCCTTCCACGGCCGCCCGGCCGCCCTGTTCGCCCAGCCGGTGGTGCGCCGGCCCGGGGTGGGCGTGGTGACGGTGCTCGGCGGCGGCTATCCGGCGTCGGGCGCGCCGGGGCGGGACCGGCTGCCGGTGCCGTATCTGCCGGAGGGGCTGGTGTACGACTCGATGGAGGGGCCGGGCGAGGTGCAGACCCCGCTGCTGGGCACGGCCGCCGACGATCTGCTGATCGGCGACAAGGTGTGGTTCCGGCATGCCAAGGCCGGTGAGCTGTGCGAGCGGTTCGACACGCTGCGGCTGATCGAGGGGGACCGGGTGGTGGCCGACGCGCCGACGTACCGGGGCGAGGGCAGAACGTTCCTCTGACCGGCCCGCTCCTTCGGCCCGGACGGACCGACGACTTCGGCCTGAATGGACCGGCGACTACGGCCTGGACGGACCGGCGACTTCGGCCCGGACGGACCGGCGACGCGCCTAGGCGGACCGGCGACGCGCCTAGATGGACCGGCCGTCGCCCGCCAGCGCCTCGATGCCCTTGACGATCTTGTCCATGTCGCTGAGCGGCGGCGCCTTGTCACTCTCGTCGAACCCGAAGCGCACCACGACCATCGTGTCCGGCACGGTGGGCGACGGGAAGGCCAGCGACTGGACGACGCCGTCGTCACCCTTCTTCGTCACCACCTTCCAGCGGACCAGATAGCCCTTCCCGCCCGCGACCTCGACCGCCGACTCCTTCAGCCCCTTGTGGGAGGTGATCCCGCCGTACGCCTTACGGTCGTTGTCCTCGTCGGTGCCGTAGGACTCCTCGGCGTTCTGCGCGATGTCCTCCTTGGCTATGCCCTTGGCGGAGGTCGCCTTGTAGCCCTGGGCGGTCCGCGAGAAGGCGCCGCCGCGTACGCATTCGGTGGACGGGTCACCCGGGCAGGGGTAGCGGGAGGTGGTGACGCCCGCGCCGCCGGAGCTGCTGCGCCCCGCCTGCCAGCCGGTGAGCACCGGCAGGCTGATGCCGTTGCCGGGGTCCGGGGCGGTGTCCGGGTCGTAGCTGGGCGGTGCGCTGGGGGTGTCGGTCGGCCCGTCCGAGGGGCTGTCCGGGGTGGGGAGGTCCGGGGCCGGGTCGCCGCCGTCCGGCGGGGTGGAGTCGCTGGGGGCGGCGGGCCCGGTCTGGGCGTTGCCACCACCGCCGTCGCCGCCGTCGCCCAGCAGCACGATGCCCCCGACGATCGCGGCGACCACGACGCCGGCGGCGACCGAGACCGCCGCGATTCTCGGGCCGCGGCCCCGGCCGTGGCCGCCCTGCCGCCCTGGCAGGTAGGGCGGCGGCGGCGGGCCGAAGGCCGGGTCCGCGGCGCCCGAGGCGTCACGGGTGTACTCGCTCCAGGCGGAACCGTCCCACCACCGTTCCATGGCGGGGCCGTTACCTGCGTAGCCGGGATCGGGGTACCAGCCGGGGGGCGTGTTCATGGTCACACGGTCAGCCTATGGCCAGGGGTGCGGTCCGTACACCGCGGATGGCGGGACTGCGCACAGGACTACAACGGAGTGACGTACGCCCCGGCGATCCCGCCGTCCACGAGGAACTCGGCGGCGTTGACGAAGGAGGCGTCATCGCTGGCCAGGAAGGCCACGGCGGAGGCGATCTCCTCCGGTTCGGCGAACCGGCCCACCGGCACATGGACCAGCCGGCGCTGGGCCCGCTCCGGGTCCTTGGCGAACAGCTCCTTCAGCAGCGGGGTGTTGACCGGCCCCGGGCACAGCGCGTTGACCCGGATGCCCTCGCGGGCGAACTGCACGCCCAGTTCACGGGACATGGCCAGCACCCCACCCTTGGAGGCGGTGTAGCTGATCTGCGAGGTGGCGGCGCCCATCACGGCCACGAACGAGGCGGTGTTGATGATGGAGCCCCTGCCCTGCTGCCGCATGTACGGCAGTGCGGCCTTGCAGCACAGATAGACGGAGGTGAGGTTGACCTCCTGGACCCGCTTCCAGGCGTCGAGTCCGGTGGTGAGGATCGAGTCGTCGTCGGGCGGCGAGATACCGGCGTTGTTGAAGGCGATGTCCACCGAACCGTAAGTATCGAAGGCGGTCTTGAAGAGCGCCTCGACCTCCTCGGGGTCGGTCACGTCCACCCGGACGAAGAGCCCGCCGACCGCGTCGGCCGCGGCCTTGCCCGCGCTCTCGTCGATATCGGCGCAGACGACCTGCGCGCCCTCGGAGGCGAGGCGGCGCGCGGTGGCCAGGCCGATGCCGCTGCCCGCTCCGGTGACGACGGCGGTACGGCCCACCAGACGGCGGCACACGGGGGTCTCGGTCACGTCACTGCTCCTCGGTGCTGATGAAGACGTTCTTGGTCTCGGTGAAGGCGGTAAGGGCGTCGGGACCCAGCTCCCGGCCCAGGCCGGACTGCTTGTAGCCGCCGAAGGGGGTGGCGTACCGCACGCTGCTGTGCGAGTTGACGGACAGGTTCCCGGCGGCGACGGCGCGCGAGACCCGGACCGCGCGGCCCACGTCGCGGGTCCAGATCGAGCCGGACAGGCCGTAGTCGGTGGCGTTGGCCAGCCGTACGGCGTCGGCCTCGTCCTCGAAGGGCAGGACGACGGCGACGGGGCCGAAGATCTCCTCCACGGCGGCGCGGTCCCCGGGGTCGGTGGCCTCCAGCACGGTGGCCGGGTACCAGAACCCCTTGCCCTTCGGGGCCTCGCCACGGATCGCCGCGGGCGCGTCCTCGGGTACGTAGGACCGTACGCGCTCCCGCTGGGCGGCCGAGATCAGCGGGCCCATGGCGGTGGCGGGGTCGGCCGGATCGCCGACCGCGAAGGAGGTCACGGCGGGCGCCAGCAGCTCCATGAACCGGTCGTAGACGCTCCGCTGGACCAGGATGCGGCTGCGGGCGCAGCAGTCCTGTCCGGTGTTGTCCAGGAAGGAGCCGGGGGCGGCGGCCGCGGCGCGCTCGATGTCGGCGTCGGCGAAGACGATGTTCGGGCTCTTGCCGCCGAGTTCGAGGGTCACCCGCTTCAACCCCTCCGCGCATTTGGCCATGATCCCCTTGCCGACGGCCGTGGAGCCGGTGAAGACGACCTTGGCGACGCCGGGGTGCTCGACCAGCGCGGCGCCCGCGACCGGCCCGGCCCCGGGCAGCACCTGGAAGAGCCCCTCGGGAAGGCCCGCCTCCAGGGCGAGTTCGGCCAGCCGGAGCGCGGTGAGCGGGGTGGTTTCGGCCGGTTTGAGGACCACGGCGTTCCCGGCGGCCAGGGCGGGCGCGGTGCCCCAGGCGGCGATCGGCATGGGGAAGTTCCACGGCGCGATGACCGCGACCACGCCGAGCGGCTCATGGAAGGTGACGTTCAGCCCGCCGGCCACCGGAATCTGGGCGCCGTTCAGCCGCTCCGCTCCCCCGGCCGCGTAGTCCAGCAGATCGCGCACATTGCCCGCCTCCCAGCGGGCGTTGCCGATCGGATGGCCCGCCTCGCGGACCTCCAGCCCCGCGAGCTCCTCGATGTGCCCGTCCACCACGGCGGCGAAGCGGCGCAGCAGCCGGGCGCGGTCGGCGGGTGCCAACGCGGCCCAGCCGCGCTGCGCCTCGGTGGCGCGGGCGACGGCGGCTGCCACGTCTTCCGGGGTGGCGGCGGGGACGGTGGCGATGACCTCCTCGGTGGCCGGATTGAGGACCTGGTGCTCGTGGGGGTGCTGGTGGGAGGGTTCGTTGCTCACTCGGTGGTTCCTCACATGCGCTCGAAGGACCGGAAGCGCTCCCAGTCCGTGACGGCGGTGTCGTACGCGTCCTGCTCGACGCGCGCCATGTTGAGGTAGTGCTCGACCACCTCGTCGCCGAAGGCGGCCCGCGCTATGGGGCTGTTCCGCCACAGCTCGGCGGCGTCGCGCAGCGAGGTCGGGACGTGCTCGGCGTCGCCGGTGTAGGCGTTGCCGGTACAGACCTCGGGGAGCTCCAGCTCCTGCTCGACGCCGTGCAGCCCGGCGGCCACCATCCCGGCCACGGCCAGGTACGGGTTGACATCGCCGCCGGGGAGCCGGTTCTCCAGCCGGTGGGAGGGGCCGTGGCCGATGACGCGCAGCGCGCAGGTGCGGTTGTCCGGGCCCCAGGCGACGGCGGTGGGCGCGAAGGAGCCGGGGCGGAACCGCTTGTAGGAGTTGATGTTCGGGGCGTAGAGCAGGGTGAAGTCACGCATCGCCGCGATCTGTCCGGCGAGGAAGTGGCGCATGGTCTTCGACATGCCGTACGGGCCGTCGTCGTCGGCGAGCACGGGGTGCCCGGCCTCGTCGCGCAGCGAGAGGTGGATATGGCAGGAGTTGCCCTCGCGCTCGTCGTACTTGGCCATGAAGGTGAGCGCCATGCCCTCCTGGGCCGCGATCTCCTTGGCGCCGGTCTTGTAGACGGCGTGCTGGTCGCAGGTGGTCAGGGCGTCGTCGTAGCGGAAGGCGATCTCGTGCTGGCCGAGGTTGCACTCCCCCTTGGCCGACTCGACGGTCATCCCGGCGGCGCCCATCTCGTTGCGGATGCGGCGCAGCAGGGGCTCGACCCGGCCGGTGCCGAGGACGGAGTAGTCGACGTTGTACTGGTTGGCGGGGGTCAGCCCGCGGTAGCCGGTGTTCCACGCCTGCTCGTAGCTGTCCCGGAAGACCATGAACTCCAGCTCGGTGCCGGTGTACGCGGTCCAGCCGCGCTCGGCGAGCCGGTCGAGCTGACGGCGCAGGATCTGGCGCGGGGAGGCGACCACGGGGCTGCCGTCGTGCCAGGCGAGGTCGGCGGTGAGGAGGGCGGTGCCGGGGTTCCAGGGGGTGCGGCGCAGGGTGGCGGTGTCGCCGTGCATGGCGAAGTCGCCGTAGCCGCGCTCCCAGGAGGACATGGCGTAGCCGTCGACGGTGTTCATCTCGGTGTCGACGGCGAGGAGGTAGTTGCAGCCCTCGGTGCCGTGCGCCAGGACGTCGTCGAGGAAGAAGCGGGCGGCGAACCGCTTGCCCTGGAGCCTTCCCTGCATATCGGTGAAGGCCAGGACGACGGTGTCGATCTCCCCGGCGGCGACCAGTCTGGTCAGCTCGTCGACCGAGAGCGGGGGCGTGCGGTCTGCCACGGTGGGGCCTCCTGCGTCGGAGAAGTGCGGGGAGTCTGGGAATTCGGGGAGTTCGGCGAACTCGGGAAGCTCGGGAAGCTCGGAGAGTTCCGAGAGTTTTCGGGGAGTTCGGGGAATCGGAGAGGGTCTGGGTGGCGTGGGGTGGCCTTAAGGTAATACCGCAGACCATTGATTGGGAAGTAGGTGCGGACGGTTCGATGAGCGAGAGCGGGAGTGAGCACGGGAGCGCGGCAGCGGCAGACGACCGGCTGGCGCCGGTGCTGCGCCCGGTGCGAGCGGGGAACGGCTTCGAGGAGGCGCTGGAGCAGATACTCCAGGTGCTGCGGCTGGGGCTGGTCCCCGACGGCGGCCGGCTCCCGGCCGAGCGGGAGCTGGCCGACCGGCTGCGGATCAGCCGGGTGACCCTGCGCGAGGTGCTGAAGGTGCTGCAGGACCAGGGGCTGGTGGAGAGCCGCCGCGGTCGCTACGGCGGCACCTTCGTCCGGGCCCGGCCCGAGCCCGCCGGGGGCGGCGAGGACGAGCTGCGGCGCCGGGTGGCGGCGGTCGACGTCGAGGACACCCTTCGGTTCCGCGAGGTCCTGGAGGTGGGCGCGGCGGGGCTGTGCGCCGCGCACGGGCTCGGGGACGGGCAGGTACGGCGGCTGCGGGCGGCCCTGGACGCCACGCGGGACGCCCCGCTGGCCGACTACCGCCGCCTGGACACCATGCTCCACCTCACGCTCGCGGAGCTGGCGGGCTCACCGTCGCTGGCCGCCCAGTACGCGGCCGTCCGCGCGACCGTCAACGACCTGCTGGACTGCATCCCGCTGCTGGTGAAGAACCTCGAGCACTCCCAGGCCCAGCACGGTGCCCTGGTCGAGGCGGTGCTGGACGGGGACGCGGACGGGGCGCGCGAGGTGATGCGGGAGCACTGCGAGGGCACGGCGGCGCTGCTGCGCGGCTTCCTGGTCTGACCCCCGCGCCTGGCCCGTCCGCCCGAGCACGTGGACTGGAGAGCACCGGCGCTTAACCACGGTTTTACGCAGAGGTCTTGCGCATCGCCGACCGGCAGACAAAGGTATGGCCCCACACCTTTGCCATCGCCCCCTCGCGTGGAGCAGGAGTCCCCCCATGGCCGACGGAACCGAGTCCGCCCGCACCGAATCCGCCCGCGCCTCCGTCGGCGGCGCCCCGCCGGGCGGTGCCCCGGCGCCGTCCCCCGAGGACGCGTATCTGGAGCGCCGCACCCTGCGGCGCGGCAGCGCGGGCCCACTGCTGCTGACCGGCCTCGGCGTCGCCTATGTCGTCTCCGGCGACTTCTCGGGGTGGAACTTCGGCCTGTCGGAGGGCGGCTTCGGCGGGCTCGCCATCGCCGCCCTGCTGATGGGCCTGATGTACGCCTGCATGGTGTTCGCCCTGGCCGAGCTGGCCGCGATCCTCCCCACGGCGGGCGGCGGCTACGGCTTCGCGCGGCGCGCCCTCGGCCCCTGGGGCGGCTTTCTCACCGGTACGGCGATCCTCATCGAGTACGTCCTGGCCCCCGCCGCCATCTCCATCTTCATCGGCGACTACGTCGAGTCGCTCGGGCTCTTCGGCCTGGAGTCGGGCTGGCCGGTCTATCTGGCCTGTTTCATCCTCTTCATCGGCATCCATCTGTGGGGCGTGGGCGAGGCCCTGCGGTTCAGTCTGGTCGTGACCGCCATCGCCGTCGCCGCGCTGCTGGTCTTCGCCGTCGGCGCCCTCACCGACTTCGACGCGGGCTCGCTCAACGACATCCCGGTGGACCATTCGGCGGCCGGTGCCACTTCCTGGCTGCCGTTCGGGCTGCTCGGCATCTGGTCGGCGTTCCCCTTCGGCATGTGGTTCTTCCTGGGGGTGGAAGGGGTGCCGCTCGCGGCGGAGGAGACCCGGGACCCGGCCCGTACGCTGCCGAAGGCCATGGCCTGGTCCATGGGCATCCTGCTGATCCTCGCCCTGCTCACCTTCCTCGCGGCGACGGGGGCGCGCGGCTCCGGCGCCGTGCAGGAGGCGGGCAACCCGCTGGTCGAGGCGCTGCAGCCGGGCGGAAAGGCGACCGTGCTGTCCCGCATCGTCAATTACGCGGGCCTCGCCGGGCTCGTCGCCTCCTTCTTCTCTCTGATCTTCGCCGGTTCGCGCCAGCTGTTCGCCCTCTCCCGGGCCGGCTATCTGCCCCGCTTCCTCTCCCTGACCAGCAGGCGCAAGGCCCCGTTCCTGGGTCTGCTGGTCCCGGGCGCCATCGGCTTCGCCCTCGCCGCGTGGACCGGCGACGGCGCCCGGATGCTCAACACCGCGGTCTTCGGCGCCACCATCTCGTACGCCCTGATGTCGCTCTCCCACATCGTCCTGCGCCGCCGCGAGCCGGGCCTGGACCGGCCTTACCGCACCCCGGGCGGCACGGTAACGTCGTCCATCGCCTTCGTCCTGGCCTGCTCCGCGCTGGTGGCCACCTTCCTGGTGGACAAGGACGCGGCCTTCATCGCGCTCGGCGTCTACGCGGTGGCGCTGGCCTACTTCGCCTTCTACAGCCGCCATCGCCTGGTCGCGGCCGCACCGGAGGAGGAGTTCGCGGCGCTGGCGGAGGCCGAGGCGGAACTGTCCCGCGATTGAGCGCACAGTGAGTGCACAGATCTTCGAAGATCGGAGTCCCCGGTGGCCAAGCCCCTGATCGGCGTCAGCACCTATCTCGAATCCTCGGCGAGCTGGGGTGTCTGGAACCTCCCCGCCGCGCTGCTGCCCGCGGGCTACCACCGGCTCGTCCAGCGCGGGGGCGGCCTGGTGGCGATGCTGCCGCCGGACGAGGACCCGGCCGCCGCCGCGCGGATCGTCTCCCGCCTCGACGGGCTCGTCATCTCCGGCGGTCCGGACGTGGAGCCCGTGCGGTACGGGGCCGAGGTGGACCCGCGCACCGGGCCGCCCGCACGGGAGCGGGACGCCTGGGAGCTGGCCCTGATCGACGCGGCCCTGGCGTCGGGCACTCCCCTGCTGGGCATCTGCCGTGGCCACCAGCTTCTGAACGTCTTCCTCGGCGGCACCCTCGTCCAGCACCTGGACGGCCACGCGGGCCGGCCCGGCGTCTTCGACCACCACGAGGTGAAGCCGGTCCCGGACACGCTCCTGGCCGAGATCCTCCCGGACCCGCTGTCCGTCCCCACCTTCCACCACCAGGCCGTGGCCCACCTGGGCGAGGGCCTGGTCCCCTCGGCCCACTCCGCGGAGGACGGAACGGTGGAGGCGGTGGAACTGCCGGACGTGGAGGGGTTCGTGCTGGGCGTCCAGTGGCATCCGGAGGCGGGCGACGACGTACGGATCATGCGCGCCCTGGTGGAGGCGGCGGGGGGCTGAGACGAGCCCGGCCGGCCCCGGCCGTCGCGGCCGGGGCCGGGGTCGGGGCCGGGGCCGGGGTCGGGGCCGGGGCCGGGGTCGGGGCCGGGCCGGGGCCGGGCGAGCGGATCAGCCGAGCTTGAGCAGCAGTTCGGTGAGTTCGGCCGGCATGGTGATCATGCAGTCGTGGCCGGTCTCCAACTCCCACACCTGCGCCGGGGAGCCGTTGGGCTGGATCGCGGGGACGGGCCGCCGGGTCATGCCCGGCGGCACATTGGCGACGCAGTGGATATGCGTCCGCGGGATCGCGTTCACGGCCGGGTTGTCCAGCCGGACCGGTTGCTGGAGGCAGCGCACCGACTGATCCGACATCATCGAGCGCAGCCACGCCACATCCGCCGGATCGGTGACCCCGAACAGACCCCAGGACGGGTCCATCCCGGCCAGGGGCGGATTCCGCCAGCCGCTCTCGGACGCCAGGGCCTGGTCGATCATGCCCTGAGCGAAGGGCATGACATCGGCCGCGCTCTCGCCGTGCTCCGGGACCATCGCGTCGAGATAGACGAGATGCGAGATCCGGTCCGGGACCTGGTTGGCCGTGGACGAGATGACCAGCCCGGCATAGCTGTGCCCGACGAGCACCACATCGGTGAGGTCTTCCTCGGTGATCAGCCCGACGATGTCGTCGACATGTGTATCGAGCCCCACCTCGGGGCCGAGCAGATGTGCCGTGTCGCCGTAGCCGGTCAGCGTCGGCGCGACCACCCGGTGTCCGGCCGCCGCCAGCAACGGGACCACCCGCTCCCAGCACTCTCCCGTGTGCCAAGCACCGTGCACCAGCAGATATGTCGACATATTTCCGCTCCAACCGCATAAAAAATAAACGGGACGCCGTCCCGGTTAAAAATATGGGACAGCGTCCCGCTTAGCAAGCGGGGACCGGTACGGCGGTCAGGAGTTGATCTCGAACGGTTCGCCGTAGACCGCCCACCGAAGCGGGGGCGTCAGGTCGAAGTTCTTCTCGTCGAGGAACTTCCGCTGCTCGGTGTCGACGCGGCTGGTGTCGCTGTGCGCCTCCTCGCTCTTCATGGCCTCCTTACGGGCGTCGAGGAAGGCGTTGAGGTACGTGGTCTCATTGCCGCCCTGCGCCGGGGGCTTGGCCTTGGACAGCGCGGTCTTACGGATGCCACCGAAGCTGTACTTGCTGTCGCCGGGGCCGTGCATCACGATCGCGTCGTAGTAGATGAACTGGCCGAGCGCGCCCAGGCCGTCGTCCTTGCCCTGCTCGACGGCCGGGTTGAAGTAGACGCGGTCGCGCTCGTGCTCCTGGGCGTCCTGGAACGCCTTGTCGGCGGCGGCCTTCTTCCAGTCCTCGGTGAAGTTCGGGTCCAGGCCGTCGTGGGAGTCGGTGCCGTCGACGTCGCGCAGCGCGGGGAGGTACTTGGCCAGGACGTTGCCGGGCTTCTGCTGGGTGTAGTACTCGACGAGTTCCAGCATGTCGCCGGTGCCGGAGCAGAATCCGATGATGCCCGCGGTGTAGCCGCGGCCGTCGCCTATGTCCTCGATGTACTGGAACTGGGCGCGCCAGTCGAGCGAGGAGTTCTCGGCGCTGGAGACCAGCTTCATGGCGATTTCCTTCTTCGCCGGGTCGTCCAGGTTGCTCGCCGCGGCGGCCTTGTGCGCCGAGTGGCGGTGCACGTCCGCCGACGACGGCAGGTGGTCGGACGCCTGTCCGACTCCGACACCGGTGAAGACGAGCGCGGCCGGTACGGCGACGGCCACCGCCGCGAGGCCGATCCGCCGGGGCATGGGGGACATGGGGACTCCGTTCCTTGTCGACTGTGGGGGAAGTGCGCGCGGCCGTCCCAGGACACACCGGGGCAGCCCGGGTCCTGGGACGATCCGTTAGGAACCTTTCCTAACCATTCAAGCGAGCGCGTCGTGTCCACCACAAGGGTTTCGACACCATTCGACAAAGAAGCCCTGTGCCGGTCCGCCTCCGGAAAGCGGCGCCAACTCCCTTGCTACGACTGGGGTATGGGCATCGCGGGGTCCGCGCCGCCAGCCGCCCCGGACGCCCCGGACCCGCCGGTGGCCCCGGACAAACCCGTCGCACCGGTGAGGCCCGCCGGCTCGGCCGCGCCCTCGGCCCCGGCCGGCGTCCTCGTCACCGGCCGTGCCGCGATCGCCCGCCACCACGGCTCCAGCGGCAGCCCCTGCCCCGGCTCGAACGGCTGCCCCGGACGCGGAACGGCCACGTTCGCCCCGGCCTCCTCCGCCGCCGACACCGTTCCCTCGGCGGGCTCCTCCCACGGGTGCGGGGCAAGGTTGAAGGTGCCCCAGTGGATCGGCAGCATGACCCCCTTCGCCGGGTCCCCGCCCTGCAGATCGAGGTGGGCCCGCATGCCCTCCTCGGGGGTCATATGGATGTCCGGCCAGTAGTCGGAGTACGCGCCGATCTGCACCATGGTCGCGTCGAACGGCCCGTACGCCGCGCCGATCTCCGCGAAACCGGGGAAGTAGCCGGTGTCCCCGCTGTGGTAGACCCGGTGCTCGGGACCGGCCACCACCCAGGAGGCCCACAGGGTGTGCTGGGTGTTGCGCAGCCCGCGCCCGCAGAAGTGGCGGGCCGGAGTGGCGGTGAGCCTGAGCCCGGCGACCTCGGTGGACTCACGCCAGTCCAGCTCGGTCATCCGGTCGGCCGGGACGCCCCAGCGCTCCAGATGGGCGCCGACCCCCAGCGGGACGACGAACATGGCGTGGCTCCGCACCAGCGCCCGGATCGTGGGCATGTCCAGATGGTCGTAGTGGTCGTGGGAGATGACCACCGCGTCCACCGGCGCCAGCTCCCGCAGCGGCACCGGCACCGGATGCAGCCGCTTGGGCCCCACCATCGAGAAGGGCGAACAGCGCTGCCCCCATACGGGGTCGAACAGCACCCGCCGCCCGTCGATCTCCGCGAGCACGCTGGAGTGCCCCATCCAGGTCAGCCGCAGCCCGGAGGCGGGCGGGGTGGCCAGATCGGCGACGGTGGTGGGGTGCACCGGCACCGTCCCGGCCGGGGCCCTGCGGACGCGCTCCTCCTTGCGGAAGTAGGTGGACGCGAACTTCAGCATCGAGCCGGACGGGACGGTGCGGGCGCCCACCGGGTTCACGAACACACCGTTCGCGAAGTTCGGCGACCGTCGGATGCGCTCCATCCGCTCCCCAGCGGGATCCGCCCCGAAGGCGGCGGGGCGCAGGGCGGCGGTGAGCCGGGAACGTGTCGGATGGGAGCCGGTCACGGATCCTCCAGGGTGAGAGGGCGGGGGCACTCCAACGCGCGGTGCCGTTGGGCTGCAATCACACAACTCTTACGAGGGGTGACCTTGTTCCGGAACGGTGCGCTCGGCCGAGGTGAACGACAGCAGCAGATGGTCCTCCAGCGGGCGGTAGCCCAGACGCTGGTAGAGGGCGTTGCTGGTGGGGTTGTCGAGATCGGTGAAGAGCAGGACCTCCTGCACCCCGGCGGCCCGCGCGGCCCGGCTCACGGCGGCCGTGGCGGCGCCCGCATAACCGCGTCCGCGCAGCTCAGGTGGGGTGTAGACGAGGGCGACCCGGGCCATGCCCGCGACCGTACGGCTGATCCCGGCGCAGGCCACCGGCCGGCCGTCGAGCTCCCACAGGGTGATCCCGTCGTGGCTGAGCTTGTCGTCCACCTGGGTGGCGACATTGTCCATCAGCGCCCGGGTCTCGCGGGCGAACTCCTCGTACCAGGTGAGCAGCAGATCGCGGTCGGCGACGGTGGCGGTCCGGGGGCGCCCCGGCGGGGCGGGATCGGGCGGGGTGAGGGTGGAGAGCCGGTAGAGCCGGTGGTTCTGCTCGACGCTGCTCATCGCACCGGTGAGGCCCGTCCAGGCGGTGGCGAAGGTCTCGGCGGTCTCGCGCCCGGCGTTCACTCCGGTGATCTGCCGCTCGCCGTTGCCCGCGAGGGTGCGGGCGAGCGCCCGGGCCGCCTCACCGGGCAGGGGGGAGAGCAGCGGAGGGTAGGGCGGGGTGCACAGAAACGCGCCCTCCACCGAGCCCTGCCCGGTCCACCATCCGTAGACCGGCGGCTGGTCGCCGTATCTGCCGCTGCCTCCCGCCACCAGGGAGGAGACCACTGTGAGCAAAGTGGTGTGCCGGGCCGGGCGGGCGCCCAGAAAGTCGCCCGCCGCGGCCCGGAACTCATCGAGGTCGTACGTCACCGTCCACGCCATGTGCTCCAGGCTGGCGCGGAGCGGCGGAGCGGCGCACCTCAATTTCCTCGCTTCTGACCGGATGGCCGCTCGGCGGCCCGGTCAGCGGCCGCTCAGCAGCTCAGGTTGGAGCCGGGGGTGGTCCCGAGTATCTGGACGAACCGCTGGTAGGCGTCGATCCGGCTCTGCACCTGGCCGGGGTTGCCGCCGTTGCACTCCAGGCTGCCATTGATGGCGCGGATGGTCTCGCCGAAGCCGCGCTGGTTGACCATGGCGTCGTGCGGGGTCATCGAGCCGGCCCCGCTCTGGGTGTTCCAGAACCACAGGGCGGTCTTCCAGGACACCGCGGCGTCCCGCTCCACCAGCCAGGGGTTGCCGAGCAGGTCGATGCCGAGTGCGTCGCCCGCGGCCTTGTAGTTGAAGTTCCAGCTGAGCTGGATCGGTCCGCGGCCGTAGTAGGCCGCCTGGCCCGCGGGGCAGCCGTAGGGCTGGCTCGAGTCGCAGTAGTGCGGGTAGTTGGAGGTGTTCTGCTCCACGATGTGGACCAGGCCGCCGGTCTCGTGGTTGACGTTGGCCAGGAAGGCGGCCGCCTCCTGCTTCTTGACGGTGTCGCTGCCGGTGTTGGCGAAGCCGGGGTAGGCGCTCAGGGCGGCGGTCAGGCCCTGGTAGGTGTAGAACGAGTTCCGGTTCGGGAACATCTGGTTGAACTGCGCCTCGGTCACCACGAAGCCGCTCGGGTTCTGGCCCTCGCCGCCGCAGTTGAAGGGCTCCCAGTACCAGGTACTGATCACCGGGTCATAGCCCGGGTTGTCGTGCTCCGCGCGGTAGTACTTGCCGTCGGTGTACCGGACGATGTCGCCGGCGACATACGCCCTGCCCGCGGCCCAGTTCGGGTAGTCGCAGGCCGCCTGGGCGGTCGTCCCCGCCGCCGAGGCGGACGAGGCCATGGGCATGACAAGCACACTCGCACACACCGCCGCGGTCGCCGCGAGCGGCGCCAGAACACGTCGTCTCCACATGAGGCCGATCTCCTTCGCGTGGGGGGCCCTGCAATGCTGAGGGACACTCAAGCGGGCTTGGTCTATACCAGTCAAGGTATAGACCAAACCTTTGTGCTGGAATGAGCAAAAGGGCGCCCGCCGGGACAAGTCCGTGAACAGCGCGGGAATCTGACGTGGGATCAGGTCTCGCGCTCGGGGCGGTAGGTGTCGGCGTCCACCCCGAAGGTCCAGGCGACGCCCTCGCGGGCGGTCCGGACCCGGGGCGGTACGCGCAGCCAGTAGGTGCGGTGCGTACCGTCGGGCTCCGGCGTGGAGTTGACCACCTCGACCATCACCACCGGCTCGTCCCCGTCCAGCGCGATACGCCACAGCACCCCGGTCTCGTCGCGGTGCACCGGCTCGGCCCCGGACTCTTCGAGATAGCGGTCGTAGCCGTAGTGCTCCAGCATCACCCGGCGCAGCTCCGCGTTCTCCTCCTCGCGGATGCGGTCCGGGGTCAGCTCGCCGAGCTGCCGGAGGAAGGCCGCGGGCACCGGCATGCCCCGCCAGGCGTACAGCGCGAAGCCGTCGGGGAAGGCGAGCGCGGGACCGTCGCCGCGGTCGAGACGGCCCGCCTCGTCGCGGTGCAGCTCGACCGGGCGCTCGGCGACGATCACAGCCTTCTCGTACGGCCACCACCAGCCGGCGGCGCGGGCGACCGCGGCGACACCGGCCAGCGGGTCGGGCTCCGTCGCGTCCGCGACGGCGGCCAGCCAGGGTGCGTCATGCTGCCCCAGCACCGCGTCCAGCAGGGCGAGCCGGACGGCCGTCCCCCGGTCCGGATCCGGCGCCAGGGCCTCGACGACCCCGGTGCGGACGCGCTCGGTCAGGGCGCGGGTGATCTCCCACAGCGGCGCCGCCGCGAGCGCCCACCGCCCGGCCCAGCCGGCCGGGCCCAGGTCGTCATGGAGCCGCTGCCGGGCGCGCGCCCACGGATGGGTGCGCACGGCCTCCCGCACCGACGCGCCCGCGCCGCCCGCGACCGGCTCGACCCCGGCCGCTCGCAGCGTGCCCGCCGCCCGCTCGGCGAACTCCTGGGGCAGCCGGTCCCCCTGCCCGGTCAGCAGCATCACGGCCGCCGTGGCGGCCAGCGGGGAACCGGTCCAGACGATCCGCTCGGGCGCGGTGAGCCCGGCCTGCTCATAGGCGCGGTGGATGCCCGCCTCGGCCGCCTCGCGGTCGGCCGGGCCGGTGGCCGCGGCGACCATGCGCCAGCGTGCCGTCCGGTCCTCGTCCGCGAGCACGTTCACACCACTCATGCCGTTCCCCACCGCCGTCGCAGTTGCCATTGCTGTCGCCGTTGCCGTTGCCGTCGTCATCGGTCGCTCCCCCGCTCTCAGTCCGCCACGACGCGCACGGCGCCCGGCACGTACTCCCGCTGGCGCACCACGCGGTACCAGCCCTTGGGCAGCGGTATCGCCGCGTGCTCCTCGTGCACCACCCGCCCGCCGTCGGGGAGATGGAGGTACGAAACGCCGAACGGGCCCGACTCGCGCACCAGCGCGCCCGGCCCGACCACCGCATGGGCGTGCCCGGTCACCTCGCCGAGCGCCAGCACCAGCCGGCCCCGCCCGTCCCTCGGCTGCCGCGGCAGCGCGTCGATGCCCTGCGGCAGCGCCTCCGCGGCCACCGGAACGATCAGGACGTCGCCCTGTCGGTACATGCCAATTCCCTTTCATCGCAGCCGTGTTGGACCCACCGAGCCTCGCGGGGCCGGTCGATGGTCATGACGCTACGGGGAGCCACCGACAACGCCGTCCGGCAACCCGATCCGGCGACCGCCCGGCACCCCGGCCCGGCAACGGCGTTGCCGGACGGCGTCCGCCAACGCCCGCCGGAGCGGCTGTCGGTGGCGCTTGGTACAACTCTTCGCACGCCATTCGGAACCAGGCACACCCATGCGAACACATCAGGAGATACCCGCCCATGTCGGTCGACCACCTGGACGAACTGCACGGCCTTCCGGCCTTCGACTTCCCGCTGCCCGACGAGGGCACCGAGCTGCCCGAGCCGGGCGCCGTCGCCTGGCGGATCTCCTATAACCCCTACGCCGACGAGTCGGACGAGGATTTCGGCGGGCGTTTCCAGCGCTTCCTGACCGCGGTGGACCCCTCCCGGGTGCGCGCGCTGATCATCGGCCAGTGGGGCGAGACCTACGAAGGCGACGCCGACGACGCCATCGAGCAGCTCCTCATGGCCAAGGACCGGCTGGCCTCGCTGGAGGCGGTCTTCATCGGCGACATCACCGCGGAGGAGTCGGAGATCTCCTGGATCGAGCAGTCCGATGTGACACCGGTCCTCCATGCCTACCCCACCCTGCGCGAGCTGGGCGTCCGCGGTGGGAGCGGGCTGTCCTTCCCCGCCGTCACCCATGCCCACCTGCGCACGCTCCGCTTCGAGACCGGCGGGCTGCCCGGCGCGGTGGTGCGCGGGGTCGCCGCCAGCGACCTGCCCGCGCTCGAGCGCCTGGAGATGTGGCTCGGGGTGGAGGAGTACGGGGGCGATGCCACCGTCGCCGACCTGGCCCCGGTCCTGAGCGGCGGCCGGTTCCCCGCACTGCGCCACCTGGGGGTGCAGAACAGCGAGCTCCAGGACGAGATCGCGGCAGCCATCGCGGCGGCCCCCGTGGTCGCCCAGCTCGCGTTCCTCGACCTGTCCATGGGCGTGCTCACCGACGAGGGCGCGGCCGCGCTGCTCGACGGCCAGCCGCTCACCCACCTGAAGTGGCTCGATCTGGACCACAACTACTTCTCCGCGGCCATGGAGGAGCGGCTGCGCGCGGCCCTGGAGCCGTCCGGGGTGAAGGTCGTGATGGCCGAGAAGGGCGACGAGGACGAGTACGACGACGAGGTGTTCCGCTACACCGCCGTCGCCGAGTGATGCCCCTGCCCCATCGAGAACACGACCGGGAGGCTCCCATCCATGAATGAGACGCGCTTCGCCGTGGTCGGCAATCCGGGCGGCCGCCGCGTGGAGATGTTCTCCGACGCCGCCGTGGCCGCCGGACTGCCCGCGCCCCGGGTGCTGGCCTGGCACGATGTGCTCACCGTCGGCGCCACGTTCGAGCCCGCCGAAACCGTGCGGATCGACTCGCCGGGCGAGGACGAGGAGGTGGAGTGGCTGCTGCGCGGCGCCTCCGACCCCACTCGGGTCGAGGGCACCGGCCGCTGGTACGCGCGGTTCACCGAGGCCGTCCGGGGCGTCGCGACGGCGGCGCGCACGGCCGGTGCCACCCTGCTGAACGACCCCGGAGAGCTGGCCGTCCTGTTCGACAAGCGGTTGTGCCACGGGGTGCTGGACGGCGCGGGCGTCCCGGTCCCGCCCTCGCCGACCTCCGGGCCGCAGGCGCCGCCCGTGCGCGGCTGGGACGATGTGCGCGCGGCGCTCGGCACCTCGGGGCTGCGGCGCGCCTTCGTCAAGCCGGCCCACGGCTCGTCCGCGTCCGGGGTGCTCGCCGTGGAGACGGCGGGCCCCGGCCGGGTGCGGGCCACGACCTCCGTGGAGCGCACGGAGGACGGCCGGCTGTTCAACTCGCTGCGGGTGCGGCGGTACGACTCCGAGGCGGAGGTCGCCGCGATCATCGACACGCTGGCGCCGGACGGGCTGCACATCGAGCGCTGGCTGCCCAAGGCGTCCCAGGACAAGCGCGTCGCCGATCTGCGGATCGTGGTGGTGGCGGGCAGGGCCACCCATGCCGTGGTGCGCACCAGCCGCTCCCCCATGACCAATCTCCACCTCGGCGGGGTGCGCGGCGATCTGGCCGCCGCCCGCGCGGCGGCGGAGGCGAGCGGGGTGGCCTGGAGCGAGGTGCTGGGCACCGCGGAGCGGGCGGCCGAGTGCTTCCCGCGCACGCTGTGCGTCGGGGTGGATCTGCTGCCCGGCCCGGGGTGGCGGCGGTTCGCCGTCGGCGAGGTCAACGCCTTCGGCGATCTGCTGCCCCGGCTGACCGGTCTGCCCGGCAGCGGCGCGGAGGGTCTGGACACCTATGCGGCCCAGGTCGCCGCCGTGCTGCGGATGCGGAAGGACGCCCACCGCGATGCCGCTCTCTGAGCCCGCCATGCCGCTGTCCGAGCCCGATATGAACGAGGTCGTGGGCAGCCATGACCTGCTGCTGATCACCCTCGACACCTTGCGCTACGACGTGGCGGCCGAACTGGCGGCCGCAGGACGGACGCCGAACCTCAGCACCCGGATGCCCGGCGGCGCCTGGGCCGAGCGGCACGCCCCCGGCAGCTTCACCTACGCCTCCCACCAGGCGATGTTCGCGGGTTTCCTGCCGACCCCGGCCACCCCCGGACCGCACCGCCGGCTGTTCGCGGCCCGCTTCGCGGGCAGCGAGACCACCGCGGCGGGCACCTACGTCTTCGAGACGCCCGATCTGGTGTCGGGGCTCGCGGCGGCCGGGTACCACACGGTGTGCGTCGGCGGGGTCGGCTTCTTCAACAAGCGGGGGCCGCTGGGCTCGGTGCTGCCCGGCTACTTCGAGGAGAGCCACTGGGAGCCGGAGTTCGGGGTCACCTCCCCCACCTCCTTCGAGGCGCAGATCGACCGAGCCGAGAAGGTGATCGCCGGCCTGGACCCCGGCCGGCGGCTGTTCCTCTTCGTGAACGTCTCCGCGCTGCACCAGCCCAACTGGTTCCATCTGCCCGGCGCCACCCGCGAGGCGGGCGATACCCGCGCCACCCACGCCGCCGCCCTGGAGTACGTGGACCGCCATGTCGAGCGGCTCCTGGCCGCCCTGAGCGGCCGCGGTCCCGCCTTCGCGATCGTCTGCTCCGACCACGGCACCGCGTACGGCGACGACGGCTACACGGGCCACCGGCTCGGCCATGAGGTCGTCTGGACCGTGCCGTACACCCACTTCTTCCTCGAGGCCCGATGAACATCAGCACGCTCGGTTCGACCGTCCGCCCCTACCAGTCGTACGTCTACGCCTATCCGCACAAGACCGCCTACCGGCCGCTCGCGGACCGTCCCGCGCTGCGTGAGCTGTGGGCGGCCGAGCCGAAGGACGCGCTGTCGCTGTATCTGCACATCCCCTTCTGCGAGGTGCGCTGCGGCTTCTGCAATCTCTTCACCCGGATCGGCGCCCCCGAGGGGCTGGTGACCGCCTATCTGGACGCGCTGGAGCGGCAGGCGGGGGCGGTGCGCGAGGCACTCGGCGAGGACGCCCGGTTCGCCGCCGCGGCGTTCGGCGGCGGCACCCCCACGTTCCTGGAGGCGGCCGAGCTGGAGCTGCTCTGCGATATCGCCGAGAAGGGGATGGGCGCGGATCTGGCCGCCGTGCCGCTCTCGGTCGAGGCGTCCCCGGCCACCGCCACGGCCGACCGGCTCGCGGTGCTGGCCGGGCGCGGCACCACCCGGCTGAGCCTGGGGGTGCAGAGCTTCGTCGACGCGGAGGCGCGCTCGGCGGTGCGGCCTCAGCGCCGGGCCGATGTGGAGGCGGCGCTGGGCCGGATCCGGGACGCGGGGATACCGGTGCTCAACATCGATCTGATCTATGGCATCGACGGTCAGACCGAGGACAGTTGGCGCCGGTCCCTGGACGCCGCCCTGGCCTGGCGCCCGGAGGAGCTGTATCTCTATCCGCTCTATGTCCGCCCGCTGACCGGGCTCGGCCGTAAGGAGGCCAGAGAGCCGGAGGCGGAGTGGGCGGCGGAGGCGGAGTGGGACGAGCGGCGGCTGCGGCTGTACCGCTCGGGCCGCGACCAGCTGCTCGCCCACGGCTATGAGCAGGTCTCGATGCGGATGTTCCGCGCCCAGGGCGCGCCCGCGACCAGCGGCGAGGACTACGCCTGCCAGACGGACGGCATGGTGGGCCTGGGCTGCGGCGCCCGCTCCTATACCTCGGCCCTGCACTACTCGTTCGACTACGCGGTCGACATGCGGGAGATCCGCGGCATCATCGACGACTTTGTCTCTCGGCCCGCGGCCGACTTCGCCCGCGCCGAGCACGGCCGGAGGATGACCGGCGACGAGGCCCGCCGGCGCCATCTGCTGCAGTCCGTCCTCCAGGCCGAGGGGATGGATCCGGCGGGCTACCGGGCCCGGTTCGGCACCGATCCGGCCGAGGACTTCCCCGTGGAGCTGGCCCGGTTCGCGGCGCGGGGCTGGCTGGATCCGGACGCGGCTCCCGGACGGCTGCGGCTGTCCCCCGAGGGGCTGGCGCACTCCGACGCGCTCGGCCCCGAGCTGTTCTCGCCCGCCGTGCGCGCCGCCATGGCCGCGTACGACCTGAAGTGAGGGGCTCAGGCGTGGAGCTGACCATTCTGTACCGGGGTCCGCTGGCCTCGTGCGACTACGACTGTCCGTACTGCCCGTTCGCCAAGCGCCGGGACAGCCCGGAGCGGCTGCGCGCCGACCGCGCCGCGCTGGAGCGGTTCACGGCCTGGGCGGCGGAGCAGACCGGCGACCGGCTGTCGGTGCTGTTCACCCCGTGGGGCGAGGGGCTGGTGCGCTCCTGGTACCGCCGCGCGCTCATCGAGCTCAGCCATCTGCCTCATGTCGAGCGGGTCGCCATCCAGACCAATCTGAGCTGCCGGACCGGCTGGACGGCCGAGGCCGACCCCGCCACCCTCGCCCTGTGGTGCACCTACCACCCGGGCCAGACCCCGTACGACCGGTTTCTCGCCAAGTGCGGGGAGCTGGCCGCGAGCGGGGTGCGCCACAGCGTCGGCATCGTGGGGCTGCCCGACCATCTGGACCGGGCCCGCCAACTGCGCGCCGATCTCCCCGGCCAGGTGTACCTGTGGGTGAACGCGGCCGAGGGCCATACCTACACGGACGCCGAGGCGGCCGAGTGGACCGCGCTGGATCCGCTCTTCGGCTACAGCCGCCATCCGCACCGAAGCGCCGGTCTGCCATGCCGGACCGGCGCCTCGGTGATCTCGGTGGACGGCGACGGCACGGTGCGCCGCTGCCATTTCGTCCCCGCGGAACTGGGCAATCTCTACGACGGGTCGTACCGCGCGGCGCTACGGCCCCGTCCCTGTCCGCTTTCCGTCTGCGACTGCCATATCGGCTATGTGCACCTGGAGTCGCTTCCCCTGTATGACGTGTTCGCGGGCGGAGTGCTGGAACGCGTCCCGGCGCCGCCCCCGCCGGTCGGTTCGTGGTCGGTCGGTCACACTGTTTCCCCCTCGATCCCCCTGGTCACGACGAGCGTCACAGAACCGGACGTCACAGAAACAGAAAGTCCGCTTCCCCGGCCTTCGCCCCCTGGATGAAGCGTTTCATCTCCACCGGGGTGTAAATCAGTGCCGGTCCGTCCGGATCGGTCGACTGGCGCAGCGCCACCCGCCCGTCCTTCAGCCTCATCGCCTCGACGCAGCTTCCCCCGTTGCCGCCACTCCAAGGCTTGTGCCAGCCCTCGCTGCCGAGGTCCCTTGCCGGCATGCCGCTGTAGACGCGGCTCCCGCATATGCGATCCATCGTTCAGATCTCCTTGCGAATGCGACTCAGAATGGCCTGAGTCGTCTGTGCAGGCGCGGCCTGCGCGCACATCCGGTCCAGGGCCTCCAGGAATGCCGATACGTCATCGCGCTGGTCGAAGTAGGAGCCGCTGACCAGCGACTCCGTGTACGCGATATCCGGCAGCTCCGGGATCGGGAACCGGAAGATATGGAAGGGGCCGTACATCGCCGGGTGCGGGCCGGCATCGAACGGCATGATCTGCAGCCGGATATGAGGGGCCTCCGCCTCCTCGATCAACCGCGCGATCTGGGCCCGCATCGTCTCGGAACCGCCGATGGGGCGGCGCACCACCGTTTCGTCCATGACCACCCACAGCATCGGCGGGTTGTCCCGGGTGAGCAGGGCCTGACGTTCCATACGGAGGGCGACATTGCGCTCGATCTCCGACTCGGGCGCATGCGGCATGCCCGCGCGGAGCACCGCGCGGGCATAGTCCTCGGACTGCAGCAGCCCGGGAATGTAATGCGGCTCGTAGGCCCGGATCAGATTGGCCTCGACCTCCAGGCTCACGAAGGTGTTGAACCACTCCGGCAGGACATCGCGGAACCGGTGCCACCAACCGGCCTTGTTGGCCTCGCGCGCGAGGGAGAGGAACCCCTCGACCTCCTCGGGGTCGGCGACGCCGTACGTCCGCAGCAGTTTCTCGACGTACGGGAGCTTCAGGCCGACCTCGGCCTTCTCCATCCGGCGGATCGTGGCATGCGTGACGTCCAGGGCGCGCCCGGCCTGCTCGAACGACAGCCCGGCCTTCTCCCGAAGGTCCTGGAGCCGCTTGCCGAGCACGACTCGCAGGACGGTCGGGGCTCCGCCCGCCCGCGCATCCGCCACTACCGTTCCCCTCCAAGTACCTTCACGACACAGCAGTCTGGCATGGGCTCAGCATTCCGAACAGCCTGCGCTTGCGATTCTGTAATTTACAGATTGAACCTTGCCATACGCGAGCGTGACAGAGCATAGTGTCGGCGTGGCTCCTTCCTATGAGGCTCTCCGGTTAGGGCGCGGCGGCACCGTGGTCGCTCCGCCCCGCCACGACGTGTTTCGTCTGCCGGCGCTGAGCACGTCCGTCGCCGAGGCGAGAAGGCATGTCGTCCGGCGGCTGCGCTCATGGGGCATCGACCAGGACACCCGGGACAGCGCGGAGTTGATCGTCTCCGAGCTGTTCACCAACGCGGTGCGCCACACCTCCAGCGAGGAGGTTCGCTGCTCACTGCAGCTCATAGGGACCCGGCTGCGGCTCGAGGTGGCCGACCAGGGATGCGCCCGTACGGTGCCGGAGGCCAGGTCGGTGACCGCGGACCAGGAGGGCGGCCGCGGGCTGATGCTGGTGGAGGCACTCTCGGAGGCCTGGGGGGTCAGGCCGAACCAAGGGGGCGCGGGCCGCGCCGTCTGGGCCTATCTGGCGACGTAGCGGCTCCGCGGCGCCACGACCGTACGAACGGGCACGGACGAGTACGACTCACCCACGACGCACGATCCAGGCACGACGCACCCACGACCTACGTACGAGCAGGCGCGACGCGACGTTCGGCGGCCAAAACGGCGCGAGCACAGGAGCTCGGAACGAGCGGTGCCGAGGGAATAGGGGCAGCGACAGCGCACGAGGCGGTCAGCCTCGGGGCGCCAACGGGGGTCTGCCCCTATTCCTCCGGGACCGCTTCCGGTCACGGAACGTTCAGGGCCGCAGCGGCAGCAGATCGGGCCGCTTGGGCTCCACATGGTCACCCGACGACTCACCGCGCAGTCGTCGGCCGATCCAGGGCACCAGATATTCGCGCGCCCAGTGGATGTTGTCCCGGCGCACCTCGGCGGCGGTGCGCTGCCCCTCCGGGGGCCAGGGCTGATCGGGGTCGGCGGGGACGTCGAGCCCGAGCACCTGACCGGCCCTCAGCGCGACCCGGGTGTGCCCGTCCGGCGACAGGTGCAGCCGGTCGGCGTCCCAGGCCCGGCGGTCCTGCACCGAGCGCAGCGACCACAGGTCGAGCACCGGGCAGTCGTAGCGGTCGGCGATCGCCCGCACATGCGCCGTATACGTGGCGATCTTGCCCCGCAGATGACGCAGCACCGGCACCCCTCTGGTGTCGAAGCCCGTGCACAGCAGCACCGTGCCCACCCGCACCTTGAGGTCGGCGACGGCCGCCTCGTAGCGCTCGGCGACATCGTCGGGGTCGCTGCCGGGGCGCAGGATGTCATTGCCCCCCGCACAGAAGGTGACCAGATCGGGGCCGAGCTCGATGGCGCGCGCCACCTGCTCCGCGACAATCTGGTCAAGGAGTCGACCGCGTACGGCCAAATTGGCGTAGCGGAAATCGTCGTGAGGTCGTTGGTCGGACAGCAGGACCGCGAGCCGGTCGGCCCAGCCGACGAACACTCCATCAGGACCGGGATCGCCGACGCCCTCGGTGAAGCTGTCGCCGACGGCTGCGTACGACCCGATGGAACCGTTGCTGAATCTCTCCTTATCGTCTGCCACGTCGGGACATCTTTCACCCGACGGCGTGACTTACGCCACCGTAACCAGGGCTTGACGTGGGGTGATCTATCCCACCTGGTCAGTTTCGGCGAAGGTGGAATACGGCGGCGTCCAGGTCGCCGCCCAGCCCGGTGCGCAGGCCCCGGTGCGCGAGCACCGCTCCCCGGTGCACCGCCCCGGTCTCCAGATCCCGGTAGGTGGCCGCCGGGTCGAGCCCGCGCAGCCGCAGCGGGGGCTGTGCGTCGCCGTAGTGCTGCGCCTGGATCCAGGCCAGCACCACGGTCTCCTCGCCCCGGACGTACTGCACCGCGCTGAGCCCGTCGCCCTCCGGCGGCCGCAGCCGGTACAGCTCACCGTGCTGGACGACCGGGCGCACCCGCTTGTAGAGCGCCACCCAGTCGCGGGCCTCGGCGAGTTCCGCCTCGCTCCAGCGGGTCAGATCGCCGCCGACGCCCAGCACCCCGGCCATCGCGCTGACGAAGCGGAAGCGCAGCGAGCTGACGCGTGCGTTGCCCATGGCGTTGGGGCTGTCGGTGACCCAGGCGGCCATCACCCGGGCCGGGTGGAGCTGGCTGAAGCCGTGCTGGATGGCCAGCCGGTCCAGCGGGTCGGTGTTGTCCGAGGTCCACACCTGGTCGGTGCGGCCCAGGACGCCCAGGTCGATCCGGCCGCCGCCGCCCGAGCAGGACTCGAAGGCGACCCCGGGGTGTGCGGCGCGCAGCCGGTCCAGCAGCTCGTACAACCCGCGTACGTGGTCGATCCACAGCCGCCGCGGGTAGGCGTCGCCGGGCCAGCCGGCGTCCGAGAAGGAGCGGTTGAAGTCCCATTTCACATAGTCGATGGGCGCGCCGCTCAGCAGGGTGTCCAGCCGCTCCCAGAGATACTCGCGCACCTCGGGGCGCGCGAGGTTGAGCACGAGCTGGTTGCGGAATTCGGCGCGGGCCCGGCCGGGGTGGTGCTGCACCCAGTCGGGGTGGGCGCGGTAGAGGTCGCTGTCGGGGTTGACCATCTCCGGCTCGGCCCAGATGCCGAACTGCATCCCCAGGGCGTGCACCTCGTCGGCCAGCGGCTTCAGCCCGTGCGGAAAGCGGTCCGGGTTGACCGTCCAGTCGCCGAGCCCGGCCCGGTCGCTGGTGCGCGCCCCGAACCACCCGTCGTCGACGACGAACAGCTCGACGCCCATGGTGGCGGCCAACCGCGCGAGCGAGCGCTGCTGTTCCTCGCTCACCTCGAACTCGGTGGCCTCCCAGGAGTTGTAGAGCACCGGCCGGGACCGGTCGGCGCCGGGGACCACCCGCGCGAGCTGCCAGGCGTGCCAGGCGCGGCTCGCGGCCCCGAAGCCGCCGTCGGTCCACAGCCCCGCGAAGACGGGGGTGGTGAACGACTCGCCGGGCGCGAGGAGTAGCTGGCCCGCGTCGTCGTGGCCGACCCCGCCGACCGCCTGGACGGCGCCGTCGGCCAGCCGCTGGACGGCGATCCGCCAGGCCCCGGACCAGGCGAGCGCGCAGCTGTGCACCTCGCCGCTCTCCTCGGTGGCCTCCCCGCCGTCCAGGGCGATCCAGGGCAGGTGATGGTGGCTGGTGTGGCCCCGGCGGCTGCCGATCACCTTCTCACCGGGGGTGAGCTCGGTGCGGGCCAGCCGGCTCTCGGCGGCCCAGCGGCCGTGCAGATGGGACAGCCGCCAGCGGTCGCGGGCCGGGAGCGACCAGGCGGCGGAGTCGGCGCGCAGCAGCTCCACGGGCTCCTGGCCGGTGTTGCCGGTGTGGGTGAGGGTGGTCCAGCGCTCGATGACATCGCCGTCGTCCCGCATCCGGTAGTGGAGGGTGATGTCGAGGTGGTGCAGCGGATCGTGGCAGCGCAGCCGCAGCTCCTGGCCGGTGCCGGGGTCGAGGACGGTGCCGCCGCTGAAGCGCCACTCGGTGCCGCGTACGCCCCCGGCGTGTACGGACAGGGCGGGCCGGGCGAAGCGCGGGCCGCCCTCCACGGGGTACTCCTCGCGCCCGTCCAGCGATGATTCGAACGGCCGCTCCGGCGGCCCGGGCTCGGCGGCGAGGGCCTCGGCGTCCTCGACCGCGATCCTCGGCCCCCAGTGGAGATGAAGCAGGTCATCACGGTCAGTGACGTACAGGGCATAGCTGCTGTGCCGCCCCGAGAGCACCCAGAGCCGACCGCTTCCACCGGTTTCGATCATCGCGCTCCCCCAATTCTCCACAGGTGTCAACATGATCGGGGAGGGCGGACCGGTGCGGCAATGCCCTCACACCGGCAGGAGACCGATTGCCCGCTGCACCCATGTCGTATGGTCGGCTCAGCCCGCCTCGTCGACGAGCCGCGTCGGCGGCCGATGGTGAAGGAGAGCCCGTGACGCAGCAGTCGCAGTCGCCGCAGGTCCCCCAGGCCGAAACTCAGCTGGTGGGGGTACGCAACTTCCGTGATCTCGGCGGACTGCCGGCTGCCGACGGCCGCCGTGTGCGGCCCGGCGTACTGTTCCGCAGCGGCCATCTCGCCCATGCCACCGAGGCGGACACGGCCTTCCTCGACGCGCTCGGCCTGCACACCGTCTTCGACTTCCGCAATGCCGCCGACATCAAGCTGGAGGGCCCGGACGTCACGCTCAGCGGGGTCCGGAACGTCAATCTGCCGCTGTCCGACCCGGCCGACGGCGCCGGGTTCTGGACGATGGTGCGCGAGGGCGATCTGGACACCCTGCGCAAGCTGCTCGCCGAGGGCCGGGCCGAGAAGCGCATGATCGGCTCCTATCGCGGGATCATCACCACCCGGATCGTCGAGCACGGGCGGATCCTCAGCGATCTGGCGGAGGACAGCTCACCGGTGCTGATGCACTGTTCGGCCGGCAAGGACCGGGCGGGACTGTCCATCGCGGTGACCCTGCTGGCCCTCGGCGTCGACCAGGAGGCCATCGAGGCCGACTACCTCGCGTCGGCCGCCGCCCACCGGCGCTACAAGATCTGGCGCAAGGGCAATCCGGGGGACAGCTCCGACCCGATGTCCCCCGAGGTCATGGCGCTGCTGCTGCCGCTGTTCGACGCGCGCGCCGAATATCTGGCGGCGGCCTTCGCGACCATCAAGGAGACCTGGGGCGGCACCGACCGCTATCTCGCCGAGGGGCTCGGCCTCACCCCAGAGCGGCGCGAGCGGCTCCGCGAGCGGCTGCTCACCGGCTGACGGCACCGCCCCGGGGCCGACAGCGCCGGCCCGCGCCCGCCCCGGGGCTCACGGCTCACGGCTCACGGCTCACGGCTCACTGCTCACTGCTCACCACATGGTGTCGGCCCCGGCCTCGGGTTCGGTGACCCAGCCCGCCGTCAGCACCAGACCGGTGGCGCGGTGCACGGCCAGGAAGCCGAACGGCCGGTCGTACCGCACGCTGATCAGCTTCACCTTCCGCCGCGGCGGCGCCGAACCGGGAGCCATGGAGAACGCGGTCACCGCCGCCGCCCAGAAGCCCTCGGCGCTGAACGAGGCGGTCATGGACTGCTCTCCGGAGGACAGCGCCAGCGCGGCCGGGCTGATCCCCGGAAAGTGGCCGCGCGCGGTGTCCTGGGCGGTACGCAGTCCGAACAGCTCGGCCCGGCGCAGCAGATCGTGCCGGGCCTTTACGGTGAACTGCGGGGTGGTCAGCATCACCCGGGGAGTGGGGTCCCAGCTCTCGACCTCCATGACCTGGACTCCGGGCCCGGCCGCGCCCGGCGGCAGCGCCGAGCCGGGCCATCCCGCGTACCGCCCGGCCACCGCGCCGATTCCGGCCTCCAGCACCTCGCCGCCCGGTGCGTCCTCGGCACCGAGGACCAGATGCACATCCAGCCCGTTGCCGCCCGCGATCCCGGAGAGGGTGAGCGGACCGGCGGGGGTGTCGGGGACGACTCGCAGCACCCCGTCGAGGTCGTCCGCGGACCGGGTGAGCCCGGCCAGCGACCGGCCCTGCCACGGTCCGTTCTTGGGCATCAGCCAACCCGGCTGGAACGGCTGCAGCCAGGCCGTCCGCACCGTGAGCGCTCCGGCCAGCACAAGCTGGGTGGCGGTGCTGAGCGGCACCGGCATCTCGGTGATCGCGCCCTGGGTGCACCGGGACGCCCAGGCGTCCAGTTCTTTGCGGTCGTGCTCGGTGTCCCCGGTCAGCGCACCCCGTACGCCCGGCGGCAGCGCGGCCTCCCACTCGGACCGGATCGGCAGGTCCTGACGGGTCCACAGGCCGGTGGCGGCGTCGACACCAGCCATGCCGTCCAGCGCCCCGAGCAGCTCGCCGCCGAGCGCCGTGGCCCGGTCGGCGCCGACGCCCAGCGCGTCCTCCAGCTCCTGGCGGGCCGGGCCGCCGGCGCCGCCCGCGAGCAGGGCGAGCAGCGGCCAGACCCCGGTGGCGGCGAAGACCGTGCCCTCGTCCGCCACGGCGGCCCGCGCCCACCTCGCCGTCATCGTGTTGACGGCCTGTACGGCGGTCGCGTCGATCATGCCGGGTCCCCCATCGGTCAGCGGTTGGCCACCGCCTGCTTGACGAGAGTCCGGCCGAACTCCCACATCAGGCCGCCGCCCTGGTGTGCGTCGTCCATGACCGCGGTGAACGCCTCGACGAATCGGTCCACTTCCCGCTCGCCGATGATCAGCGGCGGGATCAGCTTAATGACCTCCAGATGGTCCCCGGACACCTGGGTGAGGATGCGATGGCGCCGCAGCAGCGGGACGACGACCATCTGCGCGAACAGCCCCTTGCGCGCCGTCTGCAGCATCGCCCACCGGCCGCGCAGCCCCAGTGAGCTGGGCCTGCCGAACTCGATGCCGATCATCAGCCCCCGGCCGCGGACGTCGTGCAGCAGCTCGTAGCGGTCCACGAGCGCGGCGAGGCGTTCGCGCAGCAGGTCGCCGGTGCGGCGGGCGTTGGCCACGATCTGCTCGTCCTCCATGACGGCGAGGACGGCGAGCCCGGCCGCCATGGCCTGGGCGTTGGCGCCGAAGCTGGCCGAGTGGACCAGCACTCGGTCCATCGAGGAGTAGACCTTCCTGAAGATCCAGTCCTTGCCGAGGGTCGCGCCGACCGGCACATAGCCGCCGGAGAGGGCCTTGGCCACGCACACCAGATCCGGTTCGACGCCGTCCTCGTGGCTGTAGGCGAAGAAGTCCCCGGTGCGGCCGAGTCCGGTCTGCACCTCGTCCGCGATGAGCAGCGCCTTGTGGCGGTGGAGCAGCTCCTGCGCGGCGCGCAGAAAGCCCGGCGGGGTCTCGTGCACCCCCTTGCCCTGGATGGGCTCCACGACGAACGCCGCCACGTCCCCGCGCGCCAGCTCCCGCTCCAGCGCGTCGAGATCGCCCATCTCGATGGCGGTGTCGGGCAGCAGCGGGGCGAACCCCTTGCGGAAGCCGTCCTCGCCGTTGACCGACAGCGAGCCGGTGGTGAGCCCGTGGAAGGCGTGGGCGCAGTAGAGGATGCGTGGCTTACGGGTGGCGTAGCGGGCGAACTTCAGGGCCGTCTCCACGGCCTCGGTGCCGCTGTTGCCGAAGAAGGCCCGGTCCAGATGCGGGGCGTGGGCCAGCAGCCGCTCGGCCAGCAGACCGGGCAGCGGCTGGCAGTCGAAACGGGTCAGATCGGCCAGGTCGGCGTCGAGGACGTCGTGCAGCGCCTTGCGGACGACGGGGTGGTGGCGGCCCAGGCCCATCACCCCGAAGCCGGCGAGCATATCGAGGTAGTCCTGACCCTCGTCGTCCCAGAAGTACGCGCCCTCGCCCCGTTCGTAGACCTTGTCGAATCCGATGGTCTGCAGCATCCGGGGCAGCTGGTGGTTGAGATGCCGGGTGTGCAGGTCGTACCGCTCCGAGGCGCGCTCGGCCAGCAGCTTCCCGAGGTCGAAGCCCGAACGCCGCTGCTGCTCGGCTGCTGTCATGCCTGGCTCTCCTTGGCGGCGACGGTACGGGCCCGGGCGGAGGTACGGGCCTCGGCGGCGGTGCTCGCGCGCTCCGGGCGGACCGCGATACGGGTCAGGGCCGCCCCGATCCGGCCCGCGATCTCGGCCGGGGTGAGCCCGATGTCGGCGAGCACCTCACCGCGCTTGGCATGGGCCAGGAACTCCTCGGGGATGCCGAACGTCCGCACCGGCAGGTCGACTTCGGCGTCCCGCAGCGTCTGGGCGACCGCCGCGCCCACGCCGCCGGTGCGCACATTGTCCTCGACGACGGCCACCAGCCGGTGGCGCGCCGCGAGTCCGGGCAGCTCGGGGTCGACGGGCTTGACCCAGCGCGGATCCACGACCGTGCAGCCGATGCCGCGCTCGGCCAGCAGCTCGGCGGCGCGCAGCGCGACGGTGGCCATGACCCCGGCCGCGACGAGGAGGACGTCCTCGTCGCGGCGCAGGACGTCCATGCCGCCGACGCGGTCGATCGCCGCGATGGGCTGCCCCACCGACTCCTTGGGGAAGCGGATGACGGTCGGCGCGTCGTCCACGTCGACCGCCTCGCGCAGTTGGGCGCGCAGCTGGTCGGCGTCGCGCGGAGCGGCGATCCGCAGCCCCGGCACCACCTGGAGGACGGACATGTCCCACATGCCGTTGTGGCTCGGCCCGTCGGTGCCGGTGACACCGGCCCGGTCCAGGACGAAGGTCACCCCGCAGTGGTGCAGGGCGATATCCATCAGCAGTTGGTCGAAGGCGCGGTTGAGGAAGGTGGCGTAGACGGCGAAGACCGGGTGGAGTCCGCCGGTGGCGAGCCCGGCCGCCGAGACCGCCCCGTGCTGCTCGGCGATGCCGACGTCCCACACCCGCTCGGGATACGCCTCGGCGAAGCCGGCGAGGCCCACGGGATGCAGCATCGCGGCGGTGAGGGCGACCACATCGGGCCGCTCGGCGCCGATCCGCACCATCTCCTCCCCGAACACCGAGGTCCATGAGCGGCCGCCGGAGGGGATGAGGGGCGCGCAGGTGAGCGGGTCCATCGCGGCGACGGTGTGGAAACGATCCGCCTCGTCCTCCAGCGCGGGCCGGTAGCCCCGGCCCTTCTCGGTGAGGCAGTGGACGAGGACCGGGCCGTGGAACCGCTTGGCGCGGCGCAGGGCCGACTCGACCGCCTCGGTGTCATGGCCGTCGATGGGGCCGACGTACTTCAGCCCGAGGTCCTCGAACATGCCCTGCGGCGCGAAGGCGTCCTTGAACCCCTTCTTGGCGCCGTGCAGCGAGCCGTACAGCGGCTGGCCGACCACGGGGGTGCGCTGCAGCACCTCCTTGCCCCAGGCCAGGAAGCGCTCATAGCCGTCGGTGGTGCGGAGGGTGGCGAGGTGGTTGGCGAGCCCGCCGATGGTCGGCGCGTAGGAGCGCTCGTTGTCGTTGACGACGATGACCAGCGGGCGGTCCCGGGCGGCGGCGATGTTGTTGAGCGCCTCCCAGGCCATCCCGCCGGTCAGCGCCCCGTCCCCGATGACGGCGACGACGTGGTCGGTGGCGCCGCGCACCTCATTGGCCTTGGCGAGGCCGTCGGCCCAGCCCAGCACGGTGGAGGCGTGGCTGTTCTCGATGATGTCGTGCTCGGATTCGGCCCGTGACGGATAGCCGGACAGTCCGCCCTTGTGGCGGAGCTTGGAGAAGTCCTGGCGGCCGGTGAGCAGTTTGTGGACGTAGGACTGGTGGCCGGTGTCCCACAGGATGCGATCGGCGGGCGAGTCGAAGACGCGGTGCAGGGCTATGGACAGCTCGACCACGCCGAGATTCGGTCCCAGATGGCCTCCGGTCCTGGCCACCGCTTCGATCAGGAACTCCCTGATCTCCTGGGCGAGCACGTCCAGTTCCTCACCGGTCAGCGCCTTGAGGTCGTGCGGGCCCCGGATGTTCTCCAGCAACGGCATGTCGGTTCCCCTCCTCGGTGTATCAGCCCACGGTGACGTCCGGGGTGCCCGACGGGACCCCCTCGTCCTCCATGCGCCGCGCGATGTTCATGGCCTCGTCGATCAGGGTCTCCACGATCTTCGACTCCGGCACCGTCTTGATGACCTCGCCCTTGACGAAGATCTGCCCCTTGCCATTGCCCGAAGCGACACCCAGATCCGCCTCACGCGCCTCACCGGGGCCGTTCACCACACACCCCATGACCGCCACGCGCAGCGGAACCTCCATGCCCTCCAGACCGGCCGTCACCTCATCCGCCAGCTTGTACACATCCACCTGCGCCCGCCCACACGACGGACACGAAACAATCTCCAACCGCCGCTGCCGCAGATTCAACGACTCCAGAATCTGAATCCCGACCTTGACCTCCTCCGCCGGAGGCGCCGACAGCGAGACCCGGATCGTGTCCCCGATCCCCTCACTCAGCAGCGCACCGAACGCCACCGCCGACTTGATCGTCCCCTGGAACGCCGGACCCGCCTCCGTCACCCCCAGATGCAACGGATAGTCACACTGCGCCGCGAGCTGACGGTAGGCATTGACCATCACCACCGGATCGTTGTGCTTCACCGAGATCTTGATATCCCGGAAACCATGCTCCTCGAACAGCGA